>NZ_WUTY02000001.1:655172-1310344 GCF_009828925.2 Methylicorpusculum oleiharenae
AAGGGCCGGTCCTGCTTCGATTCCCCGCCGTTCTGACGCTCCCGGACAAACTCAAGATACTGCTGCTCGCTAAGCGGAATAAAGGCTTTAATAGGGTCGACCTGCGAAACCGTGGTGAGTACCGCATTGGAACTGCCGGGGCCCACCAGATTGCCGAGTTGCGTTTTTGACAAACCGGCAATGCCGTCGATAGGCGAAGTTATTTTTGTAAAACCGAGCTGAAGCTGCGCACTGTCAACCGCGGATCTGGCAGCCATCACTTCAGCCAGAACGGAAGCCTCTCGGCCTACGGCATTGTCACGATCACGCACACTCACGGCTTTTTCCGGCAACAGTCTCTGTACCCGGTCCATATCCAGCCGTGCCGTTTTCAACAGGGCTTCCTGCCGGGCTAAATTGCTGCGGGCGCCATCCAGTGCAGCCTGAAAAACTCTGGGATCTATTTCATAGAGCAACTGACCTTTTTTGACTCGCTGCCCTTCCTGATAATGCTGTTTGATCAGGTAGCCGGATATTTGGGCCAGAATTTGCGCATTCACCATACCGTCAAGAGAGCCCACCCATTCCTGATAAACAGGCACATTCCTTTGCTGCACTTCCGTGACTTGGACGACTGGCGGTGGCGGAGCCTGTATCTGTTTTTCCTTTTCACAAGCGGTAGTCATAAAGACCAACATCAGTGCCAGCGAACAGATAGACCTCTTCGGCTGATGATCGGATTGCCGGTCTGTCAAACGGGTTAGTATTACTTTCATGCGACGTGCCCTTGTCGAAAATGAACGATTGAATAACGGATGATTTGGCTAAAGACTAGTTTGTTTTGTTACAAATGGTGCTGGAAACATAACGTCACTTTATAAAACCGGGAGTGTATCAACGAAGACAATTCATGCCATTATAAAGCTGCGGAATCTGTGTTGATATTGTTAACCATTTCCCCTGTAATGATCCATTACTATTTTCAGCGTAATCAAGCAGTCGAGTCATGCTTTATCGAGTTTTTAGAGCCTATGGAGTAAACTCGGCAACCGGGAATACCCCACCAAAACTAAAGTACTATTGAATTTTCTTGCTGGGGCTAAATAAATCGGGCCCCATTACAGATAAGTGCGGACATTATGCTTCGCCAAATCCTGATTATCATTACGTAACGTTTTAACCGGAACGCATAAAGAGGCTGAACACGTGAACACTGAAACGGTTAGAAAGGAAATCAGTCCTGAGAAACCAAGCTCTGGCGGTAATTTCTGGTTTTTATTGGCAGGATTGCTCTTTACGCTATTGGCCGTTCCGGTCACTCATCAATTTTCAGGCATGGAACGTTATTCCATGACCTTGCTATTCAGTGTGTTCATGCTTGTTTCGATCTGGAGTTTAGCGGCATCACGCCGTGTGTTCCAGATTGGAGTACTCCTGGTTATCGGCATCACCGCCATCGTCGGCATCAGCGCTTTTAATGGAACCCACTTCTTTCAAGAGGTGCTGGGGATAGTACTGATGTTGACTTTCTGTGTCTTGAGCTGCTGGATTGCTGCGCGTAATGTCTTCCTTTTACATAAAGCCGACCCCAATTCACTGGCGGGTGCTTTTTGCGTTTATCTTTTGATAGGCTTGATCTGGGCTCTGTTGTATAAACTTTTGCTCTTGTTTGATTTGGCTACATTTACAGGCAATATCACAGCACAAGAAAAGGAACAATTTCCTGATCTGCTCTATTTCAGTTTTGTGACGCTGGCCAGCCTTGGCTATGGCGATATCACGCCAACGGGCGGTCTGGTTAGAACACTGGCTTATCTGGAAGCGGTCCTTGGCCAATTTTATCTGGCCGTCATGGTCGCCAGTCTGGTAGGCGTATACAGTTCGCAGAGAAGAAAAGGTTAAAGAACCCGTTATGCATACCAGAGCAAATTCTCTTCATACCAAGCTGGTCAAGCGCTTGCTGATGCTGGCAATACTCATTTCCATAGTGGTGGGTAGTTTCGTTTTTATTCGAGAATTAAATAACCTCAATGACGCCATAGCTGAACGAAGCCGCTTGGGTAGCGAGTTATTGAAGATGCGAGTTCAGGACATTGCTCAAATGAGCAAAGCGCCTTGGCAAACCGTTGTCCAGACTGCGCTGGACGATTTGAAAAATATCGCTCCGCAAAGTAGTTTGGGCCGCTTTGTCTGGGTATCGGTCCGGGATCCGGAAGACCGCGAATTAGCTCGATTAACCGACCCTGATTATCCCGATAGGGAATTGCTGATTGATGCCGCAAATCGTCAGATAGCCCCAAAAGGCAATGAGAAACTCAGCATCAAACCCCTGAGCCGCATTTATCCTCAGCCCAGCTTCGCAACCCTCATGCTGATCGAGGATGACAGCGGTCATTTATTGGGCATGATTCGGGGCGTCTATGCCATCAAGCCCGAAGTCATGTCCAGGTTCTGGGGCAATATTGCCCGATCGGTCGGTGTTTCTATTTTGATTATCATCCTGGTCTCGGCTTTGCATTACCCGGTTATCAGGCGATTGCTGGACGGACTCAGCCGTTTATCGATTAACTTGCTCGATGCCAACCTGGAAACCGCTCAAGGACTGGGCAGCGCTATCGCCAAGCGCGACAGCGATACCGATGCGCATAATTTCAGAGTGACCATCTATGCGGTCCGACTTGCCGAGTCGGCTGGGCTTGAGCCTTCGGCTATCCGCACACTGATCAAAGGCGCTTTTCTACATGATGTCGGTAAGATCGGCATCCGCGATAACGTTCTGCTCAAGGAAGGCCGACTTGATACGGATGAATTCGAGATAATGAAAACCCATGTTCAGCACGGCCTGGACATTGTAAACAACTGCCAATGGCTTAAGGATGCCGGTGAAGTAGTCGGTAATCACCATGAAAAATTTGATGGCACAGGTTATCTAAAAGGACTGAAAGGAGAGGAAATACCTCTTTCGGCACGTATTTTTTCCATCGTTGATGTGTTTGATGCACTCACTTCGGAACGCCCCTACAAATCCGCATTCAGCTTGGATAAATCTTTTGAAATACTGCAGAACGGGAAAGGAAGCCAGTTCGACCCAAAATTGCTGGAACTGTTCGGCGCAATCGCACCCTCGCTTTATGACACCTACAGTAATCATGAAGCGGAAGCGAGAAGCGAACTTAAACGAATTGTCCAATATTACTTTAAAGGCGATATCGGCGAGCTGCTAGAAGAAAATTTCGGTTGATCCGTTCAGCCGATACTGCTTTTACCGTTATCATGCACGGGGAGATTTACATTTTTAACTATTCAGCGGAGCAACAAAACCAAGGTGATGCGCCGCGTAGGTTGCGGTTGGCGATAGCCAACCCAACATTTCAAGGCCATTGGGTTGGGTTAATGGTTAGGTTGCGAAAAGCAAGCAACCCAACGTTGAATAATGACTACATTTTTTCTGATTAAGGTTTATTTATGCAGATATGGGTTGATGCGGACGCCTGTCCTAAAGCGGTCAAAGACATTTTGTTCAGAGCGGCGGAACGCACTACGATCATCACGACCCTGGTCGCAAATCAGTTTATTCAAACGCCGCCCTCGCGCTATATTAAATTCATGCAGGTCAGATCAGGCTACGATGAAGCCGATAACGAAATTGTCAAAAGTTTGAGCGAAGGCGACCTGGTCATTACCGGCGACATTCCGTTAGCGCACGATGTGATTGGCAAGGGCGGTCACGCAATCAATCCTCGCGGCGAACGCTATACCCTGGACAACATCAAAGAGCGGTTGAACATGCGCGACTTCATGGATACGCTGCGCGGTAGCGGAATCGATACCGGCGGACCGTCTGCATTAAATTCCCGAGATATACAGGCGTTTGCCAACCAACTGGATAAGTTTCTGGCACAATTCGGAAAAAATTAAAGTAATCTCCGAATCAGATTTATTGCCGACGATGTGCTATCCGCTAGCCCAGCCTTCTGTATAAGGTACTGCGATCGACACCCAGCAATTTGGCCGTCTGTATTTTGTTACCGGCAGTTTTCTCCAGCACATAATTGATATATGCCCGCTCAACATCTTGTAAAGTCCACCCTTGTTGTAATGCATTTTGCAAAAAACCTTCGGCTTCCGGAAGCTGGGATGCTTGTGCCAAATCTTCCAACAACAACGTATCGTGCTCTGTCAGTGCGATAGCCCGTTCCAGAATATTAGCCAGTTCACGAACGTTGCCCGGCCAATGATAAGCACGAATCCAACGTAAAACTTCAGTTGAAATAAGAACCGGTGGCTTGCCCATCCGCAAACTGATGCGCCGGTTCAATGAATTGACTAACTCATCAAGATCTTCTTTGCGTTCTCGCAGGGGCGGAATGGTGAGATTGATCACATTCAGGCGATGATAAAGATCAGCACGAAATAAGCGCTCGTTAATCCTCTGCTCCAGGGGTTGGTGTGTCGCAGCAATCAGCCTGACATTGATAGCTTTCTCACGGTTATCACCCAAAGCACGCACTTTTCCTGTTTCGAGCACTTGCAGCAATTTAGGTTGAACTTCCAAAGACAATTCTGCAATTTCATCAAGAAACAATGTCCCAGAATCGGCTTGCTCGAACAATCCGACCCGGTCCTGCCGTGCATCGGTATAAGCCCCCTTCTTCGCACCGAACAATTCGCTTTCAACCAGCGAATGCGGTAGGGCCGCACAATTGATTGCTATGAACGGGCCATGCCTGCGAGGGCTCAAATCGTGCATCCAACGCGCTACCGCACTCTTTCCAGTGCCACTCTCACCGGTTAACAACACCGTTGAATCGACAGCTGCAGCCCGTTCAGCCAACTTCAACATTTGCTGCATACCCGGGCTTCTGGCTATAAACACGGAACCGTTACTTTTGCCATGCATTGATCCTAACCTCACAGCGGTACGGCGCATTTGCCTGTCCTGTAAGTTACGATCAATAGCCGTTAACAATTCCTCTATACGAAAAGGTTTGGCGATAAATTCGCAAGCACCGGCCCTGACACTCTGCATGGCCAAATCGACGCTGCCAAAGGCTGTTATTAATAAAACCAATTGTTCGGGGCGACGCAGATGAATTGCCGCCATTAAATCCAGCCCTCGCATTCCGGGCATTTCCACATCGGAAATGACCAGATCAAATGGTTGTTCGGTTATGGCATCCAGAGCCGCTTCCGCTTCAGTAAAGCCTACTACTTTATATTTCGCCAACAGCAACATGTCCACCAGATAATCAACCATGGCGGCATCGTCATCGATGACTAACAAGCGGATTTGTTTATCACTCATGCCTATGCCCTTAATGGAATGTCAACGGTAAAGCAACTTCCTAAACCTAACCTTGACTCAGCAGCCACAGATCCACCCATTTCAGTCACAATCGTTTTTACCACAGCTAACCCCAAACCGGTTCCTCCACAATCAGCTCGAGTGGTAAAAAAGGGCTCAAAAAGCTGAGTCAAATGTTCGGGCGCTATGCCTTTTCCGGTATCGCTTACCTTGAGACGTAAGGCGGGAAGGTTCGATCCGGCTTTTAACATGAGGTCTTGATGTAAATCAACTTCGATGCCTCCGCCGGGGGATCCGGCTGCCAACGCGTTACTGACCAGATTCAACACAATCTGCTGAATGCCATCTTTATCGATCTTGACCCGGGGCAAATCATCGGCTTGATTGAATTTCAACGCGATGTCTTTGTTACGCGCCTCATAAGTCAACATGTCCAACACTTCGGTTATAACAACGGCCACATCGCAAAGAGCCGGATCAAGAGGACGATAGCGCACAAAATCCAAAAGGCGTTTCACGATACGCGTCATCCGGTCTGTTTGAGCGACCAATATTTCAGCAATACGACGAATATCGTCTGGGGGGGTATCGGATTCAATCAGAGCCCTGGCTCTTCCGTTGATAATTTGCAGCGGCGTGCCGATTTCATGGGCTAAACCGGCCGAAAGCTGTCCGATCGTAATCAATTTATCGGCATTCTGCAGCGCTCTCTGCAACCCACGTTTGTGTTGCGTTTCGACTTCCAATTGCCGATAAGCTTCTCCGAGCTCAGCTATCATCCGGTTAAACTCGAGGGTCACCCGGGCAAGTTCATCATTACCCGCTACAGGCAAAGGTAACGGCGGTTGATTACCATCCCTAAAATCACGCATTCCCTGACCAAGCCGTTTGAGAGGCCTTGCAACAGTCAGACGTACCAACACAAAACAAAGCCCTGATGTCACCAGAACAAAACTTGCCAGCGTTATCAAAATAGTGCGCTCTGTAGCCTGTAAGTCCCGATTCATGGGCTCCAATGAACGAACAACCGTCAGATTTCCGAGAGTCACGTTTTTCCGGTCGATAAAAGGCTGTGAAAAAAACAAGAGCTTGGGTTGATCTTCCGGAAAATACAACAGGCTTGTTTCACCCTTACGGGCAATCTGTAAGAGGGTATCCTCAAGGCTATCAGGCCAGTCTCGGATTTCCGCATCGGAATGAATCACCTGGTTATCACTGATATAAACACGAATATGAATAGCCGGATCAATACGTTCCAATTGTTGAAGTAATTTCTGCACATCGTCTAACTGCTGATCGCGCAAAGCATTTTCTACAGATACCTGAATACTGGACGCTAAAATTTGCGTTTCTTGTTCCATCGTAACTCGCAAATCCTGGCGCTCAGCACGTAAATGAATTGCACCGTAGATACCGAAGACAAAGAAACTCATTGCGACCAGGGAAAGTGTCAGCTTTTGAACGATAGACATGCGCAACGCCGGAAATCATTAAAGTGACGTATTTTGAAACAGGTATGTTGCAAAATACAACAATCATTTATTAGTTAGCTTCGTTATTTGCTTATACACCGGCTACAAAATCCCATTTTTTTATGGCATACCCTTTGCTTTACTTTAGCCAAACATGATTTGACTGCTGCCTGAATTCACTCAAAAATTTTATTCTTTTATGCCATTTCCCTTCAGACGCCCCGCCTTTGCAGCGGGATACTTTTTTCAGATAAGCTGTGCTCTTATTTTGTCCTGTATTTCTTTTTCATCAGCAGCTACACCGGCTAATGATCCCGGCGATGCAGCCATTAGTAGCGGAGCCCCTCATATTCCGGAACCCATGGTGTTTGACCTGGTGAGGCCGCTTGGCGTCAAGCAAGGTGAAGCTGAAGCCAACGTTCTGGTCAGCCATTCGCTCAGAAATGGCTCCACAGAGTGGGCCCCTGAATTTGAATTCGGTTTTTTGGATGACTATGCAATTGAATTTGAATTACCCTTCGATAATTTATCGTTGAGCGAATACAAATTGGGCTTGCAGGGAACAATAGGTACGCTATTGAATAACCATTTTATACATGGCTGGCAAATGCTTTTTTACCACGACAGGCACTTGCAAAAATATAGCGCTGATTGGCTTTATCTGGCTGGATACCGCTGGAACTCAGGCATCAGCACATTTAATATGCTGGGTTTGCGGCGTGATGATTTTGAGAAAAACGGCAAGTATGCAGGTATCTTTAACTCGAGCGTATTTTATGATTATTCGGAAAAACTGACATTGGGTATTGAATTAAACACCGAGTTTGAAGAACACTCACACTGGAAATACCTTCTGACCCCCCAGGTACATTGGGATTTTAACCAGAATGCGACCCTGCAATTTGGCATAGGCGTTAGCCAAACTGACGGTAAAAATACCGAATGGTTAGGCTCTTGGCGTATGGTGTATGCCTTTTAAACAAGCGTTGGTGCCTGCTCACTTCTTCCAATTTTACTGGGTGTAGTTGGTTGATTGAAAAAACTTCTGCAACAGGGATGTAGCAGAGAGCTACAGGGACGGCTTCACGATGGTCATTAACATGCAAATACTGCACCATTAACAAAGTCGAACGATTTTTCAGCATGAAAAGAGTAAACGGATCCTCTTTAAATATTTTATAGACTCCCTGATAAATACACCCCTGAGATGAAAAGCGCCATTCAGCCTCCGCATGACCATACCTTTTTGTGACACTCTGGCAAACCACTCCCAAATAACTACCCGCTTTTTTTCGTGATTTTCGAGAGCATTGAAAGTGAGTATTATCAATTGATAACAGCAAGAATAATGTGTTTTTCCTGTTATCCTGAAAAACAGTTGCATTAAATGAAGCTGAACCGTTTTAATAATTCGTTAAATAGTTTCCGGAGTTGATTGGAAACTCACCACTGTTTAAGCTTTAAACTCAAGCTTAAAAAATATATTTCCGCTTTAAACGACTGATTTTAAATAAAAATAATTCTTATCGAGAACATCTGTATGCGCAAGTCGCCCCCTGCTTTTACACCTTGTAGCCAAACAAAGATTCGACACCATTTGAGTATATTTATTCTGAGATATCGCCTAAACTGACTACCAAGTTTTATTTTTAACAGGACTTTATACCGCTATGACTACACGTCGTTTGATTCACAAACCCATCCTAACGTCAATCAGTGCCGTATTTTTAGCTGCATTACTTAACGGTTGCAGTTCAAATCCAACTAATCCGGATGACCCATGGGAAGGCTGGAACCGTGGCACACATGATTTTAACGATGGCGTCGACCGGTATGTATTGAAACCGGTTGCCAAAGGTTATGAAACGATTACACCGGATATTGTCAGCCAGGGTGTAACCAACTTTTTTAGCAACATTGATGATATCGGCGTTATCATCAATGATGTTTTTCAGCTGAAAATGCTTCAGGCGGGCAAAGATTTCAGCCGCTTCATGATCAACACATCTGCGGGCGTTGCCGGTTTTGTCGATGTTGCCAGCATGGTCGATTTACCTAAAAACAATGAGGACTTTGATCAAACCTTAGGCTATTGGGGGGTTCCATCAGGTCCTTATCTGGTTCTGCCGTTTTTTGGCCCCAGCTCACCACGTGGTGTAGCCGGTCTTATGGGCGATGCGTTGATGGATCCGCTTACTTATGCCATGTTTGCCGGTGCGGCAGTCAGTGCAGCCTCATCAGCCGCCAATGCATTAGACGTCACTGATCAACGCGCAGGGCTGCTTTCTACTGAAAAAATGGTGGATGAAGCGTCCGTCGATCGTTACGATTTTATTCGTTCCTCTTATCTGCAACGCCGCAACTATCTGATACATGATGGCAATGTACCCGATGAAGAAGGCGATTTATTGAATGAGGATGACCTGAATGGCGACTTCGGTGAAGGAGGAGGCGATGACAGCACGCCGCATCATCTTGAATTGAGCAGTCCTCCGCAAGAATAATGGGAAACCATGTCCCGATTATCCTACCCCCTTGACTGGTTCGATATAGACCCGGCGGTATACGAGAGAACGGCATCACTATTCGGGTCAGTCAAAAATATGCTCGGCGTAAAGATGAAACTGCATGCGCAGAATCAAGCCGAGCAAGGGGATATTTTTTTATTCAACCATTTTTCCCGCTTTGAAACATTCATTCCGCAAATCCTGATTTATGAAAAAACCGGCGCATACAGTTGCGCCGTAGCTTCAGGCGAATTTTTCAAGGAAGACACTATTCTGTCCCGCTATTTAAAATCAGCAGGCGTTTTCCCCCATGATCACCCCCGCCTCTTTCCATTGCTGGCAAGTCAGATTTTTCGAGGCCGCAAGGTCATTATTTTTCCTGAAGGCGGCATGGTTAAAGACCGGCGCGTTATGGACAAGGAAGGCCGTTACCGTATTTTTTCCCGGATAACCGGCGCACATCGCAAACATCATACCGGCGCGGCCGTATTGGCCCAAGGTATTGAAGCGTTTAAAGCCACCATCCGCAATGCCTATTCAAACAAGGACTACGTTCAGTTGCTGCGATGGAAAGATGAACTTAGGCTAGACAGCCTGGAACAACTTTTGATTGCCGCAATCAAGCCCACATTGATTGTTCCTTCCAACATTACCTTTTACCCCATCCGTGCTTCGGAAAATTTATTACAAAAAGGCGTGGAGTTGATATCCAACGGTCTGAGCATGCGCCAAACCGAGGAACTTTTGGTCGAAGGGAATATTCTGCTAAAAGATACTGACATGGATATTCGCATGGGAACGCCGGTCGATCCTTATGAGGACTGGCATTGGTGGAATCGCTATCTGATGGAAATGGTCAAGTCCGAATTCAAATCTCTGGACGATGTCTTTAAATTGCACACGGCTCCCAAAAACTGGAAACAAAAACTGCTGGGGGTTTACTTTAAAAAAAGTGCTGGCAACACACGTAACCGGTATATGGTTAACATCTATGCCAATGTGACGATCAACTTGAGTCATATTGCCGCAAGCCTGATTATGCATTGCATCAGAACCGGTCAGCAGAAAATCGGCAAGGACCGCTTTTACAAAACGCTTTACATTGCGGTTAAACATCTTCAAAACAACACACGTATCAACCTGCACAGAAGCCTTCTGAATCCGGATGACTATATTGACCTGGCTCAAGGGCTCAGCAAACGTTTTAAACAGTTTATTTGTGTCGCTAAAGACAGCAAACTGATCACTGAGGACGAAACAGACTATCACTTCCTGCCCAAATTATGTCAGGCGTATGATATCGATACCATACGCCTGGAAAACCTCATCGCGGTCTATAACAACGAAGTCTGGCCGATTTCCGATGTAAGAAAAACCGCTATTCAGGCATTGACTGAATATCCTCATACTTCCGCACAGCAAATGGCCAGCTGGCAGTTTGAGGATGAACTAAGGGCGCTGCTGTGGGAACAAAAGTCCTACCGCAAAGCGCGTTACGACGACATCAACCGGAAAGAGTCTGCAACGGCAGATGCTTCTCCCTATTTGCTGCATCCCGCCCAGTCAAACGGTAAAGGGGTGCTGCTTATCCATGGTCTTCTGGCAAGACCAGCGGAACTGCGTCATTACGGCGAACATCTGGTTCAACAGGGCTACACCGTGCTGGGCGTCCGCCTGAAAGGTCATGGCACCTCACCGTATGCACTTAGAGCTCAAGCGATGGAAGACTGGTTCGCATCCGTCGACCGCGGATTTAATATTCTCAGCGCTTATACAGACCGGATTGCTGTTGCCGGTTTTTCTACCGGGGGGGCGCTCGCGCTTAAACTGGCGGCCCACTATCCGGAGCATATCATCGGTGTGATCGCCTCCTCTGTCCCGATCAAATTCATGCGCAAATCCTTTATGCTCATCCCTTTTTTGCATGGCACCAATAAACTGGTCGAATGGGTTTCAAGCTATGAGGGCGTAAAACCTTTTATCGAGAATGATACTGAACACCCGGATATTAACTACCGCAACACTCCGATTAAAAGTCTCTACGAATTAAGACGTTTGATTTTCGACCTCTATGAGCTGCTTTCCAAGGTTACAGCTCCCACGCTCATCATTCAAGCCGATGAAGACCCCATTGTTGCAGCCTCTGGAGCCACGGAACTATTCACTCTGATTGGGTCAAAAGAAAAAGAAATGGAATTGATTAAGGCACGCCACCACGGAATTTTAATGGATAATACTGCCGGCACGTGGGCTTTAACAGACCGTTTTCTTAATAAATTATAAATCTGTCGATTAATTTCAGGAGGTTACAGTCCATACGTTGCTCGCAACACTTCATAAATTGTAACTACTCGCCCGCTTTAAATTGAGTGCGTAGGTACTTGATTTCAAAGGACGCGTGAATACGTCCCTGTAGCTCTCCCCTGTTGCAGAAGGCTTTTTAATCAACCACCTACACAAGATAAATTTGGAAGGGGGTGACCGGGTACCATAAATTAACGTTTTTCCGGGAATTCAATTATAAAAATCAGGAGACGGATCATGAAACAGGTTGTTATTGCAGGTTACTGCCGCTCACCTTTTACTCCAGCTCACAAAGGCCAGCTTTCCCAAATCAGGCCCGATGATTTAATTGCACAGGTAATCAAAGCACTGGTTGAACAAACCGGCGTTAATGCTGAGGATCTGGAAGATGTGATTCTAGGCTGCGCTTTTCCAGAAGGCGAACAAGGCCTCAATCTGGCCCGGCTGGTTGTTCATTTGGCTGATCTTCCGGTTTCAGTAGCAGGTATGACGCTTAACCGCTTTTGCGGATCTTCAATGCAAGCCATACATATAGCGGCCGGTGCGATTCAAATGAATGCGGGTGAAGCGTTTATTTGCGCTGGAGTGGAATCGATGACACGCATTCCGATGGGCGGATTCAACATGATGCCTAATCCTGATCTTTATCAACGTTTTCCCCAAGCGTATATCAGCATGGGTGAAACTGCCGAAAATCTGGCCAAATACTATCAAATAGACCGGATAGACCAGGAAACCTTTGCACTAACCAGTCATCAAAAAGCATTTACCGCTCAACAAAACGGCGGTTTTGCAGACGAAATTATACCCATTACGCTGCCCAATGGTTTACAGATCGTTAAGGATGGCTGTATTCGTCCCGATACATCGCTGGCTGCTCTTTCCGGTTTAAAACCGGCATTCGATAACCGTGGCAGTATTACTGCAGGTACTGCATCGCCGGTCACCGATGGCGCGGCCGCCCTCCTGGTTTGCAGCGAAGATTACGCCGACAGGCATGCGCTCGGCAAATTGGCCCGTATCAAAGCCATTGCAGTGTCCGGCTGCCTGCCCGAAATCATGGGGATAGGCCCGATCAAAGCGACGCATAAAGCCTTGCAGCGCGCCGGACTGACGCTTGACAACATCGATATCATCGAACTGAATGAGGCTTTTTCGGCTCAAGTGCTGGCAGTGCTCAAAGAATTGCCTATCCCTCTGCAAAAACTGAACATTGATGGCGGCGCCATTGCCTTGGGTCATCCTCTAGGCGCAAGCGGCGCTCGAATTACCGGCAAGGCGGCCAGTCTCTTGCAAAGAGAAAACCGCCGTTACGCATTGGCAACCCAGTGTATCGGTGGCGGCCAAGGCATTGCCACTATTTTGGAGGCTATCTCATGAACATCGAAAAAACCGCTGTTATTGGTGCCGGTGTCATGGGTGCAAGCATCGCAGCCCACCTCAGTAATGCCGGAGTTCCTGTCCTGCTGTTAGATATTGTGCCGGAAGGCGCTTCACAGCGAAATCAACTGGCCGAGTCAGCCATCGCCAAACTTCTTAAAACCGACCCAGCGGCTTTTATGCTGGCAAAAAATGCCCGGCTGATCACACCCGGCAATCTGGATGATGATATTGAAAAACTGGCTGAGGTCGATTGGGTCATTGAAGCGGTTATAGAAAATCTGTCCATCAAACAAAAGCTCTACCAGCGATTGGAGGGCATTTGCCCGGCAACTACGTTAATTTCGTCTAACACGTCCACTTTGCCGCTCAAATTGCTGATGGCAGATGCGCCGGAAAGTCTTAAACGGCGCTTTATGATCACCCATTTTTTTAATCCGCCTCGCTATATGCGCTTGCTTGAACTGGTTTCCGGCACTGAAACACTGCCCGAATTCCAGCAGGCGGTGGCCGAATTTGCCGATTTGCGCCTGGGCAAAGGCTGTGTGATTTGTAAAGACACACCCGGCTTTATTGCCAACCGTATCGGTACTTTCTGGATAACATGCGGAGTACAGGAAGCCTTCAAACTGGGCCTGACTGTAGAAGAAGCCGATGCGGCTATCGCCAAACCTTTCGGTATTCCAAAAACCGGCATTTTCGGCTTACTGGATCTGGTCGGCATCGATCTTATTCCTCTCATAATCAAAGGTTTCAATAAGATGTTGCAGGAAGACGATGATTTCCGAAAGCTCGCTCCTCTGCCCGATTTAATTAATAACATGATAGCGGCCGGCTACACTGGCAGAAAAGGAAAAGGGGGGTTTTATCGCTTGCTGCAGATCGAGGGGCAACGCGTCAAGGAATCTATCAATCTTAAAACCGGCGATTATGGCATCAGCATTAAGCCGCAAATGGACTTAGCCTCCGATCCTAAGTTCATACTGTCCGGCAACGATAAAATTGCCACGTTCTGCTGGAACGTCATCTCTCAAACGATTTGCTATGCCGCCTCCCTGCTGCCTGAAGTTGCAGAGGATCCCGTTGCCGTGGATATGGCAATGAAACTGGGCTTCAACTGGACTTACGGACCTTTTGAATTGATCGACCGTATCGGAGCCGCCGGGTTTTGCGATCGCTTGAATCTGGAAAATAGAACGATACCTGCCTTGATTGACGATAGAAAGTCTTTTTATACCGCTGATAACGGCAGGCTTTACTGTAAGGATTTACTGAAACAGTATCAGCCGGTGACACGACCGGACGGAGTTTTACTGTTGTCCGACTGCAAATTAACAAACTCACCGGTTTTACACAACCGGTCAGCCAGTCTCTGGGATTTGGGCGACGGCATCGCTTGCCTGGAGTTCCACAGCAAAATGAATACGCTCGACATGGACACCATGACCGTGATCCGGAAAACCATCGACAAAATCGGTAAAGAATTTGCGGGCTTAGTGATTTACAACGAGGCCGAACATTTTTCTGCCGGTGCGAATCTGTCATTACTGGTTAACGCCATCAAAGAAAAAAACACCGCCGCTATTGCCAATCTGATACGCGTCGGACAAGAAACCTATCAAGCCTTAAAATATGCCCCTTTCCCTGTAGTGGGGGCGCCTTCCGGGCTGTCATTGGGTGGTGGCTGTGAAATTCTGCTGCATTGCGATGCCATTCAAGCTCATGCGGAACTCTATATGGGTCTCGTCGAAGCAGGTGTCGGTTTATTGCCCGGCTGGGGTGGTTGTAAGGAATATTTGCGCAGACAGTTAGAAAACAAAAAACGTTTCGGAGGTCCCATTCCGCCAGTCAGTCAGGCATTTGAAACCATAGGCATGGCCAAAGTATCCAAATCGGCATTCGAAGCGAAGACGCTCCTTTTTTTATCATCCCGCGACGGCATTACCATGAATCGTAGCCGCCTTTTGGCCGACGCAAAAGCCAAGACATTAGCCTTGTCCGCAGGATATCAGCCCCCAGAGCCCTATCAATACAATCTGCCGGGCAGAACCGCGGCCATTTTATTGAATATGGCAAGCCAGGCGATGCATCTCGTTGGAAAAATCACTGCGTACGATACTGTTATCGCAGACCATCTGGCCCAGGTATTGAGCGGCGGCGACTGCGATATCACCCAGCCATTAACTGAAGAAGACCTGATGTCTCTGGAACTGAATGCATTTCTGGCACTGACTCAAAAGCCTGAATCGCTGGCAAGACTGGAACATATGCTGCAAACCGGTAAGCCACTGAGAAATTAGCTTATAAAACAGTAGCGTCTCAGGGCATCTCATGCTCAAGGATCTCAAATGAAAGGGTTATTAACTTTACGCACAGTTACCTTACACAAAACCTGGATAACCGACCTGCGTCGCTTGCTGGTCAGCGAGCCGATTTACAAGGCAATGAAAAAGGCCTTGCCATCCCTATCGCAAACCGAGCAGGAAGCCTTGGAAGCAGGTAATACCTGGTGGGATGCAGAACTTTTTTCCGGCAAGCCCAACTGGCAAGTTTTGCAAAATCTCCCCGCGGCCAAATTGACCACTGAAGAACAGGCTTTTATTGACGGTCCTGTGGAAGCCTTATGCCAGATGCTTGATGACTGGGATATTACTCACAATCGGCGGGATCTTCCGCCTGAAGTTTGGGACTTCATCAAGCGCAACAAATTCTGCGGCATGATTATCCCCAAAAAATACGGTGGCCTGGAATTTTCTGACTATGCCCATTCGCAAGTCGTCATGAAAATCGCCAGCCGCAGCATCAGTGCCGCAGTTACGGTTATGGTGCCCAACTCGTTGGGCCCTGCCAAACTATTGCTTGATTACGGCACTGATGCGCAAAAAAAACATTATTTATACAAACTCGCTGCGGGTGAGGAAATCCCCGCTTTTGCATTGACAGGCCCTTACGCCGGAAGCGATGCCGGAGCGATGCGCGACACAGGTATCGTTTGTTATGGTGCGTTCGAAGGACAGGATAAGGTCCTGGGGATTCGCCTGAATTGGGAAAAACGCTACATAACACTGGGGCCGATTGCCACTGTTTTAGGCCTTGCTTTTAAATTGTATGATCCCGACCATCTGTTAGGCGATAAGGAGAATATCGGTATCACCGTAGCTCTGATACCCACCCACACCCCGGGTATTTCCATCGGACGTCGGCATTACCCCTTAGACTCGGCTTTTCAAAATGGCCCCAACTGGGGCAAAGACGTCTTCATTCCATTGGATTGGATTATTGGCGGCGTTGAACAGGTGGGTAAAGGCTGGAAAATGCTGATGCAAAGCCTGTCCACCGGCCGCGCCATCTCTCTGCCGGCACTGAGTACCGGAGGCGCAAAATTTGCCTGCCGCAACAGCGGAGCTTATGCGCGTATCCGTAAACAATTCAACCTCCCCATCGGCGAATTTGAAGGGATAGAGGAGCCTTTGGCGCGTATGGCCGGTGAGGCGTATATTCTGGATGCAGCTCGCTCAGTAACTGCGGCAGCAATTGATCACGGCGAAAAACCGTCGGTTATCTCCGCCATCATCAAATATGAACTGACCGAGCGCATGCGCCGCGTTATTAACGATGCGATGGACATACAGGGAGGCTCAGGCATCTGTTTGGGACCGCACAACTTCATGGGCCGTTTGTATCAGGTGATTCCGGTCAGCATCACAGTGGAAGGCGCCAACATATTAACCCGAACGATGATGATTTTCGGCCAAGGCTCGGTAAGATGCCACCCTATGATTCAGCAGGAAATGGCCGCGTTGCATCTAGCCAATAAAGAACAAGGCTTGCTTGAGTTTGATCAATTGTTGGTTCAGCACATCAAGCTAACGCTGCGCAACCTGATTTACTGTATAGGGTACGGTTGCAGTAATGCCTGTTTTTCAGAGGTTCCCGGTGATAACAACACTCGCCGCTATTATCGCCAGATTGCCAGATTCAGCGCCGGTTTTGCCGTATTAGTCGATTACGCCCTGCTGTCATTAGGTGGCGCTTTAAAACGGAAAGAACGTCTATCCGGGCAATTTGCCGATGCATTAAGTAATTTATATTTATGTTCGGCTGTGCTTAAGCATTACCAGAATCAGGGTAGCCATGTTGAAGATTTACCCTTGGTCGATTGGGCCTGCCAGACCACGTTATACAGTGCCCAACAATCCTTATTGGCCATTTTGCGACTATTACCTTTTCGGCCTTTATCCTGGTCACTCAGAATCTTGATGTTTCCATTCGGCAAACCCAATGAAACACCTGACGATTTACTCATTCATAAAGCGGCAGCGATTTTATTATCGGATTCTTCAAGCCGAGATCGACTGACGCAGGGTATTTACATCAATACCCAAGATGACGATCCTACCGGCCGTATCGAAATCGCGTTCCAAGCAGTGCTTGCCGCGGCTCCTGTTGAAGTCAAAATTCGCCGGGCACAAAAAAACCGCCACCTATCGAAAGGCGCGATCGAGGATGTCATGTCTGAAGCACTGGATAAGCATATCATCAGCAGTGAAGAGGCCGAATTACTCATTCAAGCAGAAAGTGCGCGGTTCAAAGCCATCAGTGTCGATGATTTTGCGAGAAACGATCTGGAAAAACATTAGCGCTTCCAAATGGATGGCAGTATGTCAGGGAACTTCAATCCCAATGCGGAATAGTGATGTGCTTAAGATAGCAACTAAGCCACTTACCCTCTAGATACAGAGCGTAAGTGGCTTAAAGATATCTCGGCGAACTGCTTCAATCTACCGGTTGTTCGTGAGTGAGATTGTTCAACTGTGACAACTCTTCCAACGATAAAACATGGTTTATCGCCAACAGGATGATGAACACATCACCAACACGAGCCATAGCTTGGATAAAGTCGGTACGAATGTCGGTACCAAAATCGGGAGCGGGCTGAATATTCGCAGGCGGGATTTCCAGAATTTCCCTTACTTCATCCACCAGCATGCCTATCATCTGCGCGCCTTCAAGCACATCCACTTCGACCAGAACAATACAACTGCGCTTGTTGACTTCAGCGCTATGATGTTTAAGCCGCGCCGATAAATCGATGACCGGCACAACATTACCACGCAAGTTAATGACGCCATGAATATAGTCAGGCGTCAGCGGCACATGCGTAACGTTGGCTATCTCTATGATTTCTTTGACATCGAGAATATTGATGGCAAAATTTTCCTTGTCAACCAGAAACGTCAGGTATTGTCCGATTTGTTCCTGCACCGCCACTGCATTTTTGCCGTTTTCTTTTCGGATCAGATTACTCATGGTCTGTTCTCCAGGAACTAGAAGCGCTCAAAATCCGAATCATTAAAATCAAGCGAGGTATCAGCAGCTGCATTGTTCACTTCCGGCTTGTTGGTGTAACTTGCTTTGGCAGGAGACCGGCTTTGACGATAAGGAGGATTATTTCGAGCTCCGCCTTGAGATTTGGCGCCGCTTGAATCGAGTTTGAAGAACGCTACTGCGTGTTGCAATTGTGTCGCCTGCCCATTTAATTCTTCGGCAGTAGCCGCCAATTCCTCGGAGCTGGCCGCATTTTGCTGGGTGGCTTTATCCAGTTGCCGCATTGCATCATTGATTTGATTGATACCACTGGATTGTTCAATTGACGCGGCGTTGATTTCCTGGACCAGATCGGCCGTTTTAACAATATTGGGAACTACTGCTGCAATCAAAGCGCCAGCCTTCTCTGCTATAGCCACACTGTTGGTTGCCAGTTCATTGATTTCCTCTGCAGTAACGCGGCTGCTTTCCGCCAACTTTCGGACTTCGGCAGCAACCACTGCAAAACCTTTACCGTGCTCACCGGCAGACGCAGCTTCAATCGCAGCATTGAGTGATAGCAGATTGGTTTTGTAGGCAATATCCTCGATGAGGCCGATTTTTTTGGCTATGTTTTTCATCGCTTTAACGGTCTCATTTACGGCTTCGCCGCCTTCTCGGGAATCATTGGCTGACTTAGTCGCCATTTGTTCCGTAACATGGGCATTTTCGGTGTTCTGCTGCACTGAAGCATTGAGTTGTTCGATGGCCGAAGTGGTTTCCTCAACACTTGAGGCCTGCTCAGTAGCCGCCTGACTCATACCCTGCGCTGTGGAACTGACCTGCTGAGAAGCACTGGATAAGGTGTCTGAGTTGGAACGGACCTGCTCAACGACAGTACTCAGCTGGTCGCGCATATCACGTAAAGCTTGCGCCAACAGACCAATTTCGTCTTTACCGTTCACTTCCAGTTTTGCGGTCAAATCACCCTTAGATAAGGATTGGGCAAATTTAACACCGATAGTAATAGGCACAGTAATGAGATTAGCGAGGAACATCGCAATCATAATACCCAAAATCAATGCGACGATAATGGTCCCGATTATGATTTTATTGGCTTCGCTGACTAATTCTTCAGCTTGATTCCGTGCAACAGTTAACTGAGCATAACCTGCTTCTTCAGCCGTTTGCGCCTGATTAATGACATCGTCGCCAAGATCGGCCATATCATTCAGAATATTTTTCAGTTCATCATCATTTTTTATCCAGGCTTGCGCCGAAAGCTGATAATCCCGGGTCGCTTTTCGCGCAGCATCAATCAAGCGTATAGCTTCATCAGAGTTAACGATTTTTTGCAAGTTATCATACAACTGCATCAATTCAGGCAGCCAGATTTCCATATTCTTCCAGGCAACCCGATTCTTGTAGTTAACTTCCTCTTTTTCAGCCCGCATGATTTCCATGGCTTTAACATAGATGTTGGCTGCTATGATGTAGCGCTGCACATAAGAATCAAGCTCTTGTGCACTTGCTCCTTTTTTCATAGCTTCCTGATAAAGACTTATTTGACGGTTTAAAAAGTCATCGGCGGCAGAGGCAACAATAGTGCCTCGTTCGACCATTTCTTCGACAGCTTTTTTGTTAGCTTTTAATGCGACAACACCCGCACGGTATTTGTCGGCATATTTTGAAGTACTTTCACGGGCAGCTTTTGACTGAGTCAGTAATTCAGTATTGTTATATTTTTTTCCGACTTGATCGACTTGATCCAAATAACCCATCAATTTCTTGACGTTCTCTTCAGCACGTTGGTAGGTTTCTTCTTTTTCATATAACAAATAGTTTTTCTCTTCCATGATGGTAGCAAATGCCATCCTTTCCACGCCGGTGGCGTATTCCACCGATTTACCATTATTGTCTGTAATACCGAACAACGCATCAGAGACATCACCTATATAAATTTTGGCCAATAGCCCAAAACCAATAGTAATCGCCACTAACAACATTGCCCCAGTAAGAATTTTGGTTTTTATCTTGAGGTCATTAATGTTCATTGAGTTTTTTCCTGTATAACTGAAGTTATGTCTGAAATCGCATCGATCTTTACTGCATGTGCTTCGCGTTTAAAAAGCTTGCCGATCGGGTTCTGTTTTTGATCGCCGCCTGTATCAGCCCTTGAACATCAAGGATCAGTGCGACATTACCGTCTCCCAACACAGTGGCTCCGGTGATTCCTTTGAGATTTTCAAAAACCTTGCCCATAGGCTTGATAACAGTCTGATGCTCGCCGTGTAATTCATCGACGACAAAACCGGCTTTGTTTTGACCCGACTTGACGACGACAACACTCTCACGGCGCTTTACGGTGTCGCTCTTCCGGCTTTTAAAATAATCACCCAAGCGTAAATAAGGCAAAACCTGACCACGCAGATTTATGTAATGTTGCACTTCATCCATCTCACATTCATTGGGATCCATTTCGATACATTCGTCGACCATGCTTAACGGAATGATGTAGCGATCCATCTCGGCACCCACCATAAAACCGTCAATAATCGCGAGTGTCAGCGGCAGATTAATGGTAATTGTCGTTCCTTGACCTTTTTCGCTATCAATTCCTACCGTGCCACGGAGCGCTTCGATGTTTTTCTTGACGACATCCATGCCAACACCACGCCCCGATAAATTGGTGGCGGCCTCTTTTGTGCTGAGCCCGGCAGCAAAGATCAGATCGAAAATTTCCTGCTGTGATAAGCCATGATCGGGTTTGATAAGCCCATTTGCGATGGCCTTGGCGACAATTTTTTCGCAGTTCAAGCCGGCACCGTCATCGGCAATCTGAATCACAATATGTCCTGATTCATGATAGGCGTTGAGCTGCACGATACCCTCTGCGGGTTTGCCAACCGCAAGGCGCTGTTCGGGACTTTCGATGCCGTGGTCGAGTGAATTACGGATCAAGTGCATGAGAGGATCGTTGATTTTCTCAACGACCGTTTTATCCAGTTCTGTCTCGCCTCCGCTTATTTGAAGCTCGATGGTTTTACCCAGCTCATTGCTCACATCGCGCACTATCCTGCGAAAACGTGAAAAAGTTTCGCCAATCTGAACCATACGTAATTCCAACGCGGTATCCCGGATACTGCCAACCAAAGTATTCATGCTGGCGGCAACATCGCCCGCATCGGTTAACCCATGCCGTTCGACTATCAGATTCATAGCCGCGCTGGAAATGACCAACTCGCCTACCAGATTAATTAACTGTCCCAGTTTAGTAGCATCAACACGGATATAATTGGCTTCGGCAGCCAGTTTTTGCTTGGTCTGCTCCTGCTTTTTCAGGGCCTGCTCGACAACGGGCTCCTGAACCACATGCTGTTCAACCAGAATTTTTCCTATCGGCTTGCCCGGTTGATCGCTACTCTCCCGTGATTCATTTTGTTTTTGCAAAGCGCGATTGACATCGTTTTGTGTTAGCGCGCCGACTTGCACAAGCATTTCGCCAACGCGCTTGACATGACTCTCATCCTGAGCGTCCAGCAGGTTGAGGTATTCTTCAACCTTAGAATTGGGCGGCAAAATATTAATATCGCAGTCATCGGAGGCAAACTCGAACACACTCTCTATATTTTGTTTACTTGCTTCGCTTTGAAAAGCAATCTTGAAATGCAGGTAACAGCTTTCCGGGTCCATCTCATCACCGTCCGGCATGCCGGGCGTCAGTGTAATGATTTCCTTAATTTCGCCCAATGTTTGCAGATAACGGATGAAAGACAGCGGATCCATGCCGTTTCTCAACGCGTCTGCCTGAAATTTCAAAGAAATAAGCCAACTTCCGTCAACGGAAATATCACCGCCGCCTTCGCTTTCCAATTTTGAGGTTTCTGCCTCATTGGCCTGAATACCGGTTTCCCTCCTGCCAGAAAGCTGCATTATCAATCTGGCGCTGGCCGCTTCCAGTTCCGGCGGCAAAGGAGCATCCTTTTGTGTCAGGCAATGTTCGATCAATCGCGCAGTTAAATCCTTGCTGTCCAGCAGTACAGAAATCAATTCGGCATCAATGGCTCGCTCACCATTGCGCACTTTATCCAGTACCGATTCAGCTTCATGAGTAAAAGCGACTATGGCATTAAAACCAAACAATCCGGAGCTGCCTTTTATAGTATGCATCGCTCTAAATACGCTGTTAATAGTCTCACTGTCATCCGGTGATGACTCCAGAGACAGCAGCGCGTCTTCCATAGAGATCAAAAGTTCTTCTGATTCCTGGGCAAAGGTAGTTAACGCGGCATCAAATTCACTCATGAGGATTTCCTGTCTGCAGAGATAACAATGGGATCACCGAAATATTTACTGAGGTTAAGCAACTCCATCACATCAAGCACAGCCTGACTGTGCTGAATCAAACTCAGTTTAATATTGTGGAGCACTGCTTCACGCTTTAGAAACAACAATAACTGTAAGCCTGCGCTGTCGATTTCACTAACGCCTGCCAAATCGATTTGTAATGACTTTGCGGAAATCAGATGACTGAAAAGTAATTTTTTTTGCTGAAGGGCCGTGTAGATGGTCATTTCATCCTGAATTGTCAGGCGAATGGAGCCTTTTTTATCTTGCTTTACTTCAATGGACATGAACACATCCTATTTGCGTTTCGCATAGGTTAGGGCAACACCAGTTTGGATACCGCATCCAGCAGTGTCGGCGCCTGAAATGGCTTGGTCAGCCAGGCTTTAGCCCCGGCCGCTTTACCAGCCTGTTTTTTATCGTCGGCCGATTCTGTGGTCAGCATCATCATCGGTGTGAATTTATAGGACGGTAGTTTTTTGGCTTCCTGCACAAAGGTAATTCCATCCATATTTGGCATATTGACATCCGTAATGATCAGATTGATTTTTTGCCCCGTCAGTTTTTTAAGCGCATCCTTGCCGTCACAAGCTTCAATTACTTCATATCCTGCCCCTTTTAGTGCAATAGTGACTACCTGACGAATGGAAGCAGAGTCATCAATAATCATGATGGTTTTTGCCATGGTTTTAATCCTGGTTGATGTTTAGAAAAATGTTAAATCGTTGTCTTGGGCGGCACTCTGGTGAGAAACAGCGCTATTAGCCTGGTGATTAAGCAATTCCTCGGGCATGGTGTAATTAAGCTCCATTCCTGAAAGTGTTTTATCGACATTAATCATGTTGGCATGCCTCTGGGCACCTGCATTGGTGGCACTTTCCACCGTACCTTGAAGGCTGTTAAGGTTATGCTCAACATGCGAAAGCATTTGACTGACACGATCCTGAAATTGGAACGCTGTCAGCACTGTGAAAATTTCGTCCCGTATTTCAGAACTACTGCTTCTTAACGTCTCAGCATCATTTTTAAAAACATTCAGCGCATCCTGTAAATCAGTCAGTGTGTTTTGGATTGCCTCTTCAGCCTCACAGATGGTTTGGTCATCATTAGTTCCAGAAGCAACGGACATCTTTAATGTGTTGGTCATTGCAGAATTGATATCTTCTATCGCGGCACTGATCTTTTTACCGGTCAAGGATGAAAAACCTGCCAACTTGCGTACCTCATCTGCCACCACGGCAAAACCACGGCCATTTTCGCCGGCTCTAGCGGCTTCAATCGCAGCATTTAATGCCAATAAATTGATTTGCTCGGCGACTTTTCGAACTTCCTGGGCCATAGAATCCAATTGATGCGTATGCAAAGACAGTTTACGAACTTCATCGACAACGGCATGTTCAACTTTCTGAATCTCGGCAAGCGCTTTTAATACTTGATTCAAAGCTTTATGAGTATCTGAAAACAAGGCATCAATTCCGCGACCATCCTCGGCATGACCTGTGCCGTTAATAATATTGTTCAAATGATCAACCATAACTCCAAAACGCCTGGTTAAAACCGTGATTTCCTGTTCAGTATGGCTACGGGAGGTTTGCACTTGTCGTAACAGAATCGGCGCCACATGAATAAATAACCGCTCCAGTTCAGTAGTATAAGCATTGACATCATCAAGCTTATTCATTTCATCCTGTTGCCAGCGCCCATTGTTTAGCCGTATCAGAGCTTGCTGTTTATTGAATAACAGGTGACCAATCGAAATGCCGGCCAGGATTAAGACAAGAGTCACGACAAAACCCAACAAACCAAATCCCGACGATAACAACAACAGCAACCCAGACATTAATCCCAATCCGGCCGGAAGCAGATAAAAACTGGTTTTTCCTACACCAGCTTCAGCAGCTGGGTAATTAGCTGTGCGTGACATGAAATTTCCTCTAGAATTCGCAGAATAACTGCGTTGATATTAGTTGCTTTTCCGATCGATACAACCTCCTACCATGCTAGGAAATAGAAAAATGCTAACCCGTCGACTCTTTTTAAATTTGCCTGTTACTTTTTACACTGTGAGGACTGTTTGAGTATTTCACCGATTACACTTGAAGAATTTGATCGGTTCAGGCGCCTGATTTACGACCATGCCGGTATTGCACTGATACCGGAAAAAAAAGTTATGGTGGCCAGCAGACTTGCTAAAAGGCTGGATTACTATGGCGTTTCAACTTATGGAGAATATTTTCAGTTAGCCACCCAACGTGACCATCCTATGGAATTTCAGATGATGGTCAATATTCTTACCACTAACGAAACCTATTTCTTTCGTGAACCCAAGCACTTTGACTTTTTCCGCCAAGAAATTATAAAAAACTGGCGGGGTGAGCATTTCAGGCTGTGGAGTGCAGCCAGTTCATCCGGCGAAGAAGCTTACAGTCTGGCCATGGTGATGGCCCAAGATCTGGGGATGCGGCGTTGGGAAATTTTAGGTTCCGATTTAAGTACTCGTGTCTTGGATATAGCTAAACAAGGCGTCTATACGATGGATAGACTGGAACAAATGGACATGTCACTCATGGAAAAATATTGTCTGAAAGGCGTGCGTTCGCAAGCCGGTTTTTTTAAAGTTGACCAGAAGTTGCGGGACAGGGTGAACTTTCAACAAGTCAATCTGATGCAACCGTTACCGACCGGCATCGGTAAATTCGATGTTATTTTTTTACGCAACGTTTTGATTTATTTTGACCAGGATACTAAAAAACAGGTTGTTGAGCGGCTCGCAACGACTCTAAAACCCGGCGGCTATTTCTTTGTCAGCCATTCCGAAAGTCTGCATCGTATTACTGACCAATTACAAAGTATCAAACCTTCGATTTATCGGAAACCATGAAAGTCCAACCCTTCAAAAACACCCAGCGGATCATTATCGACCCGGGCGAATATTATGTAACACGCCGTAAAGAAGTCATTTCCACACTGTTAGGCTCCTGCGTATCAGCCTGCCTGTTCGATCCGGTCAATCAGGTGTTTGGTATGAACCATTTTTTACTGGCTTACCGATTTCATGCGCATAACATGCCTATCATTCAGTCTGAAGAAGGTCGTTATGGTATTTATGCGATGGAATTACTGATCAACGATATGATGAAAATGGGCGCGAACAAGCTACACTTAAAAGCCAAATGTTTCGGCGGCGGCAATGTCTTGAAATTGCGTGAGGACAGGGAAAACAAAAACACTGTCGGCGACGTTAACGTTTTGTTTATTAAGGAGTTTCTAAAAAACGAACGAATTCCGATAGTCGGCTCCTGTTTGGGAGGTAATCACGGACGGAATGTCCATTTTGTCGGCACGGATTATTCAGTCTTCATAAAAAAAATCGGTGATCAACAAGAACGGCTACTGGAAAATGAAGAACGCCGTTACTGGAAACAAAGTATTGACGAGCGTGAAAAGACCCAGAGTTCAGCCGATTTCTGGTAACGTTGCCCGGCAATTAAACGGCTGAAATCTTTATTAACCATATCAACACAACAGGTTTTATGGCGGACATCAAAGTATTTATCGTCGACGATTCAGCCGTAGTCAGGCAGGTCTTGACCGCCCTGTTGAGCAGCATAGCGGGCATCACAGTTATCGGCTCGGCACCCGATCCTCTGTTTGCTCTGAAACGGATGGAAACAGACTGGCCGGACGTCATTGTTCTGGACATTGAGATGCCGCGCATGGACGGTATCACCTTTCTAAAAAAACTGATGCAGGAACATCCCACCCCCGTGGTGATTTGCTCAACGCTCACGGCAAAGGGGGCGGAAGTCACCATGCAGGCGATGAGTGCTGGTGCGGTTGACATCATTACCAAACCGACTGTCAATCTAAAAGGTTTTCTCCAGGATTCAAAAACCCTATTGGCGGATGCAATAAAAGGCGCGTCCCACGCCAGAGTTGGCCGAATGAGTACGGGCAGTCCGAAAAAATCAATCATGGAATCGCAGCCCAAACTCAACGCCGATGCCATCATTGCCCCCCATGCAAGCAGTATCCACGAAACGACCGATAGAGTGGTATCTATAGGAACCTCTACAGGCGGGACCCAGGCACTGGAATATGTGCTGACGCGTTTGCCGCGATCAGTCCCGGGAATTATTATCGTCCAGCATATGCCGGAAGCCTTTACCGCAGCGTTTGCAAAACGCCTGGACAGTCTTTGCCAAGTCACCGTTAAAGAAGCGGAGCAAAACGACCGGGTCATTCCCGGTTTGGTTTTAATCGCTCCGGGCGGCAAACACATGCTGTTAAGACGTAGCGGCGCACAGTACAGGGTAGAAATCAAAGACGGCCCCTTGGTCAGCCGTCATCGCCCGTCCGTGGACGTTCTTTTTCGATCTACAGCCCAAGCCGCAGGTCAAAACGCGCTTGGTATCATTATGACGGGCATGGGAGATGACGGCGCACGCGGCATGAAAGAGCTACACGATACCGGCGCCTTGACGGTAGCGCAGGATGAAAACAGCTGCGTTGTATACGGCATGCCCAAAGAGGCCGTCAAACATGGCGGTACTGATGGCGAACTGCCTTTATCGGCAATCCCCAACCTGATTATCCACTCTCCCAACCGGGCTCGCTTTCTAAAAGGATCTTAGTCAGCAATTCCCAATTTGATGACACAAAAGGGTAGGCGTAAACTTTGCGGGAATGTCGGCAGCAGGGATACTGCCGTCAAGCGCCATGGAGGGGTCTACGACGTTCCTTGCAAGGCTTACACCTACCCTCAAGGCCGCATTATCAGTTCAAACTGGGAATTGCTGGATCTTAGTTCTGAATTAAGATAGCGAATCAATACCAATTTGACAAATTAAGAGAATGGGGTTAAAACACTCAATAGTTTCGAAGCGAAACTATTGAGTCAATCCACTTGATGGGAGATAACATCATGAAAAACAGTATTTTGACCCTCATCTCATGCACCTTATTTACTCTTTCAACCGCCGTATCTGCCCAGGAACAAAGCGTCCCATATCCCGAAGGCTACAGAAACTGGCTACATGCCAAATCCATGCTGATACAACCGGGCCATGCTCTGGAAAATCCATTTCAAGGCATCCACCACGTTTATGCGAACGCATTAGCTGAAACCGGACTAAAAACAGGCAAGTACGAAGACGGCGCCATACTCGTCTTCGATCTGCTCAATTATCAGGAAAAAGACAAGTCTATTCAGGAAGGCGAAAGAAAACTGGTCGGCGTTATGCAAAAGAGTGCCAAAAAATATGCCGCAACCGGAGGCTGGGGATTTGAAGGTTTCTCCGGTGACAGCAAAACAGAACGTCTCGTTAAAGATGGCGGCGCGTCATGCTTTGCTTGCCACACCTCAGAAAAAGACAAGGACTATGTCTTTTCCGAATATCGAAAATAACGGATTAAATTTAATTATCAAGCGTTTGACAAGCCGTTCTTGCTAAGCCCCCCTCAAGGCTTGAGCGGCTTGTCACCTTTCTAATGGCCTCGAAAGTCAGCAAGCATCTTTTCCAATCGTAACAGCAATTCCCAATTTGACACTAAAGAAGGGTAAGGTGACAGGGTAAACGCATTAAAATAATTAATATATCAATATGTTACCGGTTACTTAGAACGAATAGTCCATTTGGTTTAACTTGTGATGCCTCTCCCTGGGGCCCGTTAGGCCGCGCCGAGCACTGGCTATTTTGCAGAGAACAGCCCGCTAGGGGAGCGGCAGGGATGCCGCTCGTTTTCGGAGGGCTAGGGATAGCCCATCCGAAAACCCTCGGCAAAATCGTCAGCGCGCAGGATGCAGCGGCCTTCGGGTGTCTTTTCTTTTGGATACTTTTCTTTGGACAAGCAAAGACAAAATCGACGTGAACGATTTTGAACAGCTTTAGCTGGCCCGAAGGGCGAAACCCAAGGATGGGTTTCGTAGTAGTATCGCGGTTGTCGGTCCGCGAACCGATTCCACATAAACATCGCGATAGCGACACATAGCCTTTTTTAGGTTTCAAATCAACCGAGTCTTATAGTAAATCCGGAAAAAGGAATATTTTAACTATCTGATTTTCTATAGTGTTTTAATGCGTTTGCCCTGGGTAAGGTGAGTTTGGCGAGGATGTCGATAGCAGGATTGCTATCGTCAAGTCCCCCATGGAAGGTTTCACGGCGTGCCTCGCCAGACTTGCCTTGCCCCTAAACGACGCTAAAATGCTCCAACCGGGTGGTACTGAAACCATCAGAATCTGTTAGAGTATTAATCAGTGAACGGAGCTTGCCCTCACTAGTTAGCGACAAGAAAATCAACGAATTCGTAAAGTTTATTCGATTAATAAATCATTTCTCACCACTAAGATCGGCCTTATTGGATAATTAACATTGTTTTTCTGGCTAAATGCTTGCTTCTTTCCCAACCCGATTCGATCAGGATCAAATAAATTTCTGTTTAATTCAAACGTGGAGGAAAAATGAAACTGCGTGAGAACTTTTCCAATTTGGAATATGCCGGAACCGATTGGCGCAGACTGCTGTTTCGGGGAATTGTCATGTTAATTGCCGGAACTCTTTTGGTATTCTCCACCTTATTTAAACCTGATGTAATAATCATGCAGATACGGGATTTCTCCTGGCTGCCTGTTTGTGGCGTAGTTATTTTTATTGTCGGTTGCCTGGAATGTTTCGATGCGGCTATTACTAAGGATTTGAGAAGTTTTTTTCTAAACCTGCAAAACGGTGTTTTGGATGTCGTGGTTTCCGGCTTGATCATATTCAGCATCGGAGACGACCCCATCAGACTGAGTCTTTTGATTGCAGCATTTTTAATGATCAAAGGGATTTTTCGACTGACTCTGGCCTATGCCACACAGTTACCTAATGTGGTATCGACATCGGTAGGTGCCGGAGTATCTATTTTCCTCGGTCTGCTTATCTGGCTGGAGTGGCCGTCATCCGCCGTCTGGTTTCTTGCCTTATGCCTTAGCGCCGAAATCGGGTTGCGAGGATGGGCGGGCATAATGTTTGCCTATTGGGTTAAAGCCCACAATAACCAAGAGCCCGTGAACTCCTGATCGTTAGCGGTTATTATTCAGTGTAGAGTTGGGGCAGGCCCTACGAGCTAACCCAACCTAACCGACTAATACAAAATGATTACCGGCAAAAAGACAAGCTAACCCTTTAACTTCGCCATCAGCATCTTATTGACTTCGGCAGGATTAGCCTTACCCTGGGTCTCCTTCATCACCTGTCCGACGAAAAACCCAAACACCTTATCTTTACCGCTGCGGAATTGTTCGACCTGACCCTGGTTATTGGCAATGATAGTATCGATGATAGCTTCGATCGCCCCCATGTCGGTGATTTGCACCAGACCATCCTGCTCGATGATGTCATCGGCTGTGGCAGTGCCGTTCCACAATTTATCGAATACCTGTTTGGCGATTTTGCCTGAAATGGTGTTGTCGGCAATGCGTTTGATCAGACCGGACAAGCGCTCAGGGCTGACCGGGCAATGACTGATATCCAAACCGGCTTTGTTGAGCGCACCCAGCACATCGCCGGTCATCCAGTTGGTAGCCAGTTTGGCTTGTCCACCTGATTGCTGAACCACTTGTTCGTAAAAATCGGCTAACTCGCGCGATGAAGTCAACGTAGTTGCGCTTTCATCATCCTGGGCGTATTGCTCGATAAAACGCTGCTTTTTAGCGCCCGGCAATTCCGGCAGAGTGGCTTTGATTTGTGTTTTTAATGCTTCGGAAATAGACACCGGCAGTAAGTCGGGGTCCGGAAAATAACGGTAATCGTTGGCTTCTTCCTTGCTGCGCATGGACCGCGTTTCATCTTTATTGGCATCGTATAGCCGGGTTTCCTGGACGACTCTACCGCCCATCTCAATCAAATCAATCTGCCTTTCAATTTCATGGTTGATGGCTTTTTCGACAAATTTAAACGAGTTGATATTTTTGATTTCGGCACGGGTTCCGAATTCACTTTGACCTTTTGGTCTTACCGAGACATTGGCATCGCAGCGGAAAGAGCCTTCCTGCATGTTACCGTCGCAAATTTCCAGATAACGCACCAATTCATGCAATTGACGCATATAAGCCACAGCCTCTTTGGCTGAGCGCATGTCCGGCTCTGAAACGATTTCCAGCAGCGGTGTGCCGGCTCGATTTAAATCGATTCCGGTCAAACCATGAAAATCCTCATGCAGCGATTTACCGGCATCTTCTTCCAAATGTGCACGGGTTACCCCAATGCGTTTTTTGACACCGTCGACTTCTATATCCAGATAGCCCTTGCCGACGATAGGCAGTTCGAACTGACTGATCTGATAGCCTTTGGGCAAATCCGGGTAAAAATAATTTTTCCGCGCGAAAACCGAATAAGGCGCAATCTCGGCTTCAATGGCCAGACCGAATTTAACGGCCATCCTGACCGCTTCTTCATTTAAAACCGGCAGCACACCGGGCAAGCCCAAATCAACGGCACAAGCTTGAACATTGGGCTCGGCGCCATAAGCGATGGGTGCTCCTGAAAAAATTTTGGATTGAGTTGCCAACTGGGTATGAATTTCCAGACCGATCACAACTTCCCATTTTTGATTGTCCATGTGTTCTCCTTACTCAAAACCTTTAGGGGACCGCTGATGCCAATCGGTGACTTGCTGATAGTGATGCGCCACATTCAGCAAGCGATCCTCAGCGAAATACTGACCGATAATTTGCAAACCTACCGGCATCGCATTTAAAAACCCGGCCGGAATAGAAATGGCGGGAAGACCGGCCAAATTGATAGCAATGGTGTAAATGTCAGACAAATACATCTGAATCGGATCGCCGGTTTTTTCGCCCAGGCCAAACGCGGTAGACGGGGTAACCGGCCCCATGATGACATCGACTTCTGAAAAGGCCTTCTTAAAATCCTCGCTAATAAGCCGTCGCACCTTTTGGGCTTTTAGATAATAAGCGTCGTAATAACCGGCTGATAACGCATAAGTGCCTATCAAAATCCGCCGTTTTACTTCCTTGCCAAAGGCTTCGCCCCGTGATCGGGTGTAAAGATCGGTCAGGTCTGCCGGATTTTCACAGCGATAACCGAATCTGACCCCGTCAAAACGGGATAAATTAGCCGAACACTCTGCTGGCGCAATGATGTAATAAGCCGGAATCGCATATTTCAGGTTGGGCATGGACACTTCTTTGACGGTTGCCCCAAGCCGACGGTATTCATCAACGGCAGCTTCGATAATTGCCGCAATCCCGGTATCAAGGCCTTCGCCAAAAAATTCCTTGGGCAAGCCGATGGTCAGTCCGTCCAGTTTCTGATTAATACTTGCCAGGTAATCCGGTACCGGCTTATCAACGCTGGTGGAATCTTTTTCATCAAATCCGGCCATGGTTTGCAACAAAATGGCCGCATCTTCAGCGGTTCTGGTCATAGGGCCGCCCTGATCCAGACTGGAGGCATAGGCGATCATGCCATAGCGAGACACCCGGCCATAGGTTGGTTTCAATCCGGTAATCCCGCACAATGCAGCGGGTTGCCGGATCGAACCGCCAGTATCGGTACCTGTTACGCCAGGGACCAGACGAGCGGCGACAGCAGCGGCAGAGCCACCCGATGAACCACCCGGCACTGTCTTGGTATCCCAGGGATTAAGGACAGGACCGTAATAACTTGTTTCATTGGAAGAACCCATCGCAAACTCATCCATGTTTAATTTGCCCAGCATCACTGCCCCGGCATCATTGAATTTGGTTACGACGGTTGCATCATAGGGGGCAATAAAGTTATCCAGCATTTTTGAACCGCAACTGGTTTTAATCCCATCCGTGCAAAATATGTCTTTTTGCGCAATGGGTATACCTGTCAGCAAACCGGAGGAACCTTCCGCCAACCTTTTATCAGCCGCTTCCGCTTGAGCCAAAGCTTGATCCGGAGTTACCGTGACAAACGCATTGAGATTTTGGTGTTGGGTAATTCTGTCAAGAAAAATCCGGGTCAGTTCGACACTCGAAAATTCGCCGCTGCGTAACCCTCTAGCCAGTTCGGCGATGGTTTTATTATGCATGGTCAATATAATCTCGGTTATTTTTGATTGATTTTGTAACTGTTCAGCGTAAAGGTTTCATTATCCTTTCTATAAGGATAGAGACAGCTTACGCGTTGAATGCAAGTTAGATTGTATTTGAAATGGATATAAAGAGTCCCGTCTGCACTACTTCGGACAACACTTTTAATCCTCTTATTCAATGACTTTGGGAACCAGGTAAAGACCTTCCTCAACCTGAGGCGCAATGGCCTGAAACTTTTCCCGTTGATTTTGTTCGGTCACTTTATCAGGTCGCAAACGTTGTGATTGATCCATTGGGTGCGCCATGGGGAGTACTTCACAGGTATCAAGCGTACCCATTTGCACCATCAAATCCAGAATACCGGATAGATCCTGGGCATAGTTGCCTTCATCTTGAGGGTTAATCCCCAAACGCGCCAAATGCGCGATTTTTTTTACATCATCAGCCGTTAACGACACTTTACTTACTCCATTAACATTTAATAGCAATATGATACTTTATATCTTGCTCAAATACCCGCATGATTGATAAAGTAATGCAATTTACTCGCTAAGGAAACCGGTTAAGATGTTCAAAAGAATTCGCGGTCTGTTCTCAAATGATCTATCGATTGATTTAGGCACCGCAAACACATTGATATACGTCCCTGGTAAAGGAATCGTATTGAACGAACCCTCCGTAGTCGCTATCAAGGAAGACAAGATTCGCGGCCATAAAACCATTGCAGCCGTAGGTACTGAAGCGAAAATGATGCTGGGCCGGACACCGGGCAACATTACCGCAATTCGTCCTTTAAAAGACGGCGTCATTGCCGACTTTGCCGTGACCGAACGCATGCTGCGCTATTTCATAGAAAAAGTGCATGAAAACAAATTATTAAGACCCAGCCCTCGTATTTTGATCTGTGTACCTTGCGGATCAACTCAAGTGGAACGTAGGGCCATTCGCGAGTCAGCCTCTATGGCAGGAGCCCGCGAAGTGTATTTGATTGAAGAGCCGATGTCGGCAGCAGTGGGCGCAGGATTACCGGTAGACGAAGCACAAGGCTCCATGGTCTTGGACATTGGTGGCGGCACGTCCGAAGTGGCTGTTATTTCATTGAACGGCATTGTTTACTCGGCATCGGTACGGATTGGCGGAGACCGGTTCGATGAAGCCATCATAAATTATGTTCGCCGTAATTACGGCACCTTGATTGGTGAAGCGACAGCTGAAAGAATCAAGCACGAAATCGGCGCAGCCTACCCCGGCAGCGAAGTGAAAGAAATCGAAGTCAAAGGCCGTAACCTGGCAGAAGGCGTACCCAGAAGTTTCTCACTAAACAGCAATGAAATTTTAGAGGCATTACAAGATCCGTTGGCGGGCATCGTTGGATCGGTCAAAGTTGCGCTGGAACAAACCCCTCCTGAATTGGGTGCGGATGTCGCGAATCGCGGCATCGTCCTCACTGGCGGCGGCGCTTTACTTAAAGACATTGATAGATTGATTGCTGAAGAAACAGGGTTACCGGTCTATATCGCAGACGATCCGCTAACTTGCGTGGCCAGGGGCGGCGGCATGGTCCTGGAAATGCTCGATAAAAAAGGCGCGTCGGCATTTTCTTTGGAATAACCGGCATCCCGGCAATCAAATAAAAGCAGCGTTACTGATCAAAATCCGGCTTACTTTTATCCTCGCTCCGGAAGATAGCAGAGCGGAAAAAATCTAGTTGCCGGATTTTGAAATAAAAATTCTGTTATACGTTTTTCTATAAAATAATTGAAGCGGACCTAGGTCTTGCTTGTTGTCCTGTTTTTGCTCCCAGAGGCATTTCGCTATCAACCCACTATTTGCCACCGGCCCATCGCTTAACACACGCCTGCTGGTCGCGGTATTGTTATCCTTGACGCTCTTGATTACAGAGCACAGAGGAACGCGGCTTGAGAGCGCTCGTGCCGCTCTGTCAGTCCTAGTGTACCCTATCCACAATTTGGTAGACGCGCCTATCCATCTGGTTTCTTCGACAGTTGAAACCGTGATGAACATGCACAAGTTAAAAGAAGAGAACGAAAAGCTCAAACAGGACGAGTTGATTTATAAAACTCAGCTATTGAAATTTGCCGCACTGGAACGTGAAAATATCCGTTTGCGCGCTTTACTCGAAAAATCTTTCAAGTTGGGTGAACAGGTATTGGTAGCCGAACTGCTCTCGGTCAATCTGGCACCCTACGAACATGTGGTGCTGGTTAATAAAGGCTCACGCTTCGGTGTCCATCCGGAACAACCGGTGCTTGATGCCTATGGTGTTGTCGGACAAATCATACGGGCTTTACCCTTTAGCTCTGAAGTCATGCTTATCACTGATCCTAGCCATGCCATACCGGTTCAAGTCAACCGGAACGGCCTGCGAACCATTGCTGTGGGCAGCGGTCAGATCAACCGCATCAAACTGCCTTTTTTACCCAACAATTCGGATATCAAAAAAGGCGACTTACTGATAACGTCAGGATTGGGCGGAGCTTTTCCTCAAGGCTATCCGGTAGCTGTAGTTGACGAAATCAATTATCAACCCAATAAACCTTTTGCAGAAATTTTTGCAACCCCTAAGGCGCAACTCAACAAAAGCCGTGAATTACTGATTGTATGGAGCAACAGAGAACCTGTGCCCTTATTCAGCCAGGAAACGCCCGAAATAAGTATCGAGTCGAACCATGAATAACCCATCCAGCCTGCTCAGGCTCGTCCTCTCCATTATTCTCGCCATGTGCCTTAGAATTGCGCCGTGGCAGGAACCCTTAACGGCCTATAATCCTGACTGGATATTACTGACCGTCATTTATTGGTCTTTAGCCTCGCCTGAACGGCGCGGCATTTTTACAGGACTGACGGTTGGCATCCTCACCGATATATTGACAGGGCGAATGCTGGGATTACATGCACTGACTTATTCCCTGGCTGCTTTTTTCAGCCTTAAACTGCACAAACGGTTGCGTCAATACCCTCTGCCGCAGCAAGGTTTGTTTATTATGCTATGCCTGTTCTGTTCACAATTTCTGACATTTTGGCTGGAAAATCTGCATGCACCGCTCAGATTTCAGGCATCATTCTGGCTGCCAGTGTTAACAGGAACCGTTTGCTGGCCATTGGTTTACTCCTTTCTTCGGGTAGTTAGACTCCATAATCGCTCCCGATAAGCGCCATGTCGAGATCGCACACCATAAAAAACACCCATGAAGAAAATCGCATTTTTGTCCGCCGGGCGGCAATTGCGCTAATTTTTATCGGCTTGTTAAGTACAGGACTCATTGTCAGATTAATCTATCTGCAAATCATCGGTCACGATCATTACTCGACACTGGCTAATAACAACCACATCAAGATAGCGCCGCTCCCCCCCACTCGCGGCATTATTTTCGATAGAAAAGGAAGAGTGCTTGCCGAGAACACACCTACATTCAGTCTGGAATTGATTCCCGAACAAATTAAAGACATGGATGACACGCTTGCCCGCCTTCAAAAGCTGCTTGAAATTCCGGATGAAAAGATTGAGCTTTACCAGAAACTCAGAAAACGTGAAAAGCGCTTCACCAGCATCCCTTTATTGCTGCGCATGTCCGAAGAGGAAATAGCCCGATTTGCAACTGTCAGACCTTATTTTCCCGGCGTTGATATTCAAGCGCGGCTGGTCAGAAACTACCCTTACGATGTCTTGACATCTCATGTAATTGGTTATGTCGGCCGAATTAACGAAGAAGAACTGAAAAACTTACCCGCATCGGAATACCGTGGCAGTCACCATATCGGTAAAGCAGGTATTGAACTGGCCTACGAAACAGCCTTGCATGGCAAATCAGGCTATGCAGAAATAGAAACCAACGCCCAATCCCGGCCTATCAGCACGATCAACACAATCGATCCGATAGCCGGGTCCAATCTGTACTTAAGCCTGGATATTGATTTACAAAAAACGGCTTATGATGCACTGGATATCTACAACGGCGCAGTGGTTGCGATCGAAATTAAAACCGGCGGTGTTCTTGTCTTTGCCAGCCGTCCCGGATTCGATCCCAACCCCTTTGTCTACGGCATTGACAGCAACAGCTATAACGAACTGCAAACCTCAGATGCAAGGCCCATGTTCAACCGGGCACTGCGAGGACAATATCCTCCAGGATCAACCATTAAGCCTTTTATGGCACTGGCCGGCCTGGAATACCAGGCTATCACACCGACACAAAGAAAGTTCTGCCCTGGCTACTTTCAATTACCGAATGTCAAGCATAAATACCGAGACTGGAAAAAAGGCGGGCATGGCACGATAGATATGAACGCCGCAATTGTTCAATCCTGCGACGTTTATTTTTATGAACTTGCGTTGGCCCTGAGCATAGACAAGATTCATTCGTTTCTGACTGAATTTGGTTTTGGTGAATTGTCCGGCATCGATCTGGTCGGTGAAAAACCCGGCCTGCTCCCTTCCAAAAAATGGAAACGCAAAGCTCGGAATCAATCCTGGTACCCCGGCGAAACGGTCATCACCGGAATAGGACAAGGCTACACACAATTTACACCGTTGCAGCTGGCCAGAGGAACGGCAACGCTTGCCAACAAAGGCAATGTCGTCAATCCTCATTTAGTTGAACATTTGGTGACAAACGGTATTACTTCGCTGCCGACCGCTCCTAAGCCAAAAATGCTCCCGCTCAAACCGCAAAATGTTGACACGGTAACATCAGCCATGATCAGTGTTGTGCATGGAGCCCGAGGCACAGCCAAAGTTATTAGCCGAGGCATAGATTATCAAATTGCCGGAAAAACCGGGACCGCTCAGGTTTTTACCGTTAAACAGGACGCCAAATACAATGAAAATCAAATCGACTTTAAACTACGCGACCACGCCTTGTTTATATCGTTTGCACCGGCACACGACCCGCAGATTGCTGTCGCCGTTGTTGTCGAAAATGGCGGTCATGGGGGCACCGTTGCGGCCCCCATTGCAGGACAAGTGATTCGTCAGTATTTGAAGGACAAAGCCAATGAAAACTGAACTACGCAGCGAACAGCTGGACCCGCCTTCTCTAATAGGCGATATTCTTAGAAAGCTTCATATTGACGTGCCATTACTTGCCGGACTTTTGATGGTCACCGGTCTGAGCTTTCTGGTGCTTTATAGCGCCAGCGGACAGGACATTCAGGTTCTCGTCCGCCAAGGTGCCCGCATCGGCGCGGCATTTGTTCTGATGACGGTTCTGGCTCACATCAACCCTTATCAATTTAAACGCCATTCGCTCTTACTCTACGGTATGGGTGTAGCCCTTCTGATCGCCGTTCTGATTATGGGCGAGATAGGCAAAGGTGCACAACGCTGGCTGGATTTGGGTTTTTTCCGGTTTCAGCCATCGGAAATGTTAAAAATCACAACACCCATGATGATCGCCTGGTATCTTTCCGAAACTGCGCTACCGCCCAGATGGAAACAACTGGGCATAGCCGGTTTGTATATTCTTATTCCAACATTGCTCATAGCCAAACAACCCGATCTGGGCACGTCTATTCTGGTCGCCAGTTCCGGCGCTGCCGTCATTTATTTTGCCGGTCTATCCTGGAAGTTCATCATCTCGGTGAGCATAGTACTGGCCTCGTTAACACCGGTAATATGGCATTTCATGCGGGATTACCAGAGGGATCGTGTTTTGACGTTTCTAAACCCTGAAGCGGATCCCATGGGCAGGGGCTACCATATCATCCAGTCAAAAATTGCAATCGGTTCCGGCGGTCTCTATGGCAAAGGCTGGCAGGGAAGCACTCAATCCCAGCTTGATTTTCTGCCCGAAAGCTCCACCGATTTTATTTTTGCCGTGTTTGCTGAAGAATTCGGTTTAATAGGCTGTATCGTTTTGCTGCTGATCTACCTTGCGATTATCTGCCGCTGTCTTTATATCGCATTGCAAGCCCAAGACACCTATTGCCGGCTGTTAGCGGGCAGTTTGTCATTTACCTTTTTTGTCTATGTTTTTGTTAACATGGGCATGGTAATTGGCATATTGCCCGTAGTCGGGGTCCCTCTCCCGCTCGTCAGTTACGGCGGCACTTCGATGATTACACTACTGGCGGGATTTGGTATTCTCATGTCCATTCACACTCATAAAAAATTTTTAGCCTCTTGATCATGATAAATAAAATAAAAGTATCCTTACTGACAGGTATTACCGGTTTAATTCTATGCAGTTGTTCAACACTCCCTGACCGGACAAAAACAGCGGCAGCATCGCCTAGTCAGGAATCCGCACCGGTTGAACAAAAAACCACCGCAATCAAACCTCAGGCAGGCCAGCTCGAACAGGCCACTGTTACTCCTCTTGGAAATCCGGAGCAAGTCAACGCCTTTATCAAAAAAATGGTAACGAAACATCACTTCGATGAACCGGCTTTAAATCAATTGTTTAACTCCGTGTCCATGCAATCCAAGATTATCGATGCCATGAACAAGCCCGCTGAAGCGATGCCTTGGCACAAATACCGCAAGATTTTTATGACCGAAGCACGCATTGACGGCGGTCTGAAGTTTTGGCAGGCAAATAGCGAGACACTGAGAAGAGTTGAACAACAAACCGGAGTGCCGGCAGAAATCATTGTTGCCATTATCGGTGTCGAAACCCAATACGGCAGCAACAAAGGCAGCTACCGAGTTATTGATGCGTTATCAACCCTAGCTTTTCACTACCCAAAGCGCAGCCCCTTTTTTACCGGCGAGCTGGAACAGTTTTTACTGCTGTGCCGCGAAGAAAACATAGATCCGCTAAAGCCCGTTGGCTCTTACGCCGGTGCGATGGGTTTACCCCAGTTCATGCCCAGCAGTTACCGGTCTTTTGCAGCCGACTTTGAAAATGACCGCAGGCGGGATATATGGAATAACCCGGCTGATGCCATTGCCAGCGTCGCTAATTATTTTGCCAAACACAAATGGAAAGAAGGCCAGGCTATTGCTTATCAGGCAACGGCTAATGGTCAAAAACACAGAACCTTGTTAAACAGCGCACTTAAAACTGATACCACAGTTGGCAAACTTAAAGCATATCAAGTTCAGCCACTAGCCAGTTTACCTGCCAGTCTTCCGGTCAAGCTCCTGGCGTTTGAGCAAACGCATGGCGACGATTTATGGCTGGGCCTTGACAATTTCTTTGTCATTACCCGCTACAATCACAGTCCGCTTTATGCCATGGCCGTCTTTCAGCTGAGTCAGGCACTGACCAATCGCCAACAGGTGACCCGAGCCAAACCGCTCAGATAAATGACAGGGTTGAGGTTCGTGAATTTATATCATCACAAACCTTAACCCTTGACTGAAATAAAATAAACCTTTCGCTCTTCAAATTTCGGCAGTGCCTAAGGAGGCAACGGGTTGTTCGGCAAAGGCTTTGCCAGTATGGATGCTGGCATAGAGCCTACATGGATGTATTTACGGCGTCCATTGACGGGCGCCCCGGTGCCGAATTTCAATCTGCGATGGGTATACTTTGATTATTTAGAGACTATTGAGCGTGTAAAACGCCGCATCAGCTAGACCCAATAAACAGGAATTCCCAGTTTGAACTTTTATGAAGTTTTGAGGGGAGTCGTAAGCATTGCAGGGAACGCCGTAAACCCATCCATGGGGGCTTGACGACAGCATCCCTGCTGCCGACATCCCCGCAAAGCTAACGACTCTCCCTTTTTTAACATCAAACCGGGAATGGCTGAAATGAAACTTGACCCGTCATTTCAGGCCAATCACTGGTACAATAACGCAACCTTTCCAATAGCTTAAGTTTTTAAAAAGATGACACTTTTACAGATAGACCGAGCCCTGTATTTATTTATCGTTGTCGCCTTCATGATGGCCTTTCCGCCTCTGACATTAGCCGCCGCCGAAGGGCAAGGTGAAGATAAAATCCTGATTCCGCCTCCACCGGCAATTGCCGCAACTGCGCATATTCTCCTTGATGCCAACAGCGGACGTGTTCTGGCCGAGAATAACGCCGACAGCAGACTGCCCCCAGCGAGTCTGACCAAAATCATGGCGGTCTATGTTGCGTTCAATGAGCTAACTAAGGGCCATCTGCAGCTGGATGAAAATGTTAATGTCAGCCCTAATGCCTGGCGTACGCCCGGTTCACGCATGTTTATTGAAGTCAATAAACAAGTCACGGTCAGTGAGCTACTGCATGGTGTGATCATTCAATCCGGTAATGATGCCAGCGTGGCGCTGGCGGAACATATCGCCGGAGATGAGTCCACCTTTGCGGAAATGATGAACCAGCAAGCAGCAAGACTCGGCATGACCAACACTCATTTTACCAACAGTATGGGACTACCTAACCCGGAGCACTATACCAGCGCCCGTGATCTGGGAATTTTGACCCGTACTCTTATCAAAGATTATCCTGAATATTACAAATGGTTCTCTTTGAAAGAATTTACGTATAACAAAATTACGCAACGTAACCGGAATAAATTGCTGTGGTCCGATGAAACGGTAGATGGCGTTAAAACCGGTCATACCGCAGAGGCCGGATTTTGTCTTGTCGCATCTGCTGTCCGCGACAATATGCGTTTGATATCGGTGGCTATGGGCACTCAAAGTGAGCGCGCGCGCACGGCTGAAAACCGCACATTACTGAATTACGGCTTTCGCTTTTATGAAACTCATCATCTGTATAAAGGTCATGAACCTCTCAAAGAGACCCGCGTTTGGAAAGGTAACGAAAAATTTCTTAACCTTGGACTGGCTGATGATTTGTATGTCACCATTCCGCGTCGCAAATACAAAGACCTGAAAGCGGTCATGAACTTTGACCAGAGAATTTTTGCGCCTGTAAAAACAGGAGACGCCCTGGGATCAGTCAACGTGAGTTTGGCAGGCGAAGTGATAGCTGACCAAAAACTCATCGCCTTGTCTACAATCGAAAAAGGCAACCTCTTCCGAAGACTTTATGATGCCGCTATTTTATTGGTAAAAAAATGATCATTGATACTAAAACTGTCTATCTGAATGGTGAATATCTTCCGCTGAACGAAGCAAAAGTCTCGGTTCTTGACCGTGGTTTTTTATTCGGCGACGGTATATACGAAGTCATCCCAGCCTATTCCGGCCGCTTGTTCCGCTTACAGGAACATCTGGAACGACTGGAAAACAGTCTTGACAGCATCCGTCTGGCCAACCCGCACAGCCGTGAGCAGTGGTCACAAATATTACAGCCGTTACTGACGACGGATCAGGACCAATACATATACCTTCAGATTACACGAGGTGTAGCGCCCAAACGCGATCATGCGTTCCCCAACCCTACTGTCCCAACCGTTTTTGCGATGAGCTCACCCATTGTTCCTTTGCCTAATCTGGAACAAGGTGTCAAAGCGATGACCGTTAAAGATAACCGCTGGGGACACTGCAACATAAAAGCCATTACTTTACTGGCCAATATTCTGCAAAGGCAGGCCGCTGTCGACCAAGGCTGCGCTGAAGCCATCCTGGTCAAAGAAGATTATGTGACTGAAGGTGCGGCCAGTAATATTTTTGTCGTGCTGGACGGTGTTTTAATCACCCCCCCCAAAGGCCCTGAAATTTTACCCGGCATCACCCGTGATTTAATTCTTGAAATTGCCGAAACCAACGCCATATCCTTCTGTGAAGACATCATTGCATTCGAAGCGTTGAAATCTGCCAGTGAAATTTGGCTCACCAGTTCGACCCGGGAGATTATTCCTGTTGTTAATCTGGATGGCGCTGATATTGCCGACGGTAAACCCGGCCCACTGTGGCACAAAATGAATCAACTTTATCAAGCATTCAAAAAAGCACAATAATGAGCGAACAAGAATCCGTTTTACAATTTCCCTGCCAATTTCCCATTAAAGCAATGGGAACGAGTACGATTGAACTGGATTTGCATGTCGTGGAAATTGTACGCAGGCATGTAGAAAATATTCACGAAAATTCGGTTCAATCGCGTCCGAGTAAAGGTGGAAAATACACCGCCGTCACGGTTACGATTACTGCAACCAGTAAACAACAACTGGATGCGATCTATCAAGACCTCACTGACTCGCCTCATGTGCTGATGGCACTCTGATTCGCGGTCCTGCATGCAGCCCATACTCCGTTTTCTGGGTCAACAGCCTTATGAAGAGGTTTTTAAGGCCATGCAGGCATTCGCCTTGAATCGGAACCCGCTAGCAGCGGATGAGCTTTGGATTGTAGAACATTCGCCCGTTTATACTTTAGGTCTTAACGGCAAGCAGGAGCATGTGCTAGATCCGGGCGATATCCCGGTCATCCGCACTGACCGGGGCGGCCAAGTCACTTATCACGGACCCGGCCAGCTGATTCTCTATGCTTTGATTGATACAAAACACCATTCAATGGCCGCTCGCCAGATGGTGACGCTGTTAGAGCAGGCAATCATCCATACCTTATCCCAGTACGGCATAGACGCTAACGCTAAACCCGAAGCGCCGGGCGTTTATATTGATGACAAAAAAATCGGCTCAATCGGTCTGCGCATCAAAAACAATTGCAGTTACCACGGACTCAGCCTGAACAACCGGATGGACTTAAGTCCCTTCACGCGGATCAATCCCTGCGGCTATGCCGGCTTGACCGTAACCCAGCTAGCAGATTTCGGCGTAGACATCACAACGCAGGAACTTGCCATACCCGTTGCCCACTTCATTTCAGAGGCGCTGACATCATGACTTATCAAGCCCCCTCCCGGCTTACTCCGGAATCTCATCAACGCAATATAGAAAAGTTATCGAGAATCCCCATTAAAGTCGAACCGGCTGAAATAACTTTACGCAAACCAGACTGGATCAGAGTCTCGTTATCGGCTGGCGAAGAGGTCAATCGCATCAAGCAGCTGCTCAGAGAAAACAATCTGCATACGGTATGCGAAGAAGCCGCCTGCCCGAATCTCGCCGAATGTTTTAAACACGGCACAGCTACCTTCATGATCATGGGAGATCTTTGCACACGCCGCTGTCCGTTCTGCGATGTCGCGCACGGCAAGCCGTTGCCGCTGGACCAGGATGAACCGCAGCATCTGGCCAAAACAATCAAAGCCATGGCCTTAAAATATGTGGTCATTACGTCCGTGGACAGAGATGATTTACGCGACGGCGGCGCGGGTCATTTTGCGAACTGTATCAAAGCCATAAGAGACCAGACCCCACACACCAAAATTGAAATTCTGGTGCCGGATTTTCGCGGACGTATTGCTAAAGCCATCGGCATCTTGAGCGAACAACCCTGCGATGTGTTTAACCATAATCTGGAAACCGTACCCCGACTTTACAAACAGGCACGTCCCGGTGCGGACTATGCAGGCTCCCTGCAATTGCTCAAAGATTACAGAGAGGCCGCGCCAAACACACCCACTAAATCGGGACTGATGCTGGGCATTGGCGAAACGAAAGACGAGGTGATTCAGGTCATGCAGGACTTGATCGATCACAACTGTAGCATGCTGACACTTGGCCAATACCTGCCTCCCAGCAAATCACATCTGCCGGTGCAACGGTATTTGACCCCTCAGGAATTCGATGAACTGGGTGAGCATGCAAAATCGCTGGGATTTAAAAATGTCGCCAGTGCGCCATTGGTTCGCTCTTCTTATCATGCGGACCAGCAGGCGAAAACTATTGTCGAGAATTCTGTCTAGCGCTAAGCTAGTCGTTGTTTAATGTTAAATCTGATGAACTTTATTTATTGTTGAAATTTTTCTTTCAAACACGGAGTAGATTATGAAAAAACTAGCCCTAGTAACTATTTTGATAAGCGCTTCTTCATCCGCATTCGCTGACGCGCCCGGCGGACCCAACTGCGGCTGGGGCAATATGCTTTTTGAAGGCAAAGCCGGCGCAGGTTACCACTTTATGGCCTCGACTTTTAACAGTTCGTTGGGTAACAACACCTTTGGTATGACCAGCGGTACGAACGGCTGCTCAACTCGCGGACGGCTCACTTATTCAGGCAAAAATGCGATGACCGTATCGCAAATTATGACCGAATTCTCCGAAGATGTTGCTAAAGGCAACGGTGAAGCGCTGGATACAGTAGCGGTCGTATTCGGCATAGAAAAACAGGACCGTTCTGTTTTCGCTGAAATGGCTCACGCTAATTTTGAAAAATTATTCCCTTCTGAAAACGTAACCGCAGAGCACGTTGTAGACACACTTTTCGTCCTGATGAAAAACGATGCCCGCTTGGCCAAATACGCGGTTTAACCTGCAGCACCCGTTTCTCAAGCTTAGGTCCGGCACTCGTTTTTAGACAGCCTACAGACCAGACAAGCCGGGCTATTCACCGAATAACCCGGCCGCCTGAAGCAAGACTCATACGCCATGAAGTCAATTACCAGCCCAGTATTAACTGAGAGGCTGCGACGCCTGACATGTTTCATTATTTAAACCCACTCGTCTTATCTGCTGCGATATGCCTGCTTTTCTGCGCTGGCTCGCAGGCCTACGCAGAAACAAATACACCCCCATCGCTAAAACAATTGGCTGAAAGCCCCGAATGGCTGGCGCTGATCCATTACCAACGCAAACCATTGAGTGGCCAATGGCAAAGCTATGTCGATGATCCCGGTTTTTTTCTGGCACCGGACGGTAAACATAATCCCGCCGCTGAACTTTCGGCAACCCTTTCCGCATTAACCGGTCCGGCGCAGCAAGGCGATCAACACGCCAGCTGCCGCTTTCCAGCCCGAATGCAATGGCTATCTAAAATACTGCCGCAAGAAGCACACGATTTCGCAAAAACTACCTGCCCAAACTTTGAAAAGTGGCGTAAGGAAATGAACTCCGAAAGCATCAGCCTGATCTTTGCTTCAGCTTATTTGAACAGCCCCTCTTCGATGTTCGGACATACCTTGATGAGGCTGGATCCGCCTGACAATCAAATCGATACGGATTGGCTGGCCTATGCGCTTAACTTTGGCGCGCTTGTCGATGAAAACGATAATTCTCTTTTTTATGCCTTCAAAGGTTTGGCGGGAGGTTACACCGGCTTGTTCCAGCTGATGCCTTTTTATCAAAAGATCAAGGAATACAGCTTCATGGAAAATAGGGATTTATGGGAATACCATCTGAATTTAACACCTGACGAAACGCTTCGTTTACTGAATCACCTTTGGGAACTCCAGGACATCGAATTCGATTATTTTTATATCTCCGAAAACTGTTCCTTTCGCTTGCTGGAATTACTGGAAGTCGCAAGAACCGGCAGTCAGTTGACCGGATCATTCTCATTCACAGCGATACCTTCAGAAATTGTTCAGGCCATTCATGACCGGGGATTCATTCAATCCGTTCATTACCGGCCATCCCAAACCGGTAAACTGAAAAGCCTTTTGAAGGCTATACCGCAGCAATACCAAACCCTGGTGGAACAGCTATCGCATGATATTGCTGTTGCCGATAACCCAAGCTTCACTCAAGCGCCTATCAGCCTTCAGAAACTTATGGTCTCTGCCGCCTATCAACTGATGAGCCAGCGAGCCATTGGTAAAGAGAGAACGGCGGAATCGGCCAAACGCCGCTATAGCATGCTGAATCTATTGAACCGTTACCCTCAAGAAATTCAGACTGAGCCGGAAATAGCCGTCCCAAGCGCCCCACAAACCGGCCATAACTCGCAGCGTTTAATCCTGGGCGGCGGCATTGACAACGGCAAAGCCTATGCTGAGCTCGGTTACCGGCTTAATTACCATGACCTGCTTGATAACCCGGACGGCTATTTTAAAGGCGCAGCCATCAACTTTTTTGACCTGACCGCGCGCGCTTTCGAAGACAACCGTTACCGCTTACAAAAACTGGAACTGCTCAGTATTACTTCACTCAGCCCCCGTGATCTTTTTTTTCAGCCCATCTCCTGGCGCGTAGCAACAGGCCTGGCTTATCAAAATTACGGCGAGGATGAATTGTCAGGCTATCTTAACGGCGGTGCCGGATTGAGTTATGCGTGGTTAGATAACAGCCTGAGCTACGGCTTTATCAATGCCCATCTGGAACATAATGAGCACTTCGATCATCCTCTGCAACCGGGCACGGGCATCAGTCTGGGTCAGCTTTATTATTCAAAATGGGGCACCAGCCAACTGGAATTTGATTCAAAAATTTTTATCGACGGCTCATACCTCTATCATGCCGGCTTGGAACATAACTTTGTACTGAGTCAAAATCAGGGGTTACGGTTCTCGGTAAAACACTGTTGGAATAATCATGACGATTTCAACCAGGCGCAATTCAGTTATAGGCTGTATTTTTGAGTGAGCAACTCGGTATTCATGACCAGATCTTAAGCCGGAAATACTTGCAATTTAACGCGCCAATCATAAAGATTTATGCACTAAAAAAGTGCAAATAGTGAGCACTCTAAGTAATTATTTTAAATAGTTTTCTACCCGATAATACACACTTTCAGATGGTCTTTTTTTATGCGACAATCGAGTGCACATGAGCCTTAATCCTCAATTTGACTCATGGTATATGTAGGACATTTCAGAAATTTCATCAAGAGGGGAGGTTATTAATTTACTGGGTTATCTTTTACTGCAATGCGGCATTGTTAGCTATGGAAAGCTTGATAAATCCCGATAAATTCATAACTAACGTAGGGTGAGGTTATGTATTTGAAGTGTTACGACATCATTTTAAATGTTGTAATTAACTAAAGAGATACGATAATGAAAAAGACAAATCTTTTTACAGCCGCATTCATAAGCCTCCTGGCTTCCGGCTGTGCGACTCATACCAGCACATTTGAGGCATTTCAGGCTCAAGATCTAAATCCGATGGTGGCTTCCGGCCAATACATACAAAAAGCCGATAATTTCTTTGTTATCAATGATTCATCTTCTTCGATGAATGATGACTATCATGGCTCAATCTATGTCGCTCAGCCGACTCCTAACAAGTTTTCCGTCGAAAAGGAAATTCTGAACCGGATGAATTTGACGATTCCTAATCTGAAGATGACCACCAGTATTCGAAGCTTTGGCTATGGCGATTGTTTATCCTGGGGATTTACACAACTCAACTACCCGCCCACCGATTATTCCCAGTCAACTTTTGATTCAGGCATCAATACGTTGAAATGCGCCAGCGGCGGTACGCCCATTTCCAGCGGGTTAAGCGGCACAACAGAAGATCTGGCGGGCACATCCGGCAATATTGCTGTCGTCATCCTCAGCGATGGCCATAATCTGGATTCAAACGGCGTCGCCGAAGTCAAAGCGATGAAACAACGTTATGGCGACAGGCTTTGCGTCTACTCGGTTTGGGTTGGTAATCATAAAGAGAAATCAGGGCAACAGGTGTTGCAACAACTTTCCGATGTTGCCGGCTGCGGATTCAATACCAATGCAGAAACCATTGCCAGCGCTGACGGCATGGCTGACTTTGTCAAACAGGTTTTCCTGAAACAAGGAAATCCGGTTCCGGTTTGTACCACACTTGATTCCGATTCAGACGGCATCAACGATTGCGATGATAAATGTCCCAATACCTTACCCGGCACGCATGTCAACGAATACGGCTGCTGGATAGTCGATATCAAATTTGATAACGATTCAGCGGTGATCAAGCGTAAGTATTTCCATGAACTTGAAGATGTTGCGGCCGCTATCAAGCAGCATCCCAATGTCAAAATAGAAGTTCAAGGCCATACCAGCAGCACCGGCTCGGCTCAACATAACATGGGATTGTCGATCAGAAGAGCGGAAGCGGTCAAAAACTTCCTGGTAGAAAAATCCCATTCATCCAATATTACGTCCAGGGGCTATGGCTTGAATAACCCCATGTACAGTAATGCAACGGAAGAAGGCCGCGCCAAAAATCGTCGCGTACAGCTGGAAATTATCAGTAAATAAGTTGTAACGTAATTATTCAGCGTTGGTTGGATTGCCTGCTTTTCGCAACCCAACATACAACACCAGGGCTTTGAAATGTTGGGTTGGCTATTGCCAACCGCAACCTACACAGTGTTTGGCCTTTATGTTGTTGAGCCACTGAATAGATACGCAGTTATACCTTTCGCACTTCAAATTTCGGCAGTGCCTAAGGAGGCAACGGGTTGTTCGGCAAAGGCTTTGCCTCATGGATGTATTTACGGCGTCCTTTGACGGGCACCCCGGTGCCGAATTTCGATCTACGAGGGTATACATGAACTGGAAACTTCTTTTATTCAGGAGTTTCCAGTTTTTTTAGCTGTTAAAAACAATCTCATAAAAACGCCAATCCGGCATTACTTTTGAGTAATCTTTAATGGCTTGCTCAGTTTGGGTGAATAAATCAACAGATAAAGTTCATCCATCTCTATCCTTTCGGCCGTTCTCAACGCCTCCAGATAACGGCCTTCTTACGACGATACCGCCAGAAGGACACCTCATTTTTGTTGATGCAATCGTACCGTTGTTTTGAACCCGGAATTCCCCTTTTTCATCGATCTCGACCGTGCCACTGTATTGATTACAGGAAGTCCGTCCAGAAATTTTATTTTTTTGTGGAATTTTAGCGCCTCCTGAACGCGATCCAGCTCACCGTGCCCGCCCAGATCCTCCAGCAGCCATTCCCGTCCATTTAAAAACTCCACAGTTGCTATCGGGTTCGCTTTAGAAGCAGAATTCATTGCTCCGCACCCCGTAAACGCTGTAAACGCTAAAATGATTAGCGTCCGATTATTTCGATATGTTTTCATCGTTATCTCCCCAATATTTTTTAAAAGATAATTAACGTACATATCGTTATTCTTGGTTTAATTTAGGACATCCAACTGTTCCCGACTTATTCACCGCCGAGCAAAAAGTATAATTAAAGTATAATTTTCATTTCCGCCGCCTGGAAACCGGATGCTGCTGTTAAAACCTTATTGTTGGCTTCACTTTGCTAATACCGATCTCTACGTGAGTTTCCGAACAGACTGCGGGGCGTGTCAGTTGCATTATGAAATGATAATACTCCATGATAGACGTATCAACTGGCGGATCGCTATGCACTCCGCTGCGAAAACAGCAGAATGCTTCTTCTTAAATTTGTAAAAAATATAGTGCTGATAACAATGGAGAATAGCTATGTCTGAACTGAAAACCTATGCTGTTTGGGATGCCGGGACCCGATGGTTTCACTGGATCAATGTGCTCTGTTTCTCCGCCCTGGCCATTATCGGACTTATAATTCTGAATGCCGACGCGCTGGAATTGCCCACCGCAGGCAAATTGACACTTAAAACTATCCACGTATTAGCCGGTTACCTCTTTGCGTTGAACCTGCTCTGGCGAATCATCTGGGCCTTTTTCGGCAACCGCCATGCCCGATGGAGCGCTATCCTTCCTGGAGGCAAGGGCTATTTACTGGCGGTACGCAGCTATATTGCCGCCTTCATGGCCGGCCACCCCGAACAATACCTGGGCCATAACCCGCTTGGGCGATTGGGGGTAAGCCTATTGCTTCTTCTTATGACGATACAAGCGGTTACCGGTCTCCTTCTGGCGGGTACCGACCTCTTCTACCCTCCTCTCGGTCACTGGATCGCTGAGTGGGTTGCAGCACCCGGGATTGCTCCGGATTCATTGAAACCTTATTCACCCGAAATGTATGACTCGGCAGCCTATGAAAGCATGCGCGCATTCCGGAAACCCTTTGTCACAATCCATCAGTACAACTTTTATGCACTGATTTCGGTTGTGGCACTGCACGTTGCCTCGGTAATCATTACCGAGTTGAAAGAAGGCGGTAATATTATTTCCGCAATGTTCACTGGACAAAAAATTATTAACGGCCTCGCAGTAGATGAAGATCGCGACATTCATCAATGAGGAGGGCCGCCCTCCATTCCTCTAACAGGAAGGAGAGATAAAGGCATTTGGGTTTAGCTGAGGCCTCTTATTAATAATCAGGGTAACTGCTCGCCCGCTTTGAGTTAAGGGTGTAGGTGCTTGATTTCAAAGGAAGCATCAATACGTCCCTGTAGCTCTCTGCAACATCCCTGTCGCAGAAGCCTTTTCAATCAACCACCTACACCCACTAAAATTGGAGGGGATGAGCAGATACTAATCAGGTATGATTTAATCGCATAATTTACTGTTTCCACTATTGAGGAGAAGAACTATGTCAAAAAATAAGAATTATATGTCACTGTTGATTTATTCGATTTTCACATTGATCACTTGCATTACCCTATCGAATTCAGCATCCGCAAATACCCGGCCTTGGTCTGGTGCTTTTGGTTTGATTGAGTCTGCCTGCCCATCCGGATCAGAGCAAAATCAGGAACTCAACCATCTGAAAAATACAATCGCCTCGTCCAAAACGCTTACTCAGGCCCAGACAATAGCGCTCGCACCTACCGATGAAGCCATTAATGCACTAAAAAATGCGCGCACCATTATGCCATTCAGCGATGATCTTCTTATTGCAGAAACCCGGCTTAGCGAGGCCCGCTCACGCATTTTAGTGGCCTCTTCCCAGGAACAAGTCGCCGATGAATTTTCCGGAATGATGCTCGCCGGACTGGATGATGACAGTGCAGTTCGTGCCAGCGCCGGCAGTACATCTTGTAATTATTCATCAGGCGAGGTCATCGCGATTGTAGTCGGCTTGATTTTAGGTATTATTCCAGGACTGATTTTACTTTTCGTGCTTTGTTAAGCGTAAATGCGGACGTGCAGCAAGGTCTACGACTAGTGAATGGAGAGCAATCTGCTTGATCAGACATAACATCATCGATGAAGGCTTTTCCACCACCCTATACCGAACATTTTAGTGTGATAAAAACAAGCCAGGTCTTATTGCTGCTTGCCATAATTAGTCTGATTACCGGATGCAGCCGTTTGCTCTTCTACCCTTACAAAACCCATGTACGAACACCTGAACAGCTGGGCCTGACCTATACAGACATAAGCCTCACAACCCGCGACGGCATCAAGATTCACGGCTGGTTTCTGCCCGCACAAGGCCGGTTGAAAGCCAGTATTTATTTTTTGCACGGCAATGCCGAAAACGTCAGCACCCATATCATGAGTGTTGCGTGGCTTCCCGAGCAAGGCTATCAGGTGTTCATGATTGATTACCGGGGCTTTGGCTTGTCTGAGGGCGAGCCCGGCTTGCCGGATATTTTTATGGACATTGAAACAGGATTTGACTGGCTTTCAGCCCGATCACAGAACAAACCGGTATTTTTATTAGGCCAAAGTTTAGGCGCGAGTCTGGGTATATTTTTTGCGGGCACTCGGCCAGCCGTCAAAAACCAGCTGGATGGCGTCATCAGTGATTCATCGTTTACCCGCTACAAAGACATTGTCCGGCATGCCGCCTCAACGACCTGGCTAACCTGGCCTTTACAATATCCAGCCAGCTGGCTGATGGCTTATCCTTATGACCCCATTGATGTCATAGACCGGATTGCGCCTACGCCATTATTAATCGTGCACGGCACCGCTGATACCATTATTCCGTTTGAGCACGGTCAACGACTCTATGATAGGGCAGGCGAGCCTAAACAGCTTTTGAAAACTGCCGAAGGTCATATTCAGGCATTTATGCGGCCGGAGCAGCGGCTCAATGTTTTAGAGTTCTTAAACCGCATCGTAGCCAAAAGCCACTGACGAGGAGCCAGGTTTCCAGGCTGCGTATCTGGACATCACGGCATCGAACAATGGCAGGGTTAAAAATGCCGCCAACCAGCGCTTTAATGCCGGATAAGGCAATGTCTGAAACACGCGTTCATCAACCGCAGCAAATTGTCTGATAAACGGCGCAATGGCGGCATCGGCAATTGAAAAATAGCTGCCACATAGATACTGAGTCCGCATCAAACGGCTTTCCAGCTCAGCCAAAAACAATTCGCCTTGTTGGCGATAAAATCCGGCAGGATGCTCAGGGTAACGTTCCGCATATTTGTAACGGTCCAAATTATATTTAAAGCTACTGTCATTGGTCTGAATCAATGCTTCAAAATCATTAACCTGCAACCATTTACCCGGATCATTTTGCTGCAGAGCCCACAACATGATATCCAGACTTTCATCGATTACGGTGCCATCACCCAAAACCAGAACAGGAACGGTGCCTTTTGGCGAGGCTTCCAGCATCTGCGCCGGTTTACTGCGCAATTCGATCTCCCGTAATTCAACCTTGATATTGGCATGACGAATGGCCAGGCGGGCGCGCATGGCATAGGGGCACCGGCGAAAACTATATAAAACAGGTAAGTCATGATTCATAATAACGGTTACTATTTTGCACTTGTTCAAGTCCGCAAAGTTTACTGCCAGCTCGTTAAAATGGAAAAATTTAATTTATTCCCCGCCCTTATCAGAAAATCTGATCGTGTGCCTTTGTCTGCTGCAGACATTAACACGGTAAAAAGGGATAATATCGTATCTTCTTAGAAGGCAAAACCATTCCTGATTAGCAAGCTGTTTCAGCTAAATCCATAAGCGCCCGTCATGCCCGTCGGGAAACGGGCATCCAGTTCCATGGATGGTAAGCTCCGAGCTATCCATGTGACCTGGATTCGCTAACGCGGTCTGACGGCTCCGGCAATCCCTGCCGGAATGACGCGTCCGAATAGTTAGCTGAAACATCTTTATAATCAGGAAACCATTTGGCCGGATAATCTGTCTTCCATTAAAAATCAGCTAGTTGCTGATCTTTTTAACTCACAATTTCTTTTATATACTGCATTTATGAGATTTATAGTCATCACCGTCTTAGTTATTCTGTCCAACATTGGCATCAATTGGTTATTCAATCAGCCTCAGAACGTTGGCGAAGACGTACCTGAAGGAAAATTGAACAGTTTATCGTTCGCCCCCTTCAGGGAAGGCCAAAGTCCGCTTGAAGAAAAATTTGCTACCGAAGCGCAAATAGATGAAGACTTACGCTTACTGGCTGATAAAACGCACACCATCAGAACTTATTCCAGTGCTGAAAATATGCGCGTCACGCCCAAGCTTGCCGGGAAATACGGCCTCAACATGATACAGGGGGCCTGGCTGGGATATGGCAAAAAAGACAACAATGAGGAAATTGAGGCGCTTATCCACGCCGCAAACACGTATCCCGATGTCATTAAGCGCGTCATTGTCGGTAATGAAGTGTTGTTGCGGGGTGATTTGAAACCAGAACAACTGCTGGACTATATCCGCCGCGTCAAACAAGCGGTCAAGCAGCCCGTCTCATATGCCGATGTTTGGTCCATGTATCTGAAACATCCGGAACTGATCAATGAAGTCGACTTTATCACCATTCATATTCTGCCTTATTGGGAAGACGAGCCTATTCCTGTCGAAGAGGCGCCCGGACATATTGAACGGATTTACAAGCAAGTTCGCGCAGAAGCCGATCAAATCAGCCCCGGAAAACCCATTCTAATTGGCGAATCCGGCTGGCCGGGCAAAGGACGGCAACGCGGATCGGCAGTGCCCAGTATTGTCAATGAAGCCATGTTTATCAGGGGGCTGATTAAAGTCGCAACGGAAAACGGTTTCGACTACAACATTGTGGAGGCTTTCAATCAGCCGTGGAAGAGCAACCTGGAAGGCGTGGTGGGTGCCAATTGGGGCTTGTATTCATCTGAACGCAAGGAAGTGTTCCCGCTTACCGGGCCCGTCTATGAAAATGATGATTGGTATGAGCGCTGTATTTTTTCGTCACTCTTTTTACTGATGGTCGCGTTTGCCTTTCGTAAACAGCTGCTCACTGTAAACTGGCAAATCGCCTTGGGTTATTTGGTTTTTGCCCAGCTTCTTGGCGTATTGCTGATCGTTCAGATCGACGAGCTGTTTTACACCAGCTATAGCCATTGGCAACGATTTATTACTTTAACCGGCGCGTTATTCAATGCTGCGCTCAGCGGTTTAATCTTATTCAAGCTGATTAATCAGTTAACACAAAACGCCATCCATCCTAAATTAGGCGATTGGCTGTACCGGATCTTCTTTGTATTTGGTGCATTTGCATTATACAAAACCTTGGGCCTGGCCATTAATGGCCGCTATATCAGCTTTCCGGTCGAATTGGCTGCAATCCCTGTCATCAGTTTAATAGCTCTGATTTTTACCCAATTTTGGGTATCAAAACAGCTTTCCATTAAATCAGTGTCTATCGAAAATCTCATCAGCACGGGCATCCATCGAATAAATCATGACACCTGGTTAGGCTACGCCTTGCTTGTCATGGCGCCTATTTTGATCATTGGCGAAACCTATGCGTTTGTCGTCGCACGGGACTTAATACAAGCTTATCCGGGCAATGCTGAACGTATCCGGGTTGCTCTGTCTTTCACTCTGGGCAATCAACAGTTGGTCATTTGGCTAATCTGCCTGCTGATTATTGCGCTTCCCTTTTTGTACCTACCGAACAGCGCAAAAGAGGAGATTACTCAACCTTAAAGGCGCACTTCATGGGTGTGTTTGATTTTAGTGTCACCCGGTTTCAAAAATCAGTGGCTGTCTTTAGCCATTTGCCGGGGAAAAATTACTTGCATTGCTGCAAAAAAAAAGAGCATGATCAAACACACACTTTTTAAGCTGTAAAGCCAAACGGCTTAAAAAAGATAAATGGGTTAAGCCAGGTTCGCAAATTAAAGGTTGATCTTTCCAACATTTACCAGACTTAGAAAGGCGCAGCCTCAAATGGCCTCTTTGAAAATCGGCAGTTATTTCACGATTAAGACTTTTAAGTATTACGATAAATTGATTGAAACTGTTCAGTGGAACCACAAAACAAAGTTGATGCACTGTGTAGGTTGCGGTTGGCGATAGCCAACCCAACCTACGCTGAACAATCAAAGTATCTGCTCACCCCTCCCATTTTATTGGTTGTAGGTACTTGATTTCAAAGGACGAATGAATACGTCCAGTAAATCCCTGCAACATCCCTGTTGTAGAAGCCTTTTCAACCACTTATTTATGACAGGAGGAGGTCAACGATGAACATTTACCCCCCGCACATAGAGATCCTTGAAAAGGCCCCGTCCGGCATTCCAACCATAATTCAAGCACCTTGGTACCGCTCGCCCAGGTTGATTATTTTTTTGATGATCTTTTTGTTCTCGGCCTCAATCAGCCTGATTTATAGTTACAGTCGCCCCGCCATTTATCAGAGTACAGCGACCTTACTCACCTCGGCAATGACGGCTATCGATCAAGCCAGCAAGGCCCCTGATGTAGAACATGTCGCTATTCAACGGCAAATATTGCTAAGTCAGGAATTACTGACTGAAACCATCAGGCGGCTTAAACTGAAAGACCCCGAAATAAAGATGGACATTACCCAGGTTCATCAAATCTTGCAGGTTCAACCCATTCGGGAAACGAACCTGATTCGAATGCTGGCCGAAGGCACTGAACCTGGACTCCTGCCTTTACTGATTAATACATGGATCGATGTTTATAGCGATGCGCGTGCGGAGGAAATTAAAAATAACAAAAGCGGGACCACGCAAAAGCTAAAGGATGAGCTGCTGGCTTTAGAACAAAAAATCGAAGGGACCCGTTCGGCATTGACTCAATTCAGTAATCAGCATGACATTATCTCAACCGGGCGCGATGAAAATGATGTCTTAGCCAGACTGAAAGGATTAACTACATCTCTTAATAACGCTAGTGAAGAAGAAGTTAAAGCCAAAGCTAAACTTGAAGCCATTAATAAAGCGATTGCCGAAGGTAAGGTTGTTGTGCCTAAACAGGACCAAGCCAATCTAGCAGCGCTTGAGCTTCGCTTGCAGCAACTAAAAGAAAAACTGGCCGAATTCCAACAGCGCTATACCCCAGGATTTATGGCGTTACAGCCTGCCATCAAACAGCTTCCCCAAGAAATCAAGAAACTTGAAAATGAAATAGAAAGTAAGAGTCATTTTGGCAAACAAATAGTCCATTCAGACGCCGAACAGGAATATGCTGCCGCCCGTCAAACCGTGAATGTCATTAAGGAGCAACTCCATACTCATAAAAAGTTAGCTGCCGATTTCAGCAACCGCTTCACGGAACACGAAAGGCTTAAAACCGATCTGGAAGGTTTGGAAAAAATTTACCGAGAAACTCAGGAACGGTATGTACAAATTGAGACTCAGCAGTATGAAAAATACCCGCAAGTTGAAATCGTCGAACGCGCGCGGTTACCGCTACAACCCATCAGTCCCGATTATCACCGCGATGCCCTGATAGCGGTGTCAGGCTCTCTGTTGTTAGGCCTGATCAGTGTCTGGCTTTTTGACTATTTAACCCGAACGCAACAGCATCAACCCAGCGTCATAATATCCGGCTTCGGCATTCCTCAGGATAGTCGATTGAATCATCTGGACTATCAACAAACACCGTTAACTTCGCTGCAACCACATCAAAATCCGGCGCAGATAATGGCGCAAGACCGAGAGCTTACTGATAGTGATTTAAAGGATTTACTTATTAACGCCGACAGCCTAACCCAAAGGTTAATCTGTCTGTTGCTTTGTGGACTTTCGCTTGATGAGACGGCTAACCTTAAACCTGATGATATTGACTTAGGCAAAAGCTCAATGGCACTGCGAGGCTCCATTCCGCGTATCATTAAACTCAGTGCAGCAACGAAAGACCTGATGGAAAAACTCGTGACATTCCCTGTGTTTAATGAACAGCAATCGCTAACCAATAATGAATTGTCCGCATTAATCTCACTGGCAGCTACTGATGCGGGTCTGACCCATCCTGAGGAAATCTCTGCAGAATCAATAAGACATACTTATATTGTTTACCTGGTAAAACAAGGTTTGCGGCTGGGTGAATTAGTGAACCAGGTAGGTTATCTTTCTAGCTCCGATTTACTCAATTACGCAAGATATTCTCCGCCTCGTCCTGGTTGTGGTATTGACCAAATCGAAACAGTTCACCCAGTACTGGCAGAATTTATAAATAACTTCAAAAAACAGTCTGTTTAAGATTGCGGAAACAGAGGTAATGATTTGTTGATCAAATGGCAATCGCCCCCGTGTCTTTCAACGGATGGTCCCCCGATTCCTCAGTCAGGATCACCGATATATTCATCCGGTTAAGTTGCACCGCACCAAAAAAAGTGACGAAGGAAACATCGGCAGCATCTCGGCCTGTACTGATTCTGATAATGCCATCCAATGGCGCTCGTCTTGTGGGATCGAATAAATACCAGCGATTGCCAAGATACGCTTCAAAACAAGCGTGAAAATCAGGCGGATCCAACTGATAGGCATAAGCAGAAACAAAACGGGCAGGAATATTTAAAGCTCGGCAGAAAGCAATGGCCAAATGAGCGAAATCACGGCAAACGCCAGCCCTCTGGGTAGCGGTATCATAGGCTGAAGTTTGGGAGTCACTGCTGCCGGATATGTACCTGACTTTGTCATAGATCCAATTGCAAATGGCTGTAACCCGCGAATAGTCCCATGCTAAATTGCCAAATTCGGACATTGCCAATCCAAACAGCAAATCCGACTGACAATAACGGCTAGGATAAAGATATCGCAGCGTTTCTACAGGGAGTTTTGTGGTGGGTGTTTCGTGTATCTCGAACGGATCAAACCAATCAGGGGAAACTTCCACTGTGGCGCTGTATTGAAATTGCATTTCACCTTCAGAAGGATTGACTCTAAAGCAGCGATTTCCTTCTAGCGGATCTATGAATTTTTCGGGTCGAATATAGGGGTCAATCTGAAGATTTTCATTAATCACCCTCTGAACTTTATTATCAAGTGGCTGAATATTAAACACCAAAGCAGCCGGTTCTAGCAGGTTGCAGCTGAGTTGACACAGCAAATCAAACTTTTTCATAGTTATTCCTAGGGGGCTTGTCCGAGAATACAAAATCCGAAAAATCAACGCTTATGTCAAGTGTGTTAATAAATTTTATAACTCCATAAAAGGTAGCTTACGTGCGGAGTGTTCGTATTGCTGAGCTAATGATTGGATGTTAACGGCAAACGGGGTTTACCGTTAACTCAACAAATCAGAGACTTGATGGTCATCACTATTTGTCTATATCCATTCAATCAGATAATTTCCTATAAAACAGCTGTCCCTTGGGTTTGCCAATAATTAAAACCCGGCTTTGATTTCTTCGTAACCTTTAATTGCGTCAACTAAAGCCGCTTCAGCTGCTGCGTTGTCGCCTTTGTTAATCGCTATACGCGCATTTTTTAATTTTGCTGAGGCTTTGTTACGTTGAACATCAAGTCTGCCTACTTCAATTCTTTTTGAGTCCTGACGTGCAGCACCAATCAAATCCATAATAGTTTCTTTGCTGTCGCCATTTTTTAACGCGGCTAATGCATCTTCAGAGTTTTTTAATGCGCTTGCAATTGATTCTTTTACTTGAGCGGGAGTAGCGTTCTCAATTTTTCCTGCTGCAAATGCAGTGGATAAAGTCCCCATAGAGAACATAACGATCACAGTAATAATTAATTTTTTTAAGTTCATTGATTTAGATACCTTGTCTTTGAAAATTTGAATGTGAAATCCTTTATCAATAATGTATTGCATGGGACTTTACGAAATCCATACTACCACAGTCAGTATTTATTGGCTGAATTTTCCATTATTAAAGAGCCTCTGATGATAAAATATCTGCAATTTTAAAAACCGGTTCAAAATATGCTTGAATTTTATCTGGATACCGCGGATGTGGATGCAGTTGCTCGCTTCAATACCTGCCTGCCGGTAAGTGGGGTAACGACTAATCCGTCAATCCTCGCTAAAGCCGGTATAGGCATCAGCCGGATTTTGCCCGAACTTGCTTCAATTTTAGCGGGTGATGCCCGTTTTTTTGTTCAGGTAGTCAGTCAAACGGTTGATGGGATGGTCGAAGAAGCCAGAAACATAGCAGCCCTGCCTTATGATCTGGTGGTAAAGGTGCCCGCTACAGAAACCGGCCTTGCCGCGATCAAACTCATTAAGGCTGAAAATATTCAGGTCCTGGCAACCGCGATCTACACCACCCATCAAGGTTTTTTAGCCGCTTTATCCGGAGCTGATTATTTGGCTCCTTATGTCAATCGCATTGACGTGATGGGTGCTGACGGCATCAAAGTCGTAGCTGATCTGCAATTACTGATCAATCAATACGGACTGAAAACCAAAATGCTGCCGGCCAGCTTTAAAAACTCAGGACAAGTGGTTGAGGTTTTGAAATTAGGCGTAGCGGCAATCACCCTGCCTGTCGATGTGACGGCGCAATTACTTGCTCATCCTGCTGTTCAACCGGCAGTCGATCAATTTGACGTTGATTGGCATTGCGCATTTGGCAATCAATTATCTTTCGAAAGTTGATACTTTCGACTTGACCGGATTTTTTATTTTGAAGAGAAAAACATGCTGAATTACCCTGCTATAGACCCTGTCGCTATCAGCTTAGGACCAGTCAATATCCACTGGTACGGCCTGATGTACCTGATCGGTTTTGCCGGAGTCTGGATTTTGGGCAAAAAAAGGGCCGAAAAACCCGGCTCACCGGTAACGCCCGAAGCCATAGAAGACTTGGTGACCTATGGCGCACTTGGGGTCATTTTGGGTGGACGTTTGGGTTATATCCTGTTTTATAATTTCAACGAATTTATCAATGATCCTTCCGTAATTTATAAAATCTGGCAGGGCGGCATGTCATTCCATGGCGGTATGCTGGGCGTTTTTATTGCCATGTGGTTATTTGCCCGCAAACAACAATGCACAATGCTGCAACTGACCGATATTATTGCGCCACTAGCGCCTATCGGCTTGGGCGCCGGCCGTCTCGGCAACTTTATCAACGGCGAATTATGGGGCCGCACCACGGATGTACCCTGGTCGATGATATTCCCGGGCGGTGGTCCTTTGCCGCGTCATCCTTCGCAGCTGTACGAAGCGCTTTTGGAAGGCATCGTGCTGTTTATCATTTTATGGTGGTTTACCCAAAAACCCAGACCGGTCATGGCGCCTACTGGTCTCGCGGTCATGCTGTACGGATGCTTCCGGTTTTTTGTCGAATTTTTCCGTATGCCCGACGCTCACTTGGGCTATCTGGCTCTGGATTGGGTGACAATGGGACAAATATTATCCACTCCAATGATATTGATAGGCGGCTTAATGGTTTACTTTGCCTACAAACGAGACGCATGAAACAGTATTTGGCATTATTGGAGACGATTCTCAACGAAGGCGCTCTGAAAGGCGATAGAACCGGCAGCGGGACGCGTTCGATCTTTGGACATCAGTTAAGGTTTGATTTAGCCTGTGGATTTCCGCTGGTAACAACCAAAAAAGTGCACTTCAAATCGATTGTTCACGAGTTGTTATGGTTTCTCAACGGCGATACGCAATTGGATTACCTGCATCAACATCATGTCACAATCTGGAATGAATGGGCTGACGCATCAGGCAATTTAGGACCGATCTACGGACATCAATGGCGATCATGGCCCGCTAAGGACGACCGACAAATCGATCAGATTCAAACCGTGATCGAGCAATTACGAGCTATGCCCAACAGTCGGCGCATTATTGTTTCCGCCTGGAACGTGGCTGACTTGCCTGATGAATCAATGAGTCCGCAGCAAAACGTCGCGAACGGCAAAATGGCGTTAGCCCCCTGTCATGCCCTGTTCCAATTTTATGTTGCTGACGGCAAGCTTTCTTGCCAGCTTTACCAACGCAGTTGCGATACCTTTCTGGGCTTGCCCTTCAATATTGCCAGCTATGCCTTATTGACTCATATGGTTGCTCAGCAATGCGATCTGGAAGTGGGCGAGTTTATCTGGACCGGTGGTGACGTGCATCTTTATCTTAACCATACCGAACAGGCAAAACTGCAATTATCGCGAACGCCGGGGCAGCTTCCGATTTTGAAAATCAATCGCAGGCCCGAATCCATTTTTAACTACCGGTTTGAGGATTTTGAACTCGTCGGGTATGCGCCACAAGACCCCATTAAAGCCCCCATAGCCATTTAAAGTGTCGCTTAAAGGAGTGTTCCGCAATTTGCGGATAAGAAAATGAGAGGAAGAAAAGGACGAAAAAAAACGCCCAAGGTTTAAGCCCTTGGACGTTTCTTAAGAGATGGCTTCAATCAGCCTTTGAGTTGATGAGGCTATTTGCATGACAGGTGACCGGCATTACCCCGTTTACGGTTTAGGTTAACGTTGCTGGTAATAGCCGCTGCTGCAAACAGGGTCGATGAAATAATAAACTCGCCTGAAATAAAGCCAATCAGACCTGTTACAAACACCGCGCCAGTTAAAACATCTTTATAAAAGTCGTTCATGAGTAAATCCTCTGAGTTATTTGAAAAAATTTAAAACCTTTTTAGGTTGCCGTTCGGTTTTTGTGAAATAGAAAGTTTAGCCTTTCATAACATCCGATATTTTAAATCAGGGCATCTCTAAATCACGACTCAACTATATATGAGGCACATATCATTGACAATAACGCTTTATATAGATTTATTGTTTCCATATTATGAGCATATAATTCATAATCAATTCATATATCCGCAGTAAAACAGTAAAGATTAAACGCTTCAGATAAAATTCAGGTTTGCTGGACTAGACTTTAGCCTCCAATTACAACTCCACATGGAGATGCCCATGCAAATCAAAGCAATAATGATCACTTCACTTTTGTTAGCTTCAAGCTCTGCAATGGCGGGCTTGTTTGATAATGCGGCTAAACAACTGGCCACCGATGCCGCCAAATCTGCTGCACCGGAAGCCGTCAACAAGGCAACCCAAGCCACTGAGACTCTTGATAAAGCTAAAACACTGCAAGACAGTATTGGCAGCACTCCTGAAGTGCTAAAAGAGCAGGCTACAGAACAAGTCAAAGATGCTGCTCAGCAAAAACTTGAGCAATTGGCGCCAGCAGAAGCCAAAGAAAGATTAAAATCACTGGAAAGCGGCGCAAGTAAAGCTGAAGAATTAAAGGGACAAGTTGAAAGTCTGCCTAAATCAACCGATGCGGCAACGGAAGCCGTAAAAGATAAAACCAAGACAAAAGCGTTAGAAAAAACATTTGATTTGATGCGCTAATTTTTTGTATTAACCCCGCAAAAATACAAAAGGCCGGTTTAACCGGCCTTTTTTTATTAACACTGAAGTATTCACTTACCCTGTGTTAATCCTAATCAGATCTCTGGTTCCGAACAAAGGCGCCGTTCTCCCAAAAACTGAGTTGCTGAAACGCATGAACAGGCATAAATGGCTCATGCAGGGCTTTGGCTAACCATTCAGCCGGAATCGCATAAAAATGAAATTGTTTACCATCCCGACCCATAAAAGTCGTCAAACCCACGAGTTCACCTTTACCATTAAATATGCCACCGCCGCTGGCACCCTGCATAAATCCGGCATCTATTTCAATAACGGGATCTTCGCCGTGCCGGTGAAGGGCAACCACGGAACCCGTCATTGATCGCATCCCCAATGCATAAGGAAACCCGTAAAGATAAATCTCACTACCAATGGTTAAAGAATCCTTGTCAGCCAACGACGCATTCGGCAAAGGGAGCGCGGTTGACTCCAGAATACAGACATCATACTCAGGCAATGCCGCCTGCTTGATCACCTTATAACTTTCTCCGGATTTAGTGACGGAAATGCGTGAAGCATCCCGGGTAACATGGCAGTTTGTCGCGATTTTATTGGGCGCAATAATCACCCCGGAACCCATGTGATTTTTTCCGGCAGGGGTACTGGCTATTACCTTAACGACAGAAAGAGATAAGTGAACATCGGGTTGAATGGCAAGTACCTGACCGGCATAGATACCGCACAGCGCTGGCAGATAGTGAAATACCGGGAATAAACCTTTCATAATCATCTCCCCTACTGTAACCCTTGGTGAAAACCATCAAAAGGAACGACGCCGACGTTGTGGCTAATAACGCCAAACACAGCTAAATTCCAGTCAAAGGATCATTCATAAATACCAACTTTCATTCTACCCAGGCTTGACGGAATCGCAAGTGTTCAGAGGTAAAAGCAATTGAATTCGACGGTTTACGACCGAACAGAAGAGCGTAGCGTGTAAGTTCTTACAAAAACTCAGGCGTCATTGTTCTTTTTAGGCCCTTTTTGCGTCCGGTTTCGGACAACGCCTCGGATGGTTAATAGAATCAAAAGAATGGAGGCATAGAAAAGAGGGTTAGTGATATCCGCTTTTTCGGACAAGGCAAAATGAAGAATACTCAACATGCCGATCACATAGACGGAAATATGCATTTTTTTCCAGGCCTTACCCAACTTGCGCATCATCTCGTTGGTTGACGTCAACGCCAATGGAATCAGCAGAATGTAAGCGAGCAGTCCCACATCAACGATAGGACTGGTCAGGATATCTTCCAGGATATAACGGACACTGAAGCCGTGTTCAAATGCTAAAAAAATCAGGAAGTGGAGCGTGGCATAAAAGAAAGTGAACAAACCCAACATCCGACGGTATTTGATAATCCCTGACTTGGGATAGATCATTTTTATCGGGGTCAAGGTCAGCGTTATCAGCAAAAAACGCAGAGTCCATAAACCGCTGAAATGCGTCATTGTTTCGACCGGATTTGGTCCCAGCGAGTTGCTGTAGGCGTTCCAGAGCATCACCATGAAAGGCGACACGCATATCGCAAAAACCATGCACTTGACTGTCAAAGTTGAAACTTTCATCGTCCCTTTCACGCTTTCAATGGGTTGACAAAACAGCCGTTAAACCTGCGGCCGTCAAGATTCACTTTTTATAGTTTACCGCTCTATGGCCTCTTGTTAAGGCAGATAACTGTCAATTCCTGATAACAACAGGTCATATTGCAATTCAATCCCTTCTTTTGCCACATAAGCAGGAAGACCGCTGATAATTGTTGCTTTTCGCGCGACCCAGCCGACCGCATCGCCGGGTCCCAAGCTCATCAAATAGCCGATATCCTGATGCATGTAAGGCAAGCAAAACCGGATAAGTCCGGCATGTAACAACAGGTTTTTAGCAACAGACCGGCCTTTTCTGAGTGCCGCTTGCGAGGTCATTCCGTTTGTCCCCATCTCATCAAAATGAGAACAATCGCCTGCCGTAAAGATGCGCGTCAACACCGCTTTGTTCAATACCACTTGTCCGGAACTGTTGGCATGCAACATTATGTCCGGGGCTTTGCCTAAAAACAAAAAAGTCAGCCCTTTGGGTAATTCAGTCGGCTGATCAGTTTGGCGGTCTTTTAGTATGAGCACACCGCTTTGGATGCCTGAATAAAAGGCGTTGCTAAACAATTTGATATTTTTTTCAACCAGCCGTTTTTGCACATAGTCGCCTACCGCACGAGGAAAAGCCTTCAATAAACGGGCATGACCATCGATTATATTCAGCTGATAATCGGCATGCACTTGTTTCAAAATATGATCGATTTCAAATACAAACTGAATCCCCGTTGGTCCGGCCCCCACAATGTTGATAACCGGCTTTTCAACAGACGGTTCAGCAATAAATTGTTCCAGACGCTGTGCGGCAGACTGCCGAGTCAGTTTGTTCAAATCAAAAATATCAGGATCATCATTTTCTGTGCCGGAGTTCGCCGCACCCACTGCAATGATCAGATAATTAAAAGGCAGCTCGCCTGACTCCAGCTTAATGATTTGCTCATTCTGCCAATGCTGCAACAGACTCTCGTTGATACTCAGTGATTGCTGTACATGCTCAAAATTAAAGCGTTTTGCCAATTCGGAATAAGCAATGCGAATGCTATCCAGCGGACGATGAACCGTTTCGTGTAAACGCGTGATGATCAGATGATGGGGACGAGGGTCAATCAGCGTAATAACGGTATCCGGCGACTGCTTACGCAAAGTGATCAATGCCGATAAACCCGCATAACCGCCGCCCAGAATCACGACTTTAAGCGGTTGAACGATGTGTTCCTTATTTTTTGTCATAGCAAGAGTCAGTCCGTATCCATAATCATCAGGGAGTATATCCGATTATTCTGAGTCATTCGATAAAGGCTGTAAAATTCAGCAATTCCCAGCTTGATGATACAAAAAGAGGAGGCTTATGTTTTGCAGGCTTTCGTCAGCAATCAACTCATTAAAAAATTCTCAGCCTCAATAAGATTGTATCCAGGCGACCTCAAGATGAAAAAAACCCTGTTTTTTATCGGCCAGCAAAAAACCCAGTTGTCTGATTTGCGCCGGGTCCAAAACCGGAGCAGTTGGCAGAATACGCCCCCTGAAGCTGGCTCGAAAGAGCGAGAAGGGTTGAGTCAGCGTTAACCATTGATTCGCATAGGTTGAAAACACCGAACGATAAGCGATACCGTCATACTGATCATCCGTTCTCACGCGTAATTGATAAGCCCGGCCGTCGCCTTTGACACGCAGCATAATTCCGCTGTAACCCGCCAAAGCGGCATGGGTCAACTGCCTGCGTACCGAAACAAAACCGCCATTATTATCCAGAGACAAATAACCTCTGAACAAAAGCATCTGGCTTTGCAAAAGCTCTATCCGCCCTTTTGACACACCGCCCATGACATTGTCATTGATCGTCAGCCAAAAGTATTTTTCATCAGCATCATTGAAATTCAATAACATCCTATTTTTCCTGTGAACAAGCCGGAGATGGAAGAAAAAACAGGTTGTCATTTCCGCGTTAACCTTTATTTTTTAATCACACCGGATTAAAGCTGACTTGACGGCGCTATTTTCGGCAGTATGTTCTTATGTTCTTTAAACAGCGATAAACTGAGCCTTCTCCTCTTTCTACTTTTCGATTATGACAACAACCCGTTACCGCCATTCGCTTTTTATATTCCGCCGCGATTTAAGACTGGTTGACAATACCGCTCTTAACGCCGCACTGCAACAGTCGGCGTGTGTACTGCCCTGTTTTATCTTCGATCCTGCGCAAATTGAGCCTCACCCTTACCAAAGCCGGCCTGCCCTGCAATTTATGCTGCAAAGCCTTAAAGACTTGCAGGCACAATTCAGTGAAAAAGAGGCCGGATTATCGTTTTTTTATGGCTCGCCGCAGAGCATCGTTGAAACACTGATTCAGACCGCTGCCATCAATGCCGTTTTTATCAACCGTGATTATTCTCCTTTCAGCCGTCAACGGGATGAAAAGCTCTACACCACTTGCCAAAACAACGGCATTGATCTTCATGTCTTGGCCGATGCCTTGTTAACAGAACCAGAAGAAGCGGTAAAACAGAATGGGGAAGCGTATAAAATATTTACACCTTTTTACAATAACGTCCGGCGATTCCCGGTGCCCTCGCCCAAGGCTTTAGCTCAGGGCTGTTTTTCAAAGTTTGTTGAAAACCCACCGAACTATTCATTCGAGTCATTGCTGGATAGCGCGGACAGTCCATCTCAAGCGGGCGGCAGAAAAGAGGCCCTGTCGATCCTGGAGCACCTCGCATCTCAAAAAAACTATCAGGAAACACGCGATTATCCGGGGTTACAGAGCACCAGCCTGCTTTCGGCTCATTTAAAATTCGGCACCTGTTCGGTCAGGGAAGCGCATCAAGCAATCAGCAGCGAATTGGGGGAAGAGCATCCGCTGATAAGGCAGTTATATTGGCGAGATTTTTTTACCCATATCGGTTATCACTACCCGAAAGTATTCGGCCATGCGTTCGTATCAAAATTTGACCACATACCCTGGCAAAACATTCTTGATCAGTTTAAAGCTTGGGCGGAAGGCAGAACCGGGTTTCCGATTGTCGATGCCGGCATGCGGGAACTCAACAACACCGGATTCATGCACAACCGCGTCAGGATGATTACGGCGTCCTTTCTGGTCAAAGACTTACGTATCAGCTGGCGGTGGGGTGAACGCTATTTCGCCCAGCATCTGGTTGATTATGACCCGTGTGTCAATAACGGCAATTGGCAGTGGGCCGCCTCCACCGGCTGTGACGCCCAGCCTTATTTCAGAATTTTCAATCCCTGGCTGCAACAACAAAAATTCGATCCGGATTGCCGCTATATCTACCGCTGGATTCCTGAATTGAAATCCGTACCCGCCAAAATCATCCATGCCTGGGATAAAAAATACCTGTCCGGCACTTATCCCAAGCCCATGATTGATCACGCTTATGAAACAACAATCACCAAACAGCTTTTCAAAAACTGTAGCGAAACAAACAGGGACTAACGCGGCACCTCCTGACTTTGTGCGGTGCTCTGCCAAAGCTTTCTGAGCGCTTTGAGCACCGGCTTGGGCTGACCGGCCTCAGTATAAAAGCCCCAATACCCTTCTTCAGGATGTGCACCTTTAAAATCGACCTTGGCGTTTTCCTCTTTCCAGGCATGATCAAAGCCTTCGAAATACGCCAAATTCAAACCCGGCGTACGGGGCATTTTTTGATAGAGTTCCACCCAAAAACCGGCTTGTTGCTCAGGACTGAAGCGGCTGCCTTTAGGACCGCTGGGTAAACCACTTTCTTTGATCAAAATAAGCTTATCGGATTTTTTGATCAGTAAATTCATAACCTCGACGACAAAATTCACCCAGGATGCCGTATTACCTTGTTCAAACCAGGGCTGAAAAAGCGGGTGAATGCTGGGCAACAGAAAGTCCTGCTCGGCAATAAAATCAGCCGGTTCATCATTCAAGTAATAATAGAACGGCTCCGAAGTCGCAACCGGCGTACCGGGCAACTCGCTGCGTAATTTGCGCATGGCCTGTTTCAATTGATCCCAGTCATAACGTTTGGCCAGCAAGTTTTCATTGCCTACCGAGATACCGACAATCAGATCAGGAAATTGATTGACCAGTTTTTTGGCATTCGTTAGTTCCACCTCGGACATCGGATCCCAAATGCCCAGGATAATCGCGGTAAAGCCCTGCGATTTCGCAATAGCCGGCAAGTGTTCCAGACCATCTGCGCAGGAATAGGTAATCAAGCCCCGAAAATCATTACGCAACACGGTTAAATCACGGGTAATCTGATCTTTGGAGGCCGGCTTGACCTGACCATAAATAATTTTCAGATCCGTAGGTGTATAGGCAACAAATCGAGTGGAGGCAAGAGCAGCGCGCAAAGGCTCACTATCGGTTTTCGCACAACCTGAAGACAAAAGCAGTGCTAAAAATACAACGCTGATACTTTTCCGATTCAGGATACGATAAGAAAAATGGGTTGGAAAAAGGCTTTTAAACGGCTGAAACATGGTGATTTGCTGTTTATTGAAAATAATGAGCCTGTTGTAACACATTCATCACACCGGCCCAAGTCTTCCGGGCGTTAAAAACAGCTCTGCGCTAAAAAAACTGTTTAACCCCACTTTTACAGAATAAAGCCCCACTTTCCTGGGTGGGAAACCGAAACCACTCCTAACGAAATATTCATTAAGATATTATTTTGTATGCATATACCATTCGAAACTGCCAAATTCCTTCCTGATTATAAAGATCAATCAGCTCAGTCAAAAACCGTCATCTCGGCACGGATTGCCGAGATCCAGACGCCATGGATGGCGAGCGCCGAACACATCCTTGTGGCCTGGATTCCGGCAATCCCCCGGCATTCCCTGTCCGGGGCAGGCTCTGCCGGAAAGACGTTGTTGCTGAAGCATCTTTATAATCAAGAATTCCTTTATCGAAGCGGCTTCTAACTGCTTCTTCCGAGATGGGGACTGAGGGGGGTTGGACTGCCTCATTTATGATGGTCAGAATGACGCGGGCACAAACGTCCTACCCACAACTGTCCAGCCTTAAGTGTGAAGCCATAGAAGCAGTAAAAATATGAAGCACAGCTATCAAGATAGGTTTGCTTCAATGGCGAATTAACATTCCCGACCATAACCGGACCCTCGGGGGGTCGCTGTCCAATTTCGATAGTTAAGGCATCCTGTCACCCAGTTGACTGTCCGGTATTTGGCGAGCAAAATGATATTGATGAGTCACTACTAGCTATATGCTGTCAACATTTTGGTTTGACTTGTAATCCAGATACAGGGTACGCGGTTAGTACTTTCTGGCCTGATGAAGTTAAAATAAAGTCAATTTAGCACGGAAAAAGTCACATTATGAACGAGCAAGTCGAGAGCCGAATCACCCATAACCCGTTACAATGCGGCGGCAAGCCTTGCATTCGCGGCATGAGAATACGGGTCAGTGATATCTTGCACATGCTGGCAGAGGGCGTCAGTAGTGAGAGAATTCTGCTCGACTACCCGGACCTAGAACTCGCTGACATCCAGGCCTGCCTTCTTTACGCAGCCCGACGAGCCAACCTTGAACGACTGGTCGCATGATTTTTTGGGTTGACGCCCAACTACCTCCCAATCTGGCCGATTGGCTGCGCTGGACATTCAAAGTTGAAGCGTATGCCCTACGGGAACTGGGTTTGCGTGATGCCAACGATCTAGAGATTTTCGAGCGCGCTCAACAAGAGGGTGTCGTTTTAATCAGTAAGGACAGTGATTTTGTCGAACTACTTCTACGTCAGCAACCACCACCACAATTACTTTGGGTCACCTGCGGTAATACTACTAACCAGCGGTTACAAGCATTGTTCACCGAAGTTTTTCCACAAGCCCTGCAATTATTGGATGAAGGTCATGTGGTTGTGGAATTGGCTGATAAGTCGTGACGTTATGTTTGTTTTATCAATGCTCGTCCCGGCCACTTTGAGACACCCACGGCCTCTATGCCAGCGACAAAAAACCGGCTCAAAGTGGCCTGATAGTTTGGATGCAATCATCGTAAGCACTGTAGTCACGCCGTTTGATCAATTTTCGGATAAAGCTAACCGATAATTGTCATTAAAACTTCACAAAATAAAGTTAGAGTCATTTCACAATTTTTTCTAAATTCGCTTGCACTAACAAAGCGGCATGGAAGGCTCATTAGCCCTCAAGCCCTCAAGCCCTCAAGCCCTCAAGCCCTCAAGCGATTGGGGTAATATCGTGCCTGAGTAAAAGTCAGGTAGCTGACGCAACCTGACCTACCAGCTTCAAGGCTGCATTGCTGTGCACGCATTTTATCTTTAGAATGAAACACGGAGAAATGAAAATGAGTTTAACAACCACCAAACTGGCCCTGGGCCTTCTGTTCAGCTTGACTGCCCTCAACGCGCAGGCCGCTTTAACTTCTTACTATGCCGTCGGCAATATACCTGTGGTCTACAGCAGCGTAAGCAATGTCACCTGGACGCAAGACGCCAACCTGTTCAAAACGATGTACGATGCCGACAATAGTCTTATCAGCCAGATTGCCAGTGTTACACCCAGCTATAACGACCCAGCCGATGGTTCACAAACCATCGAAGCCGGTCATTTCAGCATTTCAAGTGGTCGCATGACCTGGTGGGGCGGTCTTGCTTTCACCGACTACCTGAACAGCATCAACTACGGCGGCAGCAGTCAATGGCGCTTGCCGAGTGCCGGCGCTAATCCGCAACTTGGCTTCAACCAAACCGGAAGTGAACTAGGCCAATTGTTCTACAGCGAACTGGGCGGAACGGCATTCAACAGTATTCCTAATACCCCCACTTTCAACAACGAGCAGTCCTATGCGTACTGGTTGGCTACGGAGTATCCGCCTGATCCTTATAACGCGTGGCTCTTCCTTACCTACAATGGTGGCCAGGACGACTTCAATAAGAGCAGTAAGAACTACGCATGGGCGGTCAGCCCCGGACAAGTGCCGGCCATACCAATACCCGGAGCGCTATGGCTGATGGGATCGGGGTTAATCGGATTGTTAAGCCTGAGAATGCGAATTCGTTACTGATTATCTAATAATGCCAATTATAGAATTAGCAATTGCTTATGTAACTATCCTCACTTTGTGATTAAATGATTTTGGTTGATACTATTTAGAAATAGTCCATCAGTTTAGATAGCGACTCGTTGGTCGCATTTTTTTGTTCGGAATGTTTGTGGAGCCGGTAACGGCCAACTTCAGCCGGTCAGTAGTACAAATTTTATGAAAGTTGAATGACTGTTATCCGCATCAAACCTGCCTTAGATTTTCTAGTAATGATCCTAATAAAGAATTCGTACAAGTGCTAACTTCTCATAAAATCAATCAGTTATCAGTGTGTGTTCTATAGTGGAGACGATTTTGGGGAGGTCCGCTGACTCAGATTTTGCCGGGTAGAGTGATCTTACGTAAAAACTGCTCTATAGTCGTTTGTAATCCTTAGTTACTAAGGAATTCTTAAAAAGATCTTGTTATTCTAATTATCTCTATAAATTCCTTTGCGTATTAGAATTTTATGCTTTAGAATAATTCTGAATTTCTTAGAAAAAGGTGTGCCATGCCAACTATTAATGTCTCGGATTCATTATTTGCAAGACTAGAAAAACACGCCGTCGGCTTCGCAACGCCTGAATCGGTGATTGAAATGTTACTCAATGAATATGAAGGAGTTGATGCAAGAAAAACATCAGTTCCTGATGCTGAAAATAATTTGGGCAATCGACGAATATTGAAAATACACGATGAGCTATTTCAATTTTTGAAGGAACGCGGTGTTATTTTTATGCCTCGTCAAAAAGCGCACGAACGATTAAGCCAAGGCTATTGGTTTACCGGAAATGACAACTACCTATCGATTAGCTTTTACACTGGAGGTGATACTTACGGCAAGACGCCCAACATTTGTTTTCATGTCTATCTAAGCGACCATTACCCGAACTCTTTGGGCAAATCGAATTCATCAATACCTTTGTGTTGCATCCAGTTATCGAATATCTCGGGATCGGATAAATGGGAAACGAAAGAGCCTGTGATTACTAAAATCATAGAGGAGTTAAGCGGTTTTGAATGCAATCGGGTTGATGACGGCGTAGAAGGGCGTTGGAACCGTTATTATGAACACCGAAACTACAACAGTGCCGATTATCTGAAATGCCTAGAGGATTTTTTGACTAATGATAAGCCAGTTATTGACGAGATCATTAGAACATCCAAAAACACAGAGATTTGTTTTTTGGACAAAGATAAATCTGATAGAAAAATAAACGCCATAGACAAAATTCGGAATAAGCGTTAGTTGGAAAACAGGAAAATTAGCCCCGCAACTGAACTTTTACTTGAAAGGATTTTTTATGATTGGATGCACATAAACGGGTCAGGTCTTGCAATCATGCATTTAAAAAATAGTTTGAAAGACCGCATTCCAAACAATTCATGTCACACTATTCACGAACATCTAGGACTGGATTGGGTCGATTGTTACCTGCGATCTTCTCAAACAATTGTCGGTTCGAATGTCAGGTATACAGTGTTTCAAAATTCGATAAGGCCCAGATTAAAGTTGGCTTTTCATTGGTTTCAACAAGGGATGGATTTTTTTATTCTGTCAAACTTTAACTTTTCAACATCCAATTCCGAATACCCAAAGAAAATAAGCAGCCCTGCATTGGCCTCTTAGAACAGGGAAAATCGTTGGACTGGCTGGCTATCAATTGTTTTAAGCATTGTATGGCTACCTGGAAAAAGCAGGCGCCAGATCCTGGAAAAAAGCGGTCGCTAGGTCCCTGGCCTGACGCCTTATCTTGATTTAATCGTAACTGTAATGCTTACGCAATGGCTTAACCACTTCCCAATTGCTGTTGAGTCCTTCAGGGAAAACAACCAAATCACCCGGCAAAATACGAACCGGCTCACCGCCCTCGGGAGTCACCAGAATTTCGCCTTCAAGAATATAAGCCGTTTCTGTTTCGTCGAAATCGATCGTAAATGTAGACACTTCTTTTTCCCAAATGGCCCAACCGGCAACGCCTAATTCTTCCAAGCGTTCTTCACTGGGTTTATGTTCAATCGTAATTTGCGGCATATGATTCCTAAAACTTAAAATGATTCGAAGTGAAATTCTATCATTTTTTCGACCGCCCCCGGCTAGTGCTTAACACCAGCAATTCCCAATTTGATGATAAAAAAAAGGGGGGCGTAAGCTTTGCGAAGATGTCGGTAGCAGGGATGCTGCCGTCAAGCCCCCATGGATGGGTCTACGGTGTTCCTCGCAAGGCTTACGACAACCCTCAATGCCAGATAAAAGTTCAAAAGGGGAAAATGCAGGCTTAAAACAGTCTTATCAGGATACTACAGCAATACAGCGTTTATCGTCATGGACCGGATTATTGACCCAATCACTGACCGGAGTAACCGCCATCTTCTGATAAGCATCGTGTGCCAATAAGGCCTGAAGCAGGTCCGGCGGTTGCTGCTTGTCCAGCCAGTCATCATAGTGCTGCCGGCCAATAATGACGGGCATACGCTCGTGAATGGGTTGAATCAACGCATTGGCTGCCGTCGTGATAATGGTGCAGGAATAGAGGATTTCCGCATCCTTTTCCCAATGCTCCCAAAGACCTGCTAACGCGAATAAGCCGTCATCAATCCGATGAATATGATGAGCCTGTTTACCCTGATCCGTTTTGGCCCATTCATAAAATCCGTCAGCAGGAATCAGACAGCGCTTGCGCTGAAAGGCCGTTCTGAATGAGGGCTTTTCGGCCACAGTTTCCGCTCTTGCGTTAATCAGACGATGACCAATGATTGGGTCTTTCGCCCAGGGCGGAATGAGCCCCCAGAAAAGATTGACGGCTTTATGGCGGCCATCATCCAGCCGGACGACCGCCAGAATTTTCTGACCGGGCGGGATGTTGTAACTGGTTTCGTAATTTGGCAAACGTTCCAGTTGAAACGCTTCAGTGATTAGTTCCGGCGTTGCCGTCAATGAAAATCTTCCGCACATAAGATTCCCTGTGTTATTTGCGTAACAAGCTTACTTCCGGGAGCGCATGATAGACAAGAATTCTTTGCTTGGCTTTTACTCATAAGAAAGACGCCCTAGCAGTAAAACTAACAAAATGCAGGTAAAAACGGTTAAAATAGCCTGCTAACCATCCGCCCAATCCAATAGATCGATATTTGACCATGCATATTAAAAATAACACCGATGACTTGAGAATCAGTGAAATCAAAGAAGTCATTGCGCCTGTTACGGTTCATGATGAATACCCCATTACCGAGTTTGCAGCAGAAACCGTTGTAAAAACCCGGGCGGAGATTCACGATATTTTAACCGGGGATGATGATCGGCTCATGGTGGTGATCGGACCCTGCTCAATTCACGACCCTAAAGCCGCGATTGAATATGGAAACCGTCTGAAAGCGGTTAAGGACGACCTAAGCAAGGATTTGCTGATTATCATGCGGGTTTATTTTGAAAAACCCAGAACAACTGTAGGCTGGAAAGGCTTGATCAACGATCCGGATCTGGATTCCAGTTTTGATATTAACAAGGGGTTACGCATCGCCCGGCGTTTGTTGCTGGATTTGAATAATCTGGGCATGCCGGCAGCGACTGAATACCTTGACTTGATTACGCCACAATACGTTTCCGATTTGATTTCATGGGGCGCAATCGGCGCGCGCACGACAGAAAGCCAGGTTCACCGCGAACTATCATCCGGCTTGTCGTGTGCAGTCGGCTTTAAAAATGCCACGGATGGGTCCATTAAAATTGCCATCGATGCCATCGGTGCTGCGATGAGTCCGCACCATTTTCTATCGTTAACCAAGGAAGGCCGTTCGGCTATTTTTTCAACGCGCGGCAATGAGGATGCGCATATCATCTTGCGCGGCGGCAATGGGGGCCCGAATTATGATGCCTTTAATGTTGCCAAAGTTGCCGAGGGTCTTGAGAATGCAAAATTAACACCCAATATCATGATTGATTTCAGCCATGCCAACAGCCTGAAGCAGTACCAACGGCAGATGGTGGTCGGCGAGGATGTCGCCGAGCAGATTAGCGGGGGCGACAAACGCATTATCGGCGTGATGATAGAAAGCCACCTTAAACCGGGCAGCCAGAATGTCGTCCCGGGCAAACCGTTGAACTATGGACAAAGTATTACCGATGCCTGTCTGGGATGGAACGACTCGGTACAGCTATTAAACAATTTGGCCAAAGCCGTTCAGCAACGCAGAATGATCGAAAACTGAGGAGAAAGAGTGTGAATGTATTTGTAAATGGCGAAACCCTGACATACCCTGATGGAACGACGGTTGATCAGGTAGTTGCGGCGATGGGCTTAACCGGAAAACGCATTGCTGTTGAATTTAACAAAGAAATCCTGCCGTTTGACAGTTACGCCAAGCAACATTTAAAAGAAGGGGACCGTCTGGAAATAGTTCATGCCATAGGCGGCGGGCAGGACGATTCTTTTACCGTCGCGGGCCGCAGCTTTCGCTCCCGTTTATTGGTGGGCACCGGAAAATATAAAGACATGGAAGAAACCCGACTGGCCATCGAGGCCAGCGGCGCAGAAATTGTAACGGTTGCGATACGCCGAACCAATATCGGCCAAAACCCCGGCGAACCCAATCTGCTGGATATCATTTCGCCCGATAAATATACGATTTTACCTAACACGGCCGGTTGTTATACCGCAGATGATGCCGTGCGCACCTGCCGTTTGGGCCGGGAATTGCTGGGCGGCCATAATCTGGTCAAACTGGAAGTGTTGGCGGATCAAAAAACCCTGTTTCCCGATGTCGCTGAAACCTACAAAGCAGCTGAATTATTGGTTAAAGATGGCTTTGACGTCATGGTGTATACCAATGACGATCCCATTGCCGCAAAGCGACTGGAAGAAATCGGCTGTGTCGCCGTAATGCCGCTGGCAGCACCCATAGGCTCAGGCCTTGGCATTCGCAACCCGTATAACATATTGACTATCGTTGAAAACGCCTCAGTGCCGATTCTGGTAGATGCCGGCGTCGGCACTGCATCTGATGCCGCTATTGCCATGGAGTTAGGTTGCGCCGGCGTACTGATGAACACCGCGATTGCAGCCGCGCAAAATCCAGTGTTAATGGCCGAAGCGATGAAAAAAGGTATTGAAGCAGGTAGGCTTGCATTTTTGGCTGGCAGAATGCCCAGAAAGCGGTTTGCGTCAGCATCATCGCCCATAGACGGTTTGTTTTTGTAAACTTTTACGCTGTGCCGGATTAAGCGACCACTTACCCGGCCTGCGGTTACAAGACACCGCCATATCAACAGCATTTCTTTTTGCTTAAGACACTGTCATGACGCCTTTAGCATTAACCTATTTTTACTTTTACACGCATCATGTTATCTGAGCCAACGGCCCCCCGAAGAATTCGCAGTTTTATTCGCAGACAAGGGCGTATTACTCCCGGCCAGGAACTCGCTTTGGCAAACCATTGGGATACTTTTTGCCTGGATCCTGACGCAGAATGCTGTTTTGCTGAAGCGTTCGGACGAGAAGCGCCGACCGTTCTTGAAATCGGCTTCGGCAATGGCGAAAGTCTGGCACAAATGGCGGCGGATTCACCGGATACCAATTTTGTAGGTATTGAAGTACATAAACCCGGAGTTGGGCATTTATTGATGCTCACGGAACAACTCGGCTTAACCAACCTCAGAATTTATTGCCATGATGCGGTTGAGATACTGGAACGCCGGATCAAAGACCACAGTCTGGACGGAATTCATCTTTTTTTTGCAGACCCCTGGCCTAAGAAAAAACACCACAAAAGAAGAATCGTCAGGCCCGAATTTATCAGCACGGTCGTCAAAAAATTGAAACCCGGCGGCTATTTTCATGCGGCAACCGATTGGGAAAATTATGCCCAGCATATGCTGGAAGTATTAAACGCCGAGCCTGAGCTCAGCAACAGCGGTTTGACCGGTGATTACTGCGAACGCCCCGAATACAGACCGGTAACCAAGTTTGAAAACCGTGGACTGCGTTTAGGTCATGGCGTATGGGATTTGATTTTTATCCGTAACTAAAAGATTTCCGCAAGAACAGGCTTGCCTCCGCTTTAACGTCGATAATTCAACACTTCCCGCTTCAATCAAAAATTTGCTGTACATCCATTTAAGTTTCAACGTGTTGAGTGCTGCCGCTGTCTGTCTCAATTGTGTTGACTTAAGAAATAAGGTTTGCCAATGTAGCAAGAAACCTTCAGGGCCTACCCGAAGTGGCTAAACTTTGCAGCACAGGGTTAATCCTATGGGTAAAATCCTGCACTTCCCGGTTTGAACTTTTAATGTCGTTTTGAGGGTTGTCGTAAGCCTTGCCAGGAACGCCGTAAACCCATCCATGGCGACTTGACGGCAGTATCCCTGCTGCCGACATCCGCGCAAAGCTTACGACGCCCCTTTTTTATCACCAAACTGGGAATTGCTGTCAAAGGATCACTGTTTAACACTATCCATTGGTTAACCGCACGCTATGAAATTTAAAGATTACTATCAAATTATGGGCGTTTCTCGCTCTGCGACTCAGGAAGAGATCAAGCGGGCTTATCGTAAATTAGCGCGAAAATATCATCCCGATGTCAGCAAGGAAAAAAATGCCGAAGCTAAATTTAAAGAGTTAGGCGAAGCCTATGAGGTATTAAAAGACCCGGAAAAAAGAACGGCCTACGATAAATTGGGCGCTAACTGGAAAGCCGGACAGGATTTCAATCCTCCGCCCGATTGGGAACAAGCATTTGAATTCAAGGGCGGAGGATTTACCAGTGACGAAGCCGGTGTCTACAGTGATTTCTTTGAGCAATTATTCGGCCATACGGGTTTCAGAAGTGCAGGCCGCGAACATTTCAACGTTCATAACCGAGGCCAGGATACGCATGCCAAAATCACAATTGACCTGGAAGAGAGCATCACCGGCGCAACAAAGACGATTATTTTCAACATCCCCGAGACCGATGCGAAAGGGTATTTGCAACTAAAACAAAGATCCCTGAATATCAAAATACCCAAAGGCATCAAACCGGGCCAGCATATCAGACTTTCAGGCCAGGGTAGCCCTGGACTGGGCGGCGCGCAAGCCGGTGATTTATTACTCGAGGTCGCATTTAATCCACATCGGCTCTATCATGTCATCGATACCGATATTTACCTGGATTTACCGGTGACGCCCTGGGAGGCTGCATTGGGCGCCAAAATCAAGGTACCCACGCCAGAAGGCCCTGTCGACCTGAGCATCCCTGCCAATTCCAGACAAGGCAGCAAACTGCGAATAAAAGGTCGAGGCTTACCCTCGAAAAATCCGGGCGATTTTTATGTTGTGCTGCAAATTACACTGCCACCGGCCGATTCTGAAGCGGCTCGCTCGGTTTACCGGCAAATGCAAGTACAACTGGATTTTAATCCGCGTCAATCGCTAGGACTCAGCTTATGAAATCATCTGATTTGTTATTAGTGTATACCGGCACCGTGATTGAAGAAGACAGCCTGACATTGGGCCAGCTCTGCAAAGCCTGCGGCACCAATGCCGATATGATCATCAGTCTCGTCGAAGAGAGTATCATTGAACCCAGCGGCGAAAACATTCATGAATGGCTTTTTTCAGGTGCCAATCTGGTTCGCGCACGTTTTGCTCTGAGGCTGCAACGGGATTTGGGCATCAATCTGGCAGGAATTGCCCTGGTTCTGGATTTAATGGAAGAACGGGAGATGCTGCGTGCGCAAATTGCCGCGTCAGAACACCGCCATTACCTGCGTTAATGGTAACTACTCGCCCACTTAGATTTGAGGATGCAGGTGATTGATTGAAAAATTACCTGATTAATCTTTATAGCCGATTGCACTTTTTGTTTAATTCAACCCGGGAAGTACCATGCCAACTAGTTTATTCACGCCGGTTATTGCCGGAAGTCTCTCATTAAAAAATCGAATCGTCATGGCGCCTTTGACCCGCAGCCGGTCAAAACAACCTGGCGATATTCCCTGGGAATTGAATGCCACGTATTACCGCCAGCGAGCTACCGCTGGATTAATCATTGCCGAAGCAACTCAAATCTCACCGCAAGGTAAAGGCTATGCCTATACGCCGGGCATTTACAGTGATGAACAGATCGAGGGCTGGCGGAAAGTAACCTCGGCCGTTCATGAAGAAGGCGGCCTGATTGTGTTGCAGCTTTGGCATGTTGGCCGCGTTTCACACCGCGACTTGCAACCGGGTCATCAACTGCCCGTTGCGCCATCGGCCATTAAAATTGAAGGCAACGCATTTACCGAGGATGGCTTTAAGCCCTACGAGACACCAAGAGCACTGGAACTATCCGAAATACCCATAATCATTGACCACTATCGATCAGCAGCCATTAATGCACTTAAAGCGGGATTTGACGGTATTGAAGTGCATGCCGCCAATGGTTATTTACTGGATCAGTTCCTGCGCGATGGTTCCAACCTCAGAGCCGATGCCTATGGCGGATCTATCGAAAATCGTGCTCGCTTTTTGTTTGAGGTATTAGCGGCAGTATCTGAGGCAATAGGACCGGATAAAGTAGGTTTGCGATTATCTCCGACCAATCCCTTTAACGACATGACGGACAGTGATCCCCAAACCCATTTTGCTTATGTCATTGAGCAGTTAAACCGATTCAACTTAGCTTATCTTCACATCGTCGAACGTATGATTCCGGTTGAAGAGGATCATTCCACCTTTGATTTTGATGTGTTAAGACAGCATTTCAAAGGCGTTTATATTGCCAACGGCGGCTACACTTTGGCCAGCGCAAACGAGAGCATTGCCGCGAAGCGCTGCGATCTGGTGGCGTTCGGCAAGCCTTTTATCGCCAATCCTGATTTGGTGGCGCGATTCAAAATCAATGCGCCCTTGAATGAGCCGGACTTTGATACGTTCTATGGCGGCGGGGAAAAAGGTTACACCGATTATCCCGCACTCAAATGATGGCCTTATCGCCCTAAAGCGAGTTCATGTTCGTCAAGACTAAAAAACCGCGATGGCTCTGAACCCGCTGAAGGGGCCATTCTTTTGTTATCGACCAGCAAATGCAATAAGGCTTGGTCGATAGCCGGCAAGAAGCTGACACAGACTTCGTCCATATCCAGCGGAAAAGTGTATTGAGCCGTTAGTGCGTTGCATCCATCATTCATAAATAATTCCGGAAAAATAAAACTGAATTATCGCCGTTTGATATGACAGATTCGTGACATCTTAAAAAGGCCTACGGACAGTCCCATCACCTTTCAGAAGGGTGTTTTTTGAACACATCCCGACACAGGACACTGATTTTCGCTTAGACATCCGGAATCGCAACGACCTGGGCAAAGCCTCCTCCCGGCGTTCTAAAGTTGGTTGTTTGGCCTTGATATAAGCGGGCGCAGACCCATTGCACCTGACGCTGATAAACGTAATTACGCAGATCTACCTTAAAATCCAGCTTTTCGTTGCCTATTTCAAGTTGCCGCTCGCTTGGCTGAACCAGCTTTTGAGCGACATAATCGTGCTGCAGAATTTCATCAAAAACGCGATGAGTCATTTTGTCGCCGCGATAAGCGGCTTTGCTGCCGTAACCTCTGGCGGGCTTGAAGAACAACTGTTTACGGTTTTTCCAAAGCCAGTCGGCATCATCGGCCTTCACCAGGCGCGTTTGTGCGATGCCTTGAAGCAACAAGGTACGGGTTGGCTCATCAATGTCTAATTCCAGCAGTGTTGTTTCATCCGTCAGCAACGCCAGATTTCTTTTATCGGCATAAAGCGCATGATTTCGGGGATGGGGCGTCAAGACAACGGCCGAATCAAGATAAGCGTCCCTAAGCTGATGATGCTCGGGCTGCATCAAGCCAAAGTCAGTGAGCCGATTGTAAATAAGGTCGATCTGCAAGTGACCATACCAGACATGGCCCTCCTTATAATCAAGTTCTGAGGGATCGGCAATAACGGCAGTGATGCCGTTTCGCTCGAATAATTTTTGAAAAAGAATGAATTCAGGCAGCATGAATTGGGTTTGCGGCTGCGTATCAACAATCGCGATGGATTTCAATGATCTTTGTGTATTTTCTGCCTGCCATTCCTGAAGAAACATGGCCATAAATGCCTGCTCGGCCTTGCATGAAGAAGTGATGCCGGGTTGCTTGCCCGCGGCAAGCTCGCAACAGGATAATTGGGCTTTAGCCAGCATGACATTGAGCATTGCCCCACCGGCGTTGGTGTTGATTTCAATCAGCTGGGGTCCTTCCGGACTTAAATGAAAATCAAAACCCAAAAAAACACCGCTGGCTTTAGGGATAAAATGTGCAGCCGAAGGCGCAAAACTTAGCACCAGCGCCTGGAACGCGGGTAAAGCAATCACGTTTTCAATCGCGACAATGATTTGCTGCTGTTTGGAAAGGCAGGATTCGGTGACAAAAACAGCCGATTCGGCAAAAAGGTGCGGCCTTTCTTCGGTAATCATTTTATAAAGATCCAGTTCCCTGGCTTGTTCTGATAATTGAGCCTGCATAGCCGACCTATCAAGTGATACACAATAACATTCTTTGTTCAGACGCTCCGGATTGCCGGCGTCTTGTTGATCGTGCAAGTCTTCCATCGATTTTGATTGCATTCAGATAATAACGGGTGAACCCTGAAAAAAACGAAGACGTCCACTAAGCTGTTTTAATGAACGATGAATAGGGTGAGCATTTGTAACTACTCGCCCGCTTTGAATTAAGGCTGTAGGTGCTTGATCTCAAACGACGCGTAAATTCGTCCTTGTTGCAGAAGCCTTTTCAATCAACCACCTACACCCACTAAAATTGGAGGGAGTGAGCAGATACGGAGTATTTTACAAGGTCCGGCCCCGTCTGACACGACGATTTTTATTTGCATCACTTTAAGCATGCCGATCATGGGCAGACCGGTCAGTTATTAAAAATTTGCGGTTAATACAGTTTACCGATTATTCTCAATCACATTCTGTAATAACTTTAACGAGAGTGAGGCTTATGAAACCATTTTTTGTGACCCGTTTGATTTGTTCAGCGTTATGCCTGTTTTTCGTCAATGAAGAAGGATGGGCAGCGGATTTGACCCGATCAGAAATTGAAGGGCTTTTAGCATCAGCGACGCAGTCCAAACCGGCTGATCTGCGGAGAAAGGATTTACGCGGACTCGATTTGTCACGACTGGATTTGCGCCATGCAGACTTATGGGGAGCAGATCTTAGGCAAGCGGATCTGAGTCATGCCAATTTATCAGGACTGGTTCTGGATTTAACGGTGATGACCGGGATAAAGCTGACCCATGCCGATTTATCCAATGTGAGCATTTTCGGAGTGAGCCTGGTTAAAGCAGACATGAGCAAGGCCAATCTTACCGGCAGCCGTGTCATTGCCATCATGGATGGCGCCAACCTCAGCTACGCGGACATCTCCAACGCCAATTGGGGCGCCGATATGAAAAATCAGCCTATGGGTTTAATGCGCGCGAGCTTGAAAGGCGCCAATTTGACCGGTGCCAATTTGTCAGGCGGTAATTTCGATAGAGCCATGCTGCGATTGGCAAATCTGACAAAAGCCAATCTGAGCAAAGCCACATTTTTTGCAGCCGATATGGCGGGAGCCAATCTAAGCAACACGGATTTGTCGGATGCCGACTTGTCCAGCGCCAAACTGTTGGATGCCAATTTCACGGGTTCTTTAATCTCGGGGGCCAAGTTTAAAGGTATTAAAGAGGAGGCTGTTTTACTGCGGCTTGAAAAAGTCAAAGGCCGGGATACGGCTATTTTCGATTAAATCGATTCCGTTAAATCCGGTCTTTCATAAAATGAATTTTCGTGTAAAATGCGCGTCTTCAAAACGAGTGGGTGCTTAGCTCAGCTGGGAGAGCATCGCCCTTACAAGGCGAGGGTCGGGGGTTCGAACCCCTCAGCACCCACCAATTTGAATCTTCAATTTTACTATTTTGTTCTACCCGCCGAGTCAGCGAGATTGTTATTTCGGGTTATTAACTTTAAACAGGCTTTTCCTCTTCCGTATTGTCGTAATGCGCCTGGTAGTCGGCCATGGCCAGACGGATCACTTCATGAGCTTCGTCACGCCCGTAGACGTTGGTTATCTCGCAATGACTCGTTTCACCCGGCAAATTTTTGTACGTCAGAAAATAATGTTTCAGCCGGTTGATATAAGATGACGGGCAATCTGATACATCATTCCACTGACGATAAAACTCATCACCTTTCATAACCGCAATAATTTTGTCATCCGCTTCCCCTCTATCTAGCAGACGAAAGCCGCCGATCGGAATGGCTGGCAAAATGATATTGCCATGGGTAACTGCCCGCTCACTCAGAACACAGATATCCAAAGGATCGCCATCCCCTTTGGCAACCGTTTTTCCCGACATCTTTTCGGCAAATTTGGCCACTTTTTCCGCGCAATAGGTCTGCGGAATAAAGCCATAGAGCGTCGGCACAGTATTTGAAAACTTCTGGGGCCGGTCTATCTTAAGATACCCTGTTGTTTTGTCGATTTCGTATTTCACGGTGTCGGAAGGGACCATCTCTATAAAAGCCGTCACGACGGTAGGGGCTTGTTCACCAGGATGGATGCCATGCCAAGGATGCGCTTTGTAGGGTATATTCATTTTTTTGTGCAGATGGGTGATATAAGGAAAGTGGCTCGTTAGGTAAGCTTTGGCTTGAGTATTTTTAAGCGCCAGCCCTGAGGTCTATTCATCTAACCTGCCGAATTATGACTGTAATCAATTGAACTTCCTGAGCGACTTTCCATGCGCTGCTGGTTTTTCCAATCTCTATGTCTAATCATAATATCCAGCACTTCCTGAGGATCGTCAGTCAGCGTGATAAAATTCAGGTCCTCTTCTGATACGGTTTGGTATTCGATCAGTGTTGTCTTTATCCATTCCATTAGCCCTTGCCAAAAATCGGTACCGAATAAAACCAGGGGTAATGGATAAATCTTTTTGGTTTGCATCAGGGTTAGCGATTCAAATAATTCGTCCAGCGTTCCAAAACCGCCCGGCATGCAGACATATCCCATCGAATGCCTGACAAACATGACTTTACGTACAAAAAAATAACGGAAACCCAGGGATATATCCTGGTAGGGATTAGGCCTTTGCTCCATCGGCAACTCTATGTTGAGGCCGATTGAAGGCTGTCTATGGGAATGAGCCCCCTTGTTGGCGGCTTCCATAATGCCGGGACCACCACCGCTTATAATCGCAAAATCATGCTGGGCTAACAACCCGGCTATTTCTACCGTTTTTTGATAATAAGGATGATTGGGCGCCAAGCGGGCGGAACCGAAAATGGAAATGGCGTCACATAAATGGGATAGTCGGTCAAACCCCTCGGTAAATTCACTGATAATTCGAAAAATCCGCCAGGACTGGTCACCTTTGACGTCATCAATGGTGTTGAATGAGTTATTTTGTCTGTGATTACATTCCATATATTTTATTTGCTGATGCTGTGAGCAAGTACATACGTGCTTAACGAATGCATTTTGCTTCCTTTGATGTTGGGAAATTTTGGCATTCGGATTGAACCTGTGTAAATTTTATGTTTAACGAATCCTGCGTTCATATTTTTTGGGTGCAGTTCAAACAGGACATCAGGAACATTTTCATCCAGAGGTTGATGACACTCCGCGCAGGCTGCCTGAAATATTTGCTCTCCCGAAGCGGAGGAGTCGGGTTTGAAATCACTGGTACAGCCATTGATGGCCAATGTGATGCACAGCGTGGAAAAGCGATAAGACTTCTTCATGGCAAACTCCTTAATTCAGAGAATAAATAATTTTGCCGGATTGAAGAGTGTGAGTAACGCGACCTGACAAAGTGCTCCCCCAAAACGGCGTGTTTAAACCTTTACTTTTCCACGTCGTAGAGTCGATCGTCCAGTTCATGTGGGCATCAAATACGCAAATATCGGCGATCATGCCGACGCTCAGAGATCCGCTGGGTAAGCGTAGTATTGAGGCGGGATTGCAGGTTAATGCAGCGATTCCTTGCGATAACGATATGGTTTTATCATTGACCAGTTTAAGCATTAAAGATAGCAGAGTTTCAATGGATGCCATGCCGGGTTCGGTTTCGGGAAAGGCACCCAGCTTTGCATCCAGATCATGCGGCTGATGATCTGAACACAGCACTGTAATCACGCCTTGTGACAAGGCATCTCGCAGCGCCTGCTTATCCTGATCACTGCGTAGCGGAGGCAAAACATGATAAGCGCTATCAAACGGCTCCATGTCATTTTCGGTCAGATGCAACTGATGAATGGCGATATCGGCACTCACATCAAGGCCGTATTTTTTCGCTTGTTGAATTTTTATCAACGACCGTTTGCAGCTGATTTGTCCAAAATGGACCCGGCAACCCGTTTGTTCGGCGAGTTCCAGGCATTGAGCCAGCGCAATGGTTTCAGCCGTATAGGGAATACCGGGTAGGCCATAGCGGGTAGCGACCGCTCCCTCATGTGCACAGCCTTTATTACCCAGGCTATGTTCATGAGGACGATAAATCAGCAATAAATCATGGCTGGCGGCATATTCCATTGCACGTCTGAGTATCAAGAGGTTGGACACGGGTTTACCGGCATTGCCGACGGCAATGCATCCCGCCTGCTTGAGCGCCAGCATTGGACTGAGTTCTTGTCCTTCCAGTTTTTGGGTCAGGGCGCCTATGGTTACAATATTCGGATAGTCCGCTTTGTCCGCCAAATCTTTGATCAATTCCAAAATGGCCGGGGTATCCGCGGCGGGCTTGGTATCCGCCTGCAACACCAGCGTCGTGACGCCGGCGCTGGCTGCAGCGCGTGTTTCACTTTTTATGGTGGCTTTATGACTTTGACCGGGCTGGCGTAGCCGTGTGCTAATATCGATAAAGCCCGGGCAAACAATCTGATTTTGCGCATCAATGACAATATCCGGAGTAAAGTCCCCAGGCGTTTCGTTTACCGCGATAACATGGCCTTCCGCTATATACAACGAGCCAATACTATCGGTTTGATTGGCCGGGTCGATAATCCTGCCGTTTTCTATGGCTATTTTTTGCATTATCCGTTCCCTCTTGCCTGCATGGCCATTGACATAACCGCCATACGCACGGCGATACCATTACTCACTTGTTGCAAAATTACGGATTGAGCGCCGTCGGCAACCCGTGTATCTATTTCAACACCGCGGTTAATAGGACCTGGATGCATTACAATCGCATCGGGCTTGGCGATTTTTAATTTGGCCGGGGTCAGACCGAAACATTTAAAGTATTCACTTTCGCTGGGCAACAAAGCAGAGGTCATGCGCTCTTTTTGTAATCGCAGCATGATAACCACATCAATATCTTTTAAACCTTCCGTCAAGTTATGGAAGACATTAACGCCCAAGGTCTCGACATGGGCCGGCAATAATGTTTTGGGAGCGATTACGCGTATCTCTGCTGCTCCCAGTGTATTTAGAGCAAGTATCTGGGAGCGGGCGACTCGAGAATGCAATATATCGCCGATGATGGCTACTCTTAACGGTGCAAATTCTTTTTTTATTTGCCGGATGGTAAACATATCCAGCATCGCTTGAGTAGGATGACTATGCTGACCGTCACCGGCATTAATGACGCTGACATGAGGGGCGGTATGTTGGGCAATAAAATGAGCGGCGCCGCTGGTGGCGTGTCTGACGACAAACATATCCACGAACATGGCCTCCAGATTGCGGATGGTATCCAGCAGGCTTTCACCTTTGGAGGTAGCCGAGGTGGCAATATTCATGTTGATGACATCGGCAGACAAGCGGATGGCTGCCAGTTCAAATGTCGTACGGGTGCGGGTACTGTTTTCAAAAAACAGATTTACAATGGTTTTACCGCGTAACAAAGGCACTTTTTTTACCTGTTGCTCCGACATCCCTGCAAACGACTCTGCTGTATCAAGAATTTCGGTCAATAAAGCTTTATCGAGGCCCTCAATCGTCAGAAAGTGTTTTAATTTACCGTCAGAATTTAATTGCAGGTTTTCCGTCATAGAACTTAGGCTGCCTCGTTCATAGATTGAATATAAATGCTCAGTGGCTCAGGGCCGGTAAGCTTGATACGTTGGTTGTCCTGTAATGAAATGCGGGCACCGTAACAATCCGGTTTTAGCGGAATCTGCCGCCCATCCCGTTCTATCAGTACGGCAAGCACCACTTGATTAGGACGGCCGTAATCAAAAATTTCATTCAACGCGGCGCGAATGGTGCGGCCGGTATAAAACACATCATCGATCAGGATGATATCGCGACCCTCTATCGTGGTAGGCAATTGACTGGGTTTGACATTTGGGTGTACGCCTATCTGTGAAAAATCATCACGGTAAAACGAAATATCGAGCAAACCCAACGGCTCTTCAAAATTTAAACGTTGATGTAAACGTTCGGCAATCCAGACTCCGCCGGTGCGAATACCAATCATCAGCGGATTGCTTAATTTTCTTTCGTTTATCGTTTCTATCAACGAGTTTTCGAGGGTTGATAACAAAGCGGGAATTTGCAGAGGTGTGTTAATCATTTTTTATTATTTTGAGTTATTGAGCCAGGTTTGCAGAATAAGTTGAGCCGCCAGCTGGTCTTGAATTGCCCATAGTTTCTTTGCCTTGAGACGATGATCATCGAATAGCAACTGTTTGGCTTCAAAAGTAGTCAGGGTTTCGTCCTGCTGGTAAACCGGCAGATTATAGCGGCCTTCAAGTTGCCGGCAGAATTTCAGCATACGCGGCGTAATCAGATTGTCACTGCCGTCGAGTTGACGGGATATACCCACGACAAAACCGGCGGGCTGCCATTCCTTGATCAACCGGCTGATTGCAAGCCAATCGGGAGCCTGATTAATCGATTTGATGGTTTCCAGCGCGTTGGCTGTTCCGGTAACGGTTTGACCCACGGCTACACCGATTTTTTTATTACCGAAGTCGAAACCCAGAAAGGTATCCCGATTGATGGGGTTTGAAAGCGCGCTTCGATCAGCCATGTCCTGCCGGTGCGGTCAGTTTGTTGATATCGATCCCGATTTGATTTGCGGCCGCATACCAGCGTTGACTGACGGGCGTACTGAATAAAATGTCATTCCCGCTAGGCGTATTGAGCCAGGCATTGCTGATAATCTCACGTTCCAGCTGTCCTTCCCCCCATCCTGCATAACCAAGTGCGACCAGATAATTTTGAGGCCCCTCACCTGCTGCGATGGCTTCCAGAATATCCCGTGAGGTTGTCAACGCGATAATATCTGAAATCAGTAGCGAGGAATCCCATTCGCCTGTTGCTTCGTGGATGACAAAGCCTCTTTCCTGTTGAACGGGCCCGCCCGAAAATACCGGCGCGTCAATGGCGCTTTGAGATGAGGCTTTGATATCCATTTGAGTGAAAATTTCCCCCAGCTTCATGTCGATTAATCGATTAATTACAATACCGAGAGCACCCTCGTCATTATGCTGACACAGATAGGTGACCGTATGGGAAAAACCAGGATCCGTCAGGTTGGGCATCGCTATCAGAAACTGGTTGTTTAAGTATGTCGCGCCGTTTTTGATATTTGGCATCGGAATCTGCTATTAAATCGGTTATTGACTGGTCATGCCGGATTTGTCTGAAAATTGCCAGACACGTGTAATCACAAGCACATCTAATTCCTGAAGTAGATCTTTGGGCAAAGGCGGAAAAGGCTCGCTAATCCGGACGATTCTCTTAGCCGCTTCATCAAGGGCAACGTTGCCGGAAGATTGCTTGATACGGATATTGTAAATGGTACCGTCAGGTTTTATACCCACTTCCATAGTCAGTTTGCCGTAAAAGTTTTTTTTGCTGGCTTCTTCAGGATAGTTAAGGTTTCCGGTTCTTTCCACCTTGTTTTCCCAATCTTTCATGTATTGAGCCGCCACATATTTGTGCGTACTCACGGAGTTTACGTGCTTTATTTTGCTGAGATCCGTGCTTTGTTGTTTCTGCCGAATTTCAGTGCCCAGCTGGGTAATCTGTTGCTGAAGCTCCGCTGCTGAAATGTGCGGCGTAGGCGCGGGCGTGGCTTCCTCTTCTACTGGCGCTTCTTTTTGCGTGATTTTAACTTCAGCCGGTTTTGTCGTTGCTATGATTTTTTTGACCGTTGCCGCTTCTTTGGGTTGTGATTTGGGCGGCTTGGTTTTGACCGGCACAGGCGATGGCTTGACGGCCGGACTGCTAGCCAGTTTTTGCTTGGGCGGCACCGGTTTGGTTATTTTCTCGCCTGCGCCAATTTGATTATCCTGCGCCAGAAAACTGGCTTTTTTCGGTGTCTTGGGCGCCGGTGTATTTGCCAATGTCACTTCAATCGTACGACTGACTTTCTCCGGCTTGGGCGACATAAAATTCGTTCCGAAGATAACCAGCGTGTGGAAAACCGCGGCAATAAACAAGGCAACCAACAAAGAATCATTTTCCGATGTGGCGGAAAATCTGCCCAAAGTCATTTGAGAGCTCATAGCGATTGCAGCTTCTCTTCAATGTGATCCATCAGTTGGCCCGCTATATTAAGGCCAAATGCCTTATCCAGCTCCTGTACACAAGTGGGGCTGGTGACATTGATTTCGGTCAGGTAATCACCGATGACATCAATACCCACAAAGACCAGCCCTTTCTCTTTTAACGTGGGACCAATCTGATTGGCTATCCACATATCGCGTTCCGTAATGATGCGCCCTTCAGATGAGCCTCCTGCCGCAAGATTGCCCCTCGATTCGCCTTGTGCGGGAATGCGGGCAAGCGCGTAAGGTACAACTTCTCCATTGACAATCAGTATGCGTTTGTCGCCATTTTTAATTTCAGGAAGGTATTTTTGTGCCATCACATAACGACCATTGTAATGGGTCATAGTTTCCAGAATCACACTCAAATTCGGATCATTTTGATGCACATAAAAGATCGATGTACCGCCCATTCCATCCAGTGGCTTTAAAATTATTTCTCCATGTTCATTGAGAAATTCACGTATTTTATTGCTGTCCCTGGCCACCAGGGTATCCGGGCAGCATTCAGGAAACCAGGCGGTAAATAATTTTTCATTGGCATCTCTGAGAGATTGGGGCTTATTGACGACATAAGTGCCGTTTGCCTCCGCTCTTTCGAGCAAATAGGTGGCATAAATATACTCCTGATCGAACGGAGGATCTTTGCGCATGATGATGACATCCAGCTCATCTAAAGCCAGATCTTGCTCGCCTTCAAAGCGAAACCACTGCAATTCGTTTCGCTCAACCGACAGTATCCGGGTTCTGGAGAAAGCCCTGCCATTGCGTAAATACAGGTCATTAAGTTCCATATAATGCAGTTCCCACCCTCTGTGCTGCGCTTCCAGCAACATGGCAAAGCTGGTGTCCTTTTTTATATTGATGCTTGCGATGGGGTCCATAACCATGCCAAGTTTTATGGGCATAATAAGTTCTCTTTTTTACGAATGGGTTAAATAGGTTTCTCTGACTGCAATAGTATGCCATTGAAAGATTATTTTTCTCCAATGATATGGGATCTGGCTAAAAAGCAGTTAATTGTTATTCAAAGTAATGCCGTAGAGAGTTGACAGACAATTGGGTTATAGGTAAGGCGTTTAAACATACCCTTTTGCCGCCTCTAATGCCTTTAATCAGCAGAAAAAACAGCCGCTAATCTTGTTACCCATTTTTCTTGAAATGTAATTTTAAGCTTAAAAATAGCGCGATTGAATGATTAATTTGCCGTCAGCAGGTTTTGAATGACAGGTTCGGATGTACCGTGTCAAGAGTTAGTTATTTACCTGAAAAGAAATTTTTGGTATAAAGATCAGCTAACTTTTGAGCCACTGCATATTTTTTAGAGGTTAATCATGTCCAGAGTCTGTCAGGTAACGGGAAAACGTCCAGTTACCGGTAATAATGTATCACATGCCAACAATAGAACTAGAAGGCGTTTTTGCCCTAATCTGCAACATCACAGATTTTGGGTAGAAAGCGAAAATCGTTGGATTCGTCTGCGTATCTCAGCCAAAGCGATGCGAATAATAGACAAAAATGGCATTGATGCTGTACTGGCAGATATGCGGAAAAATGGCATAAAAGCTTAAGGGGGCTAAATGCGCGACAAAATCAAATTGGTTTCTACAGAAGGAACAGGTCACTTTTACACGACCACCAAAAACAAAAGGACTATGCCGGAAAAAATGGAAATCAAAAAATACGACCCGGTAGTGCGCAAACATGTTATGTACAAAGAAGCCAAGATAAAGTAATTTATCTCACGCCTTGATGACCACAGCTATTCAGGCTGTGGTTGTGTGGCTGGGGTAGCAGTAATGCCCGTTGGCTATTTAGTTACAACGAACTGAAAAAACACACAGAACCTTACTCCGGATTTTTTTTCATTGCATTCAAAATACTTTTAAGCTTTTCTGTTTGCCTGTAAAGCATTCTAAATTCCCTGTCCGCCTCTTCCTTCTCTTGCTTCAGCTGCTCATACATCGCTTTTAAACGATCATTAGCATCCAATAATGCTGAGTTTTCCATTTGCAGTTTTTCCAGCATTGAGTCTTTATCGTTTTCAGAAATGCTGTCTTTTTCAGGTCCGGCAGCTTCAACTAATTTTTGAGGTACGACAAAAGTCGTTTCCACTCCATCATCAATAGCAAATGAAGCCGCACTTTTTACCAGGGTTGGGGCAACATTCTCTATGCCGCCATCAAGAATCGAAGCCTTTATTTTGTTCTTCAGCAGCAGAAAAGCAGCGGCTTCACTGGTCTTCCCATTATTACAAACCACGATTACAGGCCGATTCCTGTTTAATGTTTTAACCTGCATACGCAGGGTAAAAAAAGGAGCGCTTAAACTATCTTCAAGATGATGCGAGTTAAACGCTTCAGTTGAGCGTACGTCCAGCAATAACGCCCCTTGGTTAACTTCAAGACACATTTGATCATAATCAACATATCTTAGTGATGGTTTTTTGATCAGATTGATAAAATTATCTTTGCTGAGCCTCAACAGCGATAATTTAGTGAGCGCGGTTACGGTCACATTACGTGGCTTTTCCGAGAGGATGGAATCCTCACCAAAAGTGTCACTGTCTCTAAGCAGGGCCAGCTTGATTTCTTTGGCATGTTCAGAAGGCTTGCGGGTCAATAGGCATTGCCCACTTTTTATCAGGTAATAATAATCCCCCGGATCTCCTTGGCGCAGAATCGTTTCCCCTTTCTCAAAAATAACTTCTTCAAGGCTCATTAGAATTTTTTGTAAATTAGCAGGGGGAAGTTTCTGAAAAATGGGCGACCTTAATAACGTAGTCATCCAATCGTCAGAATTTTCCTCGGGCTCAATAATGACCATTGAACTGATTTCCTCCTCATAAGTTTGTGTCAAAGGGTAGTCTAATAGATTAGCCGGCAGCTTAATATAACGAATTGAGCTTCGCGCAACTGCATCAATCTTTCTGGGAACTTGATGGGCTAACGCAAACTTTGCAGATTCAGTTTCAGATTTAACGACCTCAAATGATAATCCTGCGGCCTGAAAAGACACTTCCCCTTGTAACAAATAGTATAAATGAGGATCAACATCGCCCCGCTTGAATAGAATATCGTTTCGGGCAGCGTCTTGAATAGTAATTTGAGCACACAGCGACTCAAAATGAGGAGTTGCGAGATTTGCAATGGGAACCAGTTTGCGAATTGCTTGACCGTCGTCGGAGCTTGTATCTACAGCCATTCAATTTGGATAAAGTGGGTATTGACGCTTGTAATATAGCTTAATAATGGCAATTGATCGCCAAAAAATAACGGTAATCACAAAAGTGACTATTGTTTTCAATTTTTTAATGCCCATATTCAAGGTTATTGCGGAATTGGGATTAGGTCATGTTTTATATCCAACAAAAACCGTCTTGCGACTGTTCATCGCATGTTCAATTGACTGTCCAGAGAATAAACATCGATCAATGCCAACTATATCCCAAAAAGCCATCGTAGATCGAAATTCGGCACCCGGGGCCCGTCAAAGGACGCCGTAAATACATCCTTGTAGGCTCTATGCCAGCATCCATGCTGGCATAGCCTTTACCGAATACCCCGTTGCCTCCTTAGGCACTGCCGAAATTTAAAGTGCGAAAGGTATAAATACTCTGATTTAATTCGCTCTTCCTCAATTTTCAAGCGTTTTCACGCTGTACGTTGTATCTTTTAGAGGCGGACAGTTGATTTGTTTGTTTATTTTGAAAAACCAAAACTATTAATTAGGTTGTTAATTCTTGCGAGATCACTATGAACAGTAAAATTTTTAGAACGATAGCGGGTTGTTTAGTCGTCCCCTTGGCTTTTCTTGCCGCATCACCGGCTCAGAGCGGACTCCCAGTTGCGGTGAATGGCCAGAAACTGCCTTCTCTTGCACCCATGCTTGAAACCAGCTTGCCGGCTGTTGTTAACATTTCCACCTCAACGAATGTCCAGGTTCTTGAGCATCCCTTAATGCGAGATCCTTTTTTCCGGCATTTTTTTCAAATGCCCAACCAACCCAGTCAGCGTCAAAAAAACAGCCTGGGATCAGGTGTTATTGTAGATAGCCGTAATGGCTATGTATTAACCAATAATCACGTCATCGATAAAGCCGACAAAATCATGGTGACCTTACAGGATGGCCGGCAACTGAATGCCAAGCTGATTGGAACCGATCCTGATGCCGATGTTGCCGTGATTCAAATCCCTGCCGACAACTTGACCGCTTTGCCGATTGCCGACTCAGATGAATTGCGAGTTGGCGACTTTGTCATTGCGATAGGCAACCCGTTCGGCTTGGGACAAACAGTAACGTCCGGAATCGTAAGTGCATTGGGACGTTCCGGCTTGGGCATTGAAGGGTATGAGAATTTCATCCAGACCGATGCCTCCATTAACCCAGGCAACTCGGGAGGTGCTTTGGTTAACTTGAATGGCGAATTTGTCGGGATGAATACGGCTATTTTGGCGCCCAACGGTGGCAATGTCGGCATAGGCTTTGCGATACCGGCTAACATGGCCTTGACTATTAAAGAGTCCTTAGTAAAGCATGGTGAGGTTAGGAGGGGATTATTGGGCGTCACGACACAAGACTTGAGTCCAGAACTTGTGAAAGCGTTTGGATTGGAAACCAATAAAGGCGCTGTAGTCAGCAAGGTTGAGGGTAACTCACCTGCCGCAAGAGCGGGTTTGGAGCCGGGTGATATCATTACAGAGGTGAACGGCCAGAAGATAAAAGGCAGTCATGACATTCGTAATATGATTGGTTTGATGCAAATTGGTGATAAGGTTGATATAGAGTTATTGCGCAATAATGAAAAGATGACTGTTCAAGCAGCCATTGGTCAGCCTCAACGACCGCAAGTCGCAGGAGAGAAAATCCACCCACGATTGATTGGAACCATCCTGAGCAGCAGTCAGAAAAATCAAATTGAAGGCATTCTTTTAGAAAAGATAAATACGGCTTCAGAAGTCTGGCGGGCAGGATTGAGACCCGGCGATATCATTGTTTCCGCCAACCGCTATCGGGTTAGAAACCTGGATGAATTAGCCCAGGTGGTAAATCCCCAAAGCCAGCTGTTAATCAATATACAGCGCGGTGAAGAAGCCTTTTTTCTGGTATTAAAGTAATTTGAACATTAATCCGAGAGACCCAACCGAATGACCGAAAGAAACTTTATCCCTCTTAACATAGCCGTTCTGGTGGTATCCGATACGCGAACCGATGCCGACGATATATCCGGAACGGCCTTGATTGAACGCATCAGGGAAACAGGTCATATTCCCGTTGAGAAATTGATCGTACCCGACTCCATCTATGCAATCCGGTCCGTCGTTTCGCGATGGATAGCCGATGAGGCGGTTCAGGTTATCATCAGCACCGGCGGCACCGGCGTAACAGGGAGAGATGGAACCCCTGAGGCGATTGAACCGTTGCTGGATAAGAAACTTGACGGCTTTGGCGAAATATTCAGAATGATCTCGTATCAATCCATCAAAACATCGACGATTCAATCCAGAGCCATTGCCGGAGTCGCCAATGCCACTTACATATTTTGCTTGCCCGGGTCGTCAGGGGCTTGTAAAACCGCCTGGGATGATTTGATTAAAGATCAGTTGGATTTTCGAACCAGGCCCTGTAATCTTGTTCAGCTAATGCCCAGACTCATGGAAAAATGATGCGTTCAGTCTTCTTATTTTTAGGCTCATTAAGTGCCTTTACCGGTGTTGCCTTCGGTGCATTCGGTGCGCATGCTCTTAAAAACAATTTTAGCCCGGAGATGCTGGATATTTATAAAACCGGGGTTAATTATCAGATGTGGCATGCACTGGGGCTTTTCGGTCTCGCCTTCCTGCAGCAGCAGGCACCTTTGTCGCGCTTGATTCACTGGGCAGGCTGGCTGATGTTTGCCGGAATAATCTTATTCTCAGGCAGTCTCTATCTGTTGACAATACTCAATGCCAAATGGCTGGGTATGATTACCCCCTTCGGTGGCTTGGCCTTTTTAGCTGCCTGGGTCCTTATCATGCTATTTGCAGCTCAAAAATCCTCTTAATATTCAACTTGTCGAGTCAAACGATGCGTGATGCTAACCCACAAACAGTTTATCTAAAAGATTATACGGTACCGGAATACCTGATTCACGAAGTGGATCTGAAATTCAACCTGGATGATGAATGCACCCAAGTCACCGCCAAGCTGAAAATCAGCCGTAATCCGGAGAGTTCACATCAGAGCGAAGCCTTAACCCTTCATGGCGAAAAGCTGGAACTTATCAGCGTCTTGCTGAATGGGGAGGCGTTAAGTAAAGATGATTACCAGCAAACGCCAACCGCACTCATCATTCATCAAGTACCGCAGAAACAAGCCTTTGAAGTGATCATTGAAAATCACATTAACCCTAAAGCCAACACGGCTCTGGAAGGTCTATATCTTTCTAAGTCTATGTTATGCACCCAGTGCGAAGCGGAAGGCTTCAGGAAAATCACCTATTTTCTGGATCGTCCCGATGTGATGAGCCGGTTTACAACCACCTTGATCGGCGATAAATCGCGATATCCGGTGCTGCTTTCAAATGGCAACAAGATCGCACAAGGTGAGTTACTCGAAAATGATCACTGGGTCACCTGGGAAGATCCTTTCGCTAAACCTTGCTATTTGTTTGCGCTGGTAGCGGGGCAATTAGATTGCGTAGCCGATCGATTTACAACTATGTCGGGCCGTAATATCGATTTACAGATCTTTGTAGAAAACCATGATCTGGACAAATGCGCACATGCCATGCAAGCGCTCAAAAACGCGATGCTTTGGGACGAACAGGTTTACGGCCGCGAATACGATCTGGATTTGTATATGATCGTCGCGGTCGGGCACTTCAACATGGGCGCCATGGAAAATAAAGGCCTCAATGTCTTTAATACCAAATTCGTACTGGCGCGGCCTGATACCGCCACCGACAGTGATTATGAACACATTGAAGGGGTGATCGGTCATGAATACTTTCATAACTGGACCGGCAACCGGATTACCTGTAGAGACTGGTTTCAGCTCAGTTTGAAAGAAGGCTTTACCGTTTTCCGTGACCAGGAATTTACCGGCGACAGAACATCCAAAGCAGTTAAACGCATAGAAGACGTCAATATGCTGCGGACTCGCCAGTTTGCAGAAGATGCAGGACCTATGGCACATCCCATTCGTCCGGATGCCTACATTGAGATCAATAATTTTTACACGCTGACAGTCTACGAAAAAGGCGCAGAAGTCGTCAGAATGCTGCATACCTTGTTAGGTGCGGAGGGATTTCGTAAAGGCAGCGATCTCTATTTTCAGAGGCATGACGGCCAAGCGGTTACCTGCGACGATTTTGTCAATGCGATGCAGGATGCCAATGGTGTTGATCTGACGGAATTTCGACGCTGGTATGCACAGGCCGGAACACCTCTGGTCAACGTGAGCCCGCAGTATGATGAGGCATCCCAAACGCTGCATTTAACCATCAGTCAAACAAGCCCACCAACACCCGGCCAGCCAGTGAAAGAACCGCTGCCGATTCCTCTGCGGCTGGGCTTGCTGTATAGCGATGGCTCCATAGCACCCTGTCAGCTTAAAGAGCAATCCGCAAGCAAAAATGAAACGGTTTTACAGCTGACTGAAAAAGAACAGCAGTTTATTTTTACCGGTTTAAAAGAAAAACCGGTAATTTCGATTTTGCGCGGTTTTTCTTCGCCGGTAAAACTGACCATGGAGCGCAGTCAGGATGAGCTTGCTTTTTTACTGAGACATGACTGCGATACGTTCAATCGTTGGGAGGCCGGACAGCAATTATCCAGCCGAATTATTTTGAATTTGATTGAGGATTGGCGTGACGGCCGCGAGTTAAAAATTGAACCTGTTATTGTCGATGCTTTTCAACAGGTATTGGAACAATCCTGGGAGGATTTATCCTATTTTTCCTTGCTGTTAAATTTACCCTCCGAAATTTATTTGGCTGAGCAAATGCAGGTAATTGACCCCGAGGGCATTCATTATGCCAGGGAAAAAGTCATCCTGACTTTGGCTGAGCAGTTGCAAAAACGGTTTTTAGAACTTTATCAGCTCTACCATAAAGATGAATCAGGACAATTCGATTCGGGAGCTATTGGCCGCAGACGGATTAAAAATGCCTGCCTTGCCTATTTAAGTGTACTGAATACCCCTGAGATTCAAAGCTTGTCGCTGGCGCAATTTAAATCTGCCAAAAACATGACCGATCAGATGGCGGCGCTCAGTGTGATTGTTAATAACGAGCACCCTGGAAAATTGCAATGTCTGACCGATTTTTATCAGCAATGGCAAAATGAAGCGTTGGTAATTGACAAATGGTTTGCCTTACAAGCATCCAGCCCAATGCCTGAAACTTTCGATACTGTTACAGGTTTACTGGATCATCCCGCATTTGACATGAAAAACCCGAACCGGGTCCGTTCTCTGGTTGGGGCGTTCAGCCAAGCCAATCCATTGCATTTTCATGCCAGCAACGGCCAGGGTTACCGTTTTCTGGGCGACAGGATTATTGAATTGAATACATTGAACCCTCAAGTGGCATCCCGAATGTTAAGCGCACTGACACAATGGCGTCGTTTTGATGAAACTAGGCAACAACTAATGAAAGATCAGCTGGAACGCATAATGACAACCGACGCGATTTCACCTGATGTTTATGAGGTGGCAAGTAAGAGTTTGGCTTAAGGTTTAGAGGGGCTGTCTTGCGACTAAAGAAGTTTTATCAGCGTAATTTACCTAGGTTAAGGCTGGAATGAGCAAGATATCTATCTTTTACTATCTTTCTTGCTTTTCGTTAGGAAACTCAGGTTTTTTACGATTAAAACTCCAAATAGTTAACAATTCCGCACTACAAAGTTCGGTCTCTATTTCTTTTTTCAAAACACATTCCAGAGCGAGAAGAGATAATAATCTCGTAATTTTAAATGGGGAAAATCTATTATCTGACGTGCTAAATCGATCTTGATTCTTAATTTTTTCAACCTCATGGATTCGATACTGCATTCTATATGCTCCGAATAGTCTGGTGGATGTTAGAATAACGCCAACAAAGTGTAGCAATCGCTGCATGATTAATGATTGCCAAGGCTTATCTCGTAAAAGTAAAAGCTGATCACTCATACAAAGAGGAAATTATGCGGATTTGGAAATATTTACCCGCTGTTGTAATGACAACAGTTGGTATCCTGGTTACTGTCTATGTAGCATTTTATTTCGTTTTTCTCGATCTAATTGTTGATTATTGGTGGTTTCAGGCCTTAAAGTTTGAAGGATACTTTTGGCTGCGCTTGCTCTATCGTTTTTTCCTTTCGGGTATTGTCACGCTCTTTTTCTTTTCGATTTTCTTTTTACATTTCTGGCTGTCTTCACGATATTTCGGCTTCAATCCGAATGAGGCTGTTTTTTCAGATCCACTGAAAAGACGGGCGTTTGACCGTTTTGCTGATTTATTTATCAGCTATTCAATCCGGTTGTCGACACCCGTAGCTTTAGTCTTGGCGGTGATGATCGCCATTCCTTTTTATGAACAATGGGAAGCATCATTACTTTTCTTCTTTGGTGGATCTGCCGGCGTTACTGAACCTGTTTACGGCAGAGATGTTGGTTTTTATCTGCTTTCCTATCCTATTTATCAGCTTATCCAATCGGAATTGCTTGCTACGGCCTGCATCATCTTTATCATGGTGGCGTTTCAATATTGGATGCAGAGTATTTTTGTACCCAATCAAGTCAAAAACTTTCCGATGGCGGCCAAGATTCATTTGGCCGTGTTGTTTGGGTTTGTCGTGTTGTTCGTGCTGTGGGGATTTGCTCTGCATAGATTTTCACTTTTATATGTCAATGTACATGAACCGGTCTTCTCAGGACCGGGCTTTGTTGAATTGAGATACAAATTGCCCCTTATTTGGCTGTCTATATTTACTTTTTTGGCTTCTGCAATTGCTTTGCTTTTTTACTTTTTTTCGGAGAAGCCTCGCATCAAAATGCCGTTTATCGTTACCTTCAGCTTATTTTTAGGCGTTTTCGGTATTCAAAAAATAGATTTCATACCCGCATTGATCGACAAATTTATTGTCAAACCCAATCCCGTCAAGACTCAACGTCCATTCATTCAGAACAATATTGACGCTACGCTGGATGCCTATGATCTTAAGAACATCGAAACGGTAGACTTTACCGTGAATCTGGATCCTACCAAGGACATTGAAGAATGGAGTACACAGCAAAGATTCGAGAACATTCCGGTCTGGGACCGCGAATTCCTGGATGACGTGTATAACCAGATGCAGAGTATCCGCCCTTATTACCATTTTCTTGAAGTGGATGAAGGACGTTATTTTATAAATGGCTTTAAGCGTCAGGTTAACCTCGCAGCAAGAGAAATGAACATCTCGAAACTACCTAAGGAAGCTCAAAACTGGGAAAATACGCATTTGCGTTTTACTCATGGTTACGGTGCTGTAGCCACCCCAGCGGCACAAGACGCTGCCAACCCGATTATCTGGTTCATGCGTGACCTCAATTTGCACTCTGATGTGGGTCTGGAAGTAAATAAACCGGATATATATTATGGTCAAGAACAATACAAATATGCGATTACCCCCAATAACCTGAATGTAGTGGGGCTATCCGGAACAACGACCACTCCTCCAGATAATGCGCTTGATAAAGCGTACAGAGGAAGCGGCGGAATTCCTATCCCCTCTTATTTCAGAAAACTTTTGTTTGCGTTTTATTTTAAAGACGAAAAGATATTTTTTTCTACCAATATTACGTCTAAAAGCAAGTTACTGATACGAAGAAACATTATTGAACGGATCAATTTACTAACCCCTTTTCTGCATCTGGATAAAGACCCCTATTTAGTGATCACAAAGGACCGTTTTTTCTGGGTTCAAGATGCTTATACTTTATCTAATTGGTATCCGGTTTCCAAATCGGCAGATGACGACTTTTTGGACGGCTCCGAACAATTCAATTACATTCGTAATTCGATCAAAGTTACGGTCGACGCCTACAGCGGCGCGGTTAAATACTATAATACCGACCCTACCGACCCTATCATTCAGGCTTATGATAAAGCTTATCCGGGCGTTTTTCGGGATATAGACGAAATGCCGGAAGAGCTGAAAAGGCAATTGCGTTATCCAAGAGATTTATATTATCTGCAAATGAAAGTCTATGCGAAATACCATCAGACTGAACCCGCATTGTTCTATCAGCAAGCTGAAACGTGGCAGTTTGCCCAAGTAAGAGACAAGCCTGTAAAGCCTTATTATTTAACTATAGATTTTGGGCATTGCGGAGGTAAGGAGGAATTTGTCATGATCAATGCCATGACGCCGGTAAATAACGCTAACCTGAGCATGGTGAGTGTGGCCAGTGTCATGGATAAAGAAAAATGCGGCGATGCCTTTAAAAAAGGTATCACTGTTTATAAATTCCACAAGGAAGTTCAGGTCAACGGCCCGGCCCAGGTGGAGGCTTTGATTGAGCAAAGCCCGGAAATATCTGCCCAGTTAACATTGTGGGATCAGCGCGGTTCACGCGTTGAAATGGGCAGGATGATTATTCTGCCTATGAAAAACTCTATCCTTTATGTTCAACCGATATATCTAATTTCTATCAAGACAAGGATACCTGAATTGGCTCGTGTAATAGTCTCGATTGGCAATGAAGTCGTCATGGACACAACTTTATGGGGAGCATTCAAAAGACTAAAAGAACGGTTTATCAGGGTTGATAACGGAACAGGAACAACGTTTGAACCTGATAAGAAATAATTGAGATCTGGGACAATGCTAAGTCATTGTCCCTTTTTATCTAGACGCGGGGGTTTCCTAATTCAAAAGCATATTGCACAATTTGTCTTCCAGATCGATCCTTATGGCCAGATTCTCGCCCAAATGAGATAAATCGTGCTCCAGACTTTCTAAACTGAGCGCATCCAATGCTTCTTCGTATTTATCATTAAATGCAATGGCCACATCTGTTGTTTTGGATAGCTCCGGATAAATCTGCTCGGCCATATTTAAAACACCCGCACGGCGCTCGTCCCCGGTTACCAAACGATCATAAATACCGAAGTGGCCTAATGAAATGTAATCAACCAGTAACTGAGAAAATTCGGTGAGTTTAAGTTGGACTTGTTGCCTAGGTGAAAACGGCTTAAGTTCAGCAACGTGACAATACATGCTCCACACTTGTTGTCTTTCTTTTTTTAATTCGTCCACAAGATGACGTGATTGTTGGCGCCTGTCAATATTAGGTTGTGTCGATATCATGATTCTAAAGCCTCAAGGTTTTCTTTTTAATTTAAGTTACATTTTAATTTGATGCAACAATTATCTAATTTTAAAGGAAAAGTAAGACTAAATGTAACAGATAACGTATCTGCTCACCCCCTCCAATTTTAGTGGGTGTAGGTGGTTGATTGAAAAGGCTTCTGCAACAGGAATGTTGCAGAGAGCTACATGGACGTGTTTACGGTTCCTTTGAAATCAAACACCTACGCCCATAATTCAAAGCGGGCGAGTAGTTACGATAACTTTTAGAAGACTGTTGAATTAAGTTAACACATTGAATGCGCTCAGCTTTAAACAGCTATGAATCCGACTTATCAAAACCTCCTTTTCTTTCAAGTATGAATCCAGAAAATCGTGTATTTTTTTTTACTGCACTGCCCTGCGAGGCAAAGCCTTTGATTGGCCGTTTTCGATTGAAAAAACATACTGAAACAAGCCAATTTGCTTTGTATAGCAACCATGATGACATTTATTTAATCGTCACTGGCGTTGGAAAAATAGCCATGTCTGCCGGTGTTGCTTTCTCTCAGGGATTATTAGGGAGTCATAATCCGACCTTAATAAATGTAGGAATTGCCGGGCACAGGGATCATTCCGTGAACACGCCCTTTATAGGACATAAAATTATCGATGCTGATACCAAAAAAAGCTTTTACCCTCCATTAACTTACACATTACCTTGTGGCTCAGAAACCATTTTGACGACATCTCACCCTCAATTGAAATACGATCATGGACAATTGAGCGACATGGAAGCCTCGGCTTTTTATGAATCAGCAGGACGGTTTTCGAGTGGTGAATTAATACAATGTTTCAAGGTGGTTTCAGATAACCTATCTCAACCAGCCGGTTTACTTGAAGCGAGTAAGATCACGCATTTGATTGAGCAAAATTTACTGATACTTGAAACGTTGCTAACAGAATTACGTTTATTGCAGAGGGTACTTGCAAACAAGCAGGATCTGAAATTATCCGAATTGACCGGTATATTTCGATTTTCCGTAACCGAAAAAGCATATCTTAAAAACCTGCTTCAACGCTGGCATGTCATTAATTCGAATCAAACATTGGACATCAATCTTGAAAATGTAAAGTCAGGAAAAGAACTGCTTAAATTACTTAATAAAAAACTAGCCATACTGGATTATGACCTATAAGATTTAACGTCAATATCCAAAAATTACCGGTACAGCAAGACTTGGCTTTGCCAATTGACTGATGGCTAAATTATTTTAATGGTGCGCGAAAAGGCATCAAGCAGAGGCTTAAAAAACCCAATGTCTTTTTGTCTCTATAACAATCGAGTCCGATGGGCATTTGCTCTTGTGAGTATTTCGGATGTGCCTTATAGGTACCACAAAGCCAGTCCCAGCATGTAATAGAAAACCCATAATTGCTATCGGTTTCAGTTTTGATAGTCGAATGATGGATACGATGCATGTCCGGTGTAACAATCAAGAAACGAAGCTTTTTATCCAGAGTATCCGGAATTGAAATATTACTGTGGTTAAACGTAGCAGCGCCATTCAGGATGATTTCGAAAAGAATAACCGCAAATGCGTCAGCGCCTATCAAATAGATGAATGCAACTTTATAAAACATTGAAAAAAGGATTTCTAACGGATGAAAGCGGACGGCAGTAGTGGCATCGAAGGCTAAATCGCTGTGATGAACCTGATGAAGACGCCAAAGCAAAGGCCATTTATGGGAGAGCACGTGTTGCCCATAGATAGCAAAATCCAGAATCAACAAACTGATTATGATATTTAAACTTTCTGGCATATTGAACCGATTCAACAATCCCCAATGATTTTCTTCCGCGTTAACAGCGGCTAAATAAGCGGCACTTCCGACCGTTAGACGCATCATCAACATATTGATTACAGCTAGACCCAGATTAATTGGCCAGCGAACAAGTCTCTCCACCGGAAGTATACGGCGCGGTTTCAGGTATTCCCAAAAGACCATGACACCAAAAATGCTTAATGCAGCGGTCAGGCGTATCAATGTTTCCAAATTAGTTAACTCCTCTCTATTTCACATAGTGCAAAAGAATTGCATTCTGATGGTATTGTCACTAAGACACTAAATGTGATTTATTCTTTGTATTACGCCAAAAATTAATCATTAAAGTAAGAAGTATCCCTATTATTATTGGAACATCACCAAGTCTGGCATAGGGCGTCATACCAGCCATTGGTAAAATTTTTGCCGTAATAACAGCCGTCTCAAATTGGGGGGCGGTTGCAATTATTTGTCCATTGGGTTTAACAATTGCGCTTACTCCCGTATTGGTAGCTCTCAGCAAATAACGACCGGCTTCCATTGCTCGCATGCGAGCAATTTGAAGGTGTTGATGAGGCTCTATTGAATTACCGAACCAGGCATCGTTGGTCACATTTACGAGGAATGCGGCATCCGGCAAACCTTTTCGTTGCTCATTTCCAAATGTATCTTCATAACAAATTGATGTCATAAAAGAATATCCGGCGGCTTTCAACATGAGTTGTTGGTTTCCTCCTGAGGTCAATCTTCCAAGTCCCGAAAGGTTAAGCCTATCAAAAATATAACCTGAAAGGGGTTGTAAAGGCAGATATTCTCCAAAAGGTAACAAATGGTTTTTACGGTAAAAACCAGACTCCTTGCCCAAGACCATTACCGCATTAAATTTATCACCATTTTCTTCTTTAACAGGCAAACTTAAAATAATGTCTGATTTATTGTGTATTGCTTCATTTTGTAACAATGACAGGAAGTCGTCTTTAACTTCAGAATAATAAGCAGGTATTGCTGTTTCTGGCCATATGATAATATCTGATTGCCAATTCTGTTGCGTTAGCTCACGATACTTCTTGAGAGTAATATCTCTGTTACTGGGTTCCCATTTTCTATCTTGCGGTATATTGCCCTGGACCAATGAAACCTGAATTTCATTACCCGCAGTATATGTCCACTTATATAAATTCAGTGTTATTCCGCCTATACACAAAGCAAAAAGCAGGCATATTTTAAAACCTTGTTTTAGCAATCTTAAAGGAGAGATCAGGCATTCTGCAATTAACGCCACTATAAATCCTACCCCATAGACCCCTAAAACGGGCACATAACCAGCAAGAACCGAATCTGTTTGTGAATAGGCAATTTGCAACCAGGGGAATCCATTTAAAAACCAAGTCCCTCGAATATATTCAATCAAAATCCACAAGCTTGAACTGATAAAAAAAGCAGGCCGCGTCATGAAACAGAAGGTTTTACCGGCGACATATCCTGTCAAGCCGACAAATGAAGCCCAAACCGAGATAAAAACAAGGGTGACTATGAAACTGATAACTAAAGAAGCATGACCGAATTCATGAACACTAACAAATACCCATGAAACACCGGCTCCAAAATAGCCCAGGCCAAATAAAAAACCTCTTAAGGCAGACCGTCCTGGTGACAATGTTTGCCAGGATGCAAAGATAAAAGGGAGGGAAATAAATGAAAAAACCCAATATCCAAAGGGCTCAAATGCCAATGTTAATAATACGCCGGCGAATGGTGATATAAAATCAAACAGCCTACTTTTTAATCCGCATGAAAATTTCACAATGGTTACCGATTATTTCCATCCCTGGTAATGCCCAAAAAAAATTAATAGTACAAAATTTCAGCCTTTGAATGTCCCCCAAAGCAAGCACATATTAAGAAGCGGGAACAAAAAAAAACCCCACCGAGGGATTAACCTGGATGGGGTTTGATGTAAGAGCCTGGCGATTCCCTACTTTCGCATGGCAAACTGCCACACTATCATTGGCGCTAAGCGGTTTCACTGCCGAGTTCGGGATGGGATCGGGTGGGCCACGCTCGCTATGGTCACCAGGCAAACTGGTTTGGCAGGTCAATCCTGCCGCATTGAGGCGCGAAGGGCGCGCTAGGGGTCTAGGGCGTCGGCTTCAGCCGTCTCTTTGGAAATCTGTACACGTTCTCGCATATTTAAAGCGTCTGTCGGCTTACACCACCCAAACCGATTGGGTGTTATATGGTCAAGCCTCACGGGCAATTAGTATCAGTTAGCTTCATGCATTACTGCACTTCCACACCTGACCTATCAACCTGGTAGTCTCCCAGGGCCCTTCAGGGGACTCATGGTCCCAGTGAGATCTCATCTTGGGAGGGGCTTCCCGCTTAGATGCTTTCAGCGGTTATCCTGTCCGAACATAGCTACCCGGCAATGCCACTGGCGTGACAACCGGAACACCAGAGGTTCGTCCACTCCGGTCCTCTCGTACTAGGAGCAGCTTCCCTCAAATCTCAAACGCCCACGGCAGATAGGGACCGAACTGTCTCACGACGTTCTGAACCCAGCTCGCGTACCACTTTAAATGGCGAACAGCCATACCCTTAGGACCTGCTTCAGCCCTAGGATGTGATGAGCCGACATCGAGGTGCCAAACACCGCCGTCGATATGAACTCTTGGGCGGTATCAGCCTGTTATCCCCGGAGTACCTTTTATCCGTTGAGCGATGGCCCTTCCATTCAGAACCACCGGATCACTAAGACCTACTTTCGTACCTGCTCGATGTGTCTATCTCGCAGTCAAGCGTGCTTTTGCCTTTACACTCATCGCATGATTTCCGACCATGCTGAGCACACCTTCGTGCTCCTCCGTTACTCTTTAGGAGGAGACCGCCCCAGTCAAACTACCCACCAGACACTGTCCCCAATCCAGATAATGGACCTAGGTTAGAACTTCGAACATACCAGGGTGGTATTTCAAGGTTGGCTCCACAACAACTGGCGTTGCTGCTTCAGTGCCTCCCACCTATCCTACACAAATAGGTTCAAAGTCCAGTGTCAAGCTATAGTAAAGGTTCACGGGGTCTTTCCGTCTAGCCGCGGGTACACTGCATCTTCACAGCGATTTCAATTTCACTGAGTCTCGGGTGGAGACAGTGTGGCCATCGTTACGCCATTCGTGCAGGTCGGAACTTACCCGACAAGGAATTTCGCTACCTTAGGACCGTTATAGTTACGGCCGCCGTTTACCGGGGCTTCGATCAAGAGCTTCTCCGAAGATAACCCCATCAATTAACCTTCCGGCACCGGGCAGGCGTCACACCCTATACGTCCACTTTCGTGTTTGCAGAGTGCTATGTTTTTGCTAAACAGTCGCAGCCACCAGTTTAATGCTACCTCTTTCAGCTCCAACCGCGAGGGCTTTCACTTACTCAAGGCGTACCTTCTCCCGAAGTTACGGTACCATTTTGCCTAGTTCCTTCACCCGAGTTCTCTCAAGCGCCTTAGAATTCTCATCCCACCCACCTGTGTCGGTTTAGGGTACGGCCACTCGTAACCTGAAGCTTAGAGGTTTTTCTTGGAAGCATGGCATCAGTTACTTCGTCTCTAAAGAGACTCGTCATCACGCCTCAGGATTGCCAAACCGGATTTGCCTAGTCTGACTCCCTACACGCTTAAACTACCTATTCCAACAGGTAGCTAACCTAGCCTTCTCCGTCACCCCATCGCAGTTACGACCGGTACAGGAATATTAACCTGTTTGCCATCGACTACGCCTTTCGGCCTCGCCTTAGGTACCGACTAACCCTGCGTCGATTAGCGTTGCGCAGGAAACCTTGGGTTTTCGGCGTGGGGGTTTTTCACCCCCATTATCGTTACTTATGTCAGCATTCGCACTTCTGATACCTCCAGCCACCTTCTCAAGTGACCTTCACAGGCGTACAGAACGCTCCTCTACCGATTACACTAAAGTGCAATCCCGTAGCTTCGGTACTATGCTTAGCCCCGGTAAATCTTCCGCGCGAGCCGACTCGACCAGTGAGCTATTACGCTTTCTTTAAAGGATGGCTGCTTCTAAGCCAACCTCCTGGCTGTCTGGGCCTTCTCACATCGTTTCCCACTGAGCATAGATTTGGGGACCTTAGCTGACGGTCTGGGCTGTTTCCCTTTTCACGACGGACCTTATCACCCGCCGTGTGTCTCCCGTGCTGAAACTTGTTGGTATTCGGAGTTTGCATCGGGTTGGTAAGTCGAGATGACCCCCTAGCCGAAACAGTGCTCTACCCCCAACAGTTATACACGAGGCGCTACCTAAATAGCTTTCGAGGAGAACCAGCTATCTCCGAGCTTGATTAGCCTTTCACTCCGATCCACAACTCATCCGAATCTTTTTCAACAGATCCCGGTTCGGCCCTCCAGTAAGTATTACCTCACCTTCAGCCTGGTCATGGATAGATCGCCCGGTTTCGGGTCTAATCCCAGCGACTGAACGCCCTGTTCAGACTCGCTTTCGCTACGCCTCCCCTATTCGGTTAAGCTTGCCACTGAGATTAAGTCGCTGACCCATTATACAAAAGGTACGCAGTCACGGAACAAGTCCGCTCCTACTGCTTGTACGCATACGGTTTCAGGATCTATTTCACTCCCCTCTCCGGGGTTCTTTTCGCCTTTCCCTCACGGTACTGGTTCACTATCGGTCGATAAGGAGTATTTAGCCTTGGAGGATGGTCCCCCCATATTCAGACAAGGTTTCACGTGCCCCGTCCTACTCGTTTTCACAACTGAGGCATTTTCGTGTACGGGGCTATCACCCTGTATCGCCAGACTTTCCAGTCTGTTCCACTAATGCCTTAATTGCTTAAGGGCTGGTCCCCGTTCGCTCGCCACTACTAAGGGAATCTCGGTTGATTTCTTTTCCTCCGGGTACTTAGATGTTTCAGTTCTCCGGGTTTGCTTCCTACACCTATGTATTCAGTGCAGGATAGTCAGGTTATCCTGACTGGGTTTCCCCATTCGGAAATCCGCGGATCAAAGTTTGTTTGCAAACTCCCCGCGGCTTATCGCATGCTACAACGTCCTTCATCGCCTCTTATCGCCTAGGCATCCACCGTATGCGCTTATTCACTTGACCATATAACCCCAATCAGTCTGGCGTTCAGTGGCTTCCCGTTTCTGGGTTACCCTGTGCTCCAGGCCGGCTGTGGTTTGATCAGCTGACATGTTCGCTTTTTTTCTGCTTGAGAACTCATTCAGTTCACCTTCGCTTGCGCTTCGGTGTTCTTGAACTCGTTTATGTATCTTCTTCGCTTTTATGCTTGCGCATTCCAGCTATGAATTTACAGTGTACAGATTTCCAAATTGTTAAAGAGCCTTGATGATGTTACTTATCAAGTCTATAAAACCTCGCCCCGCTTGCCTAAACAAAGGGCAGGATAAAGTCTTATAGAGTTGATGTATCGTCGACAGCCTGTGTCTTTCTTGGTGGAGCCAAGGAGGATCGAACTCCTGACCTCCTGCGTGCAAGGCAGGCGCTCTCCCAGCTGAGCTATGGCCCCATTAAGTAGGTTCCCTCGCCCGTCTACCGGCCTTGGCGCTTTGCAAGGTGGTGGGCCTGGGAGGACTTGAACCTCCGACCTCACCCTTATCAGGGGTGCGCTCTAACCAACTGAGCTACAGGCCCAGGCTCGTGTCGTGCTTGATCAAAATAATTTGTTGTGGGTACTCATGATACGTGTCGGCGCGTCTTTGTAAGGAGGTGATCCAGCCCCAGGTTCCCCTAGGGCTACCTTGTTACGACTTCACCCCAGTCATGAATCACAAAGTGGTAAGCGCCCTCCCGAAGGTTAAACTACCTACTTCTTTTGCAACCCACTCCCATGGTGTGACGGGCGGTGTGTACAAGGCCCGGGAACGTATTCACCGCGACATTCTGATTCGCGATTACTAGCGATTCCGACTTCATGCAGTCGAGTTGCAGACTGCAATCCGGACTAGGACCGGCTTTCTGGGATTTGCTTACTCTCGCGAGTTCGCGGCCCTCTGTACCGGCCATTGTAGCACGTGTGTAGCCCTACCCATAAGGGCCATGATGACTTGACGTCGTCCCCACCTTCCTCCGGTTTATCACCGGCAGTCTCCCTAGAGTTCCCAGCTTGACCTGTTGGCAACTAAGGATAAGGGTTGCGCTCGTTACGGGACTTAACCCAACATCTCACGACACGAGCTGACGACAGCCATGCAGCACCTGTCTCAGAGTTCCCGAAGGCACTCCGCTATCTCTAACAGATTCTCTGGATGTCAAGGGTAGGTAAGGTTCTTCGCGTTGCATCGAATTAAACCACATGCTCCACCGCTTGTGCGGGCCCCCGTCAATTCATTTGAGTTTTAACCTTGCGGCCGTACTCCCCAGGCGGTCAACTTAATGCGTTAGCTGCACCACTAAGTCTTTTAAAAGACCCAACGGCTAGTTGACATCGTTTACGGCGTGGACTACCAGGGTATCTAATCCTGTTTGCTACCCACGCTTTCGTACCTCAGCGTCAGTTTTAATCCAGAGAGCCGCCTTCGCCACTGGTGTTCCTTCAGATCTCTACGCATTTCACCGCTACACCTGAAATTCCACTCTCCTCTATTAAACTCTAGTTACCCAGTATCAAATGCAGTTCCCAGGTTAAGCCCAGGGCTTTCACATCTGACTTAAATAACCGCCTACGCACGCTTTACGCCCAGTAATTCCGATTAACGCTTGCACCCTCCGTATTACCGCGGCTGCTGGCACGGAGTTAGCCGGTGCTTCTTCTAAAGGTAATGTCAAGAGCAAGGGTATTGGCCTTACTTTTTTCCTCCCAATTGAAAGTGCTTTACAACCCTCAGGCCTTCTTCACACACGCGGTATTGCTGGATCAGGCTTTCGCCCATTGTCCAATATTCCCCACTGCTGCCTCCCGTAGGAGTCTGGGCCGTGTCTCAGTCCCAGTGTGGCTGATCGTCCTCTCAGACCAGCTATAGATCGTCGCCTTGGTAGGCCTTTACCCCACCAACTAGCTAATCTAACGCAGGCTCATCTGATAGCGCGAGGTCCGAAGAGCCCCCGCTTTCCCCCGTAGGGCGTATGCGGTATTAGCGTGAGTTTCCCCACGTTGTCCCCCACTACCAGGCAGATTCCTACGCGTTACTCACCCGTCCGCCACTCGTCAGCGCCCGAAGGCCTGTTACCGTTCGACTTGCATGTGTTAAGCATACCGCCAGCGTTCAATCTGAGCCATGATCAAACTCTTCAGTTTAATATGGTTTGCCACTCAGTTAGATGAGTGGCCAATCTTGGCTCGACTTCAGAATTAAACGTCATTACTTGAATTAACGTGTAATACTTGCGTCGATTATCTTTTTAACTGCCAGACATCGCGCCACAAGCACCCACACAAATTATTTTGATCGACTTGTTAAAGAGCCAGGACTTTCGCCCTGTTGAGCCTGACTATTATACAGACTCGCTTTTCGTTGTCAACACCTTGTTTAACTTTTCTTCCCTCCCTGACCCCTCACCGTCGTCCTGACCGCTGAAGAGCTGCACATTCTACAATAGCTTTCTAATCTGTCAAGCTTTTGTTTTGGAATTTCTTTGACTTGGTAACACAAAGTCTGCAATAGTCATGTATTCAGTAATGTGGCGGAATTTCATCACCTTGATTTACATAGCCTATTTCTGAGCAGATCGAGGTAATTCGAGCATTTACCACGCCAAAAGCTTTATTTAACTGGTCTATTTGCGCTTGCTGAGAAATTACAATTTGATTTAATTCCTGGATCAGATCTTCCTGAAAGGCTATCTTGATTTGCATCTCTACAATTTGATCATCATTTTCCATCGCTTATCCATTAATTGAGAACTTAATTTTCCTGCAATGAATCCATCATGCTGACTAAATAATTTACAAACTCTTTTAAAAACAGAATAAGTCCGTCTATTTCATCTTTTAGATGATGTAAGAACGAATGTTGACCAAAGTTTTCCTGAACGTAAAAGGACAAACCCATGTAAATGGTATTAGCCCCCATCACAATCATTATCAGAGCGGCCGACTTCATCATTAATCCTCTAAATCGAGCACTAATCTTGCCAAACGCAATACTGATAAATAGCATCATCGGTAAAGTACCCGCACCAAAAGTCAGCATCAACAAGCCCCCCTCCCCTATCGATGGCGCAGATGTGGCTTGAACCGCCATTGCAAATGTCAGCGGGCACGGCATAAGTCCGTTCAACACACCCGCTATTGAGGCGCCTATTATAGGACCTCTTGTATTTGCGGTTGCATAGCCCTTTCTTAGCATACCCATTGGGATTAATTTGATTGAGCCCTGAAAAGGAATCCAGCCAAGTATCCCCAAAGCCAGAAAAATTACAACGGAACCTATGAACATTTGCAAAATGCTTTGCATCTTTCCAAACAGGCCGCTGGAAACCAGAACTACGCCTAAAGCCGCCGCAGCGAACCCTACCATTGTGTATATCGAAATACGTGCCAATTGATAAGCAAAATAAGGCAAATAACTTCTATTGGGCCCGGCTTTCATAAAATAGCCGGACACTAAAGCGCCGCACATACCTAAACAATGACCACTACCCAGTATTCCGGCAACAAATGCCAAGCCATAGTCAAATCCGCCGACCATCCCTGCGACATGCATGCTGTGATCCATCGTCGAATGATCCATTTGTGCCTCTATTTTTTATTCAATCGCAGTGAATTAGCTATAACTGATACAGAACTTAAGGCCATCGCAGCTGATGCGATCATGGGATTAAGCTTGCCTATAGCAGCAACCGGGATAGCAATGGTGTTATAACCAAATGCCCAAAATAAATTTTGCTTGATGATACGGATCGTATCGGTACTTAATTGTATAGCCGATGTCACTTTTGAGATATCGCCACTCACCAACGTCAGGTCCGCCGACTCAATGGCAATATCCGTCCCTGTGCCTATCGCAAAACCGACATCTGATGCCGCCAGCGCGGGGGCATCATTAATGCCGTCACCGATCATTGCGACTTTTTGACCTTCTTTTTGTAACTGGCGAATAATAGCGAGCTTATCCTCCGGCTTGGCATTTGCGATTACAGTTTCTATTCCTACTTTGCCGGCAATGTAGTTTGCCGTTTTTTCGGTATCACCCGTGACCATTAATGTTTTGATACCCATTTTTTTAAGCTTTGCTATCGCGTCATGAGATTGAACGCGAGGCTTGTCTGCAATTGCGAATAAGGCGGCTTCTTGACCGCCAATCGCCATGAATACCGGCGTCATTCCTTTTGCTGAGAACTGGCCTGCCGCCTCTAAAAGCTTATCGACCCTAAATCCTTTCTCAACCAGCCAGGCTTTATTCCCTAAAACAAGCTGCTTATCATCAACAGAAGCTTCAATACCTCTGCCTGTTTCACTCGCGAAACTTGCAGCATCCTTAAGCTGAATCGATTGCTCCTTTGCATAGGCAACAATAGCCTTACCTAGAAAATGCTCAGAACCATGCTCGGCAGATGCTGCAAGCATTATTATTTCTGCGTGATCAAATTCGGACAAATTAACAATAGCGGCAACATTGGGTTTTCCTTCTGTAATTGTTCCGGTCTTATCAAAAACAATAGCGTTTAATTTTGCCGCTGTTTCAAGACTTTCGCCATTGCGGATATAGATACCTTCCCTTGCTGCCTGACCGGTCCCAACCATAATTGCGGCGGGGGTCGCCAGTCCGAGTGCGCATGGACAGGCAATCAGTAAAACTGTTATCGCATTTCCAAATGCAAAAGAGAATGGCGCTCCAGCCAATAACCAGCCAGCCATTGTCAATCCTGAAACCAGCATGACCGACGGGACGAAAACTGCGGAAATTTTGTCGACTTGTTTCTGGATCGGCAACTTGGTGGACTGAGCCTGATCGACCATATGAACGATACCGGCAAGCACGGTATCCATGCCTACTGCGGTTGCCCGGACTCGCAAAACACCATTACCATTAACACAACCGCCAATCACCTTATGACCCATTTCTTTGACTACAGGCAAACTTTCACCGGTAACCATGGACTCATCGACCGTAGACACGCCAAAGATTACAAGGCCATCGGTTGGTATTTTTTCTCCCGGCCGCACCAGAAGAACATCATCAATAACAACATCATCAACCGGAACCACTGTTTCCTCACCGTTTTTAAGTACCGTTGCCGTTTGAGGTTGCAAGTCAACCAATTTTCTGATGGCCTCCCCCGCTTTCCCTTTTGCTCGCTCTTCAAGATAACGGCCGAGTAAAACAAAGGTAATGATCGCCGCGCCCGCTTCGAAGTAAAGATGCCCTCTTTGCCTATATAAAGCAGGCAAACTGTAACCGTAAGCCGACCCCACACCCAGGGCGATCAGCGAATCCATGTTCGCCGCACGCTGTTTTGCCAGCCGCCATGCTTTTATAAAAAATTGGCCGCCGGACCAAAAAACCACAGGCGTAGTCAACAGAAACTGCATCCAATGCAAGGGACGAGATGATGTCATTGCCATGCCTGTAACAATGACGGGGGTACTCAAAATTGCCGACCAGATAAATCGGCGCCGAGCAACAAAGATTCGCTGTTGCTCCTTTTCAATTAGAATCTTGCGCTGTGACAACGTATCCACTGAATAGGTTTTATAACCCAATGTCTCTACTTTCGCCGACACATCCACTTTATTAAGATGCCCATGAACAGTCAGTGTTTCCGTGCCAAAATTCACACTGGCCCGCTTTATCCGCGGATCTCTTTTTAGCACCATTTCAATTAACAAAGCGCAAGAGGCGCAGGTCATCCCTTCTATTGCCAAATCAATTTCATGCTCGGGGCCTTCAATTATTTTTCCGGCCTGTTTTTGCTGGGCCGATTGCTTATGTGCAACATTCCCAAGTATCGCATCTATCAGTATCAACAAGTTTTTTTTGGGTAAGCTTGCAGGGTCGAACTCTATAACAACTGAACCTAAGGCATAAACCGACCTGACTGATTTTACTTCAGGCCGTTTTTTTATAAGAATTTCGAATATATAGCTCCGCTCCTGATCATTTTTAAGAACCGGAGATATAATTCTTACACGCCTGGACAACTGATGAACCAATCGAAAGTTTTTAGGCATAACTGCGGGTGTATCCATATCCATTTCACTTGCAACCATTCAGGAAAATATAGAGCCCAGACAATTAAATCTTTCATTTAGGGCTAGGGAACGATTTTAAAAGCTGATTCGAGAGTGAATAAACATCTCACCAATATCGCTTATTTTGCTTTACGCGATCTAATCAGTAAAAAGAACATATAAAAAAGGGCCATCCACTCATAGCGATACTTAAAAGGCTTTACAATCCATTGTTGCGTTATGTTTTGCCAGTGGAGCTTGATGAGAAAAAGCACCAGAATATCATTAAGAAAATCAACAACCGCTTTTTCAGGATCATTTATGAACGAGTTTGGTTTTTTTAAAGTAACCCTCGTTAACACTCTGGCGGCATGCACCGTTTCCTTGGTGTTGTTTATCTTTTCTTTAATCCATGATATTGGAGAATACCTGCTAGTTTTCACCTTTCTATTTAAGAAAGTAGATCCGCGTAGACTTGGCGAGGCCTCTAGCGCACCCTTTTTTTCAAGATTTGCGAGAATCTGAAAAAGCTGCTTTGCCAAAGATTTAAATTCACATACAGAAGAATGAAAACGGATGGATAATTTTTTTTGACTATGATACAGGTTGACTTTATAAACACCGTCAATAGCACTGATTTCCTTTAATAAGGTTTCAGCAACGTCCTTATGACAAACTTTTTCCGGCACACCAAAACGTACATGCCCCTCTTCCTGATAACGCAATACAAACTCTTTTTGAATAGCCATAAACAACTTCAGCAAATATAAAAATAAAAACGGGCGCTCTGTTCAATCCAACAAGAAAGCACCCGTTTATAACTATTCATTTTCCCGCGAATTACGAGAAAGGACTAAAACTCAAATTTTATTCTTTAGTCTCAGCCACTAAGTCTTCAAGATTTTCTTTTTGATGTAGAACAAAATCTTTACTGGCATCTACAGCTTTTGTTGCTCCTGAGATGATTTCTTTGCGGTACTTGTAAACCAGATAACCCGCTACAACTCCCAGACCAAAGACAATAACAGGGTGTTTTGCAGCATTGCTTAACAACTTACCACCGCTATAGACCGTCGCAGAAGCCATTGAACCCTTAACTATTTCTTTTGACATTGAATTACCACCGTGAGCATGTTTCATAATACATTTTCCTTAACAATTTATATAAGTAGCAGCGCCAAATTAAACTTGTTCCGAGTCCGGCAAAATTTGATCTTCGTGAAGCATTTGATAAATACCTTTGCACCCCTCGCAACAAAAAGCTTTATCGCCTTCCGTTGTTTTAAGTGTAAACCCGGGCGTTTCGACAGTTAATCCGCAGAGATCACAAACTTGCTTAGTATCGTTCATTTTTATTTCTTCAGTCCTCTTATAACACCGGGGATATTAACAAAAGACATACACTCTCACAACCGGCATTTTAAGCCAGTCCAAATATCGATCCCATAAAAAAACCCGCTCATAACCGCTTGAGCGGGTTTACTAAAATTCTTAGAGACCAAGAGAACCACACTTCAAGGACTTACAAAAAATCCAGAAGCTTTATTCGTCAAAGCGAAAGCAATAAATTAAGCAGTTCAATGGCATTCTTGGGAGGCGGACATCCTTGGTTTGCTATTTGTTGCTTTACTGGATGCCTTCATTAATGCAATACGCAAGGCTCCTGTAAGACTAGCACCCAAACCCAACCGCATGGCCAAGGCAGGCACCAAGATCATCGACGCAACAGCCAAACCTGTACCTATTAGTAAAGAACCAGTATTACTTGCTTCAACAGTACGAGATAAATCCTGACTCATTATTCTGACCTCTTTATTTCAAGTTTGTAAATAAACAATTTCCCTAATAATTGCATGATTAATACCAATTATTAACTTGTTGATTTATATAAACTTAAATTCTCATCGCAAACAAAAAGGCTCTAAAATGGGTTAGATAACATAAAGAAACTATGTTATTTAACACATTTTATTTCCAGACACGTCTCAACGACAGAACTACAAGTGACTGATTCAACAGTCAAAGTCCGGTCATTTCCATAACTTCAGGGGGTTTTGATACTTACTCAGGCCTGTTGAAATAAAATGCTGATGAGCCGCTATTTCATTAGAATGCGTAAAACATAAATCAAACCAAATCAACAGATTACTATGAGCAAATTACTTTTTTCTTTAAGGAACGTACCCGATGATGAAGCTGAAGATATCAGAATGATATTGAAGGAAAATAATATTGATTTTTACGAGACTCCACCAGGAAACTGGGGGATTTCAATGCCTGCTATCTGGGTCCGTGATGCCTTGCAGTTTAATCAGGCAAATGATTTAGTAAATGACTATCAAGGCAAAAGGGCGATAACTCAAAGGCAAATTTATGAAAAACTTATCAAGGAAGGAAAAGTGCCCGGTTTTTTTGATTACCTGCATCAAAATTTTTACCGATTTCTTATTCATATCTTGGCAGTGGGCTTAATCATTTATGTTTCAATAAAGCTGATTTTAGAGTTCGGCTTGTAAACCATTGAATTTAATTAATGTGTGTTATTTGACTCAGATCCACGGTGGCAGTCCATCCCGATCCGTTGTTTGTGGGGCATCTTACTTATTTCCTGCCAGATAAAACAACAACACAGCCAACCAAGAAACACCTAAAAGCACCCAAGGCAATGGGCTCTGCTTATAGATAACGATAGGAGTGCTAGTATTTGAATTCTTATCAAATTTATCCGATGACACACTGCTTGGTTTTTTCCTTTTTTTATCCAATTCTCTTGCTTTAGCTTTTTGCTGTTTTTTATATACTTCAATCCCTTTCTGAATTCCTAGGCTTACGAGTTTCGTCTGCTCTTTGGTTTGACCAGGCCTCTGGATTGCTTTTGCAATTTGCAAGGCCTGCTCCCTGCTCTCTTCGGATGGCTGATCATATTTCGATTTTGCTGTCATTGTTTGGATTTTAAACCGGCTTAATTAAAACCATCTTTCTTCAATTGTTCATATTTTCTTTTAAACCCCTCTTTATCCCACAAATAATATATAAGTAACAACAAAATTGGCCATAACACAAAGAAAAGTAACTTTGAAACCATACCTAAACTCATATTTCCTCCTAAACGTGGTTATCAAATGGGCTGCAGCCCCAAAAAATTATCTCTCTTGATGACAATACCGCTCAAATCTCATGCTTGATTGACCGGTAAACAAGGATTCCCAATCCAACTTTCAATCATTGTCGCAGACTGACAATGTCAATTGCCTTTTAATCGATGCGTACTCACGCTTTCGGGTATTCATAATAATTTGAAGACGCAATTGATCATCGGCAACTGACCAGTTTTTTATCTCCTGAAGCGTTCTAAAACAGCCCATACACACTTCAGATTCATTCAGACAACAATTACCAACACATGGCGATTTCACACGATCAGAATAACTTATCATTTTCACTTTTCTCCGTATAAAAAATGAAATAGGTTTCAGTAATCCCTAAATTGTCAATAAATCTGCAATTGTCAATTGACAAACTTTCACACGCTGGAAAAAATAGATAAAAAATGCTTTAAAAACAATAAATTAAAGATAGTATTTATCTATGAAATAAACTATTCCAATAGTAAGGCACAGCTCATGCAGATTGGTACTTTTGTATCCGGATGAATGAGCAAAAAGATGATAAGCGGGAGCAATGCCTTTCAATCACAGTAATGGCATCGCTTCCGCTGCTATACAGTCGTATTTTTCTTCGCGTTGAAGCGCATCAGAAACGTTGACCTAAAAAACAGTATGATCCTCTATCTCTAAGCGCCTCATTAATTCAGAAAGAACGAGATGATCGTAATGACGCACCAATACCGAATCGACGGGCCTTTCTCCCAATTCATCCTCAATTTGGCTCAATATCAAACTCATATGGTGGCGCCTTAATACCGAATCCTCCGGCAATGCGGTCGGTGTAGGTTGTGATGATACGCTTTCAGAATTTATGTTGATATGGGCGGCTTTAATAGTCGGGCAATCCTTGATCGCACTCACGGGTTCATCTTCTTGATCCTCAAGGTCAACCATACCGCTCAGACAATCCAGACTCTGCGATCTATGCTTGATACCTTGCCATACATAAAGTGTCACGCTCACCGTTAGCAATGCAAAACTGACACTTAATGCGGCCCATTCATAAAACATCTGATTCATTAAGTAAATACCCCACCAAAGCAGCAGAGAAAATACAATAACGGTAAATAACGCTTGCAAGACAAATGACCAATGCAATGCGCCGGTATCGTGTCCCCATGCCAACTTTAGCCTTCGGATCGCATCACGAAGAGCCTTTTTATCATCCATTGTTTTTAAATTATTAATCTCTTGATTCAGTCGCCTTTTTTCCAGCAAACTCACGGCAAGCTGCAATGCCGAAATCACCGCCACCACACTGACGCTGACCCAAGTCACCACTATTTCTGTTGCCATCATAACTTCCCCCCTCATTATTATTTTTATAGTTTAGGAAACGCAGAATGAATCCGTCCCTGGATTTTTCAACGAGTAATGACAAAAAACCAAACTCACTTTTGACTTAAAAATCAGCCCACTTTAAAGATAGAGAGCATGCCTCCATCTTTTGATTTTTCAGACGTTTTTCCGATCAGAAGAGCGTTATTTATAAATAATTAAATTCAAAGGCTTAATGACATTGACTTGCAATTTAACAGAAACATTTACCTCTATCCAGTCACAGTTCAATCCTGAATCTAAGAAAATTTCAACATCGCGAAATTATTCATCGCAAAAAAAAGCCCCGCATTGAATTAACAAGCGAGGCTTCTAAAGCGGATTCAGCCGATTTACAACATTGGAGCAATAACCAATGCAACCACTGACATTAATTTCAGCAGAATATTAAGTGAAGGGCCTGATGTGTCTTTGAACGGATCACCTACCGTATCGCCCACAACGGCTGCTTTGTGTGGCTCTGATCCTTTTAGATAGGTTTTTCCCTGAATTTCAACACCCTCTTCAATCATTTTTTTGGCATTGTCCCATGCGCCTCCGGAATTAGATTGAAAAATGGCCATTAACACGCCGCTTACCGTTACACCCGCCAACAGGCCGCCCAACATTTCGGCGCCGCCTAAAAACCCTACGGCGACAGGAGACAAAACTGCCAGTAATCCTGGAACAACCATTTCCCGGATTGAAGCTTTCGTAGAAATATCAACACATTTGCTGTACTCGGCCTTGCCATCTGCGTTGTTAAATATGAGCTGATCGCCCTCACTCCATTCTTCAAGATCACGCCCCTCATTTTTACGCATCACTTCAAGCGCAGCCTTAAGCTCAGGAATCGATGCAAACTGGCGCCTTACCTCATTGATCATATCCATTGCCGCGCGGCCGACAGCCCCCATAGCCAGTGATGAAAACAGAAATGGCAGCATGCCGCCCAAAAACAAACCTGCCATCACGTAAGGCTTGGAAATATCGATACTGGTTATCTTGGCCGTTGTCATAAAAGCTGCAAATAACGCCAAAGCAGTCAGAGCGGCTGACCCTATCGCAAAACCCTTGCCTATGGCAGCCGTTGTATTGCCAACCGCATCCAGCTTATCCGTACGTTTTCGTACTTCTTTTGGCAGCGAGGCCATTTCGGCAATACCGCCCGCATTATCGGAAATGGGACCATAGGCATCTACTGCAAGCTGGATGCCGGTATTTGACAGCATTCCGACTGCCGCTATTGCAATCCCATAGAGCCCGGCAAATTCATAGGCTCCGATAATAGCCGCAGCAAGAATGATGATTGGCATCGCGGTTGATTGCATCCCAACACCCAATCCGGCAATGATATTGGTCGCAGAACCTGTCAATGATTGTTCAACAATTCGCTTAACGGGACGTGTACCCGTTCCTGTGTAATATTCGGTCACATAACCTATCGCCAGCCCGGATACTAGACCGATGATAATGGCAGTAAAGACACCCATCGAAGTATAAGTCCCCGTTGGCGTCTGCCAGGATGCAGGCAAAATCCACAACGTAATTAAATAGGTCGCAGCCAGCATTAATACAGAAGCCACCAATTCACCTTGATTCAATGCTTTTTGAGGGTCACCGCCCTCTTTAACGCGCACAAAAAAAGTACCGATAATTGATGTAACAATGCCCACGCCCGATAATAAGAGAGGCAGTAAAGCCGCATTAAGCCCGCTAAATTCATTATTTATTTCAAATCCGGCAGAACCGATCAGCGCGGCTCCCAAGACCATAGTACCGACTATCGACCCGACATAAGATTCAAAAAGATCCGCACCCATTCCGGCGACATCACCGACGTTATCGCCGACATTATCGCCAATCGTTGCGGGGTTCAGCGGATGATCTTCGGGAATGCCGGCTTCAACTTTACCCACCAGATCGGCGCCGATATCGGCCGCCTTGGTATAGATGCCGCCGCCAACCCTTGCAAACAATGCGATGGAAGACGCACCAAAAGAAAAACCGGTAATGACTGTAACGATGCGATTAAAGTCCCATCCCAAAGAAGAATAAAAAATCAACAACAGACTCAAACCCAGCACCCCGAGTCCTACTACACCCAACCCCATGACGGATCCGCCAGAGAAAGCGACCTGTAAAGCACTACCGATACTGGTTCTGGCAGCCTGAGTTGTTCTTACATTGGCCTGGGTCGCAATACGCATCCCCAAAAAACCCGCTAATCCTGAACAGAAAGCACCCAAAACGAACGAGAAAGCGATTAACCAGGAGGAATCAACGGAGCGAGAACCCATCCAGCCCAATATAACGGCGATGACCACAACAAATACGGCCAAAACCTGATACTCGGCTTTCAGAAAGGCCATCGCCCCATCCGCAATATAACCGGCAATCCGCGTCATTCTCTCATTGCCAGCATCTTGTTTTTTAACCCAAGCGGAGCGAATAACGGTAAAAATCAAGGCCAGAATGCCAAAAACCGGGATTAAATAGGATATTAACTGCCCTGTGTTCATAGATGTTTGCCTTTTAAAGTTAAAAAAAGTGATTGCACTACCGCTTTTCATCGAAGCTTAAACCTCAGAAAAGAACTGATTAAGCCGGAGGTCCCTCGCAGTAAATAGAAGAAGTGAAGAACCGCGATGCATTTTTCATGCGTAACTTAAAAACAAATACGTCACCCCCGACAATTTAATGATTTTTCAAGTCAAAACAAGCTTAAATCCGGTTTCGTTGCTGTTAGTGAAGAATACAGCCTGCGTTCAACTCACAAAAAACTTCCGCTCTGATGCTCCCACATCTGAAAATACTTGCCCCGGATTGTAAGCAATTCCTGATGCGTGCCTTGCTCAATGATCCTGCCATTTTCCATCACTACAATTCTATCCATTCGTAAAATAGTGGATAAGCGATGCGCGATGACAATCGCTGTTTTATTTTTAATCAGCTCAAACACAGCGACTTGAATCAGTTGTTCGGTAAGAGAATCAAGGGCACTGGTCGCTTCATCCAGCACGACAATAGGTGCATCTTCCAGAAATGCTCGAGCGATCGCTATGCGCTGACGCTCCCCACCGGACAATTTAACACCTCGCTCACCGACCAACGTATCAATTCCATCAGGAAAGTTTTTAATAAATTCCTGGCACTGGGCTTTTTTCACCACATCGGTTAACGCCGCATCGGTCACCGACCGTCCCAGCGTAATGTTATCCCTGACAGAACGATGAAACAGTTCCGGCTGCTGAGGTATCAGCGAAATTTGCCGCCGCAAAGAATCCAGCGTAAAGGCTCTGGCATCCATTCCGTCAAATTTTAATGAGCCTCTTTGCGGATCAACAAAACGGAACAGCATTTTCGTCAGTGTCGTTTTACCGGAGCCGGAATGCCCGACTAAAGCCACTTTTTCGCCGGGACGAACCTCCAGAGAAAAGCCTTTAAATAAGCTGGGACCGCCTTCTTTTAACGCTGAATAGCTGAAATCAACCGAATCAAAATGAATTTCACCTTGCTTAATCTGCAAAGGTTTGGCGCCTTCAACATCCATCTCTAAGTCAGTGCATCTGAAAACCTCCGCCATTTCTGCAGCATCCGCTAATGCACTGAAAAACGTCCGAAAATTGCGGCCAAAATCCCATAAACGATGAATCAGCAGCATAAAAATGGATTGAAACAGCACAAATTCACCGACTTCAAAATGACCATTTTTCCACTTCTGAATCATCAGATACACCAGCAACAATTCCATGCCCAACGCCATCAAACCTTGAATGGCGAATGAAATAAACATCAAAATCCAGGCGATTTTCTTTTTCTTATACACCGCATCGGACGCCTGATTAATCTGGGCTTGCTCAGTCGCCTCCATCACAAAACATTTCACTATGGATATGTTGCTGATCGCATCCGAATAAACACCCCCGACCTTGGAGTCCCCTTCGGCAACCGCCTTATCAAAGCGCAGTTTCCACAAGGAAAATACAACGCTCCACCCGACAAAAACAATAACCCACACTAAGAAATAAAAAGCGAATTCAGGCTGTTGCTGATAAAAAATAACAAACGAGACAATAACTGCGAGACTGTTTTGATAAAGCTGGAATAAAAACCAGTCCATGACAATCTCGAAAGAACGCGAGAAACGCCCGGCCTGCTTGACTAAACTGCCAGAAAATTGATTTTCAAAAAAACCATATTTCTGTTTTTTCAACACCTCGAAACAACGTTTTTCCAGCAGGTTAACTCCTCCGCCATCCAACGGAATAATGGCAACCTCCAAAAAACGCCAAGATAACCAGATGCCGGCATAGAGAAGGGCAACCCAGCCCAGATTACTTATGATTTCCGCAAAAACACTTTCCGAATAAGTCATAGCCAAGCCATTGGCGATGTTCTTATAAAAAACCGAAACATAAACGTCCATACTGACCGAAGCACCCAGAGCCATCAAGGCCACCAGAAAATAGCCTTTTTTCTGCCAGATAACCCGGCTATATTCTTTAAAAATGATGTCCATGGTGTGTTTTAAAATTAGCGAAACAGGGTGTGTAACCCTTGACTGGATTGGCTTTTACCCTGACGTTTACCTTGCAGACAGGTGCGGGCACAAAAACGAAGGATTGAGTTTGAAATAACGTCTCGATTTTTGAATTTCCTGTAATGGGCAAATTTATAGGCCCACTACAGCCTGATGATAAAGAATCAGGAATTTGCAGCTACATTCTCAAGATACTTCCGATAGCTTATTGAAATTTTAAGCCCTGCAAAACGGCCCGACATTTTTATCAGTTCGTCGGTTGACTTATCAAAAGTCAATTTGATTACGCTCAAGGCCCTGTCTTCGTAGCCTTTGTTGATACCTAAAGAATCGAGTAAAAAATGATACACATATATTTCATTTTCCTTGTCATCGATAACTTCAAGTGGCTTTCCCAATTGCTTAACAACGTTTGATTTTTTAGGTAAGTCTGCGGAAATTTTATCAATATGGTCGGTATTAGCCCGTAATTGCCTGGTTTCCTTGTTAATTTCAGCCCCAGCTAACGATCTCAGTGAAACTTCCAAAAATTGGGGGGGAGCGATTTGCAAAAATAACGATGAGAAACCCCAGGAATAAAGCCGGTCCAACGAGTTAAAATGCAGATCAAAATAAAATTTTATTTCAGGCTCAATCAGCTTGTTATTCTTATCCACCTTATGAAACCAATAACGCCAACGCTTGCCATTGTCCTCCTGAGCCACCTCGCTGGAACGAAGCCCGGATAAAGATATAAAGTCTTCGCTGAACATGATCGGTTTTTTAAAACTCAACAAAAATTCATCTGCCACTTCAATGCCAAAGTTTTTATCGAATTCATCCAGTTGCTGATAGGTTTGAAATGCTCTAAGCCAGTAAAGACAGCCAGTTAAAGTACTGATGATGACCAGCAGACTGATCAGTCTAACGAGACGATGGGCTTTTGAATAATAGCGTTTGTTAATGTTTCGCATTCGAAGCGCCTCCGGACAACTTTAAATTTGAAAACAGGTTTTCTATATCGATACTGTCAAAACGGTATCGCCTGCCGCAAAACTCACAGTCCACGTCAATTTGACCGTACTCATCCAAAATACCGGATACTTCTTCTTGCCCCATCGAATATAAGGTATTTTCAATTTTCTCAACGGAACAAGAGCATTCAAATTCAACCGGTTCGCAGGGATAAAGCTTAACTTTTTCCTGATGAAATAAGCGGAATAACAAAGATTCACAATCCAATTGATGCAATTCGGACATCTTCAGCGTATTCGCCAGCATTTCAATCCGGTTCCAATCTTCACGGTCAAGATTTTGGCCCGGCAGTTCCTGCAAAAACAAACCTACGGCACTGCTCGCATCCGCACTCAACCAAAGCCGTGTATTGAGTTGCTCGGATTGTTTGAAATAACTCTCCACGGCATCGCTTAAACGCTCACCCACCAAGGGAACAACTCCTTGATAAGGATCGTTGGCTTCAGCTTTAATTGTTAATATGAGGTGTCCATCGCCAAACATATGCTCCAGAGAACCGGCCGGAACGTCAGCTTCTGAACGCACCAAACCCCTGATTTTCTGTTGATCAGATGCCTGAGAGACCAGTGTTTTAAACGGACCGTTACCCTGAGCCTGCAGAATGATTGAGCCTTTGAACTTTATTGTGGCTGATAACATCGTCGCGGCAACCAATGCCTGACCCAGCATAAAAATAACCTGATCAGGCCCTTGCTGATGTTGTTTAATCGCCAACCAACTTTGTTCAAGCCTGACCCATTCCCCTCTGACACCCAACTCTTCGAACAAAAACCGGCGCAAACAATCAATTTCTTTCATAACAAGGTCTAAATGTAAATAAAACAGCGGTCATTATAATCCAATAAAAACTGAACCCTTGCCTAACATCACATTTCCGATACGATACCAACGCGTGATTAAATTTGGATATCTCATGATGTTAACGATAAAAAATCTTGCCGATAGTTATCCAAAAACCGGGGAACTGGTCTGGATAGGGCTAAGACCGGGTAAAAAAATGCCGCTTCAACCGGTTGAGGAGGTGATGGCAGATATTGCTTGCGGGCTAATCGGTGATCACTATAGCGGTAAAAAAGGAAACCGGCAGGTGACCTTATTTCAATGGGAGCATCTTGCTGTGCTGTCGGCATTATTGGACAAACCCGTCGTGCCTGAGCAATTGCGTCGTAATTTAGTGATTAAAGGCCTTAACTTGCTGACCCTTAAGCAACAGAAAATAAAAATCGGAAATACCGTATTGCTGGTCACAGGCGCATGCCATCCGTGTTCGAGAATGGAAACAGCGTTAGGCGAAGGCGCTTACAATGCGATGAGAGGTCATGGTGGCATGACTGCGCAGGTGCTGACCGGCGGTCTCTTGAAGAAAGGCGATCCGGTATCAGTCGAAACGGAGACATAACGGGCCAAAACGAAGGGCCCTATTAAACCTAACGATCATCAGACTGCTTTCATCACATTCGGATTAATCATTGAAAATTATAAACACGGAGGCATCCGGTATTTTGCTGGTCTTGCTGGGTGCTTTGGGCTTTTCCACCAAATCGATCTTTGTAAAGTCGGCTTATCAGGTTTCCGGACAACTGGATGCCATCAGCCTGCTCGCGTTAAGAATGCTGTTTTCTTTGCCTGTTTTTTTGTTAATCGGCATCTGGCAGCAAAAGAAACACGCCCTCGATCAATCGCTGAGTATAAAAACAGGGATCCAATTATTCGCGCTCGGCTTCGCCGGGTATTATCTAGCGAGTTACCTAGATTTTAAAGGCCTACAGTATATTTCAGCGGGCCTGGAACGCGTGTTGCTATTTTTATACCCCACGTTTGTCGTGCTGTTTTCGGCGTTATTACATAGACGCTGGATCAAAACCAGAGAAGTTATCGCATTACTGTTTTGCTATGGCGGATTGGTCTGCGTCTTTGCAGATAATCTGACCGTCAAAACCCCGGATTGGCTGTTTGGATCCTTAATGGTTTTAGGCAGCGCTGTTGTTTTTGCCGGTTTTACCATGGGTAGCGGCGCGATGGTCAAAGTAATAGGCTCGGCCCGATTTACCACCTACACCATGAGCATAGCGGGATTGCTGGTTTTACTTCACTTTAGCCTGACATCCGGAATACATTTGCTCGATTTTCCAATCAAGCTATATTGGCTGGTGATACTGATGGCCATTTTTTCCACCGTATTACCGGCATACGCCATGAATGCAGGCATTCTGAGAATCGGCGCCAGCTCAGCATCAATCATCAGCTCGATAGGTCCCATCGTAACGCTATTACTGGCTTACGTGTTTTTAAACGAGACTATTTCATGGCTCCAGTTATCCGGCACTTTGCTGGTGATTATTGGCGTTTTTGTGGTCAGCAGACCTGGAAATTGAAAACTTTTGCATCATAAATTATTCTAACCCCTGTCAACTGTATACGAGGTTTTTCAGATGATGACTCAAGAACTGGAATTATTTAAGCATGTCATGCACGATGTTATTCCTATCAAAAAAAATGAAAATGTGGTGCTCAAAAAACCGGAAGAAGTGACGCCCGGTCAACAATACCGGCACCAAAGAGCGCAGTATTCAGAACAGGAAATCCAGGGCCCTTTATCGTTGGTATTGAGAAAAACGCTGCAAGCCGACGACTGGATCAGCTATAAACGCGACGGCATTCAGACAGGCGTATACAAAAACCTAAGACTAGGCCGCTATCCGCACGAAGCGGTGCTTAACCTGATCCGTAAGTCTCCGAAAGAAGCGCGTGATGAATTATTGCAGTTCATGCATGAATGTGAGGAATGCAATATTCGCAGTGTCCTGATCAGTTTTGGTTACGGAAAAAACAGCGGGACATTGCTTAAAAGTTATCTGGCCCAATGGCTTCCGGAACTTAAACAAGTGCAGGCCTGCCATACTGCCCAAAAACAGCATGGCGGCTCTGGCGCTGTTTATGTGTTGCTGCGTAAAAGCGAAGCCATGCGGGCAGAAAATCGCGAACGTCACGCAGCCCGTCTGGGCGGTTGAAAGTCACTTTTTAGCCAGTCGAAAAGACCGGCTAAACGATCAAGCAGGGATGCTGATCCTTAAAAGGATCAGCCATTTCTGCCTAGATCAGGCTGGTTCATTATCTGTCATCTTCTGTCATTAGCCGGGCAGAGAGCTCATGATCAGAGAACGTTTCCAGGGCTTTACCGACAATTTTGCAATGCCCGCCTTGAGCCTTGTAGTTGCGAATGAAATCATGCAAAAAATCCATCACGGTATGATCAATCAGATAGCCTTCTGTGAAATCAAAAATAATCGTTTTTCCCGATTCAAGCCCCAACAGCGCTTTTTTTAAGCGCAGATAATTTGAAAAAAGCGCCGACCCCTGCAGTCTGACAATCCGCGTATCCCGGCTTTGTTCTTCTATCGTAAAGTAGATCTTGAACAAATTACGCAGCCAAACGCCCCGGAACAGATTAATCATCAACTTGAGCACTATCCCCAGCGCGATGCCCAGCAATAAATCGGTCGCTAAAACCCCGATAATTGTCACTACAAATATCAATAACTGGTCTTTGCCGACATTCAACACACTGGCGAAGGTGGCTGGAGATGCAAGCCGATAACCGGTATAGACTAATAAAGCCGCCAATGAAGCCATTGGAATGTTATTGATCAGACGAGGAAACAAAATAACAACGAGCAACAATAACAAGCCATGAAAAAAATTGGACCAACCGGTTTTTGCTCCATGACTGACATTCTCCGAACTGCGGACAATTTCAGCTATCATCGGTAGACCGCCTATTGCTCCGGCCACAATATTTCCTATCCCAATAGCAGTTAAATCACGATCAAGATCGGAACTGCGTTTATACGGATCCAGCTTATCGACTGCCGTTGTACTCAGCAACGTTTCAATACTCCCTATTAAACTGATTGTGATAACGGCCTCCCAAAAGGCGACACTGAACAGTTTTGAAAAATCGGGCACATAAAAGTCAGCAGCGAAATTATCGGAGATCGATACCAAGTAGCTTGAGCCGCTTTCCAACGCATCCTGATCCAGATTGAAATGCCAGGCGAACAGCATACCTGCCAGCACAACGACGACAGGCGAGGGAATTTTACTCTTGATCAACGGCCAGCTAATCAGTATCAGCAGTCCTAGAAAGCCGATCAGGGCAATTTCCGGTTTCATACTGAACAAACTATGCGGAATTTGAAGTATCGTTGAAAACAGGCTACCGGGTTCCGGCCTGACACCCAGCAGAACATGGCTTTGAGTTGCAATAATAATCAGCCCTATCGCTGCAAGCATGCCATGAACGACCGATGCGGGGAAAAAGGCATTCAGCTGACCCAGTCTTAATTTTCCCATCAAAAACTGAAGAATGCCGGCAACCACAATCGCAGCCAGGGTATAACGGTAACCGGCCATTGCGTCACCCTCACCCAGCTTTTGCACGGCATCAAAAATCACGACAATTAGACCAGCAGCCGGTCCATTAATCGTCAAACATGAGCCGTTAATCCGGGAAACCAGTAAGCCCCCGACAACAGCAGTGATAATGCCGGCCGATGGAGGAAAGCCTGAAGCCAGCGAAACGCCAAGGCATAATGGTAAGGCGATTAGAAACACCAGAAAACCGGACAGTAAATCAGTACGCCAGTGTTCTATTAAGCCGGGCAGACCGGTTTTGGGCAGACTTGACAGATAGGGCTTATTCATGCAGTTCCTCGTTGATACAAACAGACCGTCAGCTGCTTTTAATATCGCAACCGGATAATAAAGGTAAAGTTTTTGTATTATGGCGGTTTGTTACTTTTAATATCAACAGCGAGTGTCTTCGACCCAGCAATTCCCAGTTTGAACTTTTATGTAGCTTTGAGGTGTGGCGTAAGCCTTGCGGGGAGCGCCGTAAACCCATCAATGGGTCTTGCTGTCTTCGGGCGGTCTACGCTGCAGCAATAGAAATTAACGTTACAATCCATCGATTCTAAAATAGACTGCACAAGTATCTATCCAACACCAACAGGGGACTGTTTTTGAGCGTTACTATCGATAACAACATGGTTATGAAATGCGTAGCTTATCAACGAGGCGTCAGCCTTGGTGAAATCAGCATCGAAGACATCAGCGAAGTCATCAAACAACCCGATACTTTTATTTGGCTTGGATTACGCGAACTGGATGCCGCTTTGCTCGGTAAAATTCAGGAAGAATTTGGCCTGCATGATCTGGCGGTGGAAGATGCACTTTCTGCACATCAACGACCGAAAATTGAGGAATACGGCGATTCTCTTTTTATCGTATTGCATACCGCGAGTCTGGGGGATGACTGTGTCGATTTCGGGGAAACGCACTTTTTTGTCGGCAATCATTTTCTGGTTACGGTGCGCCATGGCTCTACATTGAGTCACAACAAAATCCGGGCACGCTGCGAAGCGTCACCGCTTCAATTAGCAAAAGGCCCCGGTTTTGCTCTTTACGCCATTATGGATTTTATTGTCGACAATTATGTTCCGGTGCTGGAAGGCCTGCAGACAAGGTTTGATGCACTGGAATCAGCCATTTTTCAGCATCATCCCAGCCTGCAGACTATGGAGGGCTTGTACGAATTAAAACGCGAATTGCTGCAAATGCAAGGCGTGATTTTACCGGTGATTGATATTTGCAATGTGTTGATGCACTTTCATAATGTCGACATACCCAAAGACGTGCGATTGTATTTTCGGGATATCGCCGATCATATCAAGCGGATTGACCGTGCCATTGAAAGCATGCGCGAAATGCTGATCGCCGCCATGCATGTGCATCTGACTTTTGTGACCGTCCGGCAAAACGAAGTCGTCAAACGCCTCGCCGGCTGGGGCGCAATTTTGGCAATCCCGACCATGGTGTTCAGTTGGTACGGGATGAATTTCAAACATATGCCCGAACTGGAATGGACTTACAGTTACCCCTTGCTGGTCGGCGGGGTCATTTTTGCCAGCTTGCTGTTATTTTTACGCTTAAAGCGATCCGGCTGGTTGTAGGTTTTTCTCACTGGCCCAAAAGTATTTGCCTGAACCCGGACCCTCACTTTTTCACAGTTAATATACCCAAGCTATTGAACAAAAAGATATTTAAATTCTGATACTAAATTTCGATGGACATTAACATTCAATTTGCGATGAGTTGCCTATAATTTAAGCATTCTCTGATGCTATCTACTAAAAAGGTAATGTAATGCTATGGATGAATCAGATCTTGATTTATTAGCGACATCAATCGACTTGATGGAGATTAATGTAAAAGACCTAAAAGTCGGTATGTATGTTTCAAAGCTTGACAGACCCTGGCTTGAGACCAGTTTTGTATTTCAGGGTTTTGAATTAAAGAACGAAGATGACATAGAGGCCGTTCAAAGCCAGTGTGACTCTGTGTTCATCGATATTACCAAGCAGGCAAGAATCCCTCCCGCTTATTCCAAAGATACAGCTTACTCCAAAGGCTATCTGGAAAAACTGCCTCCTCCTGAAATACACTCGACTTTTGCTCAGGAAATCAAGAATGCCGAGTATGTCCACCGTAAAACGAGCAGCCTGATCAAAAGTTTCATGCAGCAGGTTCAACTGGGTGGAACGATCAATACCGAATTGGCAAAGCAAGCCGTCGCCGAATGTGTGGAAAGCGTAATCAATTCACCTGATGCGTTGATCTGGATGACACAATTAAAAAATCGCCATGAATACACGGCTCAACATTCCATAAATGTCTGCATCTTTGCCATTGCACTGGGCCGACATATCCATCTTCCGATCAGCGACTTACATAACCTCGGACTTTGCGCGATGATGCATGATATGGGAAAGTTGCGCGTCCCGCTGGAAATCCTTAATAAACCAGGAAAGCTGACCCCTGAAGAAATGACCATAATGCAAAGCCATACGACTATGGGATGGAAATTGCTTATGTCATCTCCCGCTATGTATGGCGGGGCTATCGATGTCGCATACTCACATCATGAACGCCTGGATGGTAACGGCTACCCGAGGAAATTGACTGATAATAAGATATCGCCTTTCACCCGAATCATTGCGATTGTCGATGTGTACGATGCCATCAGCAGTGATCGTATCTATCAAATTGGCCGGACCCATCTGGAGGCGATCAGCGAGATGACAAAAGTTAGCGGCACTCACCTTGATTCCGCGTTAACGATGAAATTTATAGAATGTCTTGGAATTTTTCCTGCGGGAAGCATTGTGGAGATGAGCACAGGAGAGGTTGGCATTGTGGTTGAAGTCAACCCCAAAGCCAAGATCCGTCCAAAAATCATCCTGCTTTTAAATGAAAATAAAAAACCGGTAAGGGAACGCGTGATTGATCTGACAAAACTGGATCTGGACGCCACCGGTCACAACTATACGATAAGAAAAATTGTCCGGCCCGAAACTTACAATATCGATATTACGCGGTATTACCTGAGAGGACTGCTCACCATTGTTTGACGACCCGCAAGCTAACTTTTTGCCGGCAGGTCGTTCAGACCAGTCTTCACCAGTTCAGTCCTATCAACAAGAACACAACGATTACCGCCAGGTTGGTTAAATGTTGCGCAACTTCCTTAACAGTCAGACGTTTCTCACCCATGATATCTTTAATACGGTCATGTACCTGATCTTGCATATGTGTACGTGGCATCATTGTCATTTCCTCTTAGTTATCAGAAACAAAACTTCGGAATTCAAGCATTACAACTTTTTTGTATAACTTCGCATCTGACCCACCAAAACACCCTGGACTTCCACCTGATGAGGCTGAAAATGCATAGGTTGAACGTTTTGATTGGCAGGAATCAAAATAGTTTCACGGGGCGTTTGCAGAATGTGTTTCAGCGTCGCTTCCGTTTTGTCGATCAACGCAACCACAATATCTCCGTTATTGGCATTATTGCGCTGTTCAATGACCACCCAGTCACCATCCAATATGCCATCGTCAATCATCGAATCACCCTTGACTTGCAGGATATAACAGCGGTTTTCAGTTTTTAATTGGGCCGGAACCTGCATATATTCGACATTTTCCACCGCTTCTATCGGAAGCCCTGCGGCTATAGCACCAACAAACGGTACACCCAAATCATCAATCAAACCGGCCGATTGCGTTTTTAAAGCTAGTTGAGTGAGGCGGACACCCCGCTGTTTGCGGTTTGGTGCTTCAACAAGTCCGGCCTGAATAAGGCCGTGTATATGCTTATGCAATGAACCGCGTGATTTAAGCCCCATGGCAAGGCATAATTCATCCAGCGTTGGAGGCTGGACAAAATGCGATTGACTTTCCAGCAAAAAATCCAGCACGTCCTGTTGTTTGCGGGTAAGAAAAGAGTAATCATTCATTAGTTTTTTTGTTCTCTATTGGTTTTTGTTAATCATAATTAAAGAACAAAAAGAGAACAAGTTTTATTTTAAGGTTTTTTACTCTTTTGTTATCAGGGCGAAGTAATATATTGTTTTTATTGATCTAATTTTTCATACATCATCACACTTCCAGTAAATCAATCATGCTTGCCTGGCAGTACAAGCCTTTTGGAGAAACACAATGACTATCGCCGATGCAATTTACGACATGCATGAGGAAATGAAACGCTGGCGGCATCATCTTCATCAGTTTCCGGAGACGGCCTACGAGGAACAAGAAACGGCTGCCTTTATTGTTGAAAAATTGCGCTCCTTCGGCCTGGAGGTCCACGAAGGACTCGGAAAAACCGGCGTGGTTGCGCGCTTAACAGCAGGAGATGGAGGAAGCTCCATCGCATTGCGCGCCGATATGGACGCCTTGTTTATTCAGGAACAAAACGCGTTTACTCATAAATCAAAATATGACGGAAAAATGCACGCCTGCGGTCATGACGGGCATACGAGCATGCTTCTTGGAGCGGCTGCCTATCTGGCTCAACACCGGGATTTTAAGGGTACCGTGGTATTTATCTTTCAACCTGCTGAGGAAGGGCGAGCCGGAGCCAAGCAAATGATTGACGATGGCCTGTTCACGTTGTTTCCGGTTGATTATGTGTTTGGCATGCACAATTTTCACGATATTCCTGAAGGTCACTTTGCGATCAAGTCCGGGCCTTTGATGGCGGCATTCGATTGTTTTGAAATAAAACTCATCGGCCATGCAACCCACGCCGCCCTGCCGCACTCCGGCACCGATGCAATAATCGCCTCGGCGCAATTGATTGGCGCGTTGCAGACCATAGTGAGCCGAAACATTGATCCGGCCGATTCAGCAGTGGTCAGCATCACCCAAATACATGGCGGCAATACCTGGAATGCGTTACCAGGGGAAGTTGTACTCAGGGGCACTTTCCGTTGTTTCAAGGAGGAGGTTCAGGAACTGATTGCCAAAAAAATACGTCATTTAGTTGACTCGATCAGTTTAAGCGCGGGCGTTAAAGGCGAGATTATTTTTAACCCTGAAAATCCAGGTTACCCGGTTACGGTGAATGCTCCCGATGCTACCGAGCTCGCGCTAAAAGCGGCATCAGCCGTGGTTGATGCGACACAGATACATAGAGAACCGACACCCAGCATGGGCTCTGAGGATTTTGCATTCATGCTGAAGGAGCGTCCGGGCTGTTACATCTGGATAGGTAATGGTCCTTCAGCACACGGCTGTTTGCTGCATAATCCGCATTACGATTTCAACGATGCCTTGTTGCCGGTAGGTGTGGCTTATTGGGTCAAATTGGTAGAAACGGTTTTAGTTTGATGCATTGAAATTATTCAATGCCGATCGATGTAAACCAGGCGGCATGACACATCAGTATCATTTTTTGTTTGCTGAAAGCAGACTCAGCGCTGCTTTTTGTCGTCATCCGGCAGTGACAGTAGATGATCCATTTTTGCCGCCTTGGTTTTAAGATAATCCAGATTATCCTGATTAAACAGCGGCTCGATGGCGATTCGACCGGCAACCTGAATACCCAGTTTTTGCAGATCTTTTATTTTCCTGGGGTTGTTGGTAATCAGCTTGATCGATGCAATTTTCAAATCCTGAATAATCAAGGCTGCAATTGAATAATCCCGTTCATCGGCCAAGTGACCCAGATGAATATTAGCGTCCACCGTATCCATCCCCTGATCCTGCAGATTATAAGCCTGCAACTTTTTCAGCAGGCCAATACCGCGTCCTTCCTGGCGCAAGTAAATCAAGACGCCTTTTCCGGCTTCGCTGATAAGTTTGAGCGCCATGTCCAGTTGCTCACCGCAATCACAGCGGCGGGACCCCAGCACATCGCCGGTAAAACATTCCGAATGCATTCTGACCAGCACGTCTGATTGGTCCGCTACCTGCCCTTTAACAAAAGCGACATGCTCTTTGTTATCGATGCTGTTACTGTAGTAATGTAAAACAAAGTCGCCGTAACGGGTAGGAATACGCGTCTGAACTAAATTTTCTAGGGTTGGTTTCACTTCAGGATTATAAATAACAAAAACAATTGATATTTTAACCAATTCGGCCAGGCAAACGTTAAAAAGTTTCCCAAGACCTGTTCGGTTTTACTCTGTCAGTTTAGAGCGCGATAAAGTCTGTACCCCAAAATCGGCTTGCAAGCGGTTTTGTGAGGCGGAAATCATGACTTGCTCGACGAAGCAAATACTTGATCGGATCCGGTTAATAGGCAGGAGGAATGTCAAGAATATTATCCAGCGGGCATGGAACGTGGACTTCCTCACTGACTACGGATAAGAACTCGGCGACCGGATTCATAAAGACTATCCTGCCTTTTTCATTGGTCACAATGACCGCATCAGCAATAGAATCCAGCGCGACCTTAACCCGTTCTTTTTCTTCAGCCAATTTTTGCGATATACCTTTTGTCTCAAACACTTGTTCCAGCATCTGTTTGTCACGATTGGCAATCGAGCTGATATCAAGAATTTGTATGAGGCAAAATGCCTTGCCGTTATTTCGTTTGAGTAGTTTGGCTTTAATCGATTGTTGAATCGCCGTCCCTGAAATGGATCTTAACGGTAGGGATTTTTTATTCAGGTTACTGGAAATTAATGATGACATACCGTGTGATAAAGCCACCCCAATCGCCCGATCCAAACTGCCCCGAGAATTTGAGGAAACACCTCCGTAAAGGGTTTTGCTAAAGCCGATTCCTATTCGTAGCCGCAGTGTCTGGATACCCATGGATTCCATGTCACGATGTTCTGGCTCAGGAATACTGCCTTGCATTTCTTTTTTGAACATATCCGCCATACTGCAAAGAAGTACCCACCCGGTTTTGGCTACGGTTACTCGCCAGACAGGATGCCTAAATACACCCGTGTAAGCTTGATGGCGGTTATTCCAATGCCGCCAACACTTGCCTGACGAACTAACGCACCCCTGTACTTTACATAGCAAAATATAGCAGAACTAAAGTGTTTTCTCAGCCCGGTTCTTTACTATCGAAGCCGGATTTGCTGTGAGTGGATGTCTCATGGCCTGAAATTTTTAAAACCTACTTTTCTGCTGAGTTCGGGTTAAGATCAATCCTGTTTGTGGTATCCTTTAATGCCCTCAAGCCGACATGATTATCACCTTCGTTATGACCGGTATTTACACAGTTTTTGCTTACGGCAGTTTAATTCATCCAGGCTCTTTAGCGCGGACAGTTCCAACTGCGCGCAACAGAGCGCCGGTTAGCGTCAAAGGGTTGAAACGCCAATTCAATCTGGCATCCACTTACCGCTATGATCCCGTGCAACAGTTGCCGGTGTGTGTGTTAAATGCCGAGGCTTCGGAGCCCGATGCGGTTTTAAACGGTATTTGTTTTGATTTGGATGAAAGCGAATTAGACGCCCTGTTGGAGCGGGAAAAAGGTTATGATTTTTGCCCGGTGGATGCCCGGCACTTTTTTGATGAATCACTACACATCAACGCTTATTATTTCAATGCCAAAAATTACCCGCCCTACCGCTACCTCTCTGCGTCAAAAGAACAAGCACATTATCTGTCTATTTGCCTGCAAGGTTGCACTGAATTCGGCGAAGCCTTTGTTAACGCATTCAAAGCATCAACCGGTTTTTGGGGTATCGACAATGACAGGGATATCGACGCCATCTGGCAGGGAGCTTTCTAATGAAACAAGCCAAATTTTTTATCGGCCAAATCGTTCATCACAAATTGTTTAATTACCGCGGCGTGATTTTTGATGTTGATTTTGAATTTTTAGGTGGTGAAGAATGGTACGACAAAGTGGCTAAAAGCCGGCCGTCCAAATACCAGCCCTGGTACCACGTCCTGGTTGATAACGCCAAACATCAGACTTATGTGGCAGAGAGCAACCTCACCGTCAGTGCCAATTGCAATCCGATTAATAATCCGTTTCTGGAAAACTACTTTGCCGGAATCAAAAACGGCATCTATCAGCTTAATCTCTCGAAAAATTAAGTCTCTGAGAGTGCTAATAGGTGCCATTTAAAAAGGCAATGTTTGCGTAAAAAGTTGCCGTAGCTGTTAGACTGCGTAGGCGAATTCAGAAGCCATGGATGGCAAAAGCTGTTGCACATCCTTGTGTTATAGATCCCGGCAATCCCTTGTATCTGCCGGGATGACGCATCTGCCTGAACATAAACGCCTAATTCTACTTTTTCGGATTAGAAGAAAGACCGTCATACCCGCCGGGAAGCGGGTATCCAGTGCCATGGATGGCGAGCTTCGAACCATCCATGGAGCCTGGATTACGGCAATCCATGCCGGAATGACGACCTTCGGTCATGTGAAACCTGAAATCTTACAAAGTAGAACTAACGCGAACTGTTAAAAAACTTCATTTGCGAGCCTGAATCAGCTTGATAATATCGCTACTGCGCGGATCTACAAACACCGAATTAAAACCGCAAGCCTGCACGCTCTTAACCGTATCACGATTGATATTGGCGCCAAACAACCGAAGAACTAAAGGGTTAACCAACTTCATCAAGCGCGCCAGCCAGGGTTTAGAGCTGACAACATGTTCCAGCAACAAAATTTGCCCCCCGGGTTTACAGACCCGGTAAAGTTCACGCAAGCCTTTTCTGGGCGACGGCACCGAACAAAACACGAAAGACGCCACAACGGTATCGAAACTGTTATCGGCAAACCACAACCCTTCGACATCCATCACCTGTAAATCGACATCAATAAATTTACGTGCTTTTTTCTGTTCGGCGATAGCCAGCATTTTTTCACTGAAATCGATCGCCGTCATACGCGCAGTGTGCGGATAAAAAGTAAAGTTTTTACCGGTTCCCACACCGACTTCCAGAATATGATCACCTTCAACTTTGACCCACAAGCGCTTACGCCATTTTTTAAACATAAGACCTTCCATCATGGCCTCCAGGCCGTCAAAGTAAGGCGCTAAACGGTCATATCGTTTTTTGATCGTAATGCGGTCCGGTTTCATAATCAGGCCTAAAGAGTCCAGGTTAAATAATGCGTCAAAAATCAAGCCGCATTTTAACGACAAACAACGCTTAAACCCAACTATCAACACAAAATGCCGGGGCAAACAAACCGGAAGCTGTCTTAATTGGCATCCGCCATCCCATGAAAAATCATCATCTGTGCGTCTTACTGAATTATTATTAAGCCATTGGATACGTTATAATTACGCGATTTTTACCAGCACTCTCACCAAACCACGCCCTTGCAAACAACCAAAACTGTCTGCCATGCGCTCAAATTTGTTGATACCTTTTAAAGAATAGTGATGCTCTTTTTATCAAAAAAACAGGACTGGCTGGGGAATATCCGGGGCGATGTCCTGGCCGGTTTAGTCGTTGCGTTGGCGCTGATCCCGGAAGCCATCGCCCTCTCTCCCTCGTTGCCGGAGTAGACCTAAATTAGGGCTTTACGCATTATTCGGTGTTGTTATGACTAAAACCAGGCGCATTTCTGGGATATCACCTCGGTGACCGCTTTGGATAAAGCCGTCATAAAATTCAGACGGGGAGGCGCCGACGTCGACATAATCGGTTTCAACGAAGCCAGTACCACAATCATTGATCGCTTCGGACTTCAAGATAAACCGGAAGAGATCCAAAAAGTCATGGGAGGTCATTAATGAACACCGAAACCAACAATGTGATTGCTTGTGTTGACGGCTCAGGCCTTAGTGGAGCCGTATGCGATTATGCAGCCTGGATTTCGCAGCGAGTCAATGCGCCCCTCAAACTCCTGCATACGATTGACCATCACCCGGAAACCGCCGCGATCACCGATCTATCCGGCAATATCGGCGTGGATAGCCGAGATCACCTGCTGGAAGACATTATCCGCATAGAGCAGCAACACAGTAAATTACGCTTACAACAAGGCAAGACGTTGCTTCAGACGGCTAAAAAAAGAGTCATGCAAAACGGCATAGCCGATCCGATTATTAGTCAGCGGCACGGCAACCTGGTTGAATCATTGATAGAACTGGAAGACAGTATCCGGGTGCTGGTCATCGGTTTGAGAGGCAAAGGGCATGATAATCAACCCGGGCAAATCGGAGCAAAACTGGAGTCCATTATCCGCTCCCTGCATAAACCGATTTTAGTCGTCAACGAAGCATTTAAAACGCCACAGCGCATCATGCTGGCCTACGATGGCAGCAACGCAGCCGAAAGAGCTGTCGACATGGTTGCATCCAGCCCTTTATATAAAGGCCTGACGTGTCATCTGGTCTGTGTCAGCAAAGACGAAGCCACCTCGCAAAAGCTGCTTGACGCAGCAGCCAATAAAATCATACAAGCAAGAGGCATTGACTTGATCACACAAAAGCTCACCGGCCAAATCGATCAAGCGTTGTGTGATTATCAAGACGGACAAGCCATTGACATAACCATTATGGGCGCTTACAGCCATACCCGTCTGCACGATATGCTGCTGGGCAGCTTCACCGCCAAAATGCTGTTAAGCACCCGCAAGCCTTTGCTGTTGCTCAGTACGTGTCTCAAAAGTTGGCAGGAGAGCCTTTGGTTAGTCTATTGAGCATCAAATTGATCATGGCAATATGGACAAATGCTCGACTGGATTCAATACTGACTTCATAATCCTTACTCAACCGGCGGTAGCGATAAAGCCATGCAAAGGTTCGCTCCACGACCCAGCGACGTGGCAACAATTCAAAGCCTTTTGCCTTATCGGATCGAAGAACAACGGCCCAGGCAATACGAAAACGCTCCGCTATCCACGCGCTAAATTCTTGGCCACGGTAGCCACCGTCGACCCAAATGCGCCGCAGTTTTTTACAGCTGCCCGTCAGTGACGCCAGGATTAATTTCGCCCCTTCTCGTTCCGGCACATTCGCAGTGGTCACGACGACCACCAGCAACAGACCCAAGGTATCCACCAGAATATGGCGTTTACGACCTTGGATGCATTTGGCCGCATCGTACCCTTTGATACCGGCCAAGGCAGTGGTTTTAACGCTTTGGCTATCAATACTGCCCGCCGTAGGATGTTTATGACGCCCGGCTTTTCGCCTGACCTGAGCCCTCAGCGTGTCGTGAATACGTTCCCATGTTCCGTCTTTAATCCAGCGCCGGTAATATCCGTATACCGTTTGATAGGGCGGAAAGTCATTGAGAGGCAGGAGTCGCCAGGCGCAACCGCTACGAGCCATATACAAAATAGCATTAACAATTTTGCGTAAATTCACTTGTCTAGGCCGCCCACCTGGCAAGGCGGCCGAAAATAAATCTTGGATCAACTTCCATTTTCTATCGTTTAAATCGGTTGGGTAGCGTTTAATCTGTCTCTTCTTAGCCACGGCAAAAAATTAGATTTTTGCAGATTTAGGCAGCATTGGCGACTTTTAAAACACGTACTCAGATAAGTGAAATGTTATAAAGCACCCCAGCTCTCATACCCCAGCGGCGCCCGATTCAACTCATCTCGTTGTGAGCGCCAATTCGGCATATGACTATCCATAAGCGCCATAAACCGATCATTGTGATGGCGTTCCAACAGGTGCATCATTTCATGTAGCACGATGTATTCAAGGCAGGCAGGTGCCTTTTTGGCCAGTTCGCTATTGAGCCGGATGCTTTGAGCCTCGGGATTGCAACTGCCCCACTTGGTTTTCATCCGCTGCACAAATACCTTACTGACTGTTACACCGAGCACCGATTCCCATTTGGCGATCAAGGGTTGGGCCGCTTTTTTCAGAATCTCTCGATACCACGCTTCAAGCATAATCTGCTTTTTCTCTTGGTCACTGTCCGGTGGTAATCTGAGTACGATTTTGCGGTGTTTTAGAAATACCCCAACCGCATTTTCGCTATATGCGATGCTCAGCAAATAGCGCTGTCCCCAGACATAATGGCTTTCCAGGTTCAGATACTCGCGGGGTGTTTCGCGTGCTTGCTCCCTTAGCTTTCTTTGCTGCTGCTTGATCCAAGCCAGTTTTGAAATGGCATACACCCGGACGGTGTCGAGATTCATCCGTACCGGTGCGGCAATCTTCACCTTGCCGTCCGGCGGGCAAACACTCAGGTGGACGTTTTTAATGTCTTTGAACACCACATCGACCGTAATGTCTCCCAGCTGAACTTCGGCCACCCTCAATACTCGCCTTTATGCTCGAAGATGATCTTAAAGATGCGCTCCACTGCGTCGCCATTCTGTAGTACGCCATACAGCGCGGCTTTAATGACTTGCTCCCGGGCCAGCACACCTCGCCAACCGTCGGGCCTGACTTGTTTGACCGTGGTATCGATTGTCAGCGCCAAGTCCAGTAGCGGATCGCCGGATACGGCGTATTCTCCCGCTGGCTCTGCAGTACAATCCGGTTTCACGCCTTTCAGACTGTTATACAGCGCACGTTTACCTGGCGTATCCAGCCGTTCCGGGGTATCGTCGCCTTTGCCGGCCTGCACCTGCTTTGCCAACTCGGCAATCCGCTTCAAAAAATCTTCGTACTCGATGGCCTTGGCTTTACGCGTCGCGATGATCTCATCCAGCAGCGCGGACATCTTTTCGTAAAACTCCGGATCGGTCAGATGCTCCTTGATAATCTTGCGGCGAACATTGTTTTCGATGGTTTCGGCGATGCCGTCTTTATTACCCTTCAAGCCGCCCAACTGCTGATTGATGGCCTCGGCAATGCCGGTTTTGACGATCAACTCCAATAACGGAATATCATCAAACGGCGAAATCTTGCGTGGCTCGCCGGCCTGAATATAGGTGTCGATCAAATGCCGCATGTCGGCTTCATAGGCTTTCAGGTCCAGCGTTTCGCCGCTGGCCTTACGGATAATCTCGCGAATTGCCAGATAATGATCGATGCGTTGCTTGATGTGCTGGGTGTCGTCTCTACTGTAGCCGGCCGTGTCCATTTCATCGGCGATATTGGCATAAGACCGAACCAAGGTTGCCGTGGCTTTATAAAATGCCACCCGTTGCGGTTGGTGTGCGTCCAGGTCCGTAGCAATTTCAGTGTTGCCGCAGAAATAATGAATATGCCCCAACTCGCCTTTCGGCGGTTCCACCGGCTCGCACAATAAAGCCATGGCTTCCAGCGCCTGATCCAGACGTTCTTTACCTTTCTGCAATCGATCCTGCAGCATCACCTCTGGATCACTGCCAGCGTCGCTATGGTCCAGTTCAGAGGTGTAGACAGAAATCGCGCTATCGACTTTCTCAAACAGGTTTTTGTAATCGACGATGTAACCAAAATCCTTATCGTCGCCATCCAGCCGATTGGTGCGGCAAATCGCTTGGAACAAACTGTGATCCTGCATGGATTTGTCGATGTACAGATAAGTGCAAGGCGGCGCGTCGAAGCCGGTCAGCAGCTTGTCGACCACCACCAGCAACTTCATATTGGCCGGTTCCCTGGCAAACAAGGCTTTCGCACTATCTTCGTAGGTTTCGGTTTTAGTCTTGCCCGGCTTGGCCTCCACCTCTTTCAGCAATTCGTTATAGGTGTTGTAGATGAACTGCTTATCGGTTTCGGTATTGGCGCCGGTTTCTTCCATGGTGACGTCTTTGGCTAGCGGATTATAAGAGGTGACCACCGCACAGCGGCCCTTGAACGGGGTTTTCTGGAACAAGGTGAAGTATTTGCAGGCTTCGTAAATGCTGGACGCCACGAGAATCGCATTGCCGCGTTCATTAGATAACCGTGGCTTAACCCCAAAATCAAAAATGATATCGCTGACCACGCGGTCCATCCGCGATCGGGAGCTGAGCACATGCTGCATGGTGCCCCATTGTTTTTTCAGCTCGTCTTTTTGCCAGTCGTTCAGGCCCTTGGTTTTGGCCTCAAACCAGGCATCGATTTTTTCTACCGAACCCAGGGTCTGATCAATATCCCGCGCCTCATACAACAAATCCAGCACCACGCCGTCGTCGACCGCCTCACCAAACTTATAGGTATGAATATAGCCGCCGAACACTTCCAGGCTGGTGGCTTTATCTTTCTTCAATAACGGCGTGCCGGTAAAGCCGATGAATACCGCATTCGGCATCATCGCTTTCATCACGCGATGCAGCTTGCCGCTTTGGGTACGATGACATTCATCGACAAACACAAACAGCTCACCCACCGTGGCACTGGGTTGTGCTTCCAGGTCTTTGACAAACTGATCGAAATCATCGACGCCTTTCTTGCCGAATTTATGCACCAACGAACACAGCAAACGCGGCGTTGCCTGACCCAGTTGCGTCATCAAATCGCGGCCGCTACTGGTGCGCTTGATGGTCACACCCGCCTCAGTAAACACCCGCTCGATTTGTTTATCCAGTTCATCCCGGTCGGTCACGATAGCGACACGGGCATTGGGATGATTTTCCAAAATCCATTTTGCCAGCAACACCATCACGATGCTTTTACCGCTGCCCTGGGTATGCCAGATAATGCCGCCCTTACGCTCATGCACATGGCGTTGCGCGGCCTTGATGCCGAAATACTGATGCACGCGCGGCAGCTTTTTCTTGCCGCCGTCGAACAACACAAAGTCATGCATCAATTCGATGAGTCGTTGCTTGTTGCACAGCTTTTCCAGGTATTTGTCCAGCTTGTAGCCGGCGTTATCCTGCTCATCTTCCTTCCACTTCAGAAAATACTTTTCCTCGGTGCCAATCGCGCCGTATTGCAGGCCTTCGGAATCGTTACCGGCAAAAATGAACTGCACGGTACTGAAAAACCAGGCGTTGAATTCCGGCTGTTGGTTAGACAAGTTTTGCCGAATACCGTCGCCGATGCTCACCCGGCTGTTTTTCAACTCCAGCACGCCAACCGCGATGCCGTTGACATACAGCACCAAATCCGGACGCCGCTCCAGCGCACCTTTCAACGTCACTTCCTCGGCAATCGCAAAATCGTTGTTTTCCGGCACCTGCCAATCGATCAGGTGTACCGTTTCGGTCACCCGGTCCGCGTCTATCTTGACCGGCACGCCATAACGCAGCAGGTTGTAAACCGCCTGATTGTTACCGTACAACGTGCGGCTATGATTGTCCGCCTCGCTGCGCAGCTTATGACTGGCTACACTGATTTGCGCAGCGCTATAACCACAACGCGTCAGATATGCCGACAGCAGACTTTCTTCAATATTGCTGTTACCCACGCGATCAGTCCAATCGCCCAGATAGCGATAATCCAGATTATCCCGAAACAAAGCAAGTACACGATTTTGAGTAGCCTTTTCGGCTTGGCCGATGTTAGAGCTCATTCACCCGCCTGCTCTAAAAAACTGCGATAAACAGCATTCGAATACCAACGGCCTTTTGCAATCATCTCGTCCAACAAAGGCTTTAGTTGAGCAATATGGCCCTTTTCCTTGGCTTTAAGTAAAAGCGAGAGCGTTCTAATAGCGGTTAAACCCACTTGATTTGCAAACTGATAACCGATGTTTTCGTCGATGATCACAAAATCGGCGTTAATTTCTTTTGCCAAAATAATCGTTTCCGCTTCACCGGAATCAAGCTGACTCAATAAAAGATCTTTATACAACAAGCCTTTAATCGGCTGCACTCCAATAAAGTCACAATCAATCTGCTCAAAGCCATAACCGGGTTTGGCTTTGATTTCGTTGTAAACCGCTTCGGCAATAATCACCTTGCCGAATAGTTTTTCCAGAATATCAAGTCGTCCGATAGCCGCTAAAGAAATAATCGGCGTGGTGTTGGAGACGATTTTCATGGCAATTTATGGGCATCCGCAAAAATCTCAGCCATCTGGTCTGGGCTGAAATCAAAAATGGCTTCGTTTTCCAGCTTCATCCGTTCAATAAAATCCAATTTGCTGTACCCGGCCAATTCCGCTGCTTTGCCCAACGATAACTTGTTTTTTCGGTACCACATCAAGGCCGATAAAAAACGCATGTTCTGGGTAAATTCTTCGACATTTTCTTTCAACGTCAGCAAAACATCTTCTTTGACGGAAAATGAAATATTCATGGTTTTTTCAATCATCGGATTTTCCCCTATCTTGAATTAAAGTGCGGCAAACCGCTTTTGCCCTGGCGTTACCGGTGTTGCAGGATCGATCTGCTTGACGAATTGGCTGGTACCGTCCGGAAAGACTTCGACTATCGCGCCGTTTTCAACTTCTAACACGCTACTGCCTACCGCCAGAGCCTGCCAATAAGCCTGCTTGAAGGCAGCGTCGGCCAATTCCGGAATGTGCTCTTCCAGGTAACACAGTGTTTTTTCCGTGAAGGGTAGCTTGACAGTGGACATGGTTTATCTCCAGTTAGCATTCGATGGGGCCGTCTCTTTCATATCAATTGTCGATGATCGGCTTGGGATTGACAACCCGCCCGATTTTGCCGAATAGGTCGTAGGGAGAATAAGCGCAGCGCATCCGCCATAATGTTCCTTGCCTCTCGGTGGATGCGCGTTGCTTATCCACCCTACCAATGGCGCGATGTTGCGGTTGCCTTGCCAGCGTTTTCATTGTCATGTTAGCCGTATTTTGCCGGTGAGTAATTGCTGCATCATGCCTTGCTTGACGGCGCGGGCTTTGGTGAGTTTGGATTCCAGCCCGGTGATTTCGGCGTCCATGTCGGTGAGAATTTGGGCGATGGCGGTTTGTTCTGGTAAAGATGGAAGGAGGAAAGCAATTTTTTTAAGTTCGGATAGTGAAATACCTTTTACAGTACTGCCGCTACCAAGTTCCTCTATTAATCGGCCATAGTACTGAAACCAAAAATAAAGATAATGTGTTAATAATAAGTTCTTTGGGAATAATGCTTTTAGGTCTTGGTTAATTGCCACATCTATATCATAAATAACAGCCTTTCCAAGCCCCATTCTGGTTGATGTAATGAGCGTTTCTCTGGGGATTAGGTGTGATGCGCTATTCTGCAAGCCTGCTTTGGAAATCGATTCCTGAGAATAACGAGGATTAAAAGTTGCGAAATCTTTTACGGTCACCCAAGGAATTTCGTCACCCCAATAATCTGGATTTGAGCGGCTTGGAGTACCGCCCCCCACGATCTTTTCGATAAATTCACCCAATGGTTTAAGTTTCCACTCCCCACTGAACCCCGGCAAACGGCGCTTGCCGGTGAGTAATTCCTGCATGGCGCCTTGTTTGAGCTGGCGTTTTTTGGCTATGAGTTGTTCCAGGGCTTCAATCAGCGCATCCGCATCGCTCAACGCCACGGCGATGGCTTCTTGTTCGGCTTTGGTGGGAGGGAGGGCAAGAAACAGTCGTTTTAGATTATCCTGATTTATGTTTGTATTGGCACTTACTGTGCTTGCACCTATAAGCCTATTTCTGAATCCTTCCTCATAAAAACAGTGATATTTGAATTTTTGGTTGATGACTCCATTGTCTCTGAATCTAATCAAGAATCCAGAATATACGGTCTTTTGAAAATTCTGTTCCACTACGGCAGTCAAGCCAACTCCAGATGGTTTAACTGATGATCTTATAAAAATGACATCCCCTTTCATCAGATTGTAGGTTTGCTGCTCAGCGTTGTTTGTTTCCACTAAACCAAGGGAATCAGTTGATGAAATTTTGGAGACTCCGAAAACATCCATGAGGTTTACAAAAGGTGAACCATGCCCAAACGCTTCACAATTTTTGTTGATGCCATTCTTGAATTTGCCTAATTCAGCGAGTTGAAAAATTTCCCAATCCTCCGGAATCACCCCCACCTCAGTCTGCTTATATCCCTTCGGTATTTCCCGCTCGGCAGCCGACAAATATCGCGCATTCGTTTCCTGCACATCCCTAACTAACTCTGGGTTGGCAACCGTGGCGCCGCTTTTGCTGCTGTTTCGCGGATCACTCATTGCTCCGCCCCGCATGAAGGTGTAGGCGTAGGGTGGATAAGCGCTAGCGCATCCACCGATGCCGGGAAAAACCTTGGTTTGGAGGATGCGCTGCCGCTTATCCACCCTACATTGTGTTTATGTTTGATCATTCGCAATCCATGTCCGTTATGGTGGTTGGGGATTGCGCGCCCCAGGATGCGTCGTACCAACCTTTTTTAACTGCGCTGGCGAACGATGACCACGGCCAATCGCCGGGTCGTTGCGCCAATCCGTGTTTCACCGGGTTGTAATGGATATAATCCATATGCCGCCGCCAATCGTCTTCATCCCGTATGGCGTGCTCCCAAAAACGGCGTTGCCAAACAAAACGCTCGTTACGGGTATTGGTGGCGGCGTCGATTTGGCGCGAGGTGGCTTTTTTGATTTCCCGCCAGCGCGAGGAAAAATCGCAATCACCATCGGGCATGGACCAGATGCAATGCAGATGCTCGGGTAAAATCACCATGGCATCGATATGAAATGGTCGGGTTTGCATGATTTTGCGAATGGCTTGGCGGAATATTTCGACGCGTTGTTCGTCGATAAAAATCGGCGTCCGCCGCCAAGTGACAACGGTGAAGAAATAGCAAGCGCCCGGTACAAAAACACGGCGATAGTTGCTCATGTTTTGCCTCCGGTGGATGCGCTGCGCTTATCCACTCTACTTGATGGGTTTTGATGCGACTTTCTCAATGGGCGAGAAGGCTTCTGACTGCTTGGGTAATGCAAAATGTTTAAATGGCGGACCAACAATGTAATCCTGGTGGATCCGCTACGCTTATCCACCCTACTTGATGGGTTTTGATGCGACTTTCTAAATGGGTGAGAAGGCTTCTGACTTATTGGGCAAGGCCAATAGTTTAAACGATAGCCCGCTATGGTAGGGTGGATAAGCGCCAGCGCATCCACCGTATGAAATGGCTTTTGCTTCAGTTCCATACAAATCCCATCCTTTGCAAATGGCCGTTGACCTTGGCTTCCAATGCGTCCACGCGCAGGTTGATTTGTGGCACCGGGGTTTCGTAGCGTTCGGCGAGTTGCTTGACACGCTGGGTCAATTGCTGGCTGATGCGGTCCATTTCACCGTGAATGGCAGCGTCCAGCGTGGCCAGCCATTTATCGTCGACCACCAGAGTTTTGATGTCGGCTTCGCTGAGTTTGGGGTAGTGGGCGTAGACTTTAGCATCCAGTTCCGCTTCGGCGTCTTTGAGTGCTTTCTTCAATGCGGCTTCGTCCGTGGACAGATTCTGCCAGTTTCTCAATAGGGCGATTTCATCTTTGGCGTTTGCATCATTGCCTATTTCCTTCAACCGGCTGCTGACTTCGGCTTTGTTGATTTTGTCGAAGCAGGCAAACACTGCCTCTTCGCCGCTGTGTTCTTCTTCCAGTTCAGTGAGTTGGGCGCTGACGCTATCCAGATCGATTTGCAGTTGTGTTAAGGCTTGCTGTTCTTGGGCAAAGTAGCGGGCGACGATCAAGGCTTTGGGCACTAAATCGCAAGTCCAGCCTTTGTCTTTTTGTTTGCCCTTTTTATCGGTTTCGATAATACGGTAGGTCTCGGCTTTCCAGCCATCGGCGGCGATCAGGTAGCCATCGTCCTGCATGGTTTCTGCCCAGTAATCCATCAGATGCTGATAAACAGCGTATTTGTCGATCAGGGCTTTACCGGTGTAGTGGTTTAGCAAGCCTTCGGACAGCTCAACAATGAGTTGCTTGGGATGGCAGCCGCTTTCCAGGGTTTTCAGCATGGCGGCAGTGCGTTGTCGCCAGGCACCGAAGTGATCGTTCATGCCGGTGATGAAGGCAGCAAATTCCGGGTGTTGGTAGATGCTGGTCTTGATGGTGGCTTTATCGACCGCTAAATCCTGATACCCGGGGCGATTGTCTTTAAACAAGGCCGCTTTCAGATGAGGGCAAATTAGCCAATAGCGTTGCAGTGCATCAATGTCGGCCAGCGGAATGCCGCCGCGCAAATGGCCTTCGATGTCTTGCAGGTCTTCCGGCTCCTGGCTGTCGATGTAGCGCGGCAAGTTGAGGTTGTAGTCGTTTTTCTCGATTTCCTCAAAGCCAACCATGCGGGCGTATTTGGGGGTTTCCAATCGCTTGTTGAAGACATCGACGATTTTGTGGATGTCCATCGCCCGCAGCCGGTTTTTGTTGCCGTCTTTCATATAACCGGCGCTGGCGTCGAGCATGAAAATGCCTTTGCGAGTGTGCGCCTCTTCCTTGTCGATCAGAATGATGCAGGCCGGAATGCCGGTGCCGTAAAACAAGTTGGCCGGCAGGCCGATGATGCCTTTGATATAGCCTTTGCGTATCAGGTTACGGCGGATATCGGCCTCGGCATTACCACGAAACAATACGCCGTGCGGCAGAATGCAGGCACCTTTGCCGGAGCTTTTCAACGAGCGGACGATGTGCAACAGGTAGGCATAATCACCTTGTTTTTCGGGCGGGGTGCCAAAATGTTTGAAGCGGTCGTAAGGGTCGTTTTCGGTGTCGACGCCGTTGCTCCAGCGCTTGTCGCTGAATGGAAAATTAGCGACGACATAATCAAACGTCTTGAGGCTCTCGCCCTCTTTAAACTTGGGATCAGCCAGGGTATTACCCTGCACAATCAGTGCAGTTGGATTGTTGTGCAAAATCATGTTCATTCGCGCCAGAACGCTGGTTGCCGCGTCCTTTTCCTGCCCGTAAAGCGTAATTTCGGTAGGCGCTTCATCGCCGACTTTCAGTATCAAAGAACCCGATCCGCAGGTTGGGTCGTAAGCGGTGGTGTTGCTGCTGGTTTTAGCTTCTCGAATACCGATGATCCTGGCCATAATGAGACTGACCTCGGACGGAGTGTAAAACTGGCCTTTGCTTTTGCCGCTGTCCACCGCAAAATGGCGCATCAGAAATTCGTAAGCATCGCCGAGAATATCATCGCCTCCGGCCCGATTCTTGGAGAAATCCAAGGCTTTGTGCTCAAAAATGGCAATGAGATTGGTGAGTCGATCCACCATTTCCTTACCGCTACCCAGTTTACCGGCATCGTTAAAGTCCGGCATATCGGAGAGTTTATTGGCACTCGCCAGCGGCCCGATAATCTTTTTATTGATTTGATCGCCGATATCGGGCTTGCCTTTTAGGGCGACCATATCACGAAAACCTGCGCCTTCCGGAATGGTGACCGGAGCATAGGGGACACCCGCGTATTTATCGCTGACGTATTTGATAAACAGCAATACCAGCACATAGTCTTTGTATTGCGATGCATCCATTCCGCCACGCAGTTCGTCGCAGCTTTTCCATAACGAGCTATAGAGCTCGGATTTTTTGATGGCCATGAGTGAGTTGTTAGTTTTGTCTGATTTGCAGCTCGTTAATGTACAGTGAGCCCGGCAAATATGCCACTTTGAACTAACAGTTCTTGCTTATTTATTCTTATCGCGGGCATGGCCCGCTCCTACCGTACGGCTTATATATTCCTTGCGATGGCCTTCACTTAACGGCATCCAGCAAGGCAGCGTCAAGTTCTGTGTATTTAAATTGAAAAGCTTGATCCAGTAAACGTTTTGGTATGACCCGCTGGCTACCCAAAACCAGTTCGGCCATTTCACCCAGCAATAAGTTAAGCAAAAAGGCCGGTACAGGAATTAAGGCAGGTCTTTTTAAACACGCTGCCAACACCTGACTAAATTCTGCATTGGTTCTAGGTGCAGGTGCCGTCGCATTATAAACGCCCTGCATGCTGTGATTGTCAATCATCGCCAATGCAATGTTGATCCAGTCATCCCGGTGAATCCATGACATCCATTGTTTTCCATCGCCAATTCGGCCTCCCAGGCCCAGTTTGAACGGAAGCAGCATCCGACCAACAATTCCACCACCCGGAGCTACGACCAACCCTGTCCGGATAATGCAAACACGAACGCCCAGGGTTTCTGCTTTTTTTGCCTCAGTTTCCCAAGCTTCGCACAAACGATGCGAAAAATCATCCCGGAAAGTTGATTGTTCGGTCAATTCTGTATCGCCCTGATTGCCGTAATATCCTATGGCCGAACCGCTGATCAGTACTTGTGGTTTAACCTTCATTTTATTGATCGCTTCAATGAGCTGCTCAGTCAATTTGACACGGCTGTCCCATATTATTCGTTTGCGGGCATCAGTCCAGCGCTGGTCAAAAATCGGTGCACCTGCCAGGTTGATCACTCCATCAAAATGATCTTCAGCCGTTAATTCATCCAATCTCCCCAATGCTGACACGCTTTGCCCGCAAAGTTCTGTAACCTGTTGCGGATTTCGGCTCAGCACAGTAATTTGATGTTCACTTTGTAACAGCGAATGAATGAGGGCTTTGCCGATAAAACCGGTTCCGCCGGTGAGAAGTATTTTCATGACTGCTTGCCTCCCTTGTTGGTATGGCATTTTATGATCTGAAGATATAAGACTGTGAGCTTTATATCTGATGTTTCCCAGTTTTTATAGGGTTGTCCAGGCCTGGTAGAGAACTTTGTTTGCATGAGTAGTTGCCGTCGTTCCGGCATAGCCTGCCCCGGCCAGGGAATGCCGGGAGATTGCCCGAACCGTCAGACCGCCCAGCGAATCCAGAGCCATGGATAGCTCGAAGCTTACCATCCATGGCACTGGATGCCCGTTTCCCGACGGGCATGACGGCGCTCATGGATTTAGCTGAAACATCTTGCTAATCAGGTAATGTTCTAATCGTGATTAGGTCTTGAGTTATTAGATTAAGTAGGCTATTGATTTGCCAATGTTCATAAAGAATAACAAACTGACAAATCAATCAACCACCCTTTTAACCATGACTTAGTTTATGTTTGTTGCGTCCATTTGATCTTTTTTGTCAGGCAAGAACGACAATATACCGTAAAAAATATGTGACAAGCCGGTATACAGAAAAAAAGGATTATATTTTTCATCTATCGGAACATCGTTGATGGCGCCATAAAACTCAACGCCACCGATCAACAAAATGATGAACAATCCCATGATCGTCAATTCCCGATAATTTTGTTTTCTCAAGCAGTATATAAACACCACCAACTGAGCTAAAGCCAAATAGATCAGCATGATTTTGAGATTATTACCCAGCGGCCCGTATAGATCATCGCCCATCGTGAAAAAACTGTCTTTCCCTGTTACAGACATGATTGCAGTCACGACAGTGACTAACAGCGAAACATAGTAGTTAGCTTCCAGACCGTACTTGACACTGTTTAAACTTTTTGTTGCTAAAGCATTCATGAGAACCTCGCGAAAAAAAAGAGTCCTCCCCCTAGTGACGCGTGGGGAGGACTTATAGAGGAGGACATTACACTGGAAGCGCGCTTCCCGCAGCGCAGAAGCGCTGCCAAAATCAATATTAAGAACCTATCGATTTTTCAGCCATAGGCAGGAGATCTGCCCATGGCAATCGTTAATAAATCCCTACATACATGCGGATATCTTATTGGGTTGCCCATCTCCACAACGGATGGGCGGTTTGATCAATCGTTCAAAGGGCTTGTTGCAGCCAGTTTATGACTGCTAACAAACGGCTTTGATTGTTTTTTATCTCTAGTAACTCAGCCATGCTTATTTTGCCGGGTAAAAAAGTTGGTCCGTCCGCCCTAAGCTTGTTGAAGGCCTCAGAACGAACGGTTTTTTTACAACGTCCCTTCAAAACCAAATTGACTGATTATCAGGTTGCCAATCCGCCCTGGCCTACAGTTGGAGTTGTTCCGGAACCAGTTTCCGCAGTTGGCGGCTCGTCAGGTTTTGACTCTTCAATGACAGGTGGCGCCAATTTTTTGCCGTTCATCAGGTCATCTATCTGGAACTTATCAATGGTTTCCCATTGCATCAACGCATCGGCCATATTGTGAAGAATGTCCATATTCTCAGTAAGGATGGTGCGCGCTCTTTCGTAGTTCAAATCCAGCAGATTACGTATTTCTTCATCTATCATTTCGGCCATTTTTTCGGACATGGCTTTTGCCTGTGGCCCCATATATCCACGACCTTGGTCTTCGCCGTAATCCATTGCACCCAACCGGTCTGAAAGACCCCATTTAGTCACCATATTTCTGGCTAACTGGGTGGCTCTTTCAATATCGTTTGAGGCGCCGGTAGTGACTTTATTTTTACCGTAGATAATTTCTTCGGCGACACGGCCACCGTACAAACTGGCAATCTGGCTTTCAAGCTTGTCACGGCTGGCACTGTAGGTATCGCGCTCCGGCAGGAACATGGTAATACCCAGGGCTCCGCCGCGCGGCATGATGCTGACTTTGTAGACTGGATCATGCTCAGGTACTGTGCGGCCCACGATCGCGTGACCGGCCTCATGATAAGCCGTCATCAACTTGTCTTCTTCCCTCATCATCATGCTGCGCTTTTCAGCACCCATGATCATCTTGTCACGCGCTTTATCGAGGTGATTCATGTCAACTACCTTTTTGTTCGTCCTTGCGGCAAACAAAGCGCCTTCGTTGACCAGATTTGCTAATTCGGCACCCGAGAAACCAGGCGTGCCTCTTGCCAAATCCATGATGTTGACATCATCAGCCAACGGAACTTTCTTCAAATGAACTCTCAAGATTTGTTCACGGCCTCTTATGTCAGGCAAGCCAACAGTGACTTGTCTGTCAAAACGGCCGGGTCTCAACAACGCTTTATCCAGTACATCGGCGCGGTTAGTAGCCGCAATTACGATAATGCCTTCGTTGCCCGCAAAACCGTCCATCTCAACCAGCAATTGGTTTAAGGTTTGTTCGCGTTCGTCATTACCGCCATTCATACCGTTACCGCGATGTCTTCCCACCGCATCAATTTCATCGATGAAGATGATGCAAGGCGCGCGTTTTTTGGCTTGTTCAAACATGTCGCGCACCCTTGAGGCACCGACACCGACGAACATTTCAACGAAATCAGAACCCGATATCGAGAAGAAAGGCACTCCGGCTTCTCCTGCTATGGCTCTGGCCAGCAAGGTTTTACCGGTACCGGGAGGTCCTACCATTAGCAAACCTCTGGGTATTTTGCCGCCCAGATATTCATACTTGGAGGGATCTTTCAGAAAGTCCACCACTTCAACAACATCTTCCTTCGCTTCTTCAACGCCGGCAACATCGTCAAATTTGACCTTGATCTGATTTTCTTCCAGCAATTTAGCTTTACTTTTGCCGAAGTTCATCTGTCCACCCATACCGCCACCGCCTTGTTGCTTGCGGAAGAAGTAAACCCAGACAGCAATCAGAAGCAACATAGGCGCCCAGGAAATGAAGATCTGCATCAACATTGACTGTCTTGGCGGACTGGCGACTTTGATTTTGACACCGTACTCCAACAGTTCGTCTATTAAACGAGCATCATTGGGGTTGTAGGTAATAAACCGTTCGCCATTTCTTCTGCGACCGTCTATCTCATCACCATTAATAATGACTTCAGAGATAGCGCCTCCTCTTACATCTTGTATGAAATCAGAGTAAGACAAGGCATAGTTACTGTCTCCCGACGGATTCATCCGGCTGAATGCTGAAAAGAGCGTAACGCCTACAGCAATCCAGATTAAAAATTTAATTGCATTTGTTTTCATACTTTTTCTCCTCTATGGAAGTATGAGGATATCATTCTTCTTTCGAAAAATATTTGAAGAAATCAGATTTAGGCTCCAAAACCAGCGTATCCTGGGTTTTTTCGAAAGAAGTAGCATAAGCATTAAGACTTCTATAGAAGGCATAAAATTCCTGATTTTTACCGTAACTTGCCGCGTAAATCTCTGAAGACTTCGCGTCACCGCGACCACGTATTTGCTCGGACTCCCGATACGCATTGGCTAATATTATTTCCCGTTCTTTGTCAGCTTGTGCGCTGATTTCTTCCGCTTGTTCTGAACCCTGAGAGCGAAACTCCCTTGCCACTCTTTCACGCTCGGCCTCCATCCGTCTGTATACTGAACTGCTGACTTCTTCCGGCAAATCTATGCGTTTGATACGAATATCCAAAAGTTCAATCCCATACTCCTTAGCCACGGGTGCCAGCCGTGAAATCAACATACGGCGCATATCGCCCCTGTCTTCCGAAACCAGCTCTTTAATTGTCCGCCTGCCGAACTCGCCCCGCATGGCGTCTTTCATCACTTGATCCAGTCGCAGGTTCGCCTGATATTCGTCACCACCCATAGTGGTGTAGAAAAGACCGACATCTGATATTTTCCATTTAACAAATGAGTCAACGATTACGTTTTTCTTTTCGGATGTCAGAAACCGCTCTGACTTCGCATCCAGCGTCTGCACTCTGGCATCGTAATGGCTGACGTTATTGATTAACGGCAGTTTAAAGTGTAAACCCGGATCGTAATCGGATTCAACAATTTCACCCAGTCTGAATTTGATCGCTTTTTCGCTTTCTCCTACATAAAACACGGTCATATAACTGAGGAGTAAGGCACTCAAGCTTATTGGAACTAATATTTGTGCTGGGTTCATAATCTGCTCCTGCTAACGCGACTTACCGGTTGTTGTTTTTGGATATTTTTAAGCTTTTCAGCTTGGGCGACCTGCCCTGCAGCCTGACTTATTTTTTCGGAGATTGAAGCTGAGTCGCTTTTATTTTTTGATTCGGAGGGGTTAAGCGGCAAATAAAACATGTTGTTACCGTTTTCTACCGTTACCATCACCTTATTGCTGCTGCTGTACAGTTTTTCCTGAGCCTCAAGGTACATCCGTTTGCGGGTTATCTTCGGCGCTTTTTCATATTCTACGAGTAACTGGTCAAAACGTTCGGTTTCACCTTTGGATTTGGCGACCACCTGAGCTTCGTAACCTTCTGCTTCTTGTATCATCCGCGCTGCGGCACCTCTTGCTTTCGGTATGACCTCGTTCGCATAAGCCTCCGCTTCATTGATCAACCGCTGCTTGTCTTCACGGGCTCGAATCGCATCTTCGAATGCATTTTGAACCTCTTCAGGCGGCTGGGCATCCTGCAGGTTGACACTCGCGACTCTTAACCCCGTTTTATACTCATCCATTGCTTTCTGGACTTCATCTTTAATTTCGGTGACGATTTGACTGCGTCCTTCAGTCAGGATAAAACCCATATCGTTTCTTCCGATCACTTCTCGCTCAATGCTCTCGGTGACCTGCCTGAGTGTTGCTTCACTCTGTTTGACGTTGAACAGGTAATCTTTGGCATCCTTGATTTGATATTGCACCGCCAGTCTGACACTGACTATGTTTTCGTCTTTGGTCAACATCAGGGATTCGGGTAAAACAGAACCTGAACCGTTGTTACGGCTGCCCGTGTTGTAACCTATTTCTATGAACCTTTGGTTTTCCACATTGACGATCTGCACGTCTTCCAAAGGCATGGGCAAGTGCCAGTGAGGCCCGGGCATCGAGGTAGAGACATAAGCGCCAAAACGGGTGACAACCCCCCGACTGCCTTGGTCTACTATATAAATACCACTGGCCAGCCAGCTGACACCTAACGCAGCGCCGGCGTACAAAGCCAACTTTTTGGTGTTTTTGGAAAAAAACTGATTAAATTTTTCGGAATATTGATTCCAATGATTATCTATCTGCTCGCCCCAATCCGATTTTGACTTTTCACCCAGATCATGGTGTTCTTTATTCTCATTTTTCCAAGGCATGGTAGTAGTCTCCTGCATGTAGGTTTTTCGACCAGCTTTATCCTCTTCAGCTTAAAACTGAGTGCTTTTTTGCCGGTTTCTTTTAAGATTTTTAGTTTTTAAAGGTTTTGACTCAGGAAAAATGAGTTAACCCGGTTCAAGAAAGTCGATCAGTTCATGACTGAAATTGTTTTTCAGTTTCAATAATGCGCTGTTTTGAATCTGTCTGACACGTTCCCGGGTTAATGACAGATGTTCCGCAATATCCTGCAAGGTCATTTCATGATCATTATCCAGACCGAAGCGGCAGGTAATGATATCGGCCTCGCGAGCAGGCAAAGTCCCTATTGCTTTTCTCAAGCAGGCTTTTAATGCGCTTGCAGCCAAGGTATTGATGGGTTGCGGATAGTGATGTTGCTCTAAAGTGTCTATCACTTCAGGCATGTCTTCATTGTTGTTAATGTTGCTGAACAAAGACACGGTAGGCTGGTAATTGTCGATAATCGCCTTGATTTCGTCTTCAGGCAGTTTGCATTTTTCAGCTAGTTCAGTAACGCTGGGCCAGCGATTATTCTGCAAGTGCAAGCTGTTCATCGCTTCATAAACGGCCGATGCTTTGGCCGCTATGTTGTATGGCAGCCTGACTGTTTTTTCCTGCCGGACCATGACTCTGGAAATGGTTTGTTTGATCCAGTATATCGCGTAAGTAGAAAAGCGAACCGAACGACTAAAGTCGAAACGGTCCACCGCTTTAATCAACCCGACCGTACCTTCCTGAATCAAATCGGAAAATGACAGGGTCTGATTGTTGTATTGACGAGCAATGTAGGTAACCAGTCTGAGATTCCCTTTAATCATGGCTTGGCGGGAATCCACCATACCTTTTAACTTGGCCAGCAGGGTTTTAACTAAAACGTCATCCTGAAAACCCGCTTCTTTGTTCAGATTTTGCGACTTGATGCTGTAAACCACTTGCTGCAAAAAGTTGGGTAAAAACTGTATATCGCTCAGCGCCATCCGGCATTCTTGCAACGTCAATTCAACATTGATACTTTCTTCGGCATTAATGATTTTCTGAAAGCAATTGGTCAGTTTTATTTCAAGGCCCTTCGCTGTATCCTGTACAAGCTCGCTATTTTGTACAGGTTGGCTTTGTTCACAACCGCTCCGGTTAATCAACTCAGAAATATCAACACCTTTGCCCAACGAATCGAGAAATTCAGCCGCCATAATCAGCAGTGCCTGGGGCGAATTGATAATGATCTCTGTCAGTTCTTGTCTGGCCTTCCCCATTTTGCGGGCATGCCAGTTGAACTGTTCAGCAGTCAACACGACTGCATTTTGGGTATGAATTTTAAGTTCCAAAGATTCGGTGGAAGCCGATAAGGTGTCTTCATAATCATCACCATCGGCCTGATCAAGTGGAGTTGCTTCCTGTTCGAATAGTGTTTTCAAGCCAATGTCATTGTCTTGTTTGTTACTTGGCGTTTTAAATTTTGAGTTGGTGCGGTGCAGTAGTGAAGAGCGGTGTTCTTCATTGGTGGCGGACGTTAATCCATCATGAATGAAGCTGGTTGCAAGTTGAACATTTTGAAGCTGGGTCATGGTTATTTTACCCCTTTAATTGGACTACCGATCAGGTAAGCCGTAGAAGTTTATTTGAAGCTAAATTAAAGCTTGGAATCAAAGTTACGCCAAAGTACAATGCTTGTCAAACTTTTTGTTAAACAAACCCTGTGCAAATTATGTATACCATCAAAACAGTTACCTCTCTCACAGGCATTAACACAGAAACCTTGCGCGCCTGGGAAAGGCGTTACGGCACGGTAATCCCTGTTCGCGACGACAAGGGGCGCCGTCTTTATACCCAACAGGACATCGAACGGTTAACCTTACTCTCCAACGCGACCCAGCAAGGCTTCACAATCAGCAAAATTGCCGAATTGAGCAATGCTGAATTGCAGGAACTGGTTTCTTCCCATCAGGAAACACGCAGTAATCACAATGATCTTTTCTTCACTCAAATAATCGATGCGCTGCTCAATTACCGCATGGATCAGTGCGAGGAACTTTTGCGCCGCGCACTGGTGGCAATGGAGCCGCTCGCTTATGCCCGCGATGTTTTGTTACCCACACTGCAGAATGTCGGCAATCTATGGCATGAAGGCAAACTTAGCATTGCACAGGAACATATGTTGTCCGCCTGCGTAAAACGTATAGTTTTAAGCCTGGTCAATTCCATGCACCCTTTTACCGGGCCTAATCCCGGTATCATGTTTGCGACGCTAAGCGGTGAAGACCATGAATTCGGCATATTGCTGACCTGTATGCTGGCTGTCTCTCAGCGCTGTCCGTGCTTTTACATAGGCCCGGATATTCCCGGCGATGAACTGTTAAAAGCCAGTATTCAGCTCAAACCCGCTGTTATTGTCCTTAGCTGCGTGACTTTTCCACCCCTGAATGAAACGGTGCTCGAGTTAAATCAACTTGCTAAATCAACATCCGATGACACGCAATTATGGATAGGCGGTGCAGGTGCCCAGTTTCTTTGCGATAGAAACGAATTGGATAAAAAATTCATTTATACCGCATCTCTGGATGCCTTTAATGACCGCCTGTTACGTCTTCTTAATGTCCAAAGAGCCCGTAACGTGCCACAAAACCCCTGAAAACAGCCGTTTTCATATCCGAAAATCGAATATTCATGAGATATAAACCAGTCGCCTCATCGACCGGATTAACGTAATGATTATTCGGACATTAGTCTTTTCAAAAAGTTCTTGACTAATTTACTCCTGGAATTAAAAAAGACATCTGCCGGACGAGATGCACACGTTTTGTCCAGGATTTTTTAACGTCACGAATCGCTGATTAACGCAATGCAAAGAAGGGTTTCTTACTGAGGTCAAGGCGAGATCCGGGAGTCGCATTGTTTCCTGAATTTAGTCTCACGGCAGGATCAGATGACGTACACTGTCGCTTTCCGGACAACCCGGAGATCAATCGAACGGTTTGCCCTTGACCGGCTTGGCAGGCAGCGGCCAAAATAAAAGGCACTGTTCGCGTTCCCGTGAAGGTCTGGGCGGCATATGGGTAGGATGGATAAGCGACAGCGCGTCCACCTTTAACGGCTTTGGCGGATGCGGCTATCGCCTTATCTGCCCTACAACGGTCTTTCATTTGCAGAGTTGTAGCCAAGACTTCATGAGCGTTAGTAGTTGAAAGGACATCAACGCCATCCATGGCTTCTGGGCCCCGGCAACAAAGGGCCGACGCCAACTTTTAATGTGAACAGTGCCAAATAAAAGCCTTACAGGCTTTTTTTTGGCATGTTAATTCCGAACAACATTAGACAACCTCAATGGAGAAACAGCATGAATGAAGAAATGAGTCATCTGGTCGAACGCCTCAATATCGCCGAGAAAGATGATCAAAAAGCTGTTTTTGAAGAGGCTATAGAAGAACTGGAAAGCACCGAACTGGCTTTGCTGCTGGAGTCATTGCCCTTGCAGGAACGCTTGCAGCGCTGGGAACAGGTGCCGCAGGAAGACCGGGTCGATGTACTGGTGGCCATGCGTTCGCAACCACGCGCAACCATCATTGAAAGCCTGGAAGAAACCGAGTTACAAGCGCTGTTAAGCGGCCTTCATGCTGAAGATTTGATCGAGCTGGCTGAATCGCTGCCGGAATACGTCGTGGACAACGCTTTGAGCGGTATGGATGCCGACCAGCGTAAGCATTACCAATTATCTTCGCAGTATGACGAAGACCAGATAGGCCGTTACGTGGATCATGAATTGATCATTCTGCCGCGCTCGGCCCGAGTCAGGGATGCGTTAAGGCGAATTCAGAATGAATTACCGGATTATACCGACTGTATTTATCTGATTCAGCGCAACGGCAGCTATGTCGGCACCGTTCCCTTGCATAAAATTTACTTGGCGCCTCCTCAAGCGACTCTGGTCAGCCTATCTATAAAAGACCCGGTCACGTTGTCTGCTGAAAGCTATCTCAGCGATGCCACGGAAAAAATGGAGCATTCCGGCTTGAGCGCATTACCGGTGGTCGATAGCAATAACCTGCTTTTAGGCCGCTTGACGTTAAGACTGGCGCTGGAAATCACCCGCGAAGAATATGAAAGCCAATTGATGGCTACCGCCGGTTTAAATGAAGATGAAGATTTATTTGCCCCTGTTTTCCGCAGCTCAAAACGCCGGGCAACCTGGCTGGGCATCAACCTGCTGACCGCTTTCCTGGCATCCTGGACTATCGGTCTTTACGAGGGCACCTTGCAGGAAGTCGTGGCCCTAGCCGTGCTGATGCCCATCGTCGCTTCTATGGGCGGCATTGCCGGCAGCCAAACCTTGACGCTGATCATCAGGGGTATCGCGCTGGGTCAAATAGCCAAAGGCAACATGATACCGCTGCTGATCAAGGAAGTGCGGGTTGGCGCGGTCAATGGTGTGCTCTGGGCATTGGTTATCGGCATCATCGCCGCGATCTGGTTTAGCAGTTTTGGTATCGGCTTTGTGATCGCTACGGCCATCGTCATCAATATCATCGCCGCTGCTTTCTCGGGCGTTATCATTCCGATCGTGCTGGATAAATTCGAGATTGATCCGGCACTATCCGGGTCGGTGATCCTGACAACAGTGACCGATGTGGTCGGCTTTGTCGCATTTTTAGCGTTAGGTTCGGCTTTTTTAATCAATTGATCCGGCAAACAGAGGTACCAGAATGTTTTTCGCATCCGATAACTGGGCGGGCGTCCATCCCGCCATCGCGAGACGACTGTCTGAAGAATCCAGCGGTTTCTCGGCGGCTTATGGCGCCAGCGAACTGGATAAGCGGGTAGAACAGCGCTTCAATATGTTGTTTGAGCGCGAAGTTGCGATTTTTTTTGTCGGTACCGGTACCGCTGCAAATGCTCTGGCACTGGCCGCCGTCAATCGCCCGGGCGGCGTTTCGTTCTGTCACCGTGAAGCGCACATGATTGAAGATGAATGTGGCGCGCCTGAATTTTTTACGCACGGCGCCCGGCTCGCTCCGGTTGATGGTGAAAACGGCAAAATAGATCCCGGCAATCTGAAAGCCGAAATCGCCCGCTTTCCGCCAAATTTTATCCATGCCGGTCAACCCATGGCGGTATCGATCACCCAGGCGACTGAAATCGGCACGCTGTACATGCCGCATGAAATCAAGGCAATTGCGGCGATCGCCAAAGCCAAACAGCTCCCCTTGCACATGGACGGGGCTCGTTTTGCCAACGCACTGACGGCGTTAAACCTGACTCCGGCTGAAATGACCTGGCAATGCGGCGTCGACATCGTTTCTTTTGGCGCTACAAAAAACGGTTGCTGGTGCGCTGAAGCGCTGGTTTTTATGGAACCCGGCATGGCTAGGGATTTGCCGTTCATTCGCAAACGGGCAGCACAACTTTTTTCCAAAACACGCTTTATTGCCAGCCAGTTTGACGCTTATCTCGACGACGATCTCTGGCTAAAATCTGCCCGGCACGCGAATGCGATGGCTGATTATTTACAAAAAGGCATAGAACAAGGGCAAAACGCAAGGCTGGGCTGGCGCACTCAGACAAATGAAGTCTTTTGTATCATGAGTAAAGATTTTGCCGCTTACCTTAAACAACAAGGTGCATTATTTCATGAATGGAACCCGCCCAGAGCCAAAACCGGTTTGTTGGCAGAAAATGAAGTATTGACCCGCCTGGTCACCAGTTTTGCAACAGAAAAAGCGCATGTGGATAGATTCATTGAATTGCTGGGGTAAAAGAAGACCTGATTAGCAAGTTGTTTCAGCTAAATCCATAAGCCCCTCAAACGGTCATCAGGATAATTTTGTCAGCCGGTAAACCCGCTCGATCATCCGGGTTAAGCCTCGCTCCCTGAACCGGGGATTTTCATCGAGCACATCGCGCTCTGCCAGCGAGCTGATTCTATAATTCTCGCCATACAAGGCGTTGACCTCATGATCATTGACCGAAAAAGGCGGTCCATCCATTTCTGCCGGCGGATAATCAATGGCGATCAAAAGCATGTCCGTACCATAAGGCAACAAAGAACTGAGATGAGCGGCATAGCGGCGGCGAAGTTCCGGAGGCAGGGCAATTAACGCGGCCCTGTCAAATACCGCGGTGACGCCTTCAACAACCGCATTCGTTGTCGCAAAAAAATCACCGCAAATCAGCCGCAAGGTTCCAGCCGACCAATGATCAAGACCTTCCATTTGAACATGGGCCGCATCCATCCGGTTTTCGGCAAAAAATTCCTGTACTGCAATGGGGCTGATTTCCACCCCCACGACATCATGACCTTGTCCTGCCAACCACAGCATGTCCTGTGTTTTACCACACAGGGGTACTAAAACACGCCCCTGATTTCCCAAATCAAGCCGGGGCCAAAAATCCATCAAGGACTGATTGACCGCTTCCTGGTGAAAGCCAATGTCCTTGTTTTGCCATTTGTTTAACCAAAAATCTAATTGCACTTTTTTGTCCTGATTTAAAAAGAATAACGTCAAGGCGATTGACCGTTTACCACTTCATAAATTCAATGCAGCTCAAACACCTTGGAGTAGGTGAAAAACCAGCAGACATGGCAGTCATAAAGCTATAACATTTTTTTCATCATCCGTTGTCATAATTCTGTCATATTTTTGTCATAATTGGCGTTTTTGTTAGCTGACAAAACTTCATCATGAACACCCCATTAAATTTGAGGCCGCTTTCCAACGCCGGTAAATGCGCTTTGCTAGGCCTGTCGCTAAACGGAACGGCATTTTCGGCAGAACCACAAAATCCCGAACAGTATAAAGAAGAGTTGTTGGCTATTGAAAAACGTCTCGATGCCAAATTAAAGCTGTTGGATGAAAAGCTGAACCGATTGGAAGTTTTGGAAAACAAATCGTCCGTCGTTACCGCAGAGCCAGCCATCGCAATACCGGCTCCCGTTGCAGCAAAACCGCCCGTTCCAACGCAGACGGTGGAAACCAGGGTAGCTGACAAAGTGCCGTCAAAAAAACAGGATGGTTTTCCGGTCAGTGCCAGTTACGGCAAGAACGGCTTTGAAGTCAAAACCGACGACGGCAAATTCGCCCTGGCCATCCAAAATCGCATACAAGTCCGGTATGCCAACCCTTTTGACAGTGACCCCCGATCAATCAGCCAACTCGAACGCGATCAAAGTTCATTCATGATACGCAGGGCCCGGACCAAGCTTAAAGGCCATGCTTATTGGCCCTGGCTAAAATACTATTTGCAGTATGACTGGTCTCAACCGGTGTTGCGCGATTTAAATCTGAGTTTGGACAAGTTCAATTGGGCCAAATTATGGGTAGGCCGAGGCAAGGTAGTCTATAACGACGAACGCGTTACATCCTCGGGCAACCAGCAGTTTGTCAATCGCTCAATCGTCAACGATATTTTTACCGTGGACCGGCAACAAGGCGTTCAAGTCCTGGGCAATCTTTTTCCCGGCACCTGGTATGACATGAGCTATGCAGCCGGCGTCTTTTCAGGTTTAGGAGTGGGCGAACGCAATAATGACGATGACAATATGATGTATGCAGGCCGCTTGCAATGGAACGCCTTGGGCGGGGAAATGCCCTTCTCCCAATCCGATATCGAATTCCATCAAAAACCGGCGCTCAACTTTGCTTTCGCCGCAGCGACCAACCAAAGCAAGTGTACTGCGTTTGAAACCGACAGCGACAGCTGCAGGAATTTGCGGGGATTTGATGAGGGGGAAGATGGACAATACAAAATCAATCAGATGATGGAGGAAGTCCGTTTCAAATGGCAAGGCTTATCGATACAGCACGAAATGCACTGGAAAGAAATCGAAGACACGCTTAAAGCAGGATCTGATTCATCAAGAGAAACCAATCTAAGAGGTGGCTTAATACAAGCGGGTTACTTCCCTCACTACTTATTTGCGATCGTACCTAAAAATCTGGAATTTGCCGGCCGCTATGCGTTTGTTGATCCGGACACCGGTGTCGACAACGATCTGCAACAGGAAGTCAGCGGTGTCATGACGTATTTCTTCAGTGGCCATTCCAATAAAGTGAATTTCCAGGTCAGTCATTTAATCATCGAAGATCCTATTTTATCCATGAGTCAATCAGAACAGCGGTTTTGGCTGCAATGGGATCTTTCATTTTAACTGTGTGTGAGAATGGTCAGGTAGGATTTATATCATGCTCATTGTTAAAACTTATGCTTCAAAATGTGCCCTTTTTTGTCAAAAATAATCCCATACGAAACGTTCAGAGCGGTTCGTTCTTCAATAAAGGAAAGCGCTGATGCTCCACCGGGTGTATGCAGCCAAATAAAAGCACTGAAATTCAGTAAAACCGTCACCCAAAACACAGCTCTAAAAGATTGTTTTTTAGACTTGTGTCGTAATGTTTTTTGGGCAATCATTCCACCAGGCCAACCACCTGCTAATGAAAACAAATGCAGAGTGCTTTCCTTCGTTCTCCAATCTCCATTTCGAGCCGCTGATTTATCAACTTTATACAAGATAAAAGTCAATAAACTAATAACCAAATAAAATGGCAAGACTAAAAAGGGAACCTTGTTTGTTAGTGCTGATATGCCAACAATCGCAACAAATAATACTGGGATAAAAATAGCGACATAGGCCCTATCAGTTTTTTTGTTATTCGTTAGAAGTTCACCGACTCTTGTCACTCTTTCAGCACAAGGTCTGCCACTTTTATCAGCTGATATGGAATAGGTAACGGCCTGATTTATCGCAGGCATTTTTTTCCGGTTATTAAAAGCTTTGAAATGGACAAAGATTTGTTTCCCACCCTCATTTGGTTCAAGGAATCCAAAACCTTTGTCATCATTCCAGGATATTATTTTTCCCTTGATTCTTGTATCCATATTTTCCAGCGCTTACGAGTGGTTATAGTGTTTACAAATATCTTCCCGATTTTTGGCTCCAAAATCAACAAAGCCTTTATTTAGGCGGCGTTCGCAAGCCCATCAATGCGGTTCGTGCCTCACCGCATTCTACTGGATTAACAAACGCCTTCCGCCCACCCGTTTGGTTTTGGGAAAAAAAAGACCGACACGCACGCGTGAGCCTTCTCCAGGTTTGCTGCTGATTTTTAAATGCCCGCCTAAGCGGTTGCAGAGCCGGTTGACTATCGTCAAGTCTAAGCTGTGGCCCCGGTAAAACGGTTCGAAGACTTGTTGCAGCTGACCTTGTTCCATTCCGATTCCGGTATCGGAGACGGTGACGCGGTTTTCGTCGGCGATGCTGCTGTGCCTTCTCGGGTATAGCTGAACGAATTTCGCAGCAGATTGGTAAACTGAATGTGCGGGGCTTTTTCCGAAGCGACAGAGGACAACAGGATGATGCAAAAAAGCAGTTCGTGGTGAGTTTATCGAACCATGAACCGCATGCCCTTCTACAGGCTCAGGGCGAACGGATCATGATTGATTACCCGGCAAAACAAGCATGACTGAGCACTAAGAACCTGCTTGTCTGGCCAATATCAGCGCAATTTCTTCAGCGGGTGCAGGTTTGGAGATCAAATAACCTTGTCCGTAATCGCAACCGGCCTCGAGTAATAATTGAAATTGCTGTTCGGTTTCGATGCCTTCGGCTATCACTTTGAGCCCCAATTTATGGGCCAACACTATTATCGCTTCACACAAAGCCCTGTCACCCTCATCAGTGGCCATATTCCGGGTAAACATTTGGTCAATCTTGAGATAATCAATATCGAATTTTTTCAGGTACGAAAGCGCTGAATAACCGGTGCCAAAATCATCCAAAGCCACCTGAATGCCCGCATCTCGGTAGGCAAGCAAATGCTCGCGAATACTGTTGCTGGCATCCAGAAGCAAGCCCTCAGTAATTTCAATCACAATGCTTTCACCGGATAGGCCCAGTTCATTGAGGTAAACAAACCAGTCGTCTGAGGATTGATTACGTTTGCCAAACTGTACCGGCGATTTATTGACCCCTATTTTAAAATGAGGAAAATACTGATTTCTCCACTCCCCTGCCTGTTTGGCTGCAACACGAAAAACCCAATCACCAATGTCGTTGATCATTCCGGTTTCTTCCGCTAACGGGATAAATTCAGTCGGACTCACCATGCCGCGTTCCGGATGTTGCCAGCGAATCAAGGCTTCTGCCTTGTGAATCTTGCCGCTGCTCATTTCAACAATCGGCTGATAGAACAATAAGAACTCGTCATTTGCCAAGGCATGCCGCAAATCATTGGTCAGCCGCATCCGGTTCTGCGCGAAGTGTTCCATATCTGAGGTAAAGTAATTGTAACGGTTGCGGCCTTGTTGTTTGGCGCTGTACATGGCCTGATCGGCATTTTTTATCAATTGTTCGGATTCGGTTGCATCCTGCGGGTAAAAAGTAATGCCAATACTGACCGAGATATAGACCCGTTCATCACCCAGACTAAAAGGCTCGGAGAGTTTTTGTAAAATGGCCTGGGCAACCCGGTCGGCACTGAACTCTGAATCGAGAGCGCTGAGAATGATGGTAAATTCATCACCTCCCAACCGCGCAACGGTATCGGCTTGCCTTACACAACCAAGCAATCGGTTGGCAGCCTCCTGTAACAAAATATCACCCATACCGTGTCCCAAGGTATCGTTGATCTCCTTGAAATGATCCAGGTCTAACAGGATAACCCCCAGGCAACCTCCCCCACGTTGGGCTTTTTTAATTTCCTGATCCAGCCGGTCCTGAAACATGCGCCGGTTAGCCAAGTCGGTTAAAGGATCGTAATTGGCCTGCCGCCAAATAGTTTGCTCGACCTTTTTTTGCTCGGTGATTTCAGAGAACATCGCCACCCTTCTCTCGACCGCGCCATTACTCCCGTAGATACTATTGATAACGAGCCACTCGTGATAAATTTCTCCATTTTTGCGCTGGTTCCAAATTTCGCCCTGCCAGTGCCCGGTCAATGTCAAGGAATGCCACATCGCCTGGTAAAAATCTGAATCGTGGCGGCCTGACTTCAGCAAATCCGTTGATTTACCTAATACCTCCTGCTCACTGTAGCCGGTTAAACGGGTAAAGGCTTCGTTAGCCGCTATAATTTTATTTTTGGCGTCGGCTACGATCACTGCTTCGCCGATCGCCTTATACACCATGGCCATAAGCTGCATTTCGTGTTCAATATGCTTGCGTTCGCTGATGTCCAGAATCGAAACAATCAGCGACCTCTGATTATCCAATTCTATAGGCGTCAGACTGATCTCCACCGGAAACTCCGAACCATCTTTGCGCAAGGCATTTAAAGTACGGTTCACACTCATCGGCCGGGCTTTGTTTTCACCCATAAACTGTGCTCGCTTATGGTCATGTCCATGACGGGCGCCCATAGGTACCAGTTCATCAACGCTCCGGCCGATCAAATCGCCCGGAGAATAGGCAAAAATTCTGGATGCGGGGTCATTGGCAAGCCGGATCATACCGTTTTCAGTCACCAGCAAGATGGCTTCAGGAGAGCCATCGAGAATTTTTGACAATTGTGCCCATTGCAATTGCTTGCGGCCGGTTATATCGGTTTGAGTGCCTATCATGCGCAAGGCTTTACCGGCAGGGTCACGACTGACGACCAGTCCGCGTGTCAAAATCCAGCGGTATTCACCATCGACGTGTCTGGCGCGATGTTCGTTGCTGAAGCGCTTGCTTTGCTGGTTGAGATGGGCGTTTAAATCTGCATTCATCCGTTCAAGATCTTCCGGATGAATAGTGGCTTCCCAGTTGCGGTAGTAATCTGCTTTATCCAGCTCTGAAAAGCCAAGAATTTCGATACAGCGTGGCGACAAAAAGACTTTTCCGGTTGATAATTCCCAATCCCAGACCCCGTCACCGCCGCTTTCCAGGGCAAATTTCCAGCGTAATTCGCTCTCCAATAACAACTGTTCATATTGCTTGCGATCGGTAATATCAGCCAATATGCCGCAAACAGCATTTATGTTTCCATGCGCATCGCTTAATGGGAATTTATGAGATAGATAGGTATGGATGCTTCCGTCCGGATGCGGCATTTTTTCCTCATATAGTTGTGGCTGTCCACTGAGCACAACCTGTCTATCGTTTTCCCGCAGGGCATCGGCCTGTTCAACAGAAAACACGTCGAAATCGGATTTGCCTTTGATGGCCTCGTTGTTTACGGCAAACAGATTCTCGTAACACCGGTTAATAAATAAATAGTTACCGTCCAGATCTTTGCTATAGATAACAGCCGGTGAATTTTCTACAATGCTTTGAAACCATGTTTCACTTGTCATAAGCGACTGATCTGCCGCGATACGCTGAGAAACATTACTGACCCGTTCAATCACGCCGTCAATCTGCCCAGTATCATCAAACAACGGAGCCTGAAGCACTATCACTCGATGCACTGTCCCATGATTTAAATCCTGCCAGGCAAAAGGTGCGTGATAGACGGTTTCACCGGCCAATGCACGATGAAAAGCTCCGGGTATGGCGGTTTCTTTTAGAAAAGGAAATACCTCCACAGCCTGCCTGCCTAGACAGGCGTCAGCCACTTTTCCGCAAAGATTTTCCATAAAGCGATTCAAAAAAGTGATCCGGCCTTCCTTGTCGTAAACCAAAACGCCTTCCTGGACTGATTGCAGGATTTGCCGGTTAAAATCACCCCGGTCTCCGGAGGGCGAGAGAAAGCGTAAGAGTGGGATATGATGCAAAGCGAGAAACAAGGGCGTGGCGATCGTAATACCCAATAAATCACTTATCCACCAAGGCATCATAGCAACCAGATTTTTGGCGAAAAAAAACACCCACACCAGTTTTCCAACCAAGGCGCAAGCAACAGCCAGACCGGCAATAGTCAGGCGTTCCTTACGTGTATAGATGGATGATTGTTTCAAAAAACCGGCCCTGATAAGGTTAATGAAAAAATAGTGTAATTATTCAATGTATCGCATGCGTTTTGTGGCCCCGCTGAATAGTTACAAAATCTCAATATCTTGATTTCCCCAACGCCTTAATGCTTAGAGTATAGTTAAAGCAAATTCTTTGGCACAAAGTAGTGATTCGAAACTACATTATCAGAATACATGACTGACCGCGCGCACGCCGGGTAAACTCAAAGTGCTTTGCCGGTCTGCATTCAGCCATCAATGCGAACATTATGAGCAATCAGGGGGAAAGTGATAGAGCAAGAACTACGTTATATAAAATCCGGCCAATTTATTTTAAAGCTTATGTCTCTCTGCCATCATGAGGCCGCCGGTGAACCAATTCAATCGCCTGCCTGATTGCTTTTGAGACGGCCTCCATCATTTCCGTGTATTGGGTTTCTGTAAGATTGGCTGATTTATCGGCAGCATTTCGAACGTAACTGGGTGGCAGTTGATTGAGAACCAAACAAGCCACATCTTCCAGAAATGCGCGGGTCAAAGGCTCTGAAGAACCCTCATTAACCTTCCATAGCTGGTCGATGACCAACTGCTCGTAATAATTACTAATATCCAGCATGTAATCTCCTGTGAATCTGATGGGTGACTCTGAAGTATAAGCATAAATATGCGACTTGATGGGCTCTGAAAAACAATCAGCGTATCTTTATAAAAATGTAAGACAAACACGGGTTTAAGAGTTTTATTTAAAGTGTTGGAGCGGGCCATGCACGCGAATAGGTTACGGCGTCGCTCATATCGCGGACATGGACCGGCTCCTACTAATTATTGTTAAACCCAAACCGCATTCCAAAAGGGAAAATCGCTTATTCGTTGCACCAACCCTGCACGCAACGGATTGACAAAAATAATCCGGGCTACATTCTTTGATTCCTCTTCAACCCGCAAGGCAAAAAAGAGGTCGGTTTACATGTCACCCAAGCCACATAGACCGATATGAGCTTAGCCGAGCGATCAGGAGAAAATCCGGATAATCTGGGTGCCGAGCTTTTAGAGCTAACGGCTAAAGCTCATCAGCATTCCAGCATTATTACCGAAGTGACCGAACAAATTCAGAACCTGACCCAAGACAGCGTCATGGCAATGCAGTTCGAAGATATTGTTACGCAAATGATGGGCAAAATCAGTCAAAAGATGCTGGATGTTGGATGTTGGATGTTGGAAAATACTTAGACAATTTTCTGCAGTTACACCATGATCGAAATCAACACGACGGTTTGCAGCGTTTTAAAATTCGTATCGAACGATTGACACTGCTACTGTCTGAAAGACAAGCCAACATACACAGCCAATCTGCAATAAAAAATGAAGTTGAAACTTCAGTGGTAGATTTATTCTGAGCGATGGCCTGATAAACCGACCCTGCAAAGCCAGCAATTCCAAGTTTGCACTTTTAATAGGGCTTTGAGAGTTGGCGTAAGCCTTTTTATCATCAAACTGGAAATTGCTGCAAAACAGACGCTATTTCATACGGCTCATTATGCGTATTCGTTTCAAAACGCTTAAATCTTCGGCAACGCAAAAACGGGGCATTTCACTATAAAGTGTGTCAATTGCACTAGTTTCAATTTTGAAGCGAACGTGCATTCGCAGCAGTATTTCGATTTATTTAGCGCTTGATTTCAAACAGATAGCGTCAATTCAATACAAAATCGCGCCAGTATTTTTTGACAAAATAATTTATTAGGGCAAAATCCATACCGTTGGAGGCGGCTAAATGTCGCGCGGCAAAATGCCACATTTTCAGTTATCAACGTTGCCGTTAGACTGCGCTTCGACTCTTGTATGCACTCTTCACGAGAACAGAGTTGAAATCCTTCCTCTCAATGCGGCCTCTCCGGCCGCATCTTTTTTCAAACAGCCCGTTATGTCCTGGATGGGGGTACACCGTGTCTATTTTTGATAATCCTGATTTTTTATCAATTCAACCGCTTGATTTAGAAAACAAGCTTTATAAACCTACCGCCCAGTTATTCGACCATGTTAAACACCAGACCACAACCGCTTACCAAGAGCTCAAGGACGTGTTGCTAGAGACACACCGCTTTATTTCAGTCGAGGCCAATCAGGTTTATGAGCACCCTGGCGAAACACTTAATGAATGGTATCAACTCGCCGTAGAAAACGGGACAGCCACGTATCAGGAAGTAGTGCCCAAATTAGCGGCATCCTATCAGCAGGTTGAGAGCGGGTTAATTGACTTGAATGCTCAATCCAAAGCTTTTTGGACCGCCTTCTATGCCGATCCGGAGGCGTTTTCAGTCAGCTTGATCGAACCCTTATTGGCACAACTCAATGGTCTAATGGCTCAAAGTCAAAGCCATTTAAGTTTATTGACGGGGCAAGTCGAAACCTACCTGATCAACACTTATTCCAACCTGTTACAGGTATCTGAATTATTGATGCAGCAACCGGTGAATACTCTCAACGCTGTTTATCAAAACTCGCTAGCTGCATTGCTTGATATCTATGCTCACCTCATTTCGTCGCTGTTGACCCTGGCTTGATCACGCCAAACCGTTAATCAGCATCACTGACCGGCGCATCAAATGCGTCGGCGACCAATTCATCGACATTGTCACCGGTCAGTGATGTTAAAAATGAAACCAAATCATTGATTTCCTTATCACTTAATTTTAATGGCTGTATCAATCGATCCAGATTTTCATTAGCGATGCCACCGCGATTGTAAAACTCTACAACTTCTTTAAGGGTGGCCAATGAACCGTTATGCATATAAGGCGCCGTCAAACTGACATTGCGCAAGGTCGGTGTTTTGTATTTCCAGCGGTCTTCCGGATTTTGTGTCACTTCGTAGCGACCCAGGTCATGGGCTTTTACCTCAGAAACCTGTGCAATCAGATCCGTATCCACGTCAATGAAAATGCCGGGTGCCACCTGGATTTTTCTTTTCGCATCAGGTGTGCCCATCGCTTCGAGGTAACCAATACCGGTATTATGAAAGGTATTATCGGTTAATAAGGCGTCATGCGGGCCAATAGTGTGGCAGGCTGAACATTGGGCTTTACCGGTGAACAACGTAAATCCCCGTTGTTCGGCCTCAGTCAAGGCGCGCTTTTCCTTGCCGTAATGCCATCGATCGAAAGGCGAATTGCCGGAAATGAGGGCTCGCTCATAACTGGCCAAAGCCATGCCTAATGTTTCCATGCTGGGTCCTTTGCCAAAAATTTTGGCAAATTGTTCCGGGTAATCATCGGTGACTTTAAGCTTGTCGATGACATAGCCGACGGAGGGGTTGGCCATTTCATTGTGAGCTAACAACGGCCCCCACACTTGCTGTTCAAGCGTTGACTCGCGGCCATCATGAAATAATACGGTGGAATAGCCTGCGTTATAGAGCGCCGGACTATTGCGTTTAACGCTGCGGCCTTCGATACCTACCGCTGTAGCCATTTCGTTGCTGGTAAATCCTTGTTCAGGTATATGGCACATCGCGCACGAAAACGTATTATTGAGCGACAAGCGGCGGTCATAAAATAGTTTCCTGCCTAATTGAATTTTTTCATGGGTTACTTTATTTTCAGCCGGTTGCGGCATAGCAGGCAATCCCAGCGGAGGCTTGTGAATCAGCTTCATCAAATCCGCTGATTTACCTGTTCTGTGGCTGAGAGCAATACTTTGCGTGACGTAACCGGTTTTTTCATAACTTGTTTTAGAGTCACCCGGTCTATAGGGATTAAGCGGATTGGAAACCTCGGCACTGGGGGATGATTCGCCTTTATTTATCAGGGTTTTGATGTCATTGATCAAGGTGTCAGGATGAAGAAAAGAAGTACTGTAAATATTGCGAATGTGTTTATCGGTATCGATCAGATAAACACGCAGAATATGCGAATAAGTACCCGTGAATCGGCCTTTTTCATCATAGACTTTCTGAATGTTTTGTTTATAGCTGGACAATATGGGTTGCAATTCTTGCTCGGATGCCGTCGTCAAAAAATGCCAGTCCACACCGTTACCGCTAAGCCCCTCACTGTATTGCTTCATTTTATCGGGCGTGTCATGGCCGGGATCGAAACTGAGAGTTACAAGCCGGACACTCGCAGCCAGTTCCGGGTCTTTTTGCAGCCGGTTTTTGATTTTATGAAATACCGCCGTCGCCAATGGACAGCCGTTAACATCGCTGCAGGTTGAATAAATGAAACTTAGCAGCACCGGCTTATCGCCCATCAAACTATGCAGTGTTACGGGCTTGCCTTGGCTGGTCAGAACGTTGCCATCGTCTGCAGTGCCGATTGCCGGAAGACTGTAACTGCCAACGGAGGGCGGGGAAAACTCCAGGGCGCCGTAGCCGGGCGCCAGGGTTTGCTGATTGTTATCGGCATACACTACTGACACACCCGCTATCAGCAACACTATCACCATCAATCTTGACGTTTTCATAGGTAAATTCCGGAATTTATTGCAAACGGTGATTTAAGAACCCAGTAATTCCCAGTTTGACGATAAAAAAAGGGGGTTACGCCAACCCTCAAAGCCACATAAGAGTTCAAACTGGGAATTGCTGTTAAGAACCTGTTTTACCAACAGGTTCTTAATCAGGGCAAGTGAGGAATTACCTCATGGATTTTTAGCCAGGACCGATTGTTGGGCAGGTAAATTTGCGGCATACAAAGAGTATGCGCCAAACCGCATTTGATGCGCCCGGCCCAGTTTTTCCTTGATGAAATCAATAGCAAATTGCTGTTTCAATTCCTTGCCGTCCCAATGGTACAGTTTGAAGAACTGCTCATTGTCAGTGCCTTTTTTGTCCCAATTGGCCAGTAACGAAGAGGTGTAATAAAGCCGTTTGCCATCCCAGCTGGAGGAAACCATATTGACCTGTGCGCCGATTTTTTGTTCGTATATTTGTTTGGGATTAAACGGGTCGGAAATATCGAAACCGCGGGTTTTGCCGTCCATGAACGTGTTGACCCACAGCATTTTGTCATCACTGGAGATGGAAATGTCGACAGGCAACGGAATCTTGCTGGGCTCACCGATATCGGCAACTGCTTTAGTTTGCCATGCGCCTTCTTTATCTTCGTATATCAGCCAGATTTTTGAAGTGAGTGCGGTGCTGGTGAAGCAATAATTATTATTGGCTCCCCATGCACACCGTATCTCCAACGGCGCTCCTGGCACATCAAGCACTTTTTTAGGTTTACGGGCATGAAGATCCCACTGCACAACCGTATTTCCGAAGCGCTTCATGGCTTCCTGATCATTGAGCATTTTGCCGAAATCCATCATGTAATTCGACCAACCGGTAAACGAAGACGTCAGCATCAGGTTACGCCGGGGCAAAACACGCACATCGTAGCCGTAACCGTCGGCATAATTTCCGGTTTTAACCGCGCCTTGCAGGTTACTGTCGGTAGGCGTCCAGTAAGTCGACACATATTCACCTTCATTAGTGTATTCAACCAATGCGGTGCGGCCGCCATGATCTTTGTTGTTGGATAACCCGGTAATCATCATCCGGCCCGGCAACGCATAGGTTGTGTGAGGACCCACGACACCACCGCTCTTGGCGACAAAGTCGGTAATGACTTTAGTCAGCTTGGGTTTGGCTGGATTGGTATGCACATCGAAAATGAAAATCTTGTTGGTATCCAGGCCGCCTGCCCATAAATAGTGGCGGTCATCGGTAAAGCCGGAGTGATGCGCTTCATTGCGTCCACCGACCGACAAGCTATTGATGACTTTTCCGTAGCTGGCCGATTTGGGGTTGACGTCAACTGTGACCAATTTGTCCTGTTCATCGCCAACCCCTTCCATACCTAATGTCCAGACATAAACGAAATCTTCCTGGCCTACAATTTTGGCCATATAAGGCGACATACAGGTTTCATCGGCTTGCACCGACAATGAGCCCAGGCCGGATAGTGCTATTGTCGATACGGCAAAAAAACTGACTTTTAAAAAGTTTCGTAGCGGTTGTGCGGGTTTAATCATTTCTGTTTTCATGGTGTATTCACTCTTCTTGTAATTGTTCATGCGGCGCCAAAGACCCTGGGCCCGTTTGGCATCCAGTAGTTGCTTAAACGTTGAAGGCTCCTCTCAGTGTTAACTGAATTATTCGCTGGTGGTGGGATCGATGATGGTTTTGATTTGGGAAATTCGGTTAACAGGAAATTCGCCCTGTTCAGCGTGCTCGCGGATGGCTGTTTCATCGGGCGCGATATAAATACAGTAAATTTTATTGTCCGTCACATAACTCTCAAGCCATTGGATATGCGGCCCCATGTTCTTGAGAACAGAGCATGATTTTTGAGAAATCTGTTGCAACTGTTCGACTGATAAAGCACCTGCATTGGGTATGTCTCTTTCGATGATGTATTTGGGCATGGTGTTGTCCTCATTTTAAATGACTGGTCGTCTTATTTTTGGTTAAAAAAATCAGGGCATAAATAAGTCGTTGAGTAAATTGTCTATGCAATATTTTAAAGGGCTGGATGATTTTTCAATTTTCATCCTCAGTAAAGCGCCTTGCCAGCTGTCAACCAGCAAGTTGGCCATCTCTTCCGCTGATTTATCAGCTCTGATGGTCCCTTGCTCTTGAGCCTGCTGCAGAGCTGTCCTTAAAAGATCACGGTAGCGTTTGACCGCAACCTGTAATGATGTCTGGCAGAGTGGACTGGTATCGCTGATTTCGCCCATTAAATTACCTAACAGACACCCGCCTTTAAATTCCGCTTTTTCAGCACCCTCAATGAGTTCGGCATAATAGCGTTTGAGCGCACCTAGCGCGTTTCCGTCATTGTTCTTCAAATGACCGGAAAGCTCCTGGATGAAAGGTTCGATATAATGCTGAATAACTTCAGCACCAAAGTTTTCCTTACTGCCGAAATAATTATAAAAGGATCCTTTCGGAATATTGACGGCGTCCAAAATCTCCTTCAATCCCGTACCGTGATAACCTTGAGCCATGAGCAAGGCAACGCCTTGGCTCAACAAGTTTTCACGATTGATCTGCTTTTGATTTTTTTCTGCCATGGACAAATAATACGACCGGTTGTCTCAATCTGTCAAACACTGATTTCATTTAACAAGAAAAATTGCCGGATAATAAAACTTACACTACTATCAGCAATCATTAATTTTCAGGAGATTGAAGAGCATGAACGATCAAAGTTTGGAGAAAGACGATGATGATAATGCTGAATCAGGCAAAGATATCCATCCTTTAGCTAAGTTAAGCGTCGTCGCCGTAGGGACAAAAATTGGCGCGACCGTTATTTTGAAAATGGCCAAATACCCTATTTTGCTGTTCGGCATGGGTATTGTCAGCGGCTATTACATCAACAAAAACAGAAAAGAGATTATTGCGGCTGTTGAGGACGTCAAACAATACACCGTGTCTATTGGTAAAAAAAAGGATGAGAATTGAACTTCAGTCGGGCTATAAACCGAACCTGCCTGTTAATTGCGCTCGCCGAACAACGCCGTTCCGATTCTCACGATGGTTGAGCCTTCTTTTATAGCCGCTTCCAAATCATCGCTCATGCCAAAAGAAAAGGTATCCAGCTGGGGTAAATTTAACGCCTTAACTGCTTCATAAAGTGCGCGATAGGGGAGACATTGACGAGCAAACTCAGTTTCCGGCGCGGGTATCGCCATCACGCCTCTGACGACAATATTCGGCAGGCTTAAGGCCTCATCAATAAACCCGGGAAGTTCCTGTAAATCAATGCCTGACTTGGTGTTTTCATGGCTGATGTTAACTTGCAGGCAAATATTTAAAGGCGGTAAATCAGACGGACGCTGCTCGCTCAAGCGGTGCGCGATTTTTAATCGATCAACGCTGTGCACCCAATGAAAATGACTGGCAATTTGTTTGGTTTTATTCGATTGAATCGGCCCGATAAAATGCCAGATTATATTGAAAGCGCTCAAGGCGTGTTGCTTTGCCAGTGCCTCCTGAAGATAGCTTTCGCCAAATTGCCGCTGTCCGGCTTTGTAAGCCTGTGCGATGGTGGATGCACTTTTGGTTTTACTGACGGCCAGCAGTTGCACGGCGCCCGGTAGCCTATGATATTTTGATTCGGCCGCGCTTATCCGGGATTTTATCTGACTTAATTGATCGGCAATCACTATCATTGTGGACTGGTTTTATGAAAGGGAGGGGTATTACACAATACCGCTTCAAAAAATCAAAGACTTAGTCTAGGCTTAAACCTGTTTAATTTTCAACACAAGGCTAGTTCCAGAGGATTTTATGGATATTGCTGAACTTTTGGCTTTTTCGGTTAAAAATAACGCATCGGATTTACATTTGTCGGCCGGGTTGCCGCCTATGATACGGGTTGATGGCGATATCAGGCGCATCAACATTCCCGCACTGGATCACAAGGAGGTCCACGCGCTCATTTATGACATCATGAATGATAAGCAGCGGCGGGATTATGAAGAATTTCTGGAAACCGATTTCTCTTTTGCATTACCGGGCGTCGCGCGTTTTCGTGTTAACGCGTTTAATCAGGACCGGGGCGCTGCCGCTGTATTCAGAACGATTCCCTCCAAAGTATTGTCTTTGGAAGATCTCAATGCCCCCAAATTCTTTGAAGAAGTGACCAAAAAGCCCAGAGGGCTGGTATTGGTTACGGGGCCGACAGGCTCCGGCAAATCGACAACGCTGGCGGCGATGATCAACCATATCAACACCAATGATTACGCCCATATCTTGACGGTAGAGGACCCTATCGAGTTTGTTCATGAAAGCCAGAAATGCTTGATTAACCAGCGGGAAGTTCATAGAGACACCCTTGGCTTTACGGAAGCCTTGCGTTCTGCCTTGCGGGAAGATCCGGATATTATTCTGGTAGGCGAAATGCGCGACCTTGAAACAATCCGGCTGGCACTGACTGCTGCGGAAACAGGCCACTTGGTTTTTGGCACATTACATACGACATCGGCGGCGAAAACCATTGACCGGATTATCGATGTTTTTCCTGCGGCAGAAAAGGACATGATCCGGTCTATGTTGTCTGAGTCCTTGCAGGCGGTCATCTCTCAAACACTGCTCAAAAAAGTGGGCGGCGGACGTATCGCTGCACATGAGATCATGGTCGGAACACCGGCAATCCGTAACCTGATTCGTGAAGCCAAAGTGGCTCAAATGTATTCAGCCATTCAGACCGGCAGGAAAGAAGGCATGCAAACCCTGGATCAAAATTTAAAAGAAATGGTCGACAAAGGACTGGTGACTGCGAAAGCTGCGATGTCTAAATCGGTCAACAAAGATATGTTCCGCTGAGGCAATCGACATGGATTTTAAGCCGTTACTGGAAATCATGGTTCAGCAAAAAGCGTCCGACTTGTTTATTACAACCGGTCGGCCGCCGACCATAAAAGTCGATGGCAAATTAATTGAGCTGTCAAAATCCAAATTGAATACCCAGCAAGCTGAAGCCATTGTCACCGGCATCATGAATCAGCGGCAAAAAGATGAATTTGAAAATACCAAGGAATGCCAGTTTGCGATCAGTTACACTGATTTAGGCCGCTTCAGGGTCAGCGCTTATACTCAGCGCGATACGCCGGGCATGGTATTAAGACGCATAGAAACGAATATTCCTGACGCCGAAGACTTGAATTTACCGCCGGTACTTAAAACATTGGTGATGAATAAACGGGGACTAGTTCTTTTTGTTGGCGGAACAGGCACCGGTAAATCAAGCTCCCTTGCGTCACTGATCAAATACCGCAATCAAAACACCTCGGGGCACATTATCACTATTGAAGATCCGCTTGAGTTCATGCACCCGCATCTTGGCTGCATTGTGACTCAGCGCGAGGTGGGCATGGATACCGAATCATATGAAGTCGCTTTAAAAAATACGCTGCGGCAGGCGCCGGATGTCATTTTGATCGGTGAGGTCAGAACCCGCGAAACCATGCAGCAGGCTATTACTTTTGCCGAAACAGGGCATCTGTGTTTAACCACTCTGCATGCGAACAATGCCAATCAGGCCATTGACCGAATTCTGCATTTTTTCCCCGATGAAATGCATGGGCAGTTATTTATGGACTTGTCTATGAATCTTCGCGGCATTGTTGCACAGCAATTGATTGCCCGCGCGGATGGCAAGGGCCGTTATCCTGCGATTGAAATACTGATCAACACACCGCTGGTATCCGACTATATCCGGAAAGGTGAAGTACACAAGCTTAAAGAGTTGATGAAAACATCGCGAGAGCAAGGGATGCAAACTTTCGACCAAGCCCTCTACGATCTGTATGTGGCAGGCAAGATCAGTTATGAAGATGCTCTCAATTCTGCAGATTCAAGAAATGAAGTAAGACTGATGATCAAGCTGGGAGCAGAAAGTCTGGCGGGTGGTTCAGAAATGAATTTACAAGAAGAAGATGATCTTAACCGGCTTTACTGATTCTGATAAATCAGCCGCGTATTTCCGGCAATTCCCAGTTTGATGACAAATAAGAGGCGGCAGCGTAAGCTTTGCGGGGATGTTGGCAGCAGGGATGCTGCCGTCAAGCCCCCATGGATGGGTCTACGGCGTTCCTCGCAAGGCTTACGCCGTCCCTCAAAGCCAGATTAAAAGTTCAAATTGGAAATTGCTGGCGTATTGCAACGTTTCGCCGCCTCTATCCTCCGCTATTTTTGTCTCATGTATTTTACTGTTGTCCGGATGGCATGGTTTACGAAAGCTTTATCGTCCTGATTTTCGAGTTTCAGTGATGGTTTCATAAGCTTTTCGGATACGCTGGGTTTTTTCTTTGGCCAAGGTCATCATTTCTTCAGGCAATCCTTTAGCAACGAGCTTATCCGGGTGATGCTGACTGATTAAGCGGCGATAGGCTTTTTTGATATCGCTGTCCGAAGCGTCAGAAGTCAAACCTAAAATGGCATAAGCATCACTGAGATTGTCTTGTTTTTTGACCGGATGCTGACTTTGCTGATGATGAGAATAAAACCGTTGCTGTGCATTGACTTGCAATTTGATGCGCTCGTATTCAAAACGAGAAATGCCCAACCGATGACAAATATGCAACAGAAGATGGTCCTCTATGGCATGCAATTGTCCGTCGGCCAACGCTGACTGTAATTGAATTTCCAAAAACATCCTGATCAAATTCGTGCGACGGTGGCATTCCCTGCGAAACTGATCCAGCACGTCATCCAAAGGAAAATCATTATTTTTCCCTTGCTGAAACAAATTAATCGCCGTCGTCCTCATGGCCTCTGATAAAGACAGTTGTGTCATGATTTGCTTGGCCATGTTGATTTCTGCTTCGGAAACCCGGCCATCGGCTTTGGCGATATGCCCCATGACAGAAAATGTGGCGGTAAAAAACGCCATTTGCACCCGATGCGCATCACCCGGCCCAAAGGATTCGTCAGTCACCGAGTGATCCATGCCAACATCGAATTGATGACCTAAAGAGGCACCTAGAATCGCACCCAGCGGGCCGCCCATCAGAAAGCCAAATGCACCGCCAAAGATTTTACCTAACCAACTCATGGATATGAAACTCAAGGAACAAAACGATGTTAGAATTATGCCATTAATTTTTATTTCAAGTGAGGCATTATGAGCGCGCCGTCGGTTCTATTCGAATCATCTCTATCAAATCTTAAGCTGCTCGCTCGCGGCAAGGTGCGTGATATTTACGATATTGATGACAAGCACATGCTGATTGTCACAACGGACCGCTTATCGGCTTTTGATGTGATACTCCCTGACCCTATCCCTGGTAAAGGTCTGGTGTTATCGCATGTGTCCAATTTTTGGTTCGAAAAAATGGCGCACGTCTTACCCAATCACCTGTCCGGCATGACTTTGGCCGAGGCGGTTCCTGATGCGGCCGAGAGAGAACAAATTGAAGGACGCGCCATTGTCGTCAAAAAACTGAAACCGTTACCGGTTGAAGCCATTGTCCGCGGCTACATCATAGGTTCAGGCTGGAAAGATTATCAGGCCTCCGGAGCTATTTGCGGCATTCAGTTACCGGAAGGACTGCAGCAGGCCCAGCAATTACCTGAGCCCATTTTTACACCCTCGTCAAAAGCTGCCGTGGGCGATCATGATGAAAATATTTCGTTTGCCCAAACCGTCGCGTTACTCGGCGGGGCAATGGCGGAGCAGGTTCGTAAGGCCAGTTTAACCCTATATCAAGAAGCGGCCGCTTATGCCCTAGAGAGAGGCATTATTATTGCCGATACCAAATTTGAGTTTGGCTTGGATGAGCAAGGCGCGCTGCATCTGATTGATGAGGTTTTAACGCCCGACTCTTCAAGGTTCTGGCCGGCCGATCAATACCGGGTAGGCATCAGCCCGCCCAGTTTTGACAAGCAATATGTACGGGATTATCTTGAAACGCTGGCATGGGATAAAAAACCTCCCGCACCTCATTTGCCCGAGGACGTGATTCAGCGGACTGCTGAAAAATATCATGAAGCTGAGGCTCAGTTGACGCGCGCTTGATGTTAGATTTTTTTCTGGGATTTACAGCAATCCGTGCTCGGCAAATGAATAAGGCTGGCCGTCACCGACAATAAAATGATCCAGCAGGCGGATATCAAACAGCGACAAGGCTTGCTTGAGTTTGTCGGTGATTTGTTTATCAGCCTGACTCGGTTCGTTAATTCCGGACGGATGGTTATGCGCAAAAATCACTGCGGCCGCATTATGATGCAACGTTCGCTTGACGACTTCCCGGGGATAAACGGCCGCGCTGTCAATCGTGCCCCGGAACAATTCTTCAAACTTGATCACCCGGTGTTGGTTATCTAGAAATAAACAGGCAAAAACTTCATAGCTGTATCCTCTTAATTGGGCGCTAAGGTAAGCCCGAGTGATCTCCGGACTGGTCAAGGCGTCACCTCGCTGAAGGATCTCGTGAAAATGGCGTCGGGCCATTTCCAGGACGGCTTGCATTTGTGCATATTTTGCCGGACCCAGCCCATTACTTTGACAAAAGCGCTGCTGACTGGCGTCTAACAACGTGCGTAGCGAGCCGAATTCGATCAGCAAGGTGCGAGCCAGATCAACAGCGGTTTGACCGGGCGTGCCTGTACGCAGAAAAATTGCCAGTAACTCAGCATCGGTCAAAGAACCGGCGCCTTTTTGCAGTAACTTTTCTCTTGGCCGCTCATCTGCAGGCCAGTCCTTGATTGTCATGGAGCCACTCCATCAGACCTAAAATTTAAGGATAGGAGAAATTAGCTATACTTGCCATAATGACCAGTTGGTTTTTTGACGGTGAAAAGGGGTTAATTGAAAACGCGTAGCGGCTCACCCGCTCCCATTTCATTGGGTGTAGGTGCTTGATTTCAAAGGACGCATGAAACCGTCCCTGTTGCAGAAGCTTTTTCAATCAATCATCTACACCCTCAATTCCAAACGGACGGGTAGTAACGAAAACTCTTTGATATTTAAAAGTTGAGCGAAAATTATTAGCAAGCATATTTTACTCGCCGTATCAGGCGGCATTGCGGCCTATAAAGCTGCGGAACTGGTCCGGTTGTTACGGAAACAGGCCTTTGACGTGCGTGTCGTTATGACTAAGTCCGCTCAAGCATTTATCAGCCCGCTTACTTTTCAAGCCTTATCAGGCCATCCTGTCGGCACTCAATTGCTGGATGAAAACCAGGAACATGTAATGGGGCATATCAATCTGGCACGTTGGGCGGACAGTGTGCTCGTTGCCCCTGCTACGGCCAATTGCATTGCCAAATTCAGCCATGGCTTGTCTGATGACTTGGTATCAACCCTTGTTTTAGCCGCGACTTGCCCTGTCTTTGTTGCGCCGGCAATGAATCAGGCGATGTGGAACAAAGCCGTGACTCAAGAGAATGTGACGCGTCTTAACCGGGATGGCTTCAGATTCATTGGCCCGGCGACCGGTGAACAAGCCTGCGGGGAAATCGGATACGGCCGCATGGCCGAGCCGCCCGTCATCTGCGAGACGCTTTCACAGTTTTTCAGCCGCGAAGAAGGCGAACTATCGGGTAAAAAAGTGTTGATCAGCGCGGGTCCGACTCGCGAGCCTATTGATCCGGTCCGATTCATCACCAATCGAAGCTCAGGCAAAATGGGCTTTGCACTTGCAGAGGCCGCGATCGAAGCCGGCGCAATCGTTACATTGGTCAGCGGCCCTGTTGCTTTAGCGCCGCCTCTCAATTGCCGGATCATTAATGTCGAATCTGCTGCACAAATGCATGAGGCCGTTATTGCCGTAGCGCCCGGCAGCGATGTTTATATAGGTGCAGCCGCAGTGGCTGATTACAGCCCGAATGCTAATCAGCCGGAAAAAATTAAAAAAAACGAAACCACGCTGATTCTTGAGTTATTCAAGACCCGGGATATTCTTGCCGACGTGGCTGCATTCCAAGAACAAAGGCCTTTTACCGTCGGATTTGCCGCCGAGACACACGATCTGGAGCGGTATGCAAAGGATAAATTAGCGAAAAAAAATCTTGATATGATTGCGGCAAATTGGGTGGGCAAAGACCAGGGCGGTTTTGATAGAGATCAAAATGCGCTGCAGGTCTACTGGAAGGGAGGGGAAAAACACTTGGAAATGACGGATAAATCCCAGCTGGCCAGACAATTAATAAAGTTAATCGCAGAGAAAATGAATGAAAAAAATACAACTTAAAGTTCTGGATGACCGGCTAGGCAAGCAAATTCCATTACCGGATTATGCCACTTCAGGATCGGCAGGATTCGATTTAAGAGCGTGTCTTACGGAACCGCTTACCTTAAATCCTGGTGAAACAAGCCTTATTCCTACCGGCATCGCCATTCATATTGAGGATAAACAACTGGCGGCAATGATTTTACCGAGGTCTGGACTAGGCCATAAACATGGCATCGTATTGGGTAATTTGGTCGGACTGATTGATTCAGATTATCAAGGTCAAATTTATGTGTCTTGCTGGAACCGGGGACAAACCATTTTTAAAATAGAAATCGGCGAGAGAATAGCGCAGATGATATTTGTTCCCGTGGTACAAGCTGAATTTGAGTGCGTTGAATCGTTTGATCAAAGTATGCGCGGCACCGGCGGATTTGGTCATACAGGAAGAGAATAATTACTCGGGAGCACATTGATGGAACGCATCTTTTTGACATTATCGGCAATCGCAGTGATTTTGGTCATATTGGCCGGCGGAGGCGTATTTTGGACTACATCCGTTTTTATCAATCAGGCAAAAGAAGCTTCTTCCGCTTCTATTGCCACCGGCGCTGCGTTTGGTATATCTGCGCAAATTGACCAGTTGAACAGCGTGCTTATCAAGATGGCACAAGATCCTGATGTGATCAGCGCAATCGACAGCAAAAATCCGGACCTGGTCCATGCGGTTGAAAACAGACTGACCAATTTACTGCCAAGCGCTCTGGCTATCAGGCTGTTAAGACCTGGCGTTGATGAATTGGACGCCAGCCGAATTCCCCATATGGGTTTTGCTGACCTTGACATGGTCAGAGAGACCATTAATGCCCGGCAAATGCCCACCATTCAAGGTGATGCGGGACCTAATCGGCATCTGGCCTTGACCGCAAAAGTGGTTAACGACGGACGCGTCATCGGTATTATTCTGGCCAGTTTGAGCTATGACTTTTTGAATGAGAGCTTAAAGGTTGCGCCCATCAAAGATCAGTTAATTTTATTAAAACAAGCGGACTTTGAACTGGCGAGTACGGGCGATAAATCTCTAAAAGGTAACGCAGACAAAAACACCGTTAACGTTGCCAATACCGCCTGGATGATAGAAGTTTGGTATGAAGGCGGCGCGTCAATGGGCGAAGCCGGACTGATTTTTGGTATCGTGATTGCCTGCTGCTTGCTCGTTTTATTGGCATTTTTTGTCAGTTACAGAAAAACGTCGGAAATGCTTTCGCATGACCAAAGTAGCGTACTGTTGGCTGTTAAAGATTTGATGACGGGTAATGCTCATGGCAATTACCCTGTTTATCTGACGGAAATGAGCATCATCATTTCAACGCTGGTTCAATTTAAACGGGTTATGGATCACCATGATGAACCTTTGGTGCAAGATGACAATTTGGATATTGATGGTTTTTTTGAGCAGTCCAGCTTTGCCATTGAAGAAATCTCATTTGATGATGTGAGCGAGCCTGAAATAGAGAAACTGGCAACAAAACCTAAAGAAAAAACCATAGCAATGTCCCACGAATTTTCCATTCCACAGACTGTTGCGCCTGCGCCTGTTAAACGCGGCGTACCGGATGAAATTTTCCGGGCCTATGACATACGTGGGATTGTTGACAAGACACTGACTAAAAGCATCGTTTATGACCTTGGCCGGGCGCTGGGAACAGAAATAAGAAATAACGACTGTAAAACCGCCGTTATAGCAAGAGACGGGCGTAACTCCAGCCCTGTATTTGCCGAAGAGCTAGCCAAAGGTCTTGCCTCTACCGGCTGTGATGTCCTTGATTTGGGCATGGCTCCTACACCTCTTTTATATTTTGTGGTTCAGCATACCGAAGGTCGCTCAGGCGTGATGGTCACCGGCAGTCACAATCCAGCGGACTATAATGGCTTGAAAATGGTCATTAAGGGTGACACCTTGGCCGCAGAGCGAATTCAGGACTTGAAGAAACGCATGGAAGAGGAAGATTACAAGACGGATACTCGCGGGGAAATTGACCAAAACAGCATGTTTGTCTCTGAATATATCGGCATTATTTCAGAAGATATTAATTTGGAAAGAGCCTTAAAGGTTGTACTAGATTGCGGCAACGGCGTCGCCGGTGACATCGGCCCGGTTCTACTGAAAACGTTGGGCTGTGAAGTTATAGAGTTATTTTGTGATATTGACGGTAACTTTCCCAATCATCATCCGGATCCCAGCAAACCTGAAAACCTGCGTGACCTGATTAAAGCGGTAAAAAAGCATGAGGCTGATTTGGGTATTGCCTTCGATGGAGACGGCGACCGTCTGGGTATCGTCGATTCGGATGGCAATATCATTTGGCCGGACCGGCAAATGATGGTTTTTGCAAAAGATGTTCTATCCAAAAAACCGGGCTCTGAAATCATCTTCGATGTCAAATGTTCGAAGCATTTGGCAGATCAGATTGTAAAATACGGCGGCCGCCCACTGATGTGGAAAACTGGACATTCTTTTATGAAAGCCAAGCTTAAAGAAACAGGCGCCAAGCTGGCAGGAGAAATGAGCGGACATATCTTCTTTAACGACCGCTGGTTCGGCTTTGACGATGCCTTGTATTCCGCGGCCAGAATGCTGGAGATTATCGCTGCTGATAAGCGTTCCAGCGCCCAAATTTTTGCTGAATTTCCCAACAGTATCAACACACCGGAATTAATGGTCCACATGGTTGAAGGCGAAAATATCAACTTCATGAATGCGCTTATTGCCAAAGCCGATTTAAAAGGCTGCAAGATCACGCAAGTGGATGGTTTCAGAGCTGATTTTACTGACGGCTGGGGATTGGTTAGAGCATCCAATACCACGCCTTCACTGATTTTGAGGTTTGAGGCAGACTCTCAGCATGCTTTAAAGCGTATTCAAAATGAATTCAAAATGCTGATGACCCGGATTAAACCCGATATAGTATTGCCTTTTTAAGTTAGCACTCGCAAAAAATATGAAATCAAAGACAGCACATCAAATCGCCCACGTATTAATCGAGGCTCTGCCTTATATCAGACGTTTTAAAGACAAAACCATTGTTGTCAAATTCGGTGGTAATGCCATGATCGATGACGAATTGAAAAACAGTTTTGCCCGGGATATTGTCTTAATGAAGCTGGTGGGCTTAAATCCCATTGTTGTTCACGGAGGCGGCCCTCAAATCGGTGATTTGCTTAAACGCCTGGGTAAAACCAGCGAATTTGTCGACGGCATGCGCGTCACAGACAGCGAGACCATGGATGTGGTCGAAATGGTTCTGGGCGGTTTGGTCAATAAAGAAATTGTGAATCTAATCAATCGTCACGGTGGTAAAGCGATTGGCCTGACTGGAAAAGATGGCGATTTTATTCATGCAAAAAAAATCACGATGAAAAAATTAACGCCTGAGGTTTTAGAGCCCGAGATTATCGATTTAGGCCATGTAGGAGAAGTTAGCAGCATCGATCCTTCCGTTTTATCCATGCTTAACGGCAGTGATTTTATCCCGGTTATTGCACCGATTGGTGTCGGAGACGACGGTTTCTCTTATAACATTAATGCCGATCTGGTTGCCGGCAAGGTGGCTGAAGTATTACAAGCAGAAAAGCTGATATTGCTTACCAATACCGCCGGTATTTTGGACAAGGAGGGCAATCTGCTGACCGGACTGTCACTCAATGATGTTAACGACCTGATTGCAGACGGCACAATTTCAGCCGGTATGATCCCAAAAACGCGATGTGCAACTGACGCGTTAAAAGGAGGCGTTTCCAGCGTTCATATCATTGACGGCAGGGTGGAACATGCGGTTTTACTGGAACTGCTTACCGACCAGGGCGTAGGGACTTTACTGGTCGGTCATTCTCGATAAAGCATCGTTGATATAAGGCCTGAAAGCCGATCTTATTTCGTTGACTCTCCCACTGTTACACAGCTCTTTTCCTAGCGAAGAATCGCGGCAGCGTATATCAAGAAACAGCTGGTATTCGGACTCGTTAACTGCGATTTTGGATAGCGACAAACTTAAATCAGTGTCCTTGGACGGCTGACGGCTCATTATGAGTTTATCGCTATCAATATCCGCACCGGTTGTCGAATGGAAGTGCACGAAGTTGCGGCCGATTTCCCAGGCCTTGTTACATTGATGATCATTTTCACAATAAAACAAACCCAATTCGTTTGCGTCTTTTATGCTTGCAGTAAGATTGGTTTTGGGCTGATTTTCAGTGCGCAATTGCGTCAGAAACAGATACCGCTCGATGTCAGCATTATCGGCTTTTTTCATCTGGCTCTGCTTTTCTATCAGTCTATTGATAGAAATTTGGGTTTCCTGAATTTGCTGTTGAGTTGACGCGATATCTTTTAACAATTCATTTGGCACTTTTTGAGCGTTACGCTCAAAGGCAGCTGCCTTTTTTTGCTGACCATCCAGTTGAAATTGAAGCCGGTTAAGATTGCTATCGGTTGCTTTTATCTGTGATTCCATAGATTCGGTTTTGCCCTTGATCATCAGCAATAAGTCATCAATGCTTCTAAACGTGCTGATTAGAACGCGGTCATAAGATTTTTGTTTTTCTATGATTTTTTCCTGGGCGCTTCTCAATTCCTGCAACCGTTTGTCCAGTTCCTGCTCTTCTTTTGTTTTGGCTTTGTCCGTGGTTTCCAGTACACGCCCTTTCTTGCTGAGAGTATCACGCCGGAATTTTGAATGTTCGGGAGGGATCTGATCAGAAAAAAAGACATTCCCCTGATCATCTTCCCAGCGATACATTTTTTTTGCATAGGCGGGCACATTGCAAAGCGCAATTAAAATGATCACTACAATAAACCTTGATTGGGCCGAATTGTAAGGCATAGATAGTTAAGCGCGATTCAAATTGTTAGGCATAAAGAACAGCAGCATAATTTTTATGTGTGACTTGAACTAGTCACTTTGTTATAAATTACCCATTACTGGCCGGGTAAACTTTTTTAGTAACTTCTCGCCTGCTTTGTATTGAGGGTGCTGGTGATTAATTTCAAAGGATGCGTAAATAAGTCCCTGTTGCAGAAGCCTTTTCAATGAACCTCCTGCACCCGATAAAATTGAAGGGGTGAGCAGATATCTTTTTAATTGTTTGCGATTGTAGAAGAAAATTTACTTCCCTGTATACATTTATCCAATTAACCCTGCCAATTGGTGAAGCGGCGGCAGCAGCACCATTTTAGCCAGTTGCAGTAAAATGAGGGCCGCTAATGGTGTTAAATCAACGCCGCCAAAATTCGGTATGAAACTGCGGCACAATCTGAGTAATGGCTCGCTAAGGCTGTAAAGTAATGAAGATGCAGCGTCAAAAGCCCCTGGATTGAGCCAGCTCAACAGGGCTCGTGCAAATATCGCAAAAATAAAAATATTTAAAAGCAGCGAAATCACTTGTGTAAAAGAGAGGATCAACAAAGCAGCAAAGCCTATTGACACGCCTTTTAACAAAAGAATGGAAAAATCGGCCGTCATTTGTAAAACCATCACCAAAACCAGCGAGGATGTGTCAATTTTTCCCACTGATGGAATGAACCGGCGCAATAATTTGATGGGAGGATGGGTCGCTTTTACCAAAAACTGAGAGATGGGATTGTAAAAGTCGGCGTTACTCCATTGCAGGAGAAAACGTAGCATGACCGCTAAAATGTACAGCGAAAATAACGTGTCAATCAAAAATATTGCCGGATTTGACATATAAGAAGTATCCATCAGCATTCTCCCAGTTGTTTGGACATTTCAATTGAACGGTCTTTGGCCGCTTTTATCGCTTTTTCAACAAGACTCGAAAAACCGGCGTGCTCGAAAGTTTCTATCGCCGCCTGCGTCGTGCCGCCGGGTGAGGTGACCCGTTTGCGTAATTGCTCAGGCGATTCGCTAGCCTCCAGCGCAATTTTTGCAGCGCCTAAAGCAGTTTGCTGGACCAGCAACCTGGCCGTTTGTTCATCCATACCCAGTTCCAATGCCGTTTTTTCCATCGCTTCCATCAACAGAAAAAAGTAGGCCGGCCCACTGCCCGAAATTGCGGTAACTGTATCGAGCTGACTTTCTTCATCAAACCATAAAGAAACACCCACAGAACGCATTATATTTTCTGCCAGGTCACGCTGCTCAGCACTGACATTGGCATTGGCATGCAAGCCTGTTGCTCCGGTTAATACCAATGCGGGTGTATTGGGCATACAGCGGACAATCGCTACTTTTTCTCCCAGCCAATGACTCAAGGATCGTTGCGGTATTCCTGCCGCGATAGAAACGACGAGTTGTTGCGGGTTCAAATAAGGCGCAATGGCCTGTGATACTTCTTTGATAACTTGTGGCTTAACCGCCAGGACAATAATTTCAACTTTTTCGATAAGCCCTCTGCTACTGTCGGCTGTGTTAATCTGATGTCCGGCCGCCAAAGCATCGGCCGCCTGATGGTTGACATCATGAACCCAGAGATCGCCGGAAGAATGGCCGCTGGCTATGAGGCCAGCAATAAGACTGGAGGCCATGTTGCCACCACCGATAAAACCAATTTTTTTCGTTTTCATAGTAAGACGGTTTAATAATGAGTTAATGGTATTCTACCCTATATAAGGTTGATGCGATAAATCACAAGCCCTCTCCTTTTTTTCCTTACCATGATTGACACTATTTATATTGAAGAAAGTATCGCAAACCATCCCAGGGTTGATGAAATCTGCGCGCGATTTCCTAATGCGCGCAAAATCGGCTGTCAGCGTTATGGGGAAGTGTTTAATCCCCGCGCTCAAAATTTCCGGCTGCAAAAACTGAAACCAGCACTGATCCTGGCGGAAAAGTATCAGCGATTTGTGCTTGAGGCACCCGGCGGCTATGGGATAGGCGCTCAAAAAAACTATTATTTTTCCCATATGCTCAATTGCCTGTACGACTGCCGGTATTGCTTTTTACAAGGCATGTACCAGTCGGCACACTTCGTGTTATTCGTAAACTATGAAGACTATCAACAGGAAATTTTGCGTATCAGCCAAAGCGCTGGCAATGAAATGACGCATTTTTTTTCAGGTTACGATTGCGACAGTTTGGCCTTGGAGCCGGTCACCGGTTTTGCCGAATCGTTTTTACCGGTATTTGAAACATTGCCTAATGCCTGGCTGGAGTTAAGAACCAAGAGCACCCAGGTCAGAACATTGCTGGAGCGCAGGCCTCATCCTCGCTGTGTGGTCGCCTTCAGTCTGTCGCCTGACTCCGTCGCCAAGGCAATTGAGGACAAGGCACCTTCTCTGGACAGACGTTTGATTGCCTTATCCAAACTGCAGACAGCAGGATGGCCTATCGGTTTGCGATTTGATCCTTTGATTTACTATCGGGATTTTAAATCCGATTACCGGCAGTTTTTTGAACGGGTTTTTTCGATTATCGAATTAAATCAATTGCATTCGGTCAGTCTCGGTGTTTTCAGATTACCGGAACACTACTTCAAAAAGATGCACAAGCTCTATCCCGAGGAAAAATTATTTTCCGGACCGTTGATTAGCGCTGAAGGCAAGGTGTCTTATCCTGCCGATCTTGAGCTGGACATGATTGATTACTGCCGCGACGAGTTGCTCAAATTCATACCTGAGGAAAAATACTTTCCATGTCAGATTTAGCCAGAACCGTTTTGGTAACCGGCGCAAGTTCGGGAATAGGCCGCGCGATAGCCAGAAAACTACTCGACCAGGGACATACTGTCATCGGCGCATCGAGAGATTGCAAGCAATTCAACAAAGCGCTGCCTCATTTTTATCCCTTTGAAATGAATTTAAGTCATTTATCTTCTCTACCTCAGGCAGCTCAGTGCTTACTCAAAACTTACCCCGCCATTGACGCCGCAGTTTTTTGTGCAGGCATGGGGCAGTTTGGCTCGTTGGAGGAGTTTTCCTATGCTCAGATAGAGGCGTTGATGACCATCAATTTTACCAGCCAGGCTTTCCTGACGCGCGCTCTGCTGCCTCATTTCAAGCGCCGGTCAAAAAGCGATATCATATTCATCGGCTCGGAAGCGGGCTTGCGCGGCACACAAAAAGGCAGCATCTACTGCGCCAGTAAATTCGCAATACGCGGCTTTACTCAGGCGCTACGGGAAGAATGCTCAAAAAGTCATTTAAGAGTCGCATTGATTAATCCCGGAATGGTCAAAACGCCTTTTTTTGATGCGCTATCGTTTCAGCCGGGAACTGCTGAAGGTCAATTTATAAGACCTGAAGACGTTGCCGATGCGGTTTTATATGTATTGGCATCAAACACGGCTATCGTGATCGATGAAATCAATCTGAGCCCGCTTAATAAAGTGATCAGCTTTAAAAAGGAAACGAAAATTTAGGTCCATGTTAAAAATCGCTATCTCACTTATAAAGTGAAGCCAAAACCTTTTCTGGCAGCATGATTTACTCTTTGCGAAAATCAACTTAATGCAGGGCTTTTATCGGGAGGGTAAAATATCCCGTTAATTTGGCTGGGTTGTTCGCATGTCTTGAGGGCAATCAATCTGATAGACCTGATTTTCCGGGCCCTTCGTTGGGAATAAAAGCGTTTAAACTAGAGATCGAAAAATGTTAAATCTCATAAAAATGAAAGCCAGGATCTGGTTTTTGCTGGGTTTTGCCGGCTGTGTCCTTCTTATGTCCATGGGAGCCTACTTTCAGTTTGTCGGAGGCCTTGAGCCCTGCCCGCTGTGCATTTCCCAGCGCATAGGCATCATGTTAACGGGCCTGGTGTTTTTAATAGCAGGACTCCATAATCCGGAGGAAAAAGGCCGGAAAATCTATTCGATTTTAGGAACCCTGGTCGCTTTATCCGGCGGAGCAGTCTCGGTCAGGCACATTTGGATTCAGCATCTTCCACCCGATGAAGTACCCGAATGCGGCCCAGGCATAGAATACATGATGGAAAACTTCCCACTGGCTGAAGTCATCAAACAAATGCTGAGCGGCACAGGCGATTGCGCTAAAGTCGACTGGACCCTGCTGGGTTTCAGCATGCCGGCCTGGACATTAGTCGCGTTTTTAATGCTGGCCGGACTCAGCTTGTTGCAATTTTGGAATTCTAACGGTCAAAAATAAGGATAAAAGCTATGAAATTGATTTTAAATAAAGTGCCGGCATTGTTGCTGTTATTGATATGCAGCGCACAAGCCCAATCAGAAATAAACTTATCCCAAGCCATTGAGGGGACGCATCGTTCTGCTGAAAATAAAGCCCGTGACCGCTACCGGCATCCGGAAGAGACCCTCCGTTTTTTTGATGTTCAAAACACCATGACCGTCGTCGAGCTTTCCCCCGGAGCCGGATGGTATACCGAGATTTTGGCCCCTTATCTAAAAGACAAGGGCAAGCTTTATACCGCGCACTTTTCAGACACGTCAAAAGTACCTTACTTTATAAAAAGCCTGAACGACTTTAAATCCAAGTTATCGGGGAATCCAGAAATCTACGGAGCGGTACAATTAACTGTTCTGCAACCGCCGGAATTTACAAAAATTGCTCCCGAAGGCTCCTGCGACAGGGCGTTGACATTCCGTAACGTGCACAACTGGATGAAAGACGGCCAGGCCGAAGCGGTCTTCGCTGCAGCATACAAAGCCCTTAAACCCGGTGGTATTTTTGGGGTAGTAGAGCATCGCAGCTTACCTGATTCAACATTGGATCAGCAAATCACCTCCGGTTATGTCAGCGAAAACCAGGTCATCACCTTCGCTGAAAAGGCAGGATTTAAATTACTGGAAAAAGCTGAAATCAATGCCAACCCCAAAGACACCAAAGACCACCCTATGGGCGTCTGGACCTTGCCGCCCGCATTAAGGCTAGGTCAGCAAAACAGAGCGCATTATCTGGAGATCGGCGAGAGCGATCGCATGACTTTAAAATTCATTAAACCTTGAGAGATATACTTCGCGCGGTCATGTTTGCGGCTTTTATGGCAAGGCTATTTTGTTCGAGAGGAAGGCGCGAAAACAGGCGCATAAAAAGCTACGTAACTGTTTTCGCAAAGCTTCCGCTCCCTGCTCACGCCCCTTACCCACATCACATCCATGGAGGTAAGGCCGTTATCGGACAAAAGAGCGCGTCAGAAAACCGCAAATGTGGCCGAGCGAAGAATGACTACTTTCCCGCTTGGAATAGAGGGTTTAGGTGATTGATTGAAAAGCCTTCTGCAACAGGGATGTTGCAGTGAACTACAAGCACTTATACACGCGTCGTTTGAAATCCATCACCTACACACCCAATAAAATGGGAGGGGAGTGAGCAGATACCTTGAGAGAACTTAAAATTGAATATACGTAAAGAAAATTTTAATTTTGTGATGTAGCTCACAAAGTTATACACAATTAAAGATTGCTATTTAATGGGTTGAAAAATTTTTTTATAGCGCTTAATTAAATAGACCATTGATAAATAAGCTATCTATAAATAACCTAATATTCGAAAACTGTAAAAAATAATTTGCCTGACTACCCATCCACAGAGTTATCCACAGCCTGCGTCAATAATTATCTCAATGAACCCAGTCCAAACAATTACCGCAAGTCAAGAGGTGCATGTCTGACTTATACACTACTGAAGAGCCTATTTTCAAAATTGCTGTTTCAGTCCCTCTGTATCGCCTCTTTGATTACCGAGCGCCGGAAGACCTGGAATCTATTGACTTGAAGCCAGGCATCAGACTCGAGGTCCCGTTTGGAAAAGTGTTAAAAGTAGGAGTTCTGGTTGAAATCGTTTGGCACTCCGAAAGACCGGTAGAAAAACTCAAACGAATTGCCCGGATCATAGATGACGTTCCGCTATTGTCCAGCCTCGACTTACAGTTGCTGCAATGGGCCGGCAATTATTATCATCACCCCATCGGCGAGGTCATTGCGGCGGCTTTTCCTGTGGGATTAAGGAACGGTAAGCCTGCAAAATCAGGCCAGGAAAAGCGCTATGGCTTGACTGCAGCCGGCCGGAATCTGGAACCCTCTACTCTTAAACGCGCTCATAAACAACGTTTATTACTGGAAAAATTCCAGGCATCACCCAACAGTTTATCCGAGTCGGATTTGTCTGAATCTGAAGGTCACTGGCGCCTTTTATTGAAGAGTTTACTGGAAAAACAGCTGGTATTTATTGACGAAAACAGCGCGCCTGTTGACCGCTCTGCGTTACTTCAAACTCCGGAATTGCTGCCAAATCCAGCCCAACAATCGGCAATTGATACGATCAGAGATGCTTTGGGGGAATTCCGGGTGTTTTTGCTGGAAGGGGTGACCGGCAGCGGAAAGACCGAAGTGTACATGCAGATCATTCGATCAGTGCTTGAATCAGGCCGCCAGGTGCTGATTCTGCTTCCTGAAATCAGCTTGACACCGCAATTGGAACAACGTTTCAGACAACGCTTTGCCTGCCCGGTTGCCGTCACTCATTCGAAACTGACTAACCAGCAGCGTCAGACAGCCTGGTTATCCATGCAGACAGGCCGCGCCTCTATCCTGCTGGGTACGCGCTCGGCCTTACTGACACCGCTTAAATCACCCGGCTTGATCATTCTGGATGAAGAGCATGATGCCTCTTTCAAACAACAGGAGGGTTTTCGTTTTTCAGCGCGTGATATAGCTGTCATGCGAGCAAAACTTTTACATGTGCCAGTCGTATTGGGCTCGGCAACGCCTTCGCTGGAGAGTTTTTTCAATGTTGCTCAACAGCGTTATACGCTGCTGCATTTATCGCAAAGAGCCGGAGTCGCGGTTGCTCCTACCTGCCATCTGCTGGATATACGTAATAAAAAACTGAATGGAGGCCTGTCAGAGCCGCTGATCAATGAAATCAGTGCGACGCTGGCCAGACAGGAACAAGTGCTGATTTTTCTAAACCGCCGGGGCTTTGCTCCGACTTTAATTTGTCACGCGTGTGGCTGGGTTGCGCGATGTAAACGCTGTGAGGCAAACTTGGTCGTGCATCTGGATCAGCGCGTGTTGCGCTGTCACCATTGCGGTCATGAACAGCCGTTACACCATCAGTGTCCTGCCTGCAAAGCCGTCGATGTGATGCCTTTAGGCTTGGGAACTGAACGCGTGGAGCATGTCCTGCCTGATTTGTTTCCGGGCAAATCGATTATCCGGCTGGATAGGGACACGACACAGCGAAAAGGCGTTTGGGAACAGTATATTGACAGGATCAACCGGAATCAGGTCGATATCATTATCGGCACACAAATGCTCGCAAAAGGCCATCACTTCCCAAATGTCACGCTGGTCGTGTTGCTGGATGCGGATAGCGGCTTATTCAGTATTGATTTTCGAGCCACCGAGCGCCTGGCGCAATTGATAGTCCAGGTTGCCGGACGCGCAGGACGTGCAGAAAAACCGGGTAAAGTCATTTTGCAGACCCGACACCCCGAACATCCTCTCTTGCTTACTTTGCTGAACGAGCAATACGGTAATTTTGTCGCGGCAACCCTCAACGAACGCCGGGAGGCGGGTCTTCCCCCTTATAGTTTTCAGGCCATTTTAAGAGTCGAGTCCAATCAACCTGAGCAGGCAACACTGTTTTTTGAGTCAGTCGCCAAAATCATTCATCAAACGACAGATAAAAGCCTGCTAGTGCTGGGGCCGGTCCCTGCGCCGTTGGCGAGAAAGGCGGGACGCTACCGTTATCAATTATTATTTCAAAGCGTCCAGCGAAAACCTTTGCACCGGTTTTTGGACACTTTTTTGCCCGCACTGGAAAAGCTTGCCAGTGCCAGAAAAGTTCGCTGGTCAATTGATGTTGACCCGATTGACCTTTATTGAAAATGCGGGCATTAAACTCAGTCTGGCCAGTCAGCCTTATATCGATGATACCGGCAAGAGGGTTGCTGATGTTTGAATGGATAATCAACGGGCTTTAGTGGATAATAATTCGTTATTTTTGACTTAGAGCAACAAAGCCGTAATGAAACAAAAATTAGAGGCGCTGATACTCACTGCTGTTGATACGTTAAAAAATGAAGGCGTAATTGACGTGGGAATAACTCCCAAAATAACGATAGAAAACTCTCGAGATTTGCAACATGGGGATTTCGCAACCAATGTCGCCCTGGTTCTTGCAAAACCCGCCAAATCAAACCCCAAGGCATTAGCCGAAAAAATCGTTGCCGCTTTACCCAAAGATGAACTGGTGTCACGCATTGAAATAGCGGGGCCTGGATTTATCAATTTTTTCATTAATCCCGATGCCCAATTTCAAATTGTCAGTCAAATCCTGGATCAGGGCGCCAAGTTCGGACTGAGCCAGGCGGGTGCCGGGCAAAAAGTGCAAGTTGAGTTTGTCTCCGCCAATCCCACGGGTCCTTTACACGTCGGCCATGGACGTGGCGCCGCTTATGGATCGGTGGTCGCCGATTTGCTTGAAGCGGCGGGATTTACCGTTCACAGGGAATACTATGTGAATGATGCGGGAAGACAGATGGATATTCTGGCAACCAGCATCTGGTTGCGTTATCTGGCCGAATGCGGCGAAGTGGTGACCTTTCCGACAAACGGTTACCGGGGTGAATATGTGCGCGAAATCGCCTGGGATATTCACAAATCGGCGGGCAATGACTATCGCAGACCGGCTGAACTGATAGTAGAGGATATTCCTCCCGATGAACCCCAAGGCGGTGATAAGGAAACGCATATTGACGCCCTGATCGCCCGGGCTAAAACCTTGTTAGGCGCCAGCCTTTATCAGGATTTTTTCCAGATTGGGCTCAAAACCATATTGCAGGATATTCGCCAGGATTTGGCAGAATTTGGCGTGAATTATCAGGAATGGTTTTCCGAACGATCTTTGATGGAAAGCGGTGCGGTTGAAGAAGCTTTGGAACGTTTGCGGCAAGCCGGTTACCTTTACGAACAGGACGGAGCAACCTGGTTTGCGTCCAGCCGTTTAGGCGATGAAAAAGACCGTGTCGTGGTGCGTGATAATGGTCAGATGACATATTTTGCGTCCGACATTGCTTATCACATGAACAAACTGGATAGAGGTTACGATAGAATCGTCAACATCTGGGGCGCCGATCACCATGGTTACATACCCAGAGTTAAAGCATCAATTGAAGCTTTAGGCGCGGACGCGTCAAAATTGACGGTGTTGCTGGTTCAATTTGCCGTGCTGTACCGGGGTGAAGAAAAAGTACAAATGTCCACTCGCTCCGGTGAGTTTGTCACATTAAGACAGTTGCGTAACGAAGTCGGCCAGGATGCCGCCCGCTTTTTCTATGTCATGCGCCGCTCAGAACAGCATATGGATTTTGACCTTAAACTGGCCACATCCAAATCCAATGAAAACCCCGTTTACTATGTTCAATATGCCTACGCGCGGGTTTGCAGTGTGCTAAGGCAGCTGGATGAAAAAAACTGGGAGCGAGACATAACACTGGGCATGGACAATCTGAATTGTCTGCGGGAAGAGCACGAAACGGCGCTATTAACCACGCTGGCGCGATATCCTGAGGTACTGGAACGCTCGGCGCTGATGTACGAACCGCATCAGCTGATCCATTATTTGCGGGATTTGGCGACTGAATTCCATACTTACTACAATGCCCACCAATTTTTGGTTGAAGACCCGATTATTCGTAACGCCAGACTCAATTTAATCTGCGCTGTCAAGCAGGTGCTGTCAAATGGTTTGCTACTATTAAAAATTAATACGCCAGAGGCCATGTAATGTCCAGAGATTATAAAAACCGGGGACGGGGCAGCAGAGTCGTCAAAAAGCCTCCCTCTGCGATTGCCGGTTGGAAATGGGTGGCTATCGCTGGAATCATAGTCGCGTTTGGCGTTTTCTTATTTTCTCTTAAAGACAATAAAACGGATCAAGCCGCGGTACCACAACCGGTGCTTAACACTACAACGCCCAATATCCAGACGACACAAGCCAAACCGGCAGCCCAGAAACCAAAGCCGGTTGAAGAGAAAAAAGCCGAAGAGCCGCATTTTGATTTTTATACTATTTTGCCGGCAAAAGAGGTGGTTATCCCCGAATATGAAATCAAAACGCGGGTTAGAGAAGAACGCGTAGGCAAAGCAAAAGAGTCCAAATACACCTTACAGGCAGGATCTTTCCGGGATTTTGGCGATGCTGACCGGTTACGGGCTAAACTGGCTCTGATGGGACTGGTCGCCCGGGTTGAAAAAGCCAAAGTTGGCGATGTAATTTGGAACCGCGTAAAACTCGGTCCTTACGAACAAATGACCAGTGTCACAACCATCAAGGACCGTCTCAAGAAAAATGGCATTGATGCCATGGTAACAGAAGGCGGACGCTAGATTTGATGCTCCATGAGGTAAACAATGAGCTTTTATAAACATCATCTGTTTTTTTGTACCAATCAACGGGAAAACGGAGCCGCATGCTGTGCCGACTTTAACGCGCAAGCGCTACGCGACTATGCCAAAGAGCAAGTCAAGGCATTAAAACTGAGCGGGCCCAAAAAATGCCGGGTCAATAATGCCGGTTGTTTGGACCGTTGCGCTCAAGGTCCTGTGCTTGTGGTTTACCCGGAAGGCGTTTGGTACAAATACAGCAGCAAGACCGATATCGACGAAATTATTGCCGAACATTTGCAAAACGGCCGCATTGTTGAAAGGCTTTTAATTGATCGATAAGTGTTGCGAAAAGAGACTTACCGTTTGAGTCCGTTTCAAATCGGCTGTTTATCTAGTTAACGATCCCGGTAAAGAACCAAGAAACGGCTACACTTTTCTCCTATTACAACCCATCACGCTTAACGCTTGAATCAAACGTTAAGTTGTTGATCGGATTCAAATACGAACTCATAATTTAAAGAGATTAGCACCATGAAAGGTATTATTCTGGCAGGTGGAACCGGCACAAGGCTCTATCCGATCACGAAAGGCGTTAGTAAACAGTTAATGCCTATTTACGACAAGCCGATGATCTATTATCCGCTTTCTGTGCTGATGCTGGCGGGCATCACCGAAGTGCTGATCATCTCTACGCCACATGATTTGCCGCTTTTTGAAGCCTTATTGGGAAGTGGCTCTGAAATCGGCATGACCTTCAGTTATAAAGTTCAGCCCTCACCCGACGGGCTTGCTCAGGCATTTATACTGGGCGAGGAATTTATTGGTTCCGATAGCGTGTGCATGGTTCTGGGAGACAATATTTTTTACGGTCACGGCTTGAGCAAAATGCTGGCTAGAGCGATTTCCCATGTTGAAGAACGGCAGAAAGCTACGGTATTCGGCTACTATGTAAAAGACCCCGAACGTTATGGCGTTGCCGAGTTTGATAGCGAAGGTGACGTACAAAGCATCGAAGAGAAACCCGCGCAACCGAAAAGCAACTATGCCGTAGTCGGGCTTTATTTTTATCCCAATAATGTCGTCGATGTCGTCAAAACGCTTAAACCTTCCGCCCGAGGTGAGCTGGAAATTACCGGTTTAAATCAGCTTTACCTTGACCAAGGCAATCTGAAAGTGGAACTGATGGGCCGAGGTTTTGCCTGGCTCGATACCGGCACGCATGAATCCTTGATGGAAGCTTCCAATTTCATACAAACCATAGAAAACCGACAAGGTTTGAAAGTCGCCTGTATAGAGGAAATTGCCTACGAACAAGGTTATATTTCCAAAGAACAATTGCTCGAATTGGCGCAACCGCTTAAAAAGAACCAATACGGTCAATATTTGATTCATCGAGCCAGTCAAGGGAGGATTGTGAAATGAAGTTTAGCGTAACGGAATTACCTGACGTGGTTATCATTGAGCCGCAAATTTTCGGCGATCACAGAGGCTACTTTATTGAGACCTTCCGTCAGGACAGACTGGATGACTTTCTGGGTTATAAAATTAACTTCGTGCAGGATAATGAATCCAAATCAGGGGTAGGCGTTCTGAGAGGCCTGCATTACCAGCTTCCACCTGCGGCGCAAACCAAACTGGTCAGAGTTATCAAAGGAAAAGTGCTGGATGTGGCCGTCGACATCAGAAAAGGCAGCCCTACATTTGGGCAGCATGTAGCCGTCGAGTTATCCGGTGACAATAAGCGCCAGATGCTGGTACCCCGCGGGTTTGCCCACGGTTTTGTAGTACTGGAGGAAAATACGGTCTTTGCTTACAAAGTCGATAACTACTATTCGCCGGAAAATGATAGAGGCATAGCTTTTGACGACCAAGCCTTAGGCATCAACTGGCAGATTGATAAAGACCGGCTCCAGCTCTCAGCCAAAGACACCCGGCAACCGCTGCTCAAAGATGCTGAAGTTTTTGAATACGGCGGTTCCTTGTATGCGTAAAACGTTACTGGTAACCGGCGCACAGGGTCAACTGGGCAGTGAACTTCGATTGTTAAGCCCTCAACACCCTGACTTATCGTTTACGTTTATCGGCAGAGACGATATTGATTTGAGTCAGCCTGAAGGTATTCAGGCCTATTTCAAAGACAAAACCTTTGATGTCATCATCAATTGTGCCGCCTACACGGCTGTGGATAAAGCCGAATCAGAACCGGCTCTGGCACAATCGATCAATGCAGATGCTGTCGAAGTCCTGGCAAGCATCGCCAAAGAAAAAAATAGCGCCATCATCCATATTTCAACCGATTATGTTTTTGATGGGAAAAATTACCGGCCTTACCTCGAGACCGATAAAACTCAACCTCAAAGCGTTTACGGACAAACCAAGCTGGACGGCGAACGGGCCTTGCTGAACAGTAATCCGCCCAAATCCCTCATCATTAGAACTTCCTGGGTTTATTCCAGTTTTGGCGCTAATTTTGTCAAGACCATGCTGCGCCTGGGTAAAGAAAGGGAATCGCTGGGTGTTATTTTCGATCAGGTTGGAACACCCACGTATGCCCGCGATTTGGCCCGCACGATTTTGACCCTCGTCGAAAATCCGCAACTTTACGCGCTATCTGCCACCGAAATTGTCCATTACAGCAATGAAGGTGTGTGCAGTTGGTATGATTTTGCCAAAACCATATTTGAACTTTCCGGCCTGACTTGCCAAGTCAATCCTATCGAAACCAAAGACTATCCCACCCCCGCCACGCGGCCCAATTACAGCTTGCTCAATAAAACCAAGATAAAGCAGCAATTTGGCATTTCAATCCCTTATTGGAAAGAGAGTCTGGCTGAATGTTTGAGCCTTCTAAAACCGTAATGACGTTCATGAAGATGCTTTTTGATCAGCCAGGAAAATAAGTAAGTAAGTTGCCGAGTGGTCACAATTATTTAAGCCTGCCTTTTATCGCGCTCAATCAGCGCATAGGCTGAGTGATTGTGGATAGACTCGAAATTTTCCGATTCGACGATATAAGCGCTGATGCGAGGTTCTGCATCCAGGCGGCTTGCCACGTCCCGCACCATGTCTTCGACAAATTTGGGATTATCGTAGGCATACTCGGTGACATATTTTTCATCAGGCCTTTTTAACAATCCATAGATCTGACAAGAAGCTTCTTGTTCAACTAGCTCTATCAATTCCTCCAGCCAGATAAAATCTTCAATCAGCACGGTCAGGGTGACATGTGAACGCTGATTGTGAGCGCCCCGGTCCGAAATGGTTTTGGAACAAGGACAAAGACTGGTTACAGGCACGATCACTTTGATCCTTGTCTGAATTTGAGTGCCGGTAATTTCACCGATCAGACTGACCTGATAATCGAGCAAACTGCGCACTCCACTGACCGGTGCGGCTTTGTCGATAAAAAACGGGAAGCGCATTTCGATATAGCCTGATTCGGCATCCAGCCGTTCCGTCATTTCCGTCAACATCTGCCGGAACGAGGCTACGCTGATTTCCCGGTCGTGCTGATTGAGTATCTCAACAAAACGCGACATATGAGTGCCTTTAAAATCATGCGGTAAATTGACATACATGTCGAATTCAGCAATCGTGTGCTGCTCGCCCTCTGCACGGTCTTTAACCCGAACCGGATGGCGAATAGCCTTGATACCGACTTTATCAATGGCAATGCGTCTTGCATCGGGAATGCCCTGTACATCTTTTAACAGGGATTTAGGCAGAATCTTGTTCATCTTTATCATCTCGGGTTTAAGTCTTAGGCGTTTTGTTCTCGCAGCCGAGTCATGATGTCTTCGGCCAGACCTTTAATTTCGCCGGTCGTAATGAGTACCAAACGCCCCCGGTTACCGGTTTCAGCGCGGTTTGGCAGCGGAACAGGTGGAAAAAGTCTTCCGGTGATGCCATGCACGACCAAAGGCTGATGGTGTTCCTGAGTAAACACAACGCCTTTAAGCCTGACAATGTGTTCGCGATGCTCGTTTAGCAAATTTTCCAGCACGGTTTGCAAGCGTGACCAGGCGATCGGTTGATCAAAATGCAGGGAGATACTGCTAAAGCCGTGATTGAGGCCATCGATTGCAGAAATTGAGCCGACCGCCCGAAATTTGCTGCCAAAATTGAGCAGTGCTTTCGGGTCAAATTCACCTTTTACAACGTCCAGGCGAGGCGTTGCAGGCGCCAATTGATTGAGTCTGTCGTGTAAGCGCCGGATCTGTACTGAATCAGCAAGATCAGTTTGCGTGATGACCAGTTTATCCGCCCAGGCTATCTGAGCCTGGGCCTCGGGAAACCGGTTCAGATAATCATCGGCAGCAGTGGCCGAAACAGTCGCGATCATGCCTTGATATTGGTATTTGGTTGATAACCAGCGTTCATTCAACAAGGTATCGAGAATAGGTTCAGGGCTGGCAACACCGCTGGTTTCGATAAAAATCCGGCTGAACGGTTTATCGGATTTGTCATCCCAGGCCATACGCAGGTTTTTGAGCAATGGCGCCAGCGAACCGCGAACCTGACAGCATAAGCAACCGCCCGATAAAGTGGTCAACGGGATATTGCGTTCCTTGATGAGTTGTTGATCGATAGGTGTCGCACCAAACTCGTTGATAATGACAGCAGAATGCGGCTGAAATTGCAGCAAGCGGTTCAATAGCGTCGTTTTGCCGCTACCCAAGAAGCCGCTGAGTACCACTACGGGTATTCGTTCGACGGTTTTTGACTTGATCATGAATGGCTTGCCAGATAAGGAGTTCCGCACGAATGCCTGAGAAATCGCTCGTTATCGGATTGATTAAAACTGACATCGGCTACGGCAAAACTATCCAACTTAAGATTGTAAAACTGATCGTAATAGAGTTGCACCCGCCGTTCGATTTGCTTATCGAACTCTGGCTGCACAATTTGAGCCGTGCCGTTGCGCCGCCCAACAACCTCGCCATCTTTGACCACCAAATGCCCGTTTTTAAACACGAGAGCGGCATGACCGAACATTGCGGCTTTGTCCTCTTGTTCAGAGTAAACTGCAATATCGGCAACGGCACCCGGCATTAAATGCCCCCGATCCGCCAAGCCTAACAATCGAGCCGCCGCGGTCCGCGTCATGATCGCAATATCATACAAGGTAAACTCTTTATGCAGATCTTTAAGCAGCGACATTGCGACCGCTTCCTGATTCAACTGTGCCATACACTCCAGACGATAGTCTTTATCCATTAATAAACGGATCAGAAAAGGGTACATGGTAAAAGGTCCGCCATTAGGATGATCGGTTGTAAAAAAAAGCCGCCAGGGGTCTTCGGCCAGCAGGAATATCTCCAGACCGATTAACCACTGCAAACTGTTGACGAAACTGGATTCTTTATAGCGATAAGGGACAACGCCGCCGCTACCCTCGCATTCTGCATCCCAGGCCACCCATTTGTTGGGCGAGGCGTCATGTCTGCGGCTGTATTGGGCGATCACGTCTCCCGAAATCGTCACTGTTTGCGCAAATAGAACCTGCCCCACGTCCATCGTGATATTCGGATGTTTTTTGAATCCATCAATCAGCTTGGCCGCAGCGGTCGAAAACCCACGCTCGCCTTCGTTACCATAACCGTAAAACTGGATATGCGCCAAATGCATAGGCAAGCCTTGAGCGGCCTCCATGGTTGCCAGCGCCGTATCGACATTGCCGGGAATGCCCAAATTATTGCAATGCACATGAACCGGATGCGGAAGCTGGATTTCGCAAGCGGCGCGTTGCAAGGTTTGCAGAATATGCCGCGAACTGACACCGTATTCTGGAACCTGATCATCCAGATCAAAGCTGCGAGCATTTGACTTAAACGCATTTGCGCCGCCAGCGTTAATCACTTTTAAACCCAGACAGCGGGTGGCATGCAACGTCCAGGCTACGTAATCGTTAATCTGATTTTGCGAAACTCCGGTCCGTAATAAGCGCAATAAATAATCATCATTACCTAATATCGCAAGCCCCGCTGTATCGATGATAGGAATATCCGCCATTTGCAGATGCGCATCCAGAGCATTAATCGGCAGCACAGCAGGTTCTACAACTGTTGTATAACCCATGAGAGCATAGCGATAACCTGTTTCAGTGGCCGACCATCGGGCCGTACTGAAAGGATGGTTGAGCTTGCGGGCCAGAAAATTGCGGTGTTGTTCGGGCAATAACAAACGCGCGGTATTGACGTTGCCTCCGGCAATATGACTGTGGATATCAATGGCACCGGCCATAACAACTTTCCCGGTTATGTCATATTCCACATCGGCAAGGCTGAGAGTTTCTGGAGGATTGACAATGACACCGTCGCGAATATAAATATCGCTGACAACACCCTCTTGCTTTTGGGCAGGATCGTATATTTTTCCGCCTTTTAACCGAATCAACATCTTTTGGATTCCCTTAACTTAGAATAATCATCAAACTCTGCATTCATCCAAGGCACTAAAAAACGCTTCACAGGGCAAATTACGGCCGATGAACACCATAACGCTTTTGCGATTTTCGTCTATTGCCCAGGGCTTGCCGAAATCGTAATTCATCAACATATGGACACCTTGATAAATTACGCTGGATTCCTGGCCTTTGATATTCATGATGCCTTTGTAGCGAAGCATGTCCTGCCCATAAATACGAATCATCGCATCAAGGAACGCAAGAATGCGGGCAGGATCAAATGCTTGATCGCTTTGATAGACGAAGGATGTGACCTCATCGTCATGTTCATGACTGACGTCTTCAAGAAAATCAGGCTCAATTTCTAAAATCGTTTGTAAATTAAAGCCGCGAATGTCGAGGATGTCACTCAGATTGCACTCACCGAAATTAGCCTGTTGAATCGGCGCTCGGGGATTCATCGCTCGCAATCGCTTTTCCAACTTATTCAAGTGCTCTGGCTCTGACAAATCACTCTTTGTCAGCAGCAAACGGTCGGCAAACGCAACTTGCTCCTGGGCTTCATGATGTTCATCCAGTTGTTGCTGCGCGTGTATGGCATCGACAACAGTGATAATCGCATCCAGCGAATAAAATTCAGCAATCGCTTCTTCTACAAAAAATGTCTGGGCGACGGGCGCAGGATCCGCTAAACCGGTTGTTTCGATAATGACCCGGTCGAAATGAATTTGCCCGGTTTTATGCTTTTCGCTCAGCTCGCCCAGAATGCGCACCAAATCGCCGCGTACGGTGCAACAAATGCAACCATTATTCATTTCGACAATTTGTTCATCCCCTTGAATCAAGAGATCATTATCGATACCTTCCTCGCCAAATTCGTTTTCAATAACCGCGATCCGTTGACCATGCGCTTCGGATAAGATGCGATTCAACAAGGTGGTTTTACCGGCTCCCAGAAATCCGGTCAGAATGGTCACGGGCACTGGATTGAGTTGTTTTGACTGGGCCATGCGGTATCTCCGGTGTATTGCTTAACGATAGGAAAAGAGGAATGATTGTTGCGTTTTAACTGGCCCTCAATAACGACTGAGCAGGCATTTTTCAGTTAGAACCTTTAGGCAAAATCCAGGGTGAGCAATAACCGCCTTGGCAGATCGGCACTGAGTTTTGGCGAACGATGCACGGCACCGTGCAGTTCGTTACCTGTCCAATTGCTGCCTTTCAGAAGACCGACCGAAAAGGCCGGCATGGTATGAATAAAGCTTGAATCGCGAACAGTTCCTGACGGGTCATCCTTGGAATCATGCCTGACAAGAACCGGTTTTATGCGCTTAACTTCTTTATCTTCAAGCCATTCTGTGCCAATGCCACCGTAAGTCGAAACCAGGCGGCACGGGACCGCATCGACATGAAACTTGGGGCACATCGGGCGATCCAGGGTACGCAGTCGTAACCCTACCCGTTTAAGGTCAAACAAATCGCAAAACAAGGTGGTCAGGTGAGCAATGTCATGACAAAAAGCGGCATAGCCTTCGATGTGTCTCGCCGCTGGTATAAGCCTGGAAAAATCAAACGTATTGACCGGTAAATTCTCGATAACGCCGATATCGACAGCGCTTTGCAGCAACTCGCCAATAAAGGCTTCGATACCGGAATCTATTGCTCGATTGATCTGGCAAATATTGACACTGTCTTGATAAATGAGCGTCAGATCGGCTAAATCATCCGAAATTATCGCTTCGGAATAGGCCGGTTTAAAAATAGTTTGGGGATTTGCGGACATTATTTCTTCCTCGTTCGCTCAAAATGCTTTATTCCATCTCAGCCGAAGCCGGTTCAAGCCACTGTGGAAAATCATCCTGGAAATGCCGCCAGGCTTCAGGCCCCAGATCTAATTCTTCATCGGACAAAAGACACCTATCCAGCTCTTGACGGGTTTGATCGGCATTGACATTTTGACCAATAAAAACCAGTTCCTGGCGACAATCACCAAACTGCGTCTGCCAGTTGGCTTTGATATCGGCAATATGTTCTTCCGGCCATTCGGACTCAGGCACTGAAGCCCACCAGCGTCCGGCACAGCCATGCTGCATCATGCCGCCGGCTTGTGACCAGGTGCCTACCCATTCGGGCCGGGATGCCAGCCAGAAAAACCCTTTGGAGCGCAGCAAGGTGCCGTTATCCCAATCGCCCTCATGCAAATAGTCATAAAACCGGCCCGGATGAAAAGGGCGGCGAGCACTATAAACAAAACTGGCAATGCCGTACTCTTCGGTTTCGGGCTGATGCTCGCCACGCATTTCTTGTAACCAGCCCGGCGCTTGCGCGGCTTTGTCAAAGTCGAATTTTTCTGTGTTTAACAGTTTAGCGAGCGGCGCCTGTCCCATGACCATGGGAATGATCTCTGCATCCCGGTTTAGCTGCCGCAGTATTGCTGTCATATTGGCTATCTCATCGGTACTGACCAAATCGATTTTGGAAATCAAAATAACGTTGCTGAATTCGATTTGATCGACCAGAAGATCGGCAATATTGCGCTCGTCATCTTCGCCTAATTCTGCATTGATTTCTTTTAGCGATTGCGCTTCCATGTAATCACGCATGAAATTGACGGCATCAACGACCGTCACCATTGTGTCCAATTGAGCAATATCCGATAAACTAACGCCATGTTCGTCTCTGAAAGTAAACGTTTCAGCGATCGGCATTGGCTCAGCGATCCCGGTAGACTCGATGAGTAAATAATCAAAACGGCCTTCTTTAGCCAATTTTCCGACTTCTACCAGTAAGTCTTCGCGCAATGTGCAGCAGATACAACCGTTGCTCATCTCAATCAGTTTTTCTTCGGAGCGGCTCAGCGATAATTCGTTTTTAACAAGAGCCGCATCGATATTGACTTCACTCATATCATTAACTATTACGGCAATCTTCAAGTTTTCCCGGTTGTTCAGGATGCTGTTCAGCAGCGTGGTTTTTCCCGCGCCTAAAAAGCCGGACAGAACTGTGACGGGGAGTTTGCGTGGAAAATCTTTAAGCATCTTAAAACCTCAATGAATTTTACAAATGTTATAACATAACGATTATGAAGCACACAACTCTTCCGTTCTTAATACCGCCCGCGTGAGTGTTACACTAGCCCTTTATTCAACAACGACAGTTAACCGATTTGATCCCGCTTAGCCTTTATATCCATATTCCCTGGTGCATCAGAAAATGTCCTTACTGCGATTTTAATTCCCATGCAGTCAAGGGCGAACTTCCGGAACAGCACTATGTCGCCTTGTTATTAAGCGATCTGGAACATGATCTTCAGCATTTTGCGATAACCCGGCCGATCAACAGTATTTTTATTGGCGGTGGCACACCGAGTCTGTTTTCGCCGGAAGCGCTCAATAGTTTGCTGGAAGGCATTAAACAGAAAGTTGGCTTTTCGGATAATCTGGAAATTACGCTGGAAGCCAATCCCGGCACATTTGAGCTGGATAAGTTTGCAGAGTTTAGAGCACTGGGGATCAACCGCTTGTCAATCGGTGTTCAGAGTTTTAATGACACTTTGTTGCAAAAACTCGGCCGGGTACATTCGTCGAAAGAGGCGATTCGTGCGGCTGAAACCGCGCATCGGGTAGGATTTGACAATTTTAACCTGGACTTGATGTTTGGACTGCCCGCTACGGACAATCACAGCAGCCGGACAGACGTTGAAATGGCGATCAAACTGAACCCAACACATATTTCGTTTTACCAGCTTACGCTGGAACCCAATACATTGTTTCACAAGTTTCCACCGCAATTGCCTGATGATGAACATATCTATAAGGAACAGCAGGCCTGTCAACGGCTATTGGCGGACCACCAATACGGCCAATATGAAATTTCGGCTTACAGTAAGCCTGATTTCGAGTGCCGCCATAATCTTAATTATTGGCAATTTGGCGATTATCTGGGTATCGGCGCGGGTGCGCATGGAAAACTAAGCACTCATCTACCAAAGGGCATATTCCGCACCACCAAGCCCAAAAGTCCTGAAATTTATCAAGCCCAAACGCATCGTCAACCAGGCATCGCGATTGAAACCGATGCATTGGCATTGGAATTTTTGATGAACCAGCTCCGGCTTAAAAAAGGATTTACGCTGAGCCAATATGAACGCATGACAGGATTAAGCGCCGAATCGTTGCAACCTGCATTAGGCGAGTGCATCAATCTGGGTTTGATCCGTCAGGAAGAGTGGGTTTTCAAATGCAGCGAAAAAGGCTGGAATTTTCTGGACTCGGTGCTCGAAAGGTTCATTCGTTAGCGCCCGCGGGTTATACTAATCGCTGCACTGACAATCTTTAAGCCCTTATTCGGAAGCCACTGAAACTATGCTAGCTTTTCAAAAAGACTTTATTCACTACACATTGGACTGCGGCGTACTGAAGTTTGGTGAATTCCAGCTCAAGTCCGGCCGTACCAGCCCCTTTTTTTTCAATACCGGTTTATTTAAAACCGGCGCGCAATTGGGCAAATTGGGCGAATTTTATGCGTATGCGCTCATTGAATCCAAATTGCCTGTCGACGTCCTGTTCGGCCCCGCTTACAAGGGCATCCCGCTGGTTTGCGCCACGGCAATCGCTTATGCGCGGCTGACTGGACAAGATATTCCGTTTGCGTTTAACCGGAAAGAAGCGAAAGACCATGGAGAAGGCGGCACTCTCGTAGGTGCGGAATTGGCAGGTAATATTCTGATACTGGATGATGTGATCACCGCAGGAACCTCTGTCAGAGAGTCTGTCGCTATCATCAGATCGGCGAATGCCAAACCAGCCGGTGTGCTGATAGCGCTGGATCGCCAGGAAAAAGGCGAAAACCAATTATCGGCAACTCAAGAAGTCAGTACCGCTTACGAAATGCCTGTATTTTCTATTATCAGTCTTGAGCACATTATCGAATATCTGACTGAAAAGCCTGAAGCCAACCCCTATTTACTCAACATTAATGCCTACAGGGAAAAGTACGGTGTCACAAATTCTCATGCCGAGTGATTTACAGCAGCGCCGGACTAACAGTAATCAAGATATAGTCTACAATTACCCCGAAACAGGTATTACCGACTTGACCCCTGCAGACCAGTGACAGCAAAAGGCTTGCCATGAGGAACTTGGAATTTAAAGAACAACTGCACGAATATTCGCAGTGGCGCACCCAATTGATACAAGCCATAGAAATGTATCAAGAATGGCGACAACGTTATGCCATGAACGATATTCACAGCACTGAAATGCTGCTCAATATACTACATGGTCTTGAATCTGATCGGATTACCCTGGCGTTTGTTGCAGAGTTTTCGCGTGGAAAAACAGAACTCATTAATGCTCTGTTTTTTGCTGAAACAGGCGTCCGTTTACTGCCCTCATCGCCCGGCCGCACCACCATGTCGCCTACCGAACTTTTTTATGATGAAAAAGGCGGGCATTATATTCGCTTACTCAATATTGAGAGCCGTCTTGAAGACATTTCTCTCAGCGAGTACAAAAAAAAGCCGGAGCGCTGGAACCAGATTGATCTGGATTTTGATTCCCCCACTCAAATGCAGGAAGCATTCAAGGAGTTAGTCGCCACCAAACGAGTGCCTCGCGAAGTCGCTGATAAACTGGGTCTTTGGAATGAAAAAGAGGCTGCTGAGCAAGGTATCGTCAACCCGGAAACCGTAGAAATTCCTTGCTGGCGCCATGCGTTGATAAGTTTTCCTCATCCATTACTCAAGGAAGGCTTGTGCATACTCGATACCCCGGGGCTAAATGCGCTCGGCACCGAGCCCGAGCTCACGTTGAATATGCTACCCAGTGCACAAGCGATTATTTTTGTCTTGGCTGCCGATACCGGTGTAACCAAGAGCGATCTGGAAATGTGGCGTAACCACGTCAGTAATACGCGAGGCGAACGAAAACAGGGCCTGGCCGTCGTCATGAACAAAATTGACGCCATGTGGGATGATCTGGCCGGTGATTCAGGTTATGAAGCATCGATAAAATCTCAAATCAAAACCTGCGCATCCATTTTGAATATTGATGAATCCCTGGTTTTTCCTGCATCCGCCAAACAAGCCTTATTGGCTAAAGTAAAATCGGATGATGCCTTATTGAAAAAAAGCCGTTTGTTCGCACTGGAAAATTACCTTGCGAACGACATTCTCAAACAAAGACGCAATATTATTCTTAGTACTATCAAGCGGGATATCGGCTTCCTGGTCACCGAATCCTCCAATTTGACCGATACGAAGCTGAGTAATGCCTCCAAACAACTGGAAGAGTTCAAGAAGATAGATTTTGAAAATCATGAAATGACTGACAAGCTGATGGCGGAAACCCGAGATCGTCAGCAACATTACATGTTGAATATTGAGAATTTTCAAGCCAGCAGAAAAGTGTTTAGTGTTCAGGCCAAAATTTTGGTCGATTCCCTGTCTAGCGAACGCATTGATGAAATAATCAAGAATATGCGTATTGAGATGTCTAAAAGCCTGACAACTTATGGAATGAAACAGAGCATGCGTAAATTATTCGACGAATTGCGCGAAGTTTTGCAGGACTGCGTCGATACCACGAATGAAACCCGGCGACTGGTCAAAGCCATTCATAAAAAATTCCAGGATGAATACGGTTTTAAGGAAATAGAACCTCAGCTGTTTTCGATCAAGCAGTACCAATTCGAACTGGAACAAATTTTTGAAGAAGGTGAGGCGTTCAGAAATAGCGCTCGCACCACCATGACCGAGCAAAGCATCGTAATCAATAAGCTCTATTCAACTCTGATTAATAGAGCAAGAGCAATTTTGAAAACGGCCAACAAAGACGCTACAACATGGTGCAATAGCGTTCTGACACCACTGATGCATCAGATCAAAGATCATAAAAAGCAAATTGAAAGCCGGTTGCAAATGCTGAGAAAAATCAACGACTCAAAAGGCAGCGTAGCGGAAAACATTGCACAGCTGGAACAAGAACTGGAACCGTTGAAACGACAAAGGAATGAGCTGAGTACAATTATCAAAGCAATGCAAATGGAACTGCCTCCCGCTATGATCGAAAATAATTGATAGCCCTGTTGAAAAGGTGATTAATTTCACCTTTTCAAAACCAAACGGCAACTGCACACATTCCTCTGTTGATACCACAACTAAGCTCGAAGGTATTCCTCACTTTAAGCCCTTTCAGAATAAATTGAATAAACTTCTACCCGCACCTCATGACAATACAAGGTAAAATCGCCTATGAGATTAATGAGCCGTAATAGTCTATTCTTTGCCGAACGAGGCATCACTATGACTTGGCTTTACCCAGCCACATTCATTCAGGGGAGAGATTTGTGGGAAGATATGATTTATATGAACGAAAAAAGCCAATAGGTTTAATCATAACCCTATTGATCATTTTAATGGCTGCACTCGCAGCAGGTGCCTGGTTTTATATCACTCCTCAAGTGGTTGAGACCGGTAGTTCGGGATTGACGACTCAGGAGTTGGCCTTGCCTGTTACAACGAACCAGGAACAAAGCACGCCAGCCGATACACTTAATCTATCGTCAGAAACATTGCCGAAAATCAGTACGGAAGAACCTTCAACAGGCAGTGACCAGGCGTTGCCTGCATTGGAAAATAGCGATGATTTTTTTCGCGAACAGGCAACCCGATTATCACCGGGTTTTAGCCAGTGGCTAAAAGAGGACGAACTCATTAGAAAGTTTGTGATCATCGTCAACGATTTTTCTCAAGGGCTTCGAGTTTACAAGCATATGAAACCGTTTACTTTAACGGAATCTTTCATTGCAGAAAAAGATAAACAAGGGCTATACCTCTCGGCTAAAAGTTATCAACGCTACAATCATCTGGCTTCAGCGATTGACGACATTAATGTTAAAGATGGATTGCAAACCTATCGAACTTTGAATGCGCTTTTTCAACAGATTTTCAAAGAATTCAGCTATCCGGAAAGTTACAGAGTGGATGATCTTTTTCAAAAAGCCGCTGCCGAAATATTGACCGCTCCGGTCATAGACACCCGTATTGCTCTGGTCAAGGCCACGCTAGGCTACAAGTTTGCAGACCAAAAACTTGAGACGCTTAATCCTGTCCATAAACAAATGATCAGGATGGGGCCTCAGAATACCCGAATCATTCAAAATAAACTGCGCCTGTTGACCGAAGGCATCGCCAACATGTCGCCCTAGCTTTATAAACTGAACCAAGCAGGGAGATAAAATGATTACCCCTGCTTGGTTTAACTGCTTGGATGAAACTTAAGCCTGAAATCCTGATCAGCCAACGCCGGAATTTTATCTTCCGATACCGGCGGACTAAAATAATAGCCCTGAACCTGGTGACAACCCAAACCCCTCATGACGAGTGCCTGTTCGATGGTTTCCACGCCTTCGGCAACGAGCGTGTAGTTGAGCGCATTAGCAAGACCGATAATGGCGCCCAGCATAAGCGGAGTCTGATGGCTGGAAAGAACATCCTGAACAAAAACCTTATCCACTTTGAGAGTGTCAATCGGTAGCTCTTTAAGCGAGGCCAGTGATGAAAAACCGCTACCAAAATCATCTATCGCGATCCTTACGCCAATTTCCCTCAGTTGCCTGAATACAGTCAGATAACTTTCCTGTTGCATCGCATTTTCAGTCACTTCAAGTTCCAGAAACCGTCCTGAAATACCGGTTTTATGCAAAATTTCGCGAACCGTGGCTAATAACTCAGGATCACGAAAATGAAAAGGAGAAATATTGACCGATACGGATAGCGAACTCCAGCCTGCTGCATGCCATACGGCCAACTGTGAACAGGCGGTTGTCAGCACCCATTTTCCCAACTCGATAATAAGACCCAGATTTTCAGCCAGCGCGATAAACTCAAAAGGAGTCACTAAACGTCCATCCGGATGCTGCCATCGGATCAAGGCTTCAACGCTGACCATTTTGCCGGTTTGCAGTGTAATTTGCGGCTGGTAATACAGGATAAATTGCTTCATTTCAAACGCGTCTCGCAGTTGCTGTTCTTTTTTCATACGCTGTTTGACTTGCAAGGTCATTTCCGGCGTATAAAAAGCATAGCGTTGTTTACCGGCTTGTTTGGCCGAATACATCGCAGCATCAGCGGCCTTCATAATTTCTATTTCATCACGTCCGTCTCGCGGATAGATGGCAACACCGATACTAACGCGCGGTCTAAGCAAGTTGCCATCCAAATTCAATGGGAGATTAATCTGGTTTAAACAGCGTGTCGCAACTTCCGCCACACTCTCTTCATCGATGATGTTATCAACGATGATACAAAATTCGTCACCGCCCAGACGTGCAGCAAAATCAATGTCTCGGATAACCAACTTGATGCGTTGCGCAATGGCTTTCAAATACTGGTCGCCGACATTGTGGCCAAGTCCGTCGTTAATGTCTTTGAATCCGTCCAGATCAAGATACAGAAAGGCAAATTGCTCGTTTCGCCGGGCGGCGCTCTTGATAATGCCATCCATGCGTTCGTGATAATAAGTACGGCTGGCCAGTCCGGTCAGACTATCGAAATAGGCCAGGCGGTGTATTTGTTTTTCGGATTCTTTTTTATGGGTTATGTCCTGAACTGTTCCGGTGATAATGGGATTGCTTAAATCGGTAATCGCCTCAATTTCCTGATGCACAAAAACAATATCGTAAGGCGTAATTTGCAGGCGATATTCGGTATGCTGAATGGAGGGGTTAAGTATTGAATTACGAATGATATTGCTGACGAAACTCCGGTCCTCAGGATGAATAAGTTCGAGAAAACCTTCCAAGGTGTTATCGAACTGATTTGGATTTATCTCGCAAAGTTTTGCCAAATGAGATGATAACTTAAAGTAATTGTTCTTGCTGTCCCAGGTCCAGTAACCCAAGCGCGCGATACGCTGTGCGGCATCCAGCTGGAGCTTGCTGCTTCTAAGTTCAGAAGTGATTTGCCCGGTCCGTAATATAAATTGCAGGCGATGAGTCAAAATGGTGTAGTTTAACGGCTTGACAACAAAATCCGTAGCGCCGGCGGCAAAGGCCTTATTAATCGATTCGGTGTCACCTAGACCGGTCGTCATAATAATAGGGACATCCGCCAAATCTGGAAAAGCTTTAAGTTGTTTGCACGTTTCAAAACCATCCAGCTCATCCATCATCGCATCCAACAGAATAAGGTCAGGGATAGTTTCTTGAGCCTTGACTAGGGCTTCTTTACCGTTCGTTGCCATTTCGATTTGAAATCCGGACGAGCGCAGCACTTCACTGATCACCAGCCGGAAACTGGCGTCATCGTCAACCAGCAAGATGCGTTGCGATGACTTTTCGACCTGGACAGGTTGAGTTAAACGCATTTCAAACGGGTTTATCGTCTCATGTAAAGCGGCTATGACGGTGGGCAGTTCGCCAGTCAGCGCTTCAACTCTAAGGGGCAAAACATCCAATAAATTTTTCTTGGCTTTTGTTTCTATTTCGTCCGCCAGTTTAGCAATTGAATCAGCGCCTATGTTAGCCGATGCCGATTTAAATGCGTGAGCCAATGACGCTAACAACGGTGCATTTCTATCGTACAGGGCCTCCCGGATTTTTTCGATTTCTGATGCTGCACTGTTCAAATAAAGTTCGACAGTCTTGTTCAGTAAAGAAGAGCCGTCTTCAGTCCTGATTTCCCGTAATTGGTTCAGCGTATCGAGGTTTAAAATGTCCAAACGTGATTGATCACTATTCAATCGGTTAAGAAGAGAGCCAATTTGAGGTTTATCACTGGGCTTCAACCATTTTTCCAACTCCGCCATTATTTGCTTTTTATTAAATGGCTTGCAGATATATCCATTCATGCCTGCGGCAAGGCATTGTTCCGGGATGCCTTTCTGTACATCTGCAGTCAGAGCAATAATAGGCAATGCCTCATTATTTATGCCTAACTGCTGACGTATCGTGCGAGTCGCTTCAAAGCCGTCCATAGTGGGCATGTGGCAATCCATTAATACCAAATCGTAGTGTTTACTTTTAACCGCCTCGACGGCCTCTAGTCCGTTATTAGCAATTTCCACGTCGCAACCGACCGCTTTGAGCAATCCTAATCCGACTTCCTGATTGATGATGTTATCCTCAGCCAATAAAACGAGACCCTGAAATGACTTCACCGGACTGAGGAGAGCATTCTCCATACCGCCGTTATTTAACTGGGTGTTGCCGGACAGCTCAAGTAAGCATTGCAAAAGTTGCTTTTGAAAGATCGGCTTGTTCAGGGTTCGATAAATGCCGTATTCGGAGTATTTTTCGAAATCCATTCCCAAGGCATCAGAACTTAGCATGATCTGCTGTAAGGGTTTGATCATGGGGTCGTTTTTAATGCTTTTGGCAAGGGTCAGCCCATCCATATAAGGCATATGCCAGTCCAGTAAAGCAATCTGGTAAGGCTGCCCAAGCGCTGTTGCCTGACGAAGGTCTTGCAGGGCTTTTTGTCCGTTATCGACCGTTTGAACCTGTACCTCCCAGTAACTCAACAGGTCGAACAAAATATCGCGATTCGTTACATTATCATCGACGACCAGTATTTTCAGATTTTTGAGAACCGAAAGCTCAGGAACCCGCGCCTCTGCAAGGTTGCCTTTTTGCAATGTCAAACAAAAGTAGAAACAGGCACCTGTGCCGGGCGTGCTGATTAATTGCAGATCACCGCCCATCAATTGAACCAGTTTGCGGGAGATAGTCAGCCCTAGGCCCGTCCCGCCATGACGCCTTGTGATAGAGCCGTCAATTTGAGTAAAACTATCGAATATGGCTTTTTGTTGCTCAAGAGGAATACCCGGACCGGTATCGGCAATCTCAAATTTGAGTTGTATGCTTTCAGATGTTTCAATAGGCTCCAACGGCCGGACTTTAAGCTCTACCTGACCCTGTTCGGTAAATTTGATCGCATTGCCCATTAAATTAATGAGAACCTGCCGTAGTCGCTCAGCATCGCCTATAACTTGAATATGTAAGTCGTAGGGCAAATTAAGCAGAAGTTCCAGATTTTTTCTATAGGCCTGGTCAGTCAGAATTTCCGTGGTTTCTTCCAGCAAACGGCTTAAACAGAATTCTGTTTCGTTGAGCTTGAATTTACCGGCTTCGATTTTGGAAAAATCAAGAATATTGTTGATGATGCTCAATAAAGACTCTGCCGAACGAAAAGCAGTTTCCGCCAGCCGCTTTTGGCGAGGATCAAGCTCCGTGTTCAGCAACAGTTCGGTCATGCCCAGTACGCCATTCATAGGTGTTCTGATTTCATGACTCATTGTGGCCAGAAATTCGCTTTTAGCTTTGCTGGCTGCTTCCGCGCCCTCTTTTCCTTTTAAAGCTTCTTCGGTGGTAAGTTGTAGCTGAATATTTTTATCAAATAATTCGGCCGTGCGATCGGCTACCTGCCTTTCAAGATGAAGCCGATATTCGTCCAATTGTTTATCGCGGCGCTCAATTTCGGCCAGCATTTTGTTGAATACACTGGAAAGCTGGCCAAACTCATCCGTTCCGGATTGAACCACACGGGCGGTGTAATCTTTTTTAGAAGAGACCGTATCCATGACCTTCATTAAATTCATCAAGGGCATGGAAAATATTTTCTGAAGCCGCGCAGACAAAAGCAATATCAGCAATAGACTGCCGAAACTAGCCAATCCCACGATGAAATAAAAAGTACTCAGATCCTTGTTTAACTTTGACAGATCATTAATGAGGTGAACAGAGCCGATGATTTGCCCATTCAGCGTGATGGGATAGAGCAAGTGCAAAAAGCCCTGGTCATCATATTCAAAATCATCGATAGCCTCTGCGGAACTTGTCCCTCGCCAATAGTCCGATTTCAATTGGGCCAGCCAGCCGGATCCGTTGTGTTCTGATACCGTAGTAAGGGGTCTAGAGAGTTGAGCGATTACTTTGGCTTCAGGCCATGACTTGTGAAAATCCGGATGCTGCTGGAATGACGCGAAGTGCTGCCCTTTAAGTGTATAAATATAAACCGCAACAATATCCTTACGCGAAGAAAATCCGGCTAATGACTCTTCCGCCGTTTTAGGGTCGTTAAAAGCCAATGCTGCCGAACTGTTCCAGGAGAGAACGCTGGCCAAAGAGATCAATTCACCTTCAACAGCCCGCTTGATGCTTTGATATTGAAAGGTCACCATTGCGACCGTGACTAGCAGCATGGCAAAAATGGCTGTAAAAGCCATTATCAAAATGAGCTTAGTGCGAATTGAAACGTTGCCTATTCTAAGCATTTTCCATGTCCTTTAGGGATTATCAGTGATGACATTAGCCACTTTGAGCAAACGGGCGCTCATTATGAACCCCGCTTGCCTAGCTAAATCAAGGTTGATATTTAAGGTTAATTTATCGTTATTTTTTTGCAGGTTCACGATGCCATTGAAGGAAGTTAATCCCTCGGTGTCATCGACAGTAAGAATAGGCTTGCCTAATGCCGCGGCGTGAAGTTGAGCGAGTTGAAGCCTATCCTGGCCGCTGATAAAAACAATGTGACAGTCATCAATGTTCCGGTTACGGTTGATATTGAAAATGACGACCGAATGCGCCCCAATTTTCTTGTCTGAAAGCTGTTCAAAGGCTTGTTGCACTATATTGTCACCTATCACGCAGAGCCGTAAATCTTCATCTTCGCTTTTAAATGTATGCTCAGGCCATTCTGTGAATATCGCAAGATTAAGTGTCACTGCGGTTTTAACCGCAAACTCTTCCAGTGTTTCAGCATTAACGCTCGCGCAAGATAATACGCCTGTCCATAACAGGGCGACAAATGCAAAAGACCGCGAATTTGAGGGGGTTTGGTTATTTACCCCACCGGACTTTCGAATAAACTTTGAAATGACAATCATCATTTAAGAGGCGCTATAAACCCATTCAAGACGAATGCTTTTGGCTAAAATTGCCAAGCCAGCTTGCCATAGAAACCTCTCTGGTTTTCTGTGGGTTGGATAAAATTTTCACTGGTATATTCCAGTTGGCTGTCATTCAGTAAATTTTGACCGACCAACGATATTTCGACATCTTTGTGGATACGCCAACCCAGGCGCATATCCATCGTGATATAGCTTTCAACAGGTGTAGCGCCGACCACGGTGAAGGCGCTGGCATCATCGGTATAACGCAGCCAAATATCCCAGCTGATATCCTTCCATGGGTTAATTGAAGAGCGCAATGAGACCTTGTGCTGTGGGGAAACAGCCTCTTGATAATACTCAGTGTTGTGTAGATGGGTTTCAATAAAGCTGTAGCTCAAATCCCATCGCCAGTTGTCCCGCATTTGCCAGACTACCGCGGTTTCAACCCCGTAGGTTTCTCCCGAATTGCCATTGTCAACGATGAAGGGTTGAGTAATATATGGATTTATCATCGGCAGGATTGGCTGCCCGGGATTAAATGATCGCAAACTTTTATAATCGTTAAAAAATGCCGATACATCCAAAGAAAATAATTTGGCAAAAGTAAAGCGGTAACCCACTTCATAAGCGAGCAGTTCTTCGGAATCAAAGCTTTTAGATCCATTAACGGTCGCTTCAACCGGATAAGGAGGGTAAGGTGATTGCCCGGCAGGAATGATGCTTCCTCGCAAAGTCATATCCGAATCAATACGGGAGGGGATTCTTACTGCTCTGGAAACGGCCGCCCAGGCCTTGTGGGAGGGATGCGGCGTCCACATAAGCCGTGCGGTGGGCTGATATTCAAAACCGGTATAATCGTTATGTTCAAATTTTGAGCCCAGCGTAAGCCACAAAGTCTCGTCAACCAAACTAATTTCGTCCTGTAAAAAAGCACTAAAATACTGATCGCCGCGGTTCTGTGGATCAAAAGAAATTGCCGGTGTCATATCGAACCGCGTTTCCGTTTCAGTATAACGGTAACCTCCCCCCCAAATAATGTCATTCCAGTCGTTCAGGGCAAAGCGATGCTGAAAATCAATATCGTAGGTGTTGCGTAATTCGTGAATATAGATATCTTCCCGGTCATACCGGTCGTAGTAAAGTTGCATGGTATAACTTGAGGTGGATGAAAAGGTATGCTGCAAGCGTCCTACCACGTTAGCACCATAAACTTGGGCATTATCGTTAACAAAAGCGGCGCCATTCGGCGTATCAAAAGCGGGGTAGTAAAGCTTTTGGTTAAAATTGCTATGGTATGCGTCGCCTTGAACGGTAAACGCATCCATATTGGTTACTAATGAATCGACTCTGAAACCGCCTTGTACTTTGTCCCAATCATCGCTTGACCTGGATTGGTCTTGATTGATCAATTCATCTCTTTCGAAACCTTTCATATAGACCCGTCCGGTGGTATCTTTGCCTAACTGGGTCCCGTAACGTGCAGAACCGAATCCAAGCTCTTCGGTTCCGCCACCGCCCGTAACTAAACCGCCTTGAGTGTCGGCTGAGTGTTTGGTAATAATGTTGATCACGCCGTTGACTGCATTAGCGCCCCATAGCGCGGCGCCGGGACCTCTGATGACCTCAATGCGATCGACATCTTCCATCATGACATCTTGCATTTCCCAATAAACACCCGAGAATGCCGGGGTATAAATATTACGCCCATCAATCAACACCAGCAGTTTATTGGCGAAGCGGCCGTTAAAACCACGGGATGAAACAGCCCACTTATTGGAATCAATACGCGCAACATCTATACCGGGAGCTATGCGTAATGCATCAGGGATAGTGGTAACACCGGACCGATTGATGTCTTCATTACTGATGACAAAAATAGCGGCCGGAGCGTCAGAAAGAGACTCAGCTTTTTTTGAAACGGAGGTTACCTTGATATCTAACAGTTCTTCCAGATCAAGTGCGTAAACATCACTTGCGTCCTCCGCGTGAATGGCCTGTGAGACAAGCACCCAACCTATCAAACCACATATAAGGATAACAGTGTTGTTCATGGCATTTCGGGTAAGGGGAAACAAAAAGGTGTTGAACGGTTAAGTTTAGACTAAATCCATTAATCCTTTTTTGACGTCCCTAAAATGAGAAGGGACGAAGTGGTTTATCCATTTATCCCGTTAGAAAGTAACAATTCGGCGCCCTGCATTAATTAAATGGAATACGATTATCCGGCGAACAGGACAGGCATTGGGGTTAAAAAATGTGTGAATGCCGCATATGAAACACTTCAGTTGTTATATACTTCGCGCGGTCAAAACCATAAAGATCAATGGAAGCTAAATTGAGTCTTGCCTATTACTATTTTTTTTAAATTCGGATTAATTACAACTCTATGAAAAGTAATGTCGTCGATGCACGCATTTCCCCTGAAAGTCATTTGTCGGTATTGTCCAAAGCTGAAGTTCATAAATTACTTGATACCAGCCAGGGCGGCTTGTATAAGCTGCTCAGAAGTTGTTCTTTAGCCGTTCTCAATTGCGGTAGTGCTATGGATGACGGGAAAGAATTACTGGAGCAGTATCAATCATTTGAAATTGCCGTGATTCAGGAGCAAAGAGGTATCAAGCTGGAATTGAAAAATGCTCCAGCCAATGCCTTTGTCGATGGACATATGATCAAAGGGATTAAAGAGCATCTGTTTAGTGTGTTACGTGACATCATTTATGTCAGTGACGAAATCAATGAGAATCCAAAATTTGATTTACAAACAACAGATGGCGCAACGAGTGCCGTTTTTCATATTTTGCGTAATGCCGGGGTATTGCGAGCTCAAACCGACCCGAAATTGGTCGTTTGTTGGGGGGGGCATTCCATCTCTCGCGAGGAATACAACTATACCAAGCAGGTCGGTTATGAACTGGGATTAAGGGGTATGGATATTTGCACCGGTTGCGGTCCCGGTGCAATGAAAGGCCCGATGAAAGGTGCGACCATAGGCCACGCCAAACAGCGGATCTCTATGGGCCGTTATGTCGGCATTACTGAACCCGGCATCATTGCTGCCGAGGCACCTAATCCCATCGTTAATGAATTAGTGATTCTGCCTGATATTGAAAAACGTCTAGAAGCGTTTGTCAGAGTCGGGCACGGGATAGTCGTCTTTCCCGGTGGTGCCGGCACTGCCGAAGAGATTCTTTATTTGCTGGGCATCTTGTTACATCCGGACAATGTCGAAATACCTTTCCCATTGATTTTTACCGGCCCTAAAGCCTCTGAAAGTTATTTTAAGCAGATCCACCAATTTATAGGCGACACCTTGGGCCTTGAAGCCCAGCAACGTTATAAAATCGTAATTAATGATCCTGCCCGGGTTGCCCGTGAAATGAGAGAGGGGCTCAAATCAGTCAGAGAATATCGAAAACACAGGGATGATGCTTATTATTTTAATTGGTCAATCACAATCAGTCCTGAGTTTCAGCAGCCCTTCGAACCGCATCATGAGAACATGAGCAATTTAAAGCTGCACGGCAATCAACCACGTCATCATTTGGCAGCCAATCTGCGGCGGGTTTTTTCCGGTATTGTTGCGGGCAATGTCAAAGCCGATGGCATAAGAGCCATCGAACAATTTGGCCACTTTGAAATAAAAGGAGATGCCGAAATCATGGATCCTGTGGATCAATTATTGAAGGCGTTTATATCCCAGCAGCGCATGAAGCTGCCGGGAAAAACCTATGTACCTTGTTATCAGATCGTTAAATAATTCAAGGCGCTTGAAAATTTACTCATTGACTTTAATCAGCCAGCCGCCGGTTCCTTTGCATTGATTGGGGCCGTTCGCTGCAATATTGATCCTTGCGAAGCTACCGGCTAAAGAGTTGGGAAGTTTACCGGTTACATTATATTTACCGCCTTTGGACGTCACTTTGATGTCAACCGGTTGATTTTTGATGGTCACTTTAATACTTTCCGGATTACTGACAGTGGCCGCTGTAAAAGAGAATTCCGAACCAACTGCAACTTCAGCCTTTTCGGGCGGAACAAACTCCGAAAAATAAGGCTTTTCGCAGGCTTTTTTACTGCTGCTGCTACTGCCATAGGCCCATAACTGGGTAGGCAGCGTGAGTATAATGAGTGCATTTAAGATTAAACTTGCTTTCATAGATCTCCACCTTTTTATGATGTTTATTATTATGATTGTAAAAAATAAGCTATACCCATCGTAGATCCAAATTCGGCACCGGGGTGCCCGTCAAAGGACGCCGTAAAACCATCCCTGTAGGCTCTATGCCAGCATCCATGCTGGCAAAGCCTTTGCCGAACAACCCGTTGCCTCCTTAGGCACTGCCGAAATTTGAAGTGCGAAAGGTATAACTTTCTGAATTTACAGACGCTAAGATCTGACTATCAGCGCTGGATTTTGTAAAGTTGTTAATCCGTTCTGATCCAAAGCAAGAACAGCTCAACCCGTTTTTAAGATCGCTGCTGAAGCAGATCCATCGAAAGTCCCTTACCGGTAACTTATCAGGTTTTTAAAAAATGCTTAATTTTATGATCTGTGGATTGATTGGGTAATGCGGAATGAATAGCGGAGATTGAACTGACTTAATTAACAAGTCGTCTGGCGGCTTATAACGTTCTTATCGAAAAATGGAGGGGCTTCCGAATGTAATGTAACATTCGGAAGATCCTCAAACTAAACTAAGACTCGTCCCTGCCTAATTCAAGTATTGCTTGAGCGTGTGTCAGCGGTTCTATTTTTACCGTATCCACACCTTTTTTTACGATGCCCAACTCCTTGGCAGCAGCATATGATAAATCCATTTCTCTGTGCCCTACATAAGGCCCTCGGTCATTGATTTGAACAACTACACTTTGGTCGTTTTTAGGATTTGTAACTTTTACATAAGACATCAGCGGTAAAGTTTTATGAGCCGCTGTCATAGCATTCATATTAAACTTTTGACCACTGGCCGTTTTTTTTCCGTGAAACTTAGCGCCGTACCAAGATACTTTGCTTAATGGTTTATTACGAAGTCTCTGAATCAGATTTCTTTTAGCAATTTTTTTGGTTGAGTGTTCATCAAAATAAAGACCCTCTCCGTAAGCCGTTTTAATGGGGCTTCCGACATAGGTTCCGATTACAAACGCACACGTTGCCAACATGATTTTACTCATAAATTAACACCTTTTCTCATTATCTACGCTTCGATTCTAACCGGGCAAGTCTTAAGCTTTTCTTAAACAGGACTAAAAACAGTCTATTTGAATTTTAAAAATGTGAATTAATAGAGATACTTATAAAATTACGCCGTCTTGTAAGCGTAAGAGGGATAAGGGATGACACTTAGATAATCTTTATTTTTCTAAAAATACGGACCGTTATTTTTTAGCCTTTTGGTTATGCTGACTTCGGTCAATGCCTGCCCTTTTTTAGCGAACGGGCAATTTTCTGTAAAGAATAGCAATGCAAATTGTTTGCTTGTCACGTGATCCAGCCATCAAAAAAAGCGCTTGTCCGGCTTTTCGGTTGTCAATATTTAACCTGGAAACTACAATCGATAAGCACTTTTATGGGTTCCTGAAATTTATTGGGATCGTCAAATCAGGGGGAAATTATGGCAATACAAACAAGTAACTCTTTTAGAAGTATCACGTTAATGGCGGTTTCCCTGCTTTGCAGTGATATTGCCTTAGCGGACGAGCAAGAGGATATGCAAAATCGCTTGAATGAAATGGTGATGTCACAGCCGTTTAATGTCGCAGACAATGCAAAATTAGAAGCATACATCGAAGAAGCAACAAAAAAGGGTACGCCGCCCGTATCCACTCCCAGTAAATACTGGCGAAGGGGCTATACTTGCGCGGACCTTCGCCGTTATTCCTGGAATGATTATAGGGATTGCAGCTATTTCCATCGATATAACGGCTATTATTGGCCTTATTAATTGAATCCATTTGAAATCTTTTATTTTCAATTTTCCTGAATTTCAAACAATTTTTAACTTTTTATCTGGCGTAAACACTTTAAGGGGATGTTAATGGTTAATTTTAAAAGAAAAACACTTTCTCTGTTTGGGAGCGCAGTAGTGGCAGCTGTGCTCTTAAATGGATGTTCAGCAGTCCATACCTCTATTGCAAAAAAAGATCTGGACGTTCAGACCAAAATGAGCGATACCATTTTTCTTGATCCGGTAGGCCCTGATAAGAAAGTGGTGTATCTGGAGATTCGCAATACGTCTGACAAATCCAATTTTGATATCATGGATCCCATTCGCCAATCATTACAGTCGCGAGGCTACGTGGTTACGAATGATCCGGAACGTGCTCATTACTGGTTGAGAGCAAATATTTTGAGTGTTGGAAAAGCCAACCCGACAGCGGCAGAAACGGCATTGGGTTCCGGTTTTGGCGGTGCGCTGGGCGGGGCAGCAGCAGGAGCAGCGATCGGCGGTGGTTTAGGCGGCTGGTCGGGTGCCGGAATTGGCGGACTTGCCGGCGTTGCTGTGGGCGGTTTGGTTGAGACTATTGCGGATGCCGCTGTTCATGACACCACCTTCATGGTTGTGACTGATCTTGAAATCGCTGAAAAAGCCAAACAAGGCGTGATGATCAGACAGGACAGTCAACAGGATGCTAAACAAGGGATTGGCGGTTCAAGAACACAAACTTCATCAGAAGTCAGCGATAGAAAAAAATACCGCACCCGGGTCGTTAGCTCAGCAAATCAGGTCAATCTGGAGTACGAAGAGGCTGTGCCAGAGTTAACCAATGGTCTCGTTCGCTCTATTGCAGGCGTTTTTTAATACGCTATAAACACGCTGATTGTTATCTGCAGCAAACTCATCATGAACAAGACCCATTGCTTTTTCATGGTGAGTGACTCAAAAATGGCTACAACAAGCGGCCCAAAGCCAGTCCGGTAACTAAAAAACCCAATATCACCTTAGAAACTTTTTCTACCCCGTATCTTTCCGCGGAGAAAAGCCTCTAGCCGCTGCTATAAGACTTTCACAGAAAATTAAACCCGTGCATCAATCTTCAGGTTTGCGCATCGTAACGAACTCTTCAGCGGCCGTAGGGTGAATGCCTATCGTCGAGTCAAAAACGGCTTTAGTTGCTCCGGCCCGGATTGCAATCGCCATCCCTTGAATGATTTCAGCCGCATTCTCACCAACCATATGAATACCCAGCACTTTTCCGGTACTTTGCCTGACAATCATTTTCATAAGCGTCTTTTCATCCAATCCGGAAAGAGTATGTTTCATCGGCTTAAAAACGGACTTATAAATATCGATATCCTGGTAACGCTTTCTTGCTTCGGCTTCAGTCAAACCGACAGTACTTATATTAGGTTGACTGAAAACGGCCGTAGGAATATTGTCATAGTCAACGGGCGCAGGACGATCGGAATAGAGCGCATTAACCAAAGCCATTGCCTCAGCAATAGCAACCGGCGTCAGGTTGACTCTATCGGTAATATCACCCAGCGCATAAATCGAAGGAATATTGGTTTGATAATTTTCGTCAACCTTGATTGCGCCCTTGCTGCTGAGTTCCACACCCAGCCCCTCCAGACCTAACCCGGCAATATTCGGTATCCGGCCGGTTGCATATAAAACAAGATCGGCTTCAAGTGGAGCAGCCTGTCCGGTTTGCACGGTAAAACCGTTTTCATTTTTTTCTACGGATTTGATTTCAGTATTGAACAGGATCTCTATCCCTTTTTTGCGCATTTCTTCTACGCAAAATGTTCTGACATCGTCATCAAAACCTCTCAGCAGTTTATCGCCCCTGTGACAAAGCGTCGTTTTAACGCCCAGACCGTGCATGATCCCAGCAAATTCCACCGCAATGTAGCCGCCTCCGACAATCAAAATTCGTTTGGGAAGTGTGGCTAAGGCGAACATTTCATTTGAAGTGACAACGTTTTCTTTGCCAGGAATGTCAGGAACAAAAGGGCGACCGCCGGTGGCAATCAGAATTCGTTCGTAAGAAAATTGCTGCTCGCCCACTCGGACCGTATGAGTGTCCAGTAGCTTGGCTTTACCATCAATCAGGGTGACACCTGAATTATCCAGCAAACCACCGTATATGCCTTGTAAGCGCTCAATCTCCCGGTTTTTTTGAGCCAACAAACACGACCAATCGAATTGCGGCTCGCCGACCGACCAGCCAAAACCTTGCGACGCTTTAAAGTCTTCTCTGAAGCGGGAGGCGTAGACGAACAGTTTTTTGGGAACGCAACCAACATTTACACACGTGCCGCCAAGATACTGGTTTTCGGCAATTGCGACACGAACGCCCATTCCGGAAGCGGTTCGGGCCGCGCGAACGCCGCCCGAACCGGCACCGATCACAAACAGGTCATAATCATAGTGAGTCATTTGAAACCTCTCGGATCGATTTTGAAAGGATGAAAAAGAAAAGGTCGATGCGTTGACTGACCCCGGCTTAAGCTGTGTCCGGATTCTAAAACCCGCGATCTTCGTTACTGTTCAGCGAATCACTCAATGGCCGCAAACCATTGATTTATCAAGCCATCTACAACAGGACTTTGCATTCATGCCTTACAAGGATGACTTCACACGTACTGAATAGTTAACGGTCTTTCAGATAAGCCAGCATGGTGTCTGCATCGCTAACCGTGAAAGGATCGTCGGGGCAATTGTCGGAAAGACCCGGTTCACTGAACACCTTGAAGATTGCTTTATCGTCAACCAGCATTGAATAACGCCAGGAACGGTAGCCGAAGCCCAGGTTTTCCTTTTTGACTAGCATACCCATGCCCCGCGAAAAATCCCCATTTCCGTCGGGCAGCATTTTCACATGCTGAATACCCTGATGTTTCCCCCACTGAAACATCGTGAAAGCATCGTTAACACTTAAGCAATAGACTTCATCAACGCCTTGATCGATAAGTTCCTGGTATTTTGCCTCATAACCCGGCAGATGCGTGCTTGAACATGTGGGCGTAAATGCCCCCGGCAATGCGAATAGAACTATTTTTTTACCTTTGAAAATATCATCGGTGCCGACATCCTGCCAGCGAAAAGGATTTTCGCCTCCGATACTTTCATCACGGACGCGGGTTTTAAAAACTACATTTGGCACGGTATAAGTCATTTGAATTCTCCGGAAGTCGGTTCAAGCTGTTAATGATGAGCAAGTGGCTTATCCGTAAACAGATAATCACGTAATTCACTGTTAAATTTAGGATCCTGTCTGCGTATCCATTCCAGCAGCATTGCCGCGTGCTCTTTCTCTTCATCGCGGTTATGTGCGAGTATGCCTTTCAGCTCATTATTCTTGCAGGCGTCGACTCTTTGGTTATACCAGTCGACCGCTTCAAGTTCCTCCATCAAAGAGGTAATGGCTCTATGCATGTCCCGCGTTTCATCAGAAAGCTCGCTAATAGATTCGTGATAACCTTCATTTGACATGGTTGAATCCTCGTTAAAAGAGTTAAAAAAGTCTGCCTTAGTGAGTTCATGTGCAATAGTTTTATCGTCACAGCCAACTCATTTTTCAAGCAAGACCAGTTTATCGATCATTTGCCTTAATTAGAAATTGATTGTTACTATCAGAACAATTGATTTCATCAATAAAAAGCCATGCAATGCTTTGGGATTCAGGATTAAATCAGACGCAGATGAATAAGCCACGTTGTACAAAGGAGGGACGAGCGCGCAAAGTCCGTTCAGAAACGGCATTTTAGGAAAAACAACGGCTCTTAAATTTAGAACGTAAGGAATCAACTTGATCGGTGATTCCTTAATGTGACAAGGTGATTGATGGCTTTTAGATCAGGCGCCTTCCTCTTTATCTTCTTCATTCGTCATATCCGATATGGCTTTCAAGCGCAAAATAGCTTTGTAGTTAACGCTATTCTCCGGATAGTTGCCTTCTTCATCGGTTGCCCCGGCAGGCTGACCCATCAGTATTTCCAGAGTTTCATCGACATTTGAAACCGTATAGACACTGAATAATCCCTGGGCGACTGCGTCGACCACTTCCTTCATGAGCATTAGATTACGTTGATTCGCTTTAGGAACAATGACGCCCTGCTCACCGTTTAGCCCGCGTGCCTGACAAAGCCTGAAAAACCCTTCGATTTTTTCATTGACCCCGCCAATTGCCTGCACCTCACCGTATTGATTGATGGAGCCGGTCACAGCAAATGTTTGTTTGATAGGCGTTAATGTCAAAGCCGAAATCAAACTGCACAGCTCAGCCAGAGAGGCGCTGTCGCCGTCAATATAACCGTAGGATTGCTCTATCGCGATGCTGGCGGAAATGGCCAGGGGAAATTGCTGCGCGTAACAATGTCCTAAATAGCCGGTCAGAATCATCACCCCTTTGGAATGCAAGGCCTGTCCCAGTTCCACTTCCCGCTCAATATCGACTATACCGCGGGAGCCCGGATAAACCGTTGTGGTTATACGGGCAGGGGCACCGAAACTGCTGCCACCGATTTCAAGCACCGTAAGACCGTTCACTTTGCCGATGGCACCACCTTCGGTATCAATCAGAATAGTGCCGTCCAGCATTTCTTCGAGTATCGCTTCCGAAATTCGCCCATTGCGATGTTCACGCGCCGCCAGCGCTTTTTCTACAAACTGTTTATCGATGACATCAACAGCCGCCTGCGTGCTTAATAAGTTGGCCTCGCCTATGATTTCCAGCGAATCGTTGATATGCGCAGACAAGCGGCGCTGATGCTCGGCCTGACGGCAACTGTGCTCGATAAGTCTTTCAATCGCGCATCGCGTCAGGGGTTTTGCTCCGGAATCGGCAGCTTGCTTAACCATCAATGTCGCAAACTGCTGAATGGATAACGGCGTAATCTTGATATGATCATCAAAGTCGGCCAATATCCTGAACATTTCGTTAAATTCATTATCCAGTTCTTGCAACAAGTAATAGATGTCCCGGGAACCGACCAGGATCACTTTTATATTAAGCGGAATAACTTCCGGCTTCAGCGTCATGGTAGTGATGCCCAATTCCGAATAAGGCGACTCGATTTCAATTTTGCCGGATTTCAACGCCCGTTTTAAGCCTTCCCAAACAAACGGGTAGTTCAATAGTTTATCGGCATCAAGAATCAGATAACCGCCATTGGCCTTATGCAGGGAACCGGGGCAGATGCGCCGGTAATTGGTGACCAAGGTGCCTTGCTCATTCTGATATTCGATGCGGCCAAACAGGTTCTGATAGATAGGATGGGGTTCGTAAATGACCGGTGCGCCGCTGCCCTGCTTGTAATCGATGAGAATGTTGGGCGCGTAGCGCTCGACAAGCAACTGGCGTTTGGTTTGATTATCCCGGGAATCCATGAATGGCAGATTCGCCAGTTCAATGGCAATGCTGTTGCGCAAATCTTTTTTAATTTCAGCCAGATAAGTGATGACATCATCAATATTCTGATACTGTTTCTTCAATTCTTTAAACAGCGGTGTAATCGCTTGTGTAATCGTTAAATCATCCAGCTCCCGGATGTCTTTAACCATCGCCCGGCGCCATTGTGGTAATTCCAGCAACACATCGCTCAGAAAATTTTCCAGTATTTCCACCTGGGCTTTAAAAGCCTCGCGCTCTTCCTGAGGAAGCTGGGTAAACTGATCTTCGTCCAGGGATTTATTATCCCGGACAGGGAGAAAGGTGATCGTTTCGCTCTCTCGATAAACAGCAATTCCTGCCTCCTGCGCCCGGTTTTCAACCTGACTCAATGCAGCATTATATTTCTGATTGAACGCCCGCTCTATGGCACTCTTTTTTTGCTGATAGGTCGGGCTTTCAAAAACAGCGGGAAATGTCGCCAATAAATTATCGATTAATTTGTCAATGTCTTTACTGAATTTTGCACCGACGCCCGCCGGTAATTCGATGGCAACGGGTTCACGAAGATTTTCAAAATTATCGACATAAGCAAAACTGGGCGGAGCAGCATGATGTTGTGCCAGACTGTCCAGATGGCTGGTAATCATCGACAAACGCCCCGTACCAGGCTCACCCATGACATAAATGTTATAACCGGAATTCTGCATGCTGACGCCAAATTCCAACGCGGATTGCGCCCGGGTCTGTCCCAGAATGGGTGGTTGTGATTTGGTGGTCAGCGAATAATCAATTTCCTGGAGATCTATGGTTAATCTCAGGACTTCCGGAGCAAGGGGAAAATGTTCGGACATGGATAAAGGGACTCGACAGCAAACAAACCGACGATTCTACCATTTAAGCCGGGAATTATGTTTAACCTGTCGCCTCGTCATCAGCTAAAAGAGCCGTTGACTCGCATAAAAGTACAACAAGTTTTGATTTTAGTGGCAGGTATGAAGCCCAAACAAAGCCCGGCAGCCTTTATAGGGCTTGATTCCGGCTGAGATATCTTGATGCTGGAAGCAGCAGATAATCAGGTTTTTCAATCATTGAATTGTTCGACCATGATGTCCAGCGTTCTACTGAGCTCTGACAAGTCTTCGCAAGATCGGCCGGCTTTAGCTGCGTGACTGGATGTTTCCTGAGATAGCCTGTCAATAGCGACTATATTTCGGGCTATTTCTGCGGAGACAGCGTGCTGTTGCTCCGCCGCAGTTGCAATTTGTAAGGTCATGTCACTGATGGTGTTCACCGAATTATTGGTCTCAATCAATAATTGGGTCGATATTTGGCCTTGTTCCGCACTTTCAGAAGCTTTTCTTCGAACTTTCGCCATTTCTTCTACTGTCCTGCTTGTCCCCTGTTGCAAGGCCTGAATCATCGAATTGATTTCCTCAGTTGACTTTTGGGTACGTCCTGCCAAAGTCCTCACTTCATCGGCAACCACTGCAAACCCGCGTCCCTGTTCTCCTGCCCGGGCAGCTTCAATTGCTGCGTTTAAAGCCAGCAAATTCGTTTGCTCGGCAATGCTTTTAATCACATCAAGCACACCGCTGATATCCAGGCTGTTTTTGGCCAAATGCTGAATGGCTGTTTCGGCGCCATCGATTTCTTGGGACAAAGAGCTTATCAAATCAAGTGTTTCACTGACACGCGACAAGGTTTGCTTCGATTGCTGATTGGCATCCGTCGCTGCTTTAGCGGCATTACTGGCGCTTCGGGCAACTTCATCGATAGTACCGGTCAATTGCTGGACAGCACTGGCGATGCTATGAGTTTCTTGTAACTGATGGTGCATGGCCACCGTCACCTCGTTGACGGCAGAATTGGTCTCTTCGGCTTTTTGTAAAAGTGTCTCAGTTGACTGGGTCAGGCGCAGAATAATAGTTCTTGATTTTGCCTTAAGCAGTTTAAACGTCAGGAGTAATTGGCCTGCCTCCGTTTTATCGCGGGTATAGATGTGCTGCATTAATGGATTGTTGACTTCTTTCCTGGCAGTCTCCACGACATCTTGGAGTGGAGACAGAATTATCCTGATGAGCAATGAAGAAACCAGTGTCGCCAGTGAAAAAGAAATGCCTGCCGATACTGGGCCGATTTCTCCCATTAGGTACAAGGCGGAAAACAAAACAGCGAACAGGGATGCGTTACCAAACATAATCCGGCCAAGAATACCCAGACGTCGGGAGTTAAGATCGGCCGATTTCCCTGATTGTATGTTTTTATAAAGTTGTTCGGCACGATCCAGAAGTTCACTATCGGGTTTAACGCGAACCGATTCAAAACCGATAACCCGGCCTTTTTCGATACGAGGCGTGACAAAAGCATCAACCCAGTAATGGTCACCGTTTTTGCAGCGATTTTTAACGATTCCCATCCAGGGTTTTCCCGCACTGATCGTTCCCCACATATCCGCAAATGCTTCACTGGGCATATCGGGATGCCGGACAATATTGTGGTTATGATTTAGCAATTCCTCTTCACTAAATCCGCTTAATTTGATGAAGTCAGGATTAACGTAACTTATAACGCCATTAGGGTCGGTAGCCGAAGTCAGGACCAGCGCACCGGGGTAATCAATAGCGTTTTGGGTAACAGGAAGGTTGTTTCTCATGATAGCCCTATAGGTAGTTTCATGTTTCCAAAGAGTGAAGCGGCAAACAGGTGTTGCTTAATCCTCATACCAAAAGCTTAGCTGATAATGGATTCCACGCAGAATAAGATTTGGATAACATGCTGGGGCGTTTCCTGGTAAGAAGCTTCGCGCAATACGGGAATTCAATGACAATGATCTTTGTAACTACTCGCCCTCTTGGAATTGAATGTGTAGGTGATTGATTGAAAAGGCTCTGCAACAGGGATATCTTCATGCGTCCTTATTTCGCTTAAGCTTCATCCAGGCTACTTTTTGTCCCGCTTCAAACGGTAAAGCGCCGAAATATCCTCGTCACCAAAACCTTGAGCCATCAGTTGTTCATAATCTTTCACCGTCTTATCCGACAGCGGTATTGCTGACCCTGATTTTTGAGCCATGTGCCGGCAAATGTTCAGGTCTTTGTGATGCAGCGCCAGCTTGAAGCCGGGGGCAAAAGTGCCCTGGGTCATTGTGAGGCCCCGGTGTTCCAGAAACCAGTTGCCTGAGGCACCGCCGGAGATGACGTCGACGACTTTATCCATGGGCAAGCCTTGTGCCTGGCCAAATGCCAACGCTTCGGTGACAGCCTGGCTGATGCCTGCACACATGATTTGATTGACGGCTTTAGTCGCCTGACCCATGCCTACCGGACCCATGTGGACGATGCGTTTGGTCATCGCGGCCAATACCGGACGAACACGCTCCAACGCGTCGGCATCCCCGCCAACCATCGTGACCAGTGTCCCGTTATTGGCGCCTTCAACACCGCCTGATACCGGCGCATCCAGAAAGTCAACCTGCTTTTCGGCCATCATGGCTGCCGCTTGAAGCGCAGTGTCGCTGCTCACGGTGGACATATCGATAACGACAGTCCCGGGTTTGATTGAGTCCGCAATCGCGTTAACCACCGCCAGCACATCCTGATCGGCTGAAATACAGATCAGCACCACATCCACCACTTGTGCCAATTCGGCAGGATCAGTGTGAGCGCTGACCCTAAGTTCATCGGCCAAATCATGCGCTTTACTTTCCGTGCGGTTGTAAACGGCGGCCAGCAAACCGGCTTTGGCCAGATTCCTTGCCATGCCCAAACCCATGGCACCTAAGCCAATCAAACCTGCTTTCATATTATTTCTCCAGGTACGTGTAAGAAACCAAACCGGCGTCCAGTTCTTTCAGGTACATTTGGCGCAGTGTTTCGTTGATATCGCTGAGTGCCAGTTTTTGCCGGTACGCCGCTCTTAATTCTTCCGGATTGATGTGCACATAATCCAGCAAGTCACCGACATTTTCGCCGATCTGCAAGTCGGAAAAATGGTAACCGTTAGGATCCAGCTCAATGTTGATCGAATGGGTATCGCCGAACAGATTATGCATATCGCCCAGGATTTCCTGGTAAGCCCCGACCATAAAAAAACCGATCAAATAGGGCTCATTTAAATCGATAGCATGCACAGGCAAGGTTTTTTCAATGTTCTGTCCGTCCACATAAAGGTCTATCACGCCATCGGAATCGCAGGTCAGATCTTGTAATACGGCGCGCCGATCAGGTTGCTCGTTAAGCCGGTGAATAGGCATGATGGGGAAAACCTGATCTATACCCCAAATATCGGGCAATGATTGAAATAGCGAGAAATTACAAAACACTTTATCGGCCAGTTTCTCGTTAAGCTCGGCAAGAATGGATGATTCGCTGTGAATATTCGGATTGAGCTGACTTTTTATTTGCTGAAAAACCTGGATCTGTTGTTGCTCGGCGGTTGCCAGTTCAGTCAAGCCAAGTTTGCCTTGAGCGAATGCCTGACGCGCCTCGGCCAGGACGAATTGCGCATCATGATAAAGCTCGGCGATATTGTGTAGCGGCTGCACGGCGGGTTCACCCGATTGACCGATATAGACTTCAAGGTCGGTAACATTAGTGATCAGCACCGCATGATGCGCGGTCAGTGCGCGGCCGGATTCGGTAATAATGTTGGGGTGCGCGATACCGTGTTCACTGCAGCTATCGGCAAAACTGCGAACGATATTTTGCGCATACTCTTCCATGCTGTAGTTAATGGAGCATTCCCGCCGCGAGCGACTACCGTCATAATCGACGCCCAATCCACCGCCGGCGTCAACGGTATCAATGGGGGCACCCAGTTTGTGCAACTCCACATAAAACTGACCGGCTTCTTTAAGCGCGACTTTAATATCACGGATGTTGGCGATTTGCGATCCCATGTGAAAGTGCATCAACTTCAAGCAATCCAACAAATTTTCTTGCTTGAGCCGAGTGATCAGATGCAGAAGATCGGCGGCATGAAAACCGAATTTGGATTTTTCGCCGCCGCTGTTCTGCCATTTACCGGCGCTGATGCTCGATAAACGCACGCGAACGCCCAGCTGCGGCTTTATGTTGAGTTGCGCAGCTTCCTGCAAAATCATTTCCAGTTCAGACGGCTTTTCGATGACGATATAGACATTCATCCCCATCTTTAAACCGATCAGGGCCAAACGGATATACGCGCGGTCTTTGTATCCGTTGCAAACGATCAAACCGTGTTTGGATAAAGCCAGTATCGCCAGCAATTCCGGTTTGCTTCCGGCTTCCAGGCCGACATTGTCACTTGCCAAAATGCCTTCTATGACTTTACGCTGCTGATTGACCTTGATCGGATAAACCGGCGTGTAATGGCCCTGATAGTGATTATTACGGCAGGCTTTATCAAATGCTTGCTGCAATTGTCTCACCCTGTTTTTTAAAATATCGGTAAAACGAACCAGTACCGGCAACGACAGGTTTTTTTCTTTCAACGTTTGGGCTATTTCAAACAAATCCAGCTCTACCGGCAGATCGGGATCGGGCTTGACTGACACCCGTCCGGCTTTATTGATGGAGAAAAAGCCGTCTCCCCAATTGTCGATTGAGTAAATTTCCGCTGATTCTTCGATGGTCCATGGTTTTGATGGGTTAGGTTGCACGTCTTGCCTCTGTTCCTAAATTTCGGTTACTTATCACGTTGTTGTGAATGGCGGAAGATCTTAAATTTGGAGAGGCTGATTTGTTCAGCACTTCCCCTTATGTCACAAAATTCTAATATAATGCCCGTATTATTGTTTCATTTTAATTTCAGGAATTATCGCACATGAATCCCTCTGAATGGTTTACCGAGCAAGTCCCCGGTGCCGAATCGGCTTTTTCATTAAAAATCAAACGTAAATTGCACGAAGAACAATCCCCGTTTCAATTTATCGAAATATACGAAACCGAAACCTTCGGCAATCTGATGGTGATAGACGGCTGTACCATGGTCTCGACCCGGGATAACTTTTTCTATCATGAAATGATGAGCCATCCGGTGTTGTTCACCCATCCCAATCCCAAAAATGTCTGGATTATCGGCGGCGGCGATTGCGGAACCCTAAAAGAAGTATTGAAACATCCAGGCGTTGAGCATGTCGTTCAGATCGATATTGATGAACGCGTCACCCGGCTGGCTGAAATTTATTTTCCTGAATTGTGTGAATCGAATGATGATCCCCGAGCCGAATTGAAATTTATCGACGGCATCAAATGGGTAAAAGACGCCGCACCCGGTTCCGTTGACATTATTATCGTCGACAGCACCGACCCCATCGGTCCGGCGGAAGGTTTGTTCGGTGCCGAATTTTACCGTGATTGTTTCAATTGTTTGTCGGATACCGGCATCGTCATTCAACAAAGCGAGTCCGCTTTATACCATCTAAAATTAATGGGCGAAATGCGTTCAGCCATGCAAGGCGCGGGTTTTGATCATCTGCAAACCGTGTTTTTCCCGCAATGTATTTATCCTTCCGGCTGGTGGAGCGCGACGATGGCATCCAAAGCCGATCTGGGTCATTTCAGAGAAATGGATGCCGCTAAAAAGGGCTTTGAAACCGTTTACTACAATATCGATATTCATCGCGCAGCGCTTGCGCAGCCGGAATTTTTTAAGCGTGCTTTTGCATAATAACTGCGCGCTGTTCGGCGACAGGTTGGAATGCGCGAATTAAGCACGTTCAAACTGATCGACAGAATCACTACGCTCTTACGTTCTGAAGAGCGTAAGAGATATCTGGCGATGGGATTACAGCCTATCCATGTGCAAATTCTGGAATATCTCGCGCAATGCAATAGACTGAGCGATACCCCGGCAGCAGTAACCGAGTATTTCGGTCTGACCAAAGGGACCGTATCGCAGTCTTTACAAGTCCTGGAACGCAAGGGCTATATAGAAAAAACAGCTAATCCGCTGGATAGACGGATTCTGCATTTGAACTTATCGCAGGAAGGCCAAGACCTGTTGGACGAAATACTGGGGATTAATATGCTCCCCCATGCCTGCAAAACCCTGAATGACGATCAATTCGAGGAGATCAACAAGGCCCTGAATACGGCGCTGATCGCATTGCAAGCCGCTAATAACCTGAGAAGTTTCGGTGTCTGCTATACCTGTAAAAAAATGTCCGAGGTTGACAATCACTATCTGTGTGAACTAACACAAGAGCCTCTGAGCCAGGATGATACGATGAAAATTTGCCGGGAACATGTTCTGACGGAATCAGCGGATTAGCGTAAACTGTTACCATTACCTTTTAAATTATTTGAGCGAGTTTTTTATGTTTGATCCAAAAGCACTTGATGAAATTGCCAGCCGTCTTGCCAACGCGGTTCCACCCGGCCTGAACAACCTTAAAGAAGATCTGGAAAAAAACTTCCATGCGATCCTTCAAGGTGCGCTGGGTAAACTGGATTTGGTGACACGGGAAGAATTTGAAGTTCAAAAAGCCGTGCTGGCTAAAACCCGCGCCAAATTGGAAGACCTGGAAAGCCGCGTAGCCGCCCTGGAAAATCCGAGTCCGCAACAAAGCAACTGAGTTATTTCGCAGGTCTGATCCGCTTGATAACAGATACCCCTGGAAGTTGAATTTTCTCAGCCTCCAGGGTAATTAACCCTCCTTATATCGCACTCTATGTCGCTGGCAATCGTATACAGCCGTGGCCGGTCAGGTATTTCCGCACCACAGGTTACTGTCGAAGTTCATATTGCCAACGGGCTTCCTGCCTTGAGTATTGTTGGCCTTCCCGAAACGGCCGTTAAAGAAAGCAAGGACCGCGTGCGGGGCGCCATCATCAATTCACATTTTGACTTTCCAATGGAACGCCTGACCGTCAATCTGGCTCCGGCTGATTTACCCAAAGAAGGCGGACGTTTTGATTTGGCGATTGCGTTGGGTATTCTCGCCGCTTCAGGTCAAATTGCAAAAAATCGGCTGGCTGAATTTGAATGCGTGGGTGAGCTATCGCTAGGCGGTGAATTACGCCCCATTTCCGGCGTCTTGCCGGTCGCCATACAAGCCAGAAACCAGGGCAGAGCGTTGATACTGCCCCGCGAAAACAGCGCTGAGGCCGCCCTGGTGCAAGGCATTCAACTGATACCGGCCGAACATTTGCTGCAGGTTTGCGCGCATTTAAGCGGTCAGCAGATTATTCAAACCGAGATTGAAAGTGCCGTACCGGAACCCTCGGATGATGAACCCGATTTTGCCGATGTGCATGGCCAATACCATGTCAAACGCGCCTTCGAAATAGCGGCTGCGGGCAATCACAATATACTGCTGCTTGGCCCGCCAGGCACCGGCAAATCGATGCTGGCATCCAGATTGCCGACTATCCTGCCCTTGTTGTCTGAAGAGCAGGCCCAGGAAACGGCTGCGATTGCATCGGTCAGCGATCAGGGATTGAATGTTGCCAATTGGCGAAAACCGCCTTTCCGTGCACCGCATCATACCGCCTCAGCAGCCGCGTTAGTCGGAGGAGGCAGCAATCCAAAGCCCGGCGAAATCTCTTTGGCCCATAATGGCGCTTTATTTTTGGACGAATTGCCTGAATTTGACAGGAGAGTTCTGGAGGTCCTGCGTGAGCCACTGGAAACCGGACATATCACTATTTCCCGTGCTGCACGACAAGCTGATTTTCCCGCCCGATTCCAGCTTATTGCGGCCATGAATCCCTGTCCGTGCGGCTATCTGGGCGATCCTTCAGGCCGCTGTCATTGCAGCTCAGAACAAGTGGCGCGATACCGCTCCCGCATTTCCGGTCCGTTGCTCGATCGAATCGACATGCACCTGGAAGTGCCACGCGTTTCTCTTGAAGTATTAAGGAAAGGCTCGCTTCAGGGCGAAGAAAGCAGCGCGAAAATCAGAACCCGCGTCATGAAGGCCCGCGATAGAGCCGTTCTCCGGCAAGGCAAAGCCAATGATGCGCTGTCCGCCAAGGAAGTCAAACTACATTGCCCGCTCTCTGAGCAAGGTCATCAATTGCTGGAACAGGCCATGGAAAAATTCGGTTTATCGCACAGAGCCTATCACCGCATTTTAAAAGTGGCCCGGACCATTGCCGATCTGGCAGGGTCACCGACTATCGAGATAACCCACCTCAGCGAAGCCATCAGTTATCGCAAACTGGACCGAGCGTTAAAATAATCAAACGGGACAACAAATCTAATTTGACTGGACCCTTTAGCGGCGGTATCGATAAGGGTTATCAACGACCCTGTAACCTTTTTGATGCCGGGTATAGTAAGTGTCGCCTGCGACATAATAGTCGACGCCCCGCTGCTTGACACGATGATGCAGCCTTGGCAGCGATATGACAATAGCACCGACAGGCGCATCAATGAGCCTGTAACCGTTTTGATTCGGCTGATAAAAATAGCCCTCGTAATAGTAGTACTCATTTCGGCCGTGATTGAGTCGAGAAGCGCCATAGGGCAGGGGATTAATAACCCGGCCCGGGCGATAATCATTCCAATAAGGCTGTGAATAAGAGCGCTGTTGCGGCTGTGTGCTGTGCCTGCGTGTTTGCTGCCTTTCCGCAGATGCTGGACGCGGTTTCGTATAACTATGCCGCATTGAATTTTGCCCGTCATCCGCTCCGACTTCAGCTGTAAACACCAGACTAAGCCCTAAAAACAGGGCCTGTTTTGTAAGGTGATCAAACATAACACCTCCTTTTATGTGCCATGTCATAAATTGCCATGACACATTCAATGGGGATAAGTTTCCGTTGATGGACAAAGGCCAAATCAAGTGGCCTTTGCGCCCAGTCGTTTTAATTCAGATTGATTATTTTGTCACTTCCGGTTTTTCAGACCGTCTTGTTTGAGCTTTTTCACGCCATTTGTCATGACGGCGCTGCTTCATTTCTTCCAGTTTTGTAAACTGCTCGGGAGTCAGTATGGTTTTCAACTGTGACTGGGTTTCGTCATGAATAGCTTTGTATTTTTCACCTTGTTCTTTGAATACAGCCCCTACTTTGGTTTGCTGCTCTTCGGTCAAACTTAATTCCTTGCTCATCCTTTCCATCCGTTTTACCTGATGACCTTCATCGTTGCCTTTACCACCTGGATATGCAGCTACCGCCAAAGGAAATATCAGTGCCATCATGATCGCTATTTGTTTGGTTTTCATAATAATGTCTCTCGGTTAATGATTGAAAAGAGAGCGTCTTATTGCCGCCCTTGAGACAAACTATACGCAGCAAATGCGTAAACAGTTTGCAGCGATTGTGAAATAAATGTGGAAGTTTTTTACTCGCTTTTTTGCGGCTCATAACGATACCCGGCACCGTAGACCGAGTGAATGATCTCTTGCCCTGGAATCAAGCCGGTCAATTTTTTTCTCAGCTTCTTAATATGACTGTCAATGGTTCTGTCAGACACAATGCGTTGATCCTGATAGATCAAGTCCATTAGCTTGGAACGTGAGAAGATGCGTCCCGGTTGCTGATAGAGCGCATAAAACAGCTGAAATTCCACTGAGGTCAGTTCGACCCCCCTGCCGTCATACTCGACTTTGTAACTTTCCGGATAGAGCGTCAGTGACTCATCGGGCGGGGTTGTCACCGGTGTTTGCAGCCTGCGCAATACGGCTTTGACGCGAGCCACCATTTCCCTGAGACTGAAAGGTTTACAAATGTAATCATCGGCGCCCATTTCCAAACCCAGCAACCTGTCGATCTCTTCGATACGCGCGGTAACCATGATGATCGGCACTTGACTGAAGCTCCGAATATCTCGGCATATTTCCAGACCGTCCCGCCCCGGCACCATTAAATCCAGCAACACAAGATCAGCGCTGTTGTCTTTTAACCAGGGCACAACTTCCGGCCCCTGACTTAAACAATGCGTTTGAAAACCGGCGTTTTGCAGGTAATCAACTTCCAGCTGAGCCAGTTTGAGCTCATCTTCAACGATCAGGATACGGCTCATGAAGTCACCGGTAAGATAATTTGAATCGCCAGACCGCCCAAAGAAGAGGGTGCCGCTATTAGGGATCCTTCATGGGCATGAACAATATTGCTGCAAATGGCAAGACCTAAACCGGCGCCGCCCAGGTGCCGGTTTCGCGAGCTGTCGACCCGGTAGAAACGATCAAACAGGTGATTTAAATCCTGTTCAGCAACGCCCGGACTGCTGTCGGCCAATTCAATGACCAGATTGTCTTCTAAGCGCTTTACCATGATGTGTATTTGCCCACCGTGATCGGTGTAGTTAAGACTGTTAGTCAATAAATTCCGGAATAATTGGGCCATTCTATCCGGATCCGCATTGATCTTTACCGGTTTGCTGAAGCGATTGGTAAAACGGATACTGATTTCCTTATGGGTGAAATCAGGTGTAAAGGCAGTCAGGTCTTCTTGTAAAAGCAACACAGGATCCAGCAGTTTTTTCCGGTAACTCAGGGCGCCCTGGTCGGACAAAGCCAGTTGATACAGGTCATCCGTCAAACGATTGAGACGCATCACATCGCCTGATAATGATTCAATTGCTTGCGGAGTCAACGGGCGAATACCGTCCATCAATGCTTCCAGTTCCCCACGTAAAACGGCCAGAGGCGTTCGCAGCTCATGGGAAATATCCGCCACCCAACGCCTTCGACTTTGCTCTGCCTGCTCCAATGCGGCCGCCATATCGTTAAAATTGCGCGCCAACTGACCCATTTCATCTGTTGACTCAACAGGCAAGCGGGTCTTGTAATTGCCGACAGCCAACTCTTTGGCCGCCGAAATAATGCGCTTGAGAGGCCGTCCCAACAGGTACGCCAGAAACCAGGCGATTAAGGCGGAAAGGACTACCATCACCAAAGCAATCCCGATCAACAATTGGGTTTGCCTTTTCATGAAAAAAATATCACTGGGTTGATTCACCGCACTGCCCGGCATAAGCCCCAGGTAACCTACCGTTTGTTGATTATGTTGAATTGAATGCAATGTTAACTGGGGCAATGACTCTTTGCGGCCAAAAATAATCGATTTTTCGGTATTTAACAGCATGACACGCAGTTCAAAAGGTGTGATCCGTCTTTGTTTAATTTTGTCTGTTAATGCGGGAGGCCACAGGTTTTCCGGTTCCAGTTGCGCCTGTCTGATGATATGTCTGGGTGGACGATGCCGATGTGGGTCAGCGCGCCAGAGCAATAAAATCCAGCTCTGCTTGCTTGCCGCCAGTTTATCCCAGCCTTTATTTTCAGCATAATGCTCTTCCAACTCTTCAATCAGTGTACTCACCCGTTCTTTTTCTCTTTTTTCGACAAATTCCGTGAACCCTTTTTCCAGGGACCACCGGGTAAAAAGATGCATTCCCACGACCACCACTAAAGTCGTCAGTAAAAAGGTTAAGAATAATTTGACTCTGATTGACATGAATGGCTCGCGATGGATTTGCGGACGATAAGCTGACGTTATGTTACGGCAATTGTCATGCGAAATTGTGCAAAAAATAGGGAATACAGCATCTAACGAAGAAACAGTGCTGTTTTAAGGACTGACCAGCATTCCAAGTTTGAACTTTTATGTGGCTTTGAGGGTAGGCATAAGCCTTGCGAGGAACGCCGTAGATCCATCCACGGGGGCTTGACAGCAGCATCCCTGCTGCTGACATCCCCGCAAAGCTTACGCCTACCCTTTTTTATCATCAAACTGGGAATTGCTGAAGACTGACGGCTATAAGGAGGGTTTTGCTTACATCCTCTATTTAAAGGTAATCCCATCCCTGAATTGTTTTGGCGTCTCTCTAATACCCTCTGCTGTGTTTTTCTTCGACCATCTCATCTATTAAAGCCATGACATCGGCGCTGGCTTCCTCCGAACGCCGCATGGAAGCAATAATATTATCGAGTAAGGATTGATTAACCTGCCAATCTTCTCTCGATCCACTATAGGCTTGTTGTGTGTATTTATGAACATCCGAATGAGGAAGATTAATTTTTGCATAAGCATTGGTTGTTCTGAATTTTTCGTAACCCAATCCTTCGAAATACCATTTGCCGAGTCTACAATTTTTATGCGACACATTGATCGCATCTGCTTGTGAACAATTTACCTGATTTTCAATGGCAATATAGCCGTTTTGCTTGTAAACGATATGATCCACTTTAGTCAACAATGCAAAGCTTTTGTCTTTGGCGTAAGCAATGTAATCAACAGAGTTTTTTGCTGATTGCGATAATTCAGCAAATTGACCTCTGAATTCGTTGACATGATCCATGATGTTTTGAGATATCTCAGCTGAGGTTTCCGCTTCGTCACGCATTTGTCTTACACGTTTATTGAATGAGTCCAGCGTTTTAGTCACTTCAAGAGCTGCATTCTTGGTATGTTCCGACAGATTTTTTACTTCTTCTGCTACTACGGCAAAGCCGCGGCCATGCTCACCCGCCCTGGCCGCTTCTATGGAAGCATTTAAGGCAAGCAAATTGGTTTGGTCAGCAATACCGGTAATCATGGACAGCGACTCGGTCACTTTTTTACTGTCATCGATCAACGCACTGATTACGTCAGTCACCGAATGAATATTGTGATTGATATTGCTCAGCGATTTACTGATCGTGTCAACGGAAGAAAGGCTGTTTTCAGCGTTATTGCCTGTGTTAGCGGCAATATCTTCCACTTTCTGCATTTGATCGCTGATGCTGATTAAATCTTGTTGATTGGATTTCAGGTTATTCAACAAATTGGATGTATTAAGACCATGTAATCCAGCTGAGAGGCGGTTCTTTTTAATCATAATTTCGTTTTTCGCCATCAGTTTTAAAGCAATATTGACTGATTTAGCTGACGTTTTAATCAAGCCGGGAAAACCATCAGCCAAGGTATAACGGTCATGATTGCCTTTGGAGACTTGATCGAAACACGTCGTAATTTCCTTAAAATAGGATTCCATGATATCCAGCGTTTCATTTAATTCCCAGGCAATCTTGCCCAGTTCCCCCATACCTTTGGTACCGGTTATGCGATGATAAAGTTCGCCTTCATTCGTTTTTAACAGCACATTTTGTATTGCAATTATGACTCTGAAATACTTGTTAGCTGAATTTCGGGCAATGAGTGCAATGGTGATCAAGGCTAAATTGATCAATAAATTGATCCATGAAAATTCGTAGGCATAGATAGTGAAGGCCATGTTTGCCAGAGCCAACAAAGAAACGCTGACGGTCAAATAAAATACAATTGTTTTAAGGTAAGGGATATTTGCGCTGGAATGGTCTGAATTTGCACTCACCTTAAACTCCTTTGGGTTTGTATAAACCTAACACAAGGCTATTGTAATTTTTTGCTCCGACTTGCTTTACTACATCGAATAAATATTCCAAAGAAGCATCCGGAGCTTCTTTTATTGAAGAACGATTTTCGATTGCCAGCATTTCTTTATAAATAGGTATGATAACGTCAAGAGCCGATTGCGGTGGTTTACGTCTTACCGAATAATAACCTTGCAACTTTCCGTCCCGGTCATAATCCGGAGTGATATTGGCAAAGACCCAATAATAACCGCCATCGGCGCACAAATTTTTGGCAAACCCAAAAAACTCCTCGCCCGCTTTTAGGGTATTCCACATAAATCTGAATACACCTCTGGGCATTTCAGGGTGACGAATAATATTGTGTTGAACACCTAATAAACTGGATTCAGGGTAACCGGCAATTTCCATAAAAATCCGGTTCGCATACGTTATACGGCCTGTTAAATCAGTTTTGGAAACAATAAAATCCTGATCGCCTAGTTTTTTTTCATGGTTATTGGGCACTATTTTTACTTTCATATCACAACCTACCTTTAAATTTCTGGATTAAGTCTAGGCGAAATTCTTTAATCAGGTAGTTAAAAAAAGGGGATTTTAAAGTAGCGCCCAGTCCTGGAAGTCAGGGTTAAGTATGGACGATGATAACTTCACTCAATGAGTGAACAGGATTTGATTTGCGGAGAAATTGGATACGAACTGAAAGCCGCTGGAAACGCCTGTGTTTCCAGCAGCATTACGACAAGTGAATCAATCGATGACGTTATGTCCACGGTTTCTCAGACAATTTTTATACGCACGTTTGAACCGATCTTCTGATTCTATGCCCATCTTCGATCCACCGCCCATAGCTCCGGCAGTCGCGCCAATCGCGGCACCTGTGCCTGGGCTTCCGGCAATTGCACCAATCGCTGCGCCGGTTGCGCCGCCCAGCAATGCGCCTACGCCTGTGCCTTTGGCTGTCTCCATGCCTGTTCCTCCTGAAGCCTGACGAGCGAGCTGATCACATTCGGCCATATCCTGGCTAAGGCGGAATGAGTTGGGATTGTTGTAGGTGTCGACTGTCGGTGTCCATCCCGTCTGGGTTGCACAGGCCGAAAGCAATAAACCAGTGGTAAGGGCGATTATTGTGTTGGAAGTTTTCATGGTTGTTACCTCATTTTTAGACTTTATCAAAGTACATTCAAAGACCTGAATAGTCAGTGAATAACCTTTATCAATTAATTTATAGATAGCATACGGGGGCACCCGATTCCGCTAAAAACACTCGTTGAAGGTATAGAATCCTACTTAAAGCTCACTTAAAACGGCTAGAGGCGCTTTGTTAACGACATCTTTTAAACTCCAGTAACCGGTAAGACCAATGAATAAGCCACTGATAACAGGCAGTATTAGCCATAAATAGAAATTGGGCTGGTAATCCAAATTCAAAACAAAGGTATACAGCAGGTAAAGTAGCGTTTCTGAAAGCATCGCAGCCAAAAGCCCCGAACTCAGCCCCAGCAAGGAAAACTCAAACATGTGTGTTTTGCGTAAAAACGAACGATGCGCACCCAGAGTCCGCATGATGGCGCTTTCATGAACTCTAAGATCAATGCTGGTGTATACAGCGGCAAAAAGTACGGTAAATCCCGCCATTAACGCAAAATACAACAAATAATTGATTGCCTGAGTCAATTGCGCCAGCAGCATATTGAACTGTTTAAGTATCGCATCCACTTCCAGTATCGTGATGCTGGGGTATGTTTTGGCCAGGGTATTGAGCCAATTTTTCTGAGTCTGCGGAATGTAAAAACTGGTAATAAAGGTGCTTGAAAACGAGTCCAATGTACCGGGCGAAAAAACCATGTAGAAATTGGGTCTCATCGAATCCCAGCGCAAATCACGGATACTGGCGATTGTTGCTTTAAACTGTTCGCTGCCAACTGTAAATGTCAATTTATCACCTAGCTTCACATCCAGGCTTTCAGCCAGTTTTCGTTCAACAGACACAAGCCCGGTCCGGTTATCCGTCCACCATTGCCCTTCGGTAATTTTATTTTCCTCCGGCAGGTTGGCAGACCAGGTTAAACTCAAATCTCTATGAATGGCCCGCTCCCCTTGAGACTCTTTACTGACAATTTTCTGAACCGGCATTTCGTTGATCGCTACCAAACGGCCGCGCACCACCGGAAAAAACTGGCTGCCGGAAATTTTTTGATCGGCCAATTCCTGCTTGAAGCTTGCCTCCTGATCAGGAAAGATGTTCAGTACAAAATGATTCGGCGCGTTTTCGGGCAATTGTTTTTGCCAATCGCTTAACAAGTCGTTTCTAACCGAAAAACTTAACACCATCGCCATCAGCGTAATACTGAATGCCAGAATTTGACTGACGCTGGTTTGCCGGTTGCGCACCAGACCTTGCACGCCGAATCTCCAAACCCCGCTGAGTTTGGGCAATTGTTTCTGGCAAATCATCAACAACGCATGAATCAATAAACTGAGTAACAGCGTTAAAACGACACCTGCGCCCAGAATCGTTGATGTCATTCTGAAATCTTCGGTATATCGCCAAATCAAAACGGCCACCAGCAGCAATGCCATGCCATAAATCAGCCAGGCACTGTTCGGTAACGGCGCAAGATCTCGTCTCAACACTCGCAAAGGTGACACTTGCTTCAGACGCAGCAATGGCGGAAATGCAAACCCCAACAGAATCGCCATTCCGGTACTTAAACCCAAAAAAACCGAAAAGTATCCGGGAGCAGCAATTTCATCAGGTATCAAACCTTTCAGCAGGTAAAACAGACCGTACTGAGCGATAAACCCCAGAAGACATCCAATCGAACTGGCCAATAATCCTAAAATTAAAAACTGAACACCGTATAAGTACAACACTTCATTTTGTTTACAACCTAAACAGCGAAGTAACGCAGTGGTATCAAAATGGCGTTCACTGTACCTGCGCGTTGAAATGGCAATCGCCACTCCGGCAATTAAAACAACAACAATGCTCGACAATCCCAGATAGCGCTCAGCCCTTCTCAGCGCATCGCCCAATTCAGGTCTGTCCTCATGAATATCCATTATCCTTTGAGAGGGGTTGAGTTGAGGCTTGATGGTCGTCTTGAATTGATTAATGGCCTGAACATCACCGCTGAATTGGAAGAAATAATGAATGTGACTACCGGGCTGAATCACTTGCGTGGCCGCTAAATCGTCCTCGGCCATCATGACACGGGGTGACAAACTGTAGAAATCACCTCTTTTATCCGGCTCATGAGTAATGATGCGGGTAACTGTCAATTGTTTTTCGCCTACCGTCAACGGATCACCCACATTTATTTTAAGTGCGGCCAGGATGCGCTTTTCCACCCATACCTGACCCGGCTCGGGACCTTTGGTGACCGTTTCCTCCTGGGTCAAATCACCTTGGGTATTTCTCAAAAAACCGCGTAACGGATAAGCGGAACTGACTGCTTTGACCCCTGCTAACAGCATTTCGTCATTTTCGATCAGTACGCTGGAAAATTCGACGGTACTGGATGTATTTAACCCAAGTAAGCCAGCCTGGTTCCGCCAATTTTCATCAATAGGCGTAGGTGTTGCGATGACCAGATCGGCAGCTAAAAAATCGGCTGACTGCAAGACCATGGTTTTCTGCAAACGATCAGCAAACAAGGTGATTGCGGTTGAACACGTTACAGCGATCACCAATGCCGCAACGAGTATCGTTAACTCACCGGAACGCCCATCTCTGAACAATAATCGAAGCGCCAGGCTGAATCGGCTCATACCATACACCCTGATTCCAACCTGATTGTGCGTTGACAACGCTTGGCCAGTCCCCGATCATGTGTCACCAAAATCAAGGTCGTCGCATTCTCACGGTTCATTTCGAATAATAAATCGATGATTTGTTCTCCCGTCTTTCGATCCAGGTTCCCGGTAGGCTCATCCGCCAATAAAATAGCAGGGCCTGTGACGAAAGCCCTGGCCAAAGCCACGCGTTGTTGCTCGCCGCCGGATAATTGCCTAGGCGTATGTGAAAACCGATGTTTAAGTCCTACCCGCTCAAGCAGATGTTCAGCTTGCGCTTGGGAATTTTTAATTCCCCTCAGTTCCAGGGGCAGCATGACATTTTCGACGGCAGTCAGGCCGGGAAGTAATTGAAACGATTGAAAAACAAAGCCTATCAGCTCATTACGGACCGCCGCTCTTCCGTCTTCATTCATTGCCGTCAGGTCATGACCGTCGACAACCACGTTTCCCTGCGTCGGTGTGTCCAGTCCGGCAAGTAAGCCCAGCAAGGTTGATTTACCTGATCCTGATTCACCAATAATCGCCAAACTCTCTCCCGGTTTGATTTGTAAATCGACAGATGACAAGATATGCAACTCACCGTCGCCTGTTGTTACTGTTTTGCCAAGATTTTTGGTGTAAATAATATCGCTTAATGTTTGTTTAGTTTGAGTCAGCATAATGTCCAAATATTTGTTTGCCGTATGGTTGTCCATCGTTTCAGCGACTGCTTCAGCCGAAGTCATCGTCGTTTTGGGCGATAGTATTAGCGCTGGGTACGGAATTGAAGCCGGTAAAAACTGGGTTAACCTGATTGAGAAAAAACTCGAGGCGGAAAAGTTCCCGCACCGGGTATTTAACGAAAGTATCAGCGGTGACACCAGCGCCGGAGGACTGGCTAGAATTGACAGCGCTCTGGCTCGTCATAAACCCCAATGGCTTTTGCTGGAATTAGGCGCTAACGATGGTTTAAGAGGGCTAACACCGCAGCAAATGAAGGCTAATCTAACTGAAATTGTGCTTCGCAGTCAAAAAGCGGGGGCTCAGGTTCTCTTATTGGGCATGCGACTGCCTCCGAATTACGGGAAACGCTATATCGATATGTTTTACAACATTTATCCCGCTTTGGCTAAAGAGTTTAACCTTAGCTTTGTGCCTTTCATTCTTGAAGATGTGGCTTTAGACAAGGCCTTAATGCAGTCTGACAGACTTCACCCGAATACCGCCGCCCAACCGATCATCGCCGAGAAAATATGGGGTTATCTAAGACCCTTGTTAAAATAAAAACCCGCCTTGCCTTTTAATTTTTAACTTTCATGCCTTTTGTAACCGCAAAACGATTTTGAAACTACATCGAGAGAGCTTCCATGACCAGCCTGACATTGGAAAAAGCCAATACCATTATTAACATAGCGCTCGCAACAGCCAGAACACTAAATTTAGCTCCGCTCACAGTCGTCGTTCTGGATGATGCCGGACATTTGAAAGCAATGCAGCGGGAAGATGGATCAACAATGATCCGGCAGCAAGTAGCCACAGCAAAGGCATGGGGTTCAGTCAGCATGGGCATGTCATCCCGAAGTCTTGCCGATGTTGCAGAGCAGCGCCCCAACTTTATGACTGCACTTGTCAATATTGCCGATGGTAAGGTAATGCCGGTTCCTGGCGGAATACTCATTCGTGATCATGATAACAGAATCATCGGAGCAGTAGGCATTAGCGGAGATGTATCTGACGAGGACGAACGTTGCGCAATTGCCGGCGTTAAAGCGGCCGGATTTTGATAGTCAATTCGAATTAACCCAAATTGACAGCAATCACCGACAGCAAATGATCTGCCGTCGGTGATTAATCGCCAAACTCAATAAATTCAAACTCCTTAGTCACACGCTTACTTTGCAGGTAATGGCTGTGATGCGGGAACTTTCTCGTTTGCCGATGGTAGATCTGTCGGTGTAGGAACTGCGTCTGTTGAAGATACCGGCGCAGGTAACTTTGCAGCCTGCTCTATTTTTGTGAGCCGCATTCCTTCGCCGAACAGCGTACCCACTACCATAACCATAATCAATGTAATAGAAGAAACCAGGAACCGCGTCGGTTTCTCCAAAAAAAACATGGGCCATTGCGGCTTGATCATCCCGGTAATAAAAAAAATAACCGTCAAAATGCCAAGATTGGCGGCTGCAATCAATTGTGGATTCAAGTTTTATACCCTCCTTTCTGATAAAGAACGAATTATCGATAGTATCAAGTTTTTTTGCAAAGGCTATGGTGATTCCACCAAAAAAATAATTTGGTGATTTAACAGAAATCAGCGTTTGCCCCTTTACCATTGAAATACAGCCATTCAGCAATGTTTTACCTGTTTTCACCGAAAAAAATCAGATATTTTTTCAAGCGGAAGCTTTTGACCAGTCCTACAGAACAGCAGGATAACTCATTGCTTGAATCACAAACATCACCACTTTAAATAAACTCAATAAATTTTGAATTGTTAGTTTTCGAGATACAATATGTTTCCGCAAAAGTAACAATTTATTTTCAACTAGAGGTTATCCATGAAAAGATATATTTCGTCTCGTTTCTTAGCGGGCATTTTAATTGCGGGTTTGACATCTTTTTTTATCAGTCCTGTTGCGATGGCCGGTGATACTGAGCATGAAACTCAGTGTTTTAATGAAATTCAGGGAAAAATTCCGTGGAATGAAGACAAAAACATGAATTGGGAGCCGGAAAATGTGAAACAACTCTGCAAAGGCACTTCCAAACCCACCCAGCCCGGTGAATGCTTTCTTGCAGTTAATTCCGGTCAAGTCAAGTGGGGAAAGGGAAGCAAGGCCGGTGAGTGGGAATGGAAAAACGTCATCAATTTATGCTCAGGAACCGATGATGCCAAGAAGACAGTTGATTGTTTCAATGGTGCCACAAGTAAAGGCCAAGATTGGCGAGATGCAATTTTGTTTTGTCAGCGAGGCCATGATAACAAGGTTGAATAGTTGACATAAAACTGAAGATAGCCCGACTGTTTGTTCGGGCTATATCCGCGTTGAAATGAGATAATCATCAACCCAAGAAAGCGTTTGACTTGGAAAATTAATACTGAAAAGCTTCAAAATGGAAAGTAGCATTTTGAATGTTATTAATCGTTAAAACGATAAACCGGCGATGGTTCGATTCTTACACACGTTGGTACATTTTGAGATTCATTGATTAACCTTGAAGCGGATATATTCCTTAAAAAGCAAGTGGATCTCAAACACTCCCGGCCACAAATTAAAAAAAATTATCATACGAGCCAATAAAAACATCTAGGCCAAGGTTTCGATGAAGCTTTAGAAAGCTGAACTATTCAAAACACAATTACCCTTAATTATTAAAGTCAGTTATTCAAAATCCTAGGAAGCGAGATGCAAACCAAATTACCTTTTGATACCACTAAGCCTATTGTTGGCGAGGCAAGCATAGAAATTGATAAACCGATAGATGAGGTTTTCGAGTTCATTGGTGAGCATTTTTTTGACAATTATCCGAAATGGGCGGTTGAATTGGTTGACTTTGAACCCTTGGATGGTAAACAGGTTTTTAAAGGTGCAAGAGCCAAACAGGTGCGGGATGAGAACGGTGAAAGAGTCGAATCCATATTCGAGATTTTAGATTTTACGCCTGTCTTCAAACTTATTTTCAAAGGATTAAATGCTCCTTACAAACATAATTATCTATTGACAAACAATACCGAAAATAAGCATACCCGCTTAAATTTTCGTTTTGAATTGTTGGAGCTGGAGTTTTTTATGCGGCCATTTCAAAAATTGATACGCATCGCCATTGAAGATGGAGCTGAAAACACCGTTGAAAATATAAAAAATCTACTGATAAACCAATCCCATTGATTTTAAAAAAATAATTATAAGACCGGAGTTTTAGTTATGCCCTTCATTGTTGAAAAAGATAATGGATTAATTCCACAAGTACTTTCTGCCATATTAGATGAGTGTGTTAACGGCGTCACATTGGCAGATCCGGATTTAGAAGACGCTCCCATTGTGTATGCGAACAAAGCTTTTGAGCGTTTAACAGGCTACACACAAGAAGATATCATTGGTCATAACTGCCGTTTTCTACAAGGTAAAGATAGGGATCAAGAGGCACGTTTTCAAATTGCCGAAGCGATGAATAAGCATGAAGCAATTGAAGTAACATTGAGAAATTATAAAAAAGACGGAACGTTGTTTCATAACCGATTAAAGATCACACCGCTATTTGATAAAAAAAACCGGGTTATCTATTACCTGGGGGTGCAATACGATATAACCGAGCAAGTCAATGCCACTAATGAGATTAAAGAACTGAATGATTTGATAAACGCAATGCCGGGTAAGTAAGGTGCCCAGCAATGACCTCAACGAGATATTGAGAAGGTGTTAGTTCATGAATGATGGTACAAGTGCCGCGGCTGATTCCGGTATGCTAATTAATCAAACTTTGTTTGGTCTCGCAATGCTCGCTTTTCTTGTGTTATTAATTGTTGAGAAACGCAAGCCCTTCCGCCACTTCCCGATGAAGGTAAATAAAGAATCTTTCGTTACCAATACAACAGCCTTTCTGGTCAATAATCTCATATTGACGGTATTGAAAGCATCCTCATTATTTATTGTCGCCCAGCAATTTGCATCGCATGGCCTTTTGAGCGATCTGGATAAAGGCCCTTTGAAATGGCTGCTGGCGTTTGCCTTTTATGATTTGGCCATTTATCTGTGGCATTGGTTAAGTCATAAAAACGAATTTTTATGGCGCTTTCATAAAATTCATCATTCCGATAAAAGCTTTAATGTTTCCACCGGATTCCGCTTTCACGTTTTCGATTTATTACTCGAAATTGGCTACAAATGTTTGTTTGTCATCCTGTTTGGTGTGGACGCCTTCCTGATATTATCCATTGAAATTTTTGAAATGTTTTTTATCTTCTTTCATCACGCCAATATTGCAGTACCGAATGAAGAAAAACTCTCGCAAGTCATTATCACCCCTTCGTTACACAGAACGCATCATTCGACACTCAGGTCTGAACACGACAGTAACTACGGCATCGTTTTTTCAATTTGGGATAGAATTTTTGGAACCCGAAAAGAAATGGTTCCAGCCAATATAGGCCTGGATATCATCGAAGCTGAAAATTTCATCCAGCTGTTTTCACTGGCCTTCATAACGGAAAGAAAAATTTTAAAATTGCTGGGCTGGATTCCTAAAGGAAAAAAATAATTAACGGACAGGCTTAATCCACAAAAGAGAGAAGTAGATTCTTCTGAACATCCTTTATTCCTGAGATCCTTTCAAGGACTAACGGCAGCTTTGTATTCAGAAAGACTGATCAATCTGCAGCAGGCAGCGCATCCTTTGACTTTGCTCAGCGCGAACGATTTGCAATGGATTACTTCTGTTCTTATTGGGTTAATTGCTAGTGCCGAATTCCAGGTACACATTCATGATAATAAAAACTAAAAAAACAATTCCTGCCTCCGAAATTACCGATCCGCATGTATTTAAGGAAAGACGCAAAATAATTAAAGCCTTGGTCGCGTTAACGGCCATGGGGTCAGGTATCGGTCCGGTTGTGGCGGGCAACAAACCCCGCTGGGCCAACGTACCGGAAAGCAATTTATCGGCGAAACTGATCACAACGCCCTCAGAAATCATAGAAAACTACACCAATTATTATGAGTTTTCTTATAACAAGCATGATTCAACTAAGTTAGCGCAACAATTGCCTACCGATCCTTGGTCGGTAGAAATAAGCGGTGAAGTGGAAAAGTCGGGCACCTATTATCTGGAAGATATTCTTAGACAGCAGACATTACAGGAGCATATATACCGGTTTCGCTGTGTGGAAGCCTGGTCAATGGTCATTCCCTGGGTTGGCTTTGCGCTGGGAGATTTATTGAGAAAGGCCCAGCCTTTATCGACCGCCAAATTTGTGAAATTTACGTCGGTTTACCAACCGGAAATCATGCCCAGACAAAAGAAAGACACCCTGCTGGAATGGCCTTATTCTGAAGGTTTGCGCATCGATGAAGCAATGCATCCGCTCACGCTGCTGGCGGTCGGCATGTACGGCGATACGATGCCCAAACAAAATGGTGCGCCCTTACGTTTGGTGGTGCCCTGGAAATATGGTTTTAAAAGTATAAAAGCCATTGTCAAAATCGAATTGTCAAAAAAAGCGCCCACTACAAGCTGGAATCGATTTGCACCCGGGGAATACGGGTTTTATGCCAATGTCAATCCAAACGTTCCACACCCTCGCTGGAGTCAAAACAGCGAGCGGCTATTAGGAAGCGGCTTTTTTACCCCGCGCCGTGAAACCGAATTGTTTAACGGTTACGGCGAGCAAGTCGCGGGACTTTATAAAGACATGAATTTGCAGCATTTTTTCTGAAAATGATAAAATTCAACCAATTGAAGCCGGGTATCTTGATTGCCTGCTGGATACCTTTACTCTGGCTACTGCTGGATATCATTCTGGATAATCTGGGGGGCAATGCCGTTCAGGCAGTGCACATCCGGCTTGGAGATTGGTCTCTGCGTTTTCTGTGTATTGTTCTGGCGATAACACCTTTACAAACCATGACGAACTGGCGAGGCATGTCCGAATACCGGCGGATGTTTGGCTTGTTTACATTTATTTACGCAACACTGCATTTGCTGGCCTATTTAGTCCTGGATCATTACCTGGTGTGGCCTATTATTGCTACCGACATTCTCGAAAGCTCCTACATCTGGTTTGGTATTGCCGCCTATTTGATCATCCTGGCGCTAGCGGTCACCACGCCAAAATGGGTCGTCAAACTGATGGGGAAAGACTGGAAAAAACTTCACCGATTTATCTATTTTGCTGCCGGTGCAGCGATTATGCATTATTTCTGGCAACTCAAAGGCAATCTCGCTGAACCGCTGTTCTATTTGTCGATCATCATCTTGTTGCTTGGCTTTCGTCTGCTCCTGTCATTTAAAAACCGGGTCATTAACCGCTTGATGCTGCCTAAGGGCCGAAGATAACTTCTGTTGAGCGCCAGACTCAACAGTTGCTGTTTATGTTCAAAACCAGTTCTGTGTCCGTTTGCAAAACCCCACCAACAACAGCGTCAAAGTCGCTTCAATATTTTAAGCAGAAGATCGTATTTACCTCAAAGGGCATTTGACCTTTGAGGTAAACCCATTTTTGAAAGGGCCATTATTTGACTTTATCCATCATGCCTTTGACTGCTTGCAACAAATCGGCAGGCAGCACGATGGTCTTCGCATTATCCGATTCAGACAGCTGGCGCATCGCTTCAATGTATTTTTCACCCAATAAAAAGGTAACCGGCAATTCGTTGTCTTTAACGGCAGCAGTAACGCTTTCAATTGATCGGGCACTGGCTTCGGCCAATACCACCTTGGCTTTTGCATCTCGCAGCGACGCTTCAAGACGGCCTTCTGCTTCCAGAATGGCGGCCTGTTTCGCGCCTTCAGCTCGTGTTACAGCAGCCCGGCGCTGCCTTTCTGCGGCACTTTGTTCTTCCATAGAAGCCTGCATGGTTTTTGAAGGATTGATGTCCTGAATTTCTACGGTTTTCAGCGTAATACCCCAGTCGGAAATGTCATCTGAAATTCCGGCTTTCAACTTCTCCTTGATCATGTCCCGGGAAGAAAGCGCGGAATCCAGAGCCATTTCTCCGATAATAGCCCGCAGTGCAGTCTGTATCAGCTTTTGTATGGCCAATTCATAATCTTCAACACCGTAGACCGCTTTTTCCGGCGAAACGATATTGATATAGGCAATCGCGTTAGCCACAATGACCGCATTATCCTGTGTGATAACTTCCTGAGCTGGAATATCCATCACGATATCTTTGGTCGTTATCCTGTGCGTTACTGAATCGATATAAGGCACAATAAAATTCAATCCCGGCGTCAATGTGCAGTAGTATTTTCCCAGCCGCTGAACAATGTGCTTGTATCCCTGGGGAACGACACGGACACCCTTGAAAACAGTGATAACGACCAAGCCGACAAATGCTGCAGCAATATATAAACCTTCCATTTGATGCTCCTCAATTAAACAGTGTTTGAATTGGATTTGGATGCGCTGACAATCAGCGTATTACCTGAAATATCGCGAACAACCACCCGGCTACCTGGCTCCACAGCGTCTTCGCAAATGAATTGCCACTCGTCATTCCCAAGAATAGGGATAGTAAACCGTAAGGTTCCGCGGCCCGCATGAGCGCCGTTACACTCGATAACCAGGCCGGTCTGACCAATCATTGATTCTTTGGCCATGCCCGACAATGATTTTGTTTTAAAACTAGGCGATATCCATTTAAACCAGACCCAAACATTGATCAAAGCCAGGATGACCCACAGCAGCAACTGACCCGATAACGGCATGGGCACGAAAAACAAGAGTGCGCCCACTACGACCGCACTGAGCCCGAACCACAGCAGAATAAAGCTGGGTAACAGAATTTCACCGCAAGCAAGAACGAATCCCAGCACAATCCAATGCCAGTAAGCGATGTGAGCATTTAACCATTCAAACATTTGTATGCCTTTATGATGAGGTTAGGTAACGGCTTGAATTATAGACTAAAAATGAGACTGGCTTTTCGCCTTTGCACTGCAGCCCTTTTTAATCCGTAATTCGGAAATAGCCGATCTCAACAAGCTAATATCCCTAGCGGAGGGTTTTTTTCCGTAGCGATGCCGGATAAACAAACCGGTAATCCTATCCACAGGCCCGGCAAGTTCCGGAGAAACTGACTTGATCCGTCCGGCAAAATCCTGAGGTCCCTCACCGGCTCTAATAACCAAACCTGTTGCTGCCATTTTTTTACAGAATTGAGCGTATAGTTGCAGCGCTTTATCCTTGGGCTTTTGCCTTTGCAAGAACAAATACCCACTCAATACCGCCGTAAAAACCACTATCCCGGCGATCAGCCAGTACATCATTTTGTTCAGACCGGAAATGCCCAAAGAAGCCAAAAACTTCAATTGATTAGCCGAATGGTAGTTGATGACCCAGCGCTGCCAAGAATAATCGAGACTACGCCAAAGCTCGCGCGTTGTTTTTAACCACTCGAAAGATCCTTGCAAATTGCGGCGCGGTACCAAATGAGCCAGTTCATCCCCAAACTGTTGCTGAAAATAACTGGTTTGATCGATTCTCTCCGGGGCAACGGCTGCGGTCGGGTCATACCTCACCCAACCTCGGCTTTTAATCCAGACTTCAGCCCAGGCATGCGCATCGGCCTGCCTGATTTCCAAAAATCCTCCAACTTCATTTAACGTGCCGCCTTGATAACCGGTCACCACGCGAGCAGGAACATTAGCCGCACGCATCAAGTAGACAAAGGCGGCCGCATAATGGCTGCAAAAACCGGTGCGTGTTTCGAAAAGGAAGGTCTCTACCGGATTATTCTCCATCAACGGCGGTCTCAATGTGTAGCTGAATCGCTCTTCTCTAAAATGCCGCATTATGTTGCCGACAAACTGTTCCGTTAACTGCGTGCCGGATTGTAAATCTGCAATCAAGCGTCTGATTTTGGGTGATGCAGCACCCGGAATCTGGGTATTTCTTACCCACTCATCTTCCTGCAATAATCCCGTATTATAGTAAAGCGAGGATGTCAGCTGATATTCACTGCGTTTATCTGGCGCTTTGCGCGTCAACATTTGATAATCAGCATTTTGAAAAAGCTCGTCCGAAAACCCCGTGGGCATGTCCAAAGCATAAATCCAGGGCTTGTCTTGCGGTTCCATTAACAGCGTGTAACGGTAGACATCGCCTTTAAATTCAGGAACTGATGGCGTCATACCCGAGCCCTGATGACGTCCTTGCGTCCAGCGTTTGCCGTCCGTATAAGAAAAGACCGGCCCCCGCCAGTAAAGCGAGGCAACCGGCGGAATATTGCCTGTAAATTTGACCCGGAATGCCAGTTCATCAGAAAGCCCCAGGTCACTGATAGAGCCTGGTTCCATGCTGTCTTTCAAACCAGTCATCGCTCTGTTCGGGTCTTCAAACAACAGCCACCGGGGAGCTTCTACCCGTGGGAAAAAGACAAAGATGATCAATGTCAACGGCAAGGCCTGCATCAAAATCGTCATCGCCTTTTTGAGTGACGTCTTAATATCGGCTTGACGACTGTTGATCATGACCATTGCAGCCAACAACACACTGCAGACAAAAACGATGTAAACCGCCATGAAGATGCTTTGTTCATAAAGAAACTGCGAAGCGGCAACAATGAAGGCGAGATAAGCGATTAAATAGATATCGCGCTGGCGTTTGACTTCCATCAGTTTTAACGACAGCGCCGTCATGAAAAGACTCGTGCCGGGGTCTCGCCCCAACCAACCTAAATGTTGCTGATAAAGCAGGGCAAGACCGGTAAAAGTAAGCGCATACAGTAAAATTTTCCCAGGTAGCCAGCGTTGATACCAAATCCCTATAAACCGCCAGAACAGCATGATAAAGAAAAAAATCACCAAAGGGCCGGGGAGATGGTTGCTGTGCGGCAAAGCAATCAAACCGATGGCAGTCAGCAAGAAGACAAAGAGGGTACGGTTGGCTAGAACATCCATAGTCGGCTTATTTTAAAAGAGCGCAAGCGCTTCCAGACAATTTAACTGATGGGTTTTGCCGTGATCGGGCGGTAGGTGAATTCCAGGGACGGTCAAACCATAAATCAATCCCTGCTGTTCGGCATCCAGAACCCACCGGCAAAGTTGACTGAGTCTTTCTTCCACTGATCCTGACGTTGCTTCGTAATCCAGCCATAACTCAGAACCTTGTGTGCCGCTGTATTGCTTGACCAATAAACCTTGTTGTTTGGCAAACGCCTTCCAGTGAATACTTTTAATCGAGGCGCCCGGGTAATAGGTCTGAACACCTGCAAAGTCATCAACACCACGTTTGGTGATACCTGAAATGGCTGCTCCGCTCAGTGTTTGAGGTAAAGGCAGTGGATATTGCCAGGGCTTGGGATAAACCAGCGTTTTGAAATTAAATCTTAGCGGTGACCAGGCTCTGAATAAGCCCAGCGGGTAATAACTGAAACAGGTAATTGTGTTCGCATAATGCCATCCACGCTGCGATGTCCGGGATTGAAGTCTTACCTGACTGTTGCTGAAGGGCGCCATATCAAGGCTTAGGGTACTTTCCAGCGACAATTGCACCTGCGTTCTGGCCGTTGCAGTTTGATTGTAAATCAGCACGTCAAAGGCGGCGTCTTCTCCTGCAAATACCGGTGCGCTCTGTCCTTGTTGCAATACTAGCCCGGACAGTGATTGATAGCTATGTAATATGGTGACAAAAAAAATGCTGGCCAGTAAAAAGGTCAGCAAATAGACCAAGTTATTGTTGTAAACAAATGAGATCAACAACAACAGCAAAATAATAATGACAAAACCGAATCCGGGAGCTGACGGCAAAATAAAGATTCGCCGTTGATTGAGCTCAATCGGCCCATCAACCGATTTCTCGCCACGAAAGAACCGGCTGAAACGAAAACGGTCTTTTAAACTGAGCGTATTCAAAACACGGGGACATTTTCAAGAATGGGCGCAACGATAGCCTGTGAATCGTGACTGCCAGCTTTAAGTCTATGTCCCGCCACAGACGGCAATACAGCTTGTACATCTTCAGGCAGAACGGCATCACGGTTGGCCATATACGCCCAGGCTTTGGCGGCATGAAGCAAGGCAATTCCGGCTCTGGGCGAGAGACCGGCAGCATAATCCGAGCTGATGCGCGTGTATGCGATGATGCCTTGCAGATAATCCAGCAAAGCGTCGGACACATGCACTTCAATGACCTTTTGCTGAATGACGGAAAGCTGTTCAGCCGACATATGCGCGGTCAGCTTTTCAATCAGACTTCGCCGGGAACGCCCCTTCAGTAATTCACGTTCGGCCTGATGATCCGGATAACCCAGTTCTATCCTCATCAAAAAACGGTCCAGTTGAGATTCAGGCAATGGAAATGTGCCTAATTGATGAGAAGGATTTTGCGTTGCAATAACAAAAAAAGGCGTGGGCAGCGGGTAAGTTTTGCCTTCGACGGTCACTTGCTGCTCTTCCATCGCCTCTAACAGTGCACTTTGCGATTTGGGCGTTGAGCGATTGATTTCATCGGCCAGCACCATCTGGTTAAAAATGGGGCCCGGATGAAACTTGAACGTGTGATTATCAACGTCAAAAATAGACGCGCCAATAATATCGGAAGGCAGCAAATCACTGGTAAATTGTATGCGTTGATAATTCATACCCATCAAAATTGCCAGCGTATGAGCCAAAGTGGTTTTGCCTACTCCCGGAATATCTTCAATCAGTAAATGCCCTTTGCAGAACAGACAGCAAACAGCCAAACGAACCTGAAGAGACTTGCCGAGGATGATCTGATCGGCACGGGATAGTAATTGATTAATGAGTGTATGCATAAATTCACGGGTCCACGATAACGATTCTATGCTGCAAAACAGGTCACAGCGCCACCGCTCAGATAGGATTTAATTTTAATTATTGACTATAGCAGGATGAAGAAAAACCGCTTATTCCTGGGCCCTGTTTGTCTTTTTTCTGCCGGATTAATTTTAAAATCGAAACTCACTTACTCGTTAAGCCTGTGGTATCCTCTTTGGTCAGGAACTTAAATCGGCAGCCGTTATAGGGGCTGCCAGAAAGATGGATTTAAAAGACACCTGATTATAAAAATGTTTCAGCTTTAACTCTCCATTCGTAGTCGGCTGCGTCATTTCGGCAGAGCCTGCCCCGGTCAGGGAATGCCGGGGGATTGCCGAAATCCAGACTACAGGGATAGCTCGAAGCTTACCCTCCATGGCACTGGATGCCCGTTTCAAGACGGGCATGACGGGCTTATGAATTTAGCTGAAAACATCTTGCTAATCAGGAAATAACAAGAGTTAAAAGGTGCCCAGTGACAGAATCCGACGATATTCGTTCAACATTAATCGATATGCTGGAAGAACTTGATGATCGTTTGGCAAGAATTACCGATGACGTTAAACATACCCAGGAACCGTTAGCCAAAGATTCAGAAGAACAAGCGATACCCGTTGAAAACGATGAAGTTTTAGATTATCTGGGCAATTCAACCCGCACTGAAACTGATCAGGTCAATCGCGCAATAGCAAAGCTTGAACAGGGACATTATGAAAATTGCGAGGCGTGTGGAGAACACATCGCTAAAGAGCGCCTGGAAATAGTGCCATTTGCCCGTTTATGCGTTCGTTGTGCTGAAAAATCCGAAGAATAATCCTGTGTAATTATGATTGCACCCAATGCAAGAAGCCTTTACCGATAACATTGTTAGCTATGGGTAAAGGCTCCTGATTTTTATATTTGGCTTTGCGGCTGTATTTGGTTTTATCCTGAAAAACATGGGCTTTATTAAAAGTTCGCGCATGTTTGGCGACTAAGTTCAAAACCACCTCATTGCCGGTTGGCGGGATTTTCTTGCATTTTTTCATCGGGGATACTCCTGATAGATAAAGGATTTCTTGGATAACCAGTCGTTACAAATTAAAATAACATTTTATCTGACCGTAAGACGCTTGTGAAATTCAATAAAAAATTCGATGTAATTGTGGTAGGTGGCGGACATGCCGGAACAGAAGCCGCTCTGGCTGCTGCGCGTACCGGCGCCCAAACGTTATTGCTGACTCAAAATCTCGAAACTTTGGGACAAATGAGTTGTAATCCAGCCATAGGCGGTATAGGTAAGGGGCATTTGGTCAAGGAAATCGATGCGTTAGGCGGCATTATGGCCCGCGCCATTGATGAGTCGGGCATTCAATTCCGTATCCTCAATGCCAGCAAGGGCCCTGCTGTCAGAGCCACGCGAGCGCAGGCAGACCGAAACCTTTACCGACTTGCGATACGGAAAGCACTGGAAAATCAACCTAATCTGGCGTTGTTTCAGCAAACCGTTGCTGATCTGATTGTCGAAAACAACCGCGTGGTCGGCGTTATCACCCAAATGGGGCTCAGTTTTCATGCCGGTGCCGTCGTGTTGACAGCCGGTACGTTTTTAGGCGGAAAAATTCATATCGGCTTGCAAAACTATGCTGGCGGCCGTGCCGGTGATGCTGCATCCATTGCGCTCTCAGAACGCCTACGGGAACTGCCGTTTCGTGTTGATCGCCTGAAAACAGGCACGCCTCCGCGCATCGACGGACTAACCATTGATTACAGCAAACTCGAAAAGCAACACGGCGACGATCCAGTCCCGGTGTTTTCTTTCCTGGGCAGACGCGATCAACACCCCGCTCAAATTCCCTGCTACATCACCCGGACAAATAACCAGACACACGACATCATCCGCTCGGGCCTGGATCGTTCGCCCATGTACAGCGGCATTATCGAAGGCATAGGTCCCCGTTATTGTCCTTCCATAGAAGACAAGGTCGTCCGTTTTGCCGATCGTGATTCGCATCAGATTTTCGTCGAACCGGAAGGGCTTAATACCAACGAAGTCTATCCGAATGGCATATCGACAAGCCTGCCTTTTGATGTTCAATATGCGCTGGTTCGCTCCATGATCGGTTTCGAAAATGCCGAAATCATTCGTCCGGGTTATGCCATTGAATATGACTTTTTTGATCCAAGAGACCTGAAAAGCTCACTCGAAACCAAACATCTGGATGGTTTGTTTTTTGCCGGCCAAATCAATGGCACCACCGGCTACGAAGAGGCGGCGGCTCAAGGCTTGATCGCAGGCTTGAACGCGGCACGCTTAACCAAAGATCTGGAAGCCTGGTGCCCCGGACGCGATGAAGCTTACATGGGCGTAATGATCGATGATCTGATTACGCGCGGCACGCAAGAGCCCTACCGAATGTTTACCAGCCGCGCCGAATACCGCCTGTTACTGAGAGAAGACAATGCTGACCTCAGGCTGACGGATAAAGGCCGCGAATTAGGTTTGGTAGATGATGAACGCTGGATTGCATTCGAAACCAAACGGCAAGCTATTGACACGCTGCAGGTTGAATTGTCCAAAAAATGGATTAGACCGGACACGGAAGCAGGTCGGCAAGCGGAAGCTTTCTGGAATAAGCCGTTACTGCGCGAAGCCAATCTGATGGACTTACTGCGGCGGCCTGAAGTTGAAATTCAGCAATTACTGAGCTTCCTGAATCTGGGTGACATTGACGAGCAAGTCTCGGAACAGGTTGCCATTAAAGCCAAATATGCCGGGTATATAGACAGGCAACAAACAGAAATCAACCGGGCTCGGCGTTACGATCATTTACAGCTACCCAAAAGCCTGGATTACAAAGACGTCTCCGGACTGTCCAACGAAGTGAGCGAAAAACTGATCCGGCAGCAACCGGAAACGCTAGGCCAGGCTTCTCGCATTCCCGGCATCACCCCGGCAGCGATCTCGTTATTGTTAGTCCATCTTAAAAAGAAAAGCGCCTGATGGAGTCTTGTCGAAAAAACCTTGTTTCAGGCCTGGATCAACTGGGTTTGTCAATCAGCGAACAGCAAATTGATCTGTTGTTAGCATTTATTCGACTGATAGAAAAATGGAATAAGGCCTATAATCTGACCTCCATCAGAAACAAGGATGAAATGGTCACCGTGCATCTGCTCGATAGCCTGTCCATTCTTCCTTACGTCAAAGGCACTCGCATCATAGATTGCGGGACAGGGGCAGGGTTACCGGGACTGCCCTTGGCCATTTGTTTGCCTGAATACCATTTTACGTTATTGGATAGCAACGCCAAGAAAACCCGTTTCGTGCAACAGGCGATACTGGAGCTTAAGCTAAAAAATGTTTCTATCCACCATAGCCGGGTCGAAGACTATCAGCCTGAAGAAAGGTTTGATTGCGTCATTACACGCGCGTTTACACACTTATCCGAAATGATTTCATTGACTGCTCATTTATTGGCTGATGATGGGGTCTTGTTGGCCATGAAAGGCCAGCATCCTGAACAGGAACTGGCCGCCGTCAAAGCCAAGACAAAGGTAATACCGCTGGTAGTACCGGGGCTTGCGGCCGAACGGTGCCTGGTTCAAATTGAAACGGCCACACTTGCAGAGGTCCTCTAGTGGGAAAAATAATTGCTATCACTAATCAAAAAGGCGGGGTCGGAAAAACAACCACCAGCGTCAATTTGGCTGCCGCGCTGGCCATGGCACAACGAAAAGTCCTGCTGGTTGATATAGATCCGCAAGGCAATGCCGCTATGGGCTGCGGTGTCGATAAAGAACATGTGGCATATTCCAGCTGCAATTTGTTATTGGACAAAATACCCGCAAGCGAAACCATCATTGAACAAAAGCAATGCGGTTTTTCAATCATCCCAGGCAATTCCGATCTGACGGCTGCCGAAGTTCAGTTAATGAGTGCTGAAAACCGCGAAAGACGGCTTGCCGAAGCACTGGAGCCCATCAAAGATCAGTTTGACTACATACTGATTGATTGCCCTCCGGCCTTGAACATGTTGACGCTAAATGCCATGGTGGCGGCTCACAGCGTACTCATTCCCATGCAATGCGAATATTATTCACTGGAAGGATTATCGGCACTGATGTCGACACTCAGAAACATTCAGACCGTCAATCCCGGATTACACCTGGAAGGCATACTGAGAACGATGTTTGACAATCGCAGCCGCCTGACCAAGGATGTGTCGGATCAATTGCTGGAATATTTTAAAGATAAAGTGTTCCGGACCTGTATTCCCAGAAATATTCGTTTAGCGGAAGCCCCAAGCCACGGATTACCGGTCATTATGTATGACAAAGCATCACGCGGCGCCGTCGCTTATATTGCACTGGCTGGCGAACTCATTCGAAAAGAGAAGGAAGAATAAGCGACTATGATTAAAAAACGCGGTCTTGGCCGGGGTTTGGATGCGTTATTGGGTGAAATGCCAGCATCCAATAATACGGCCTCTCAGGAAAAATCAAACGCCATCCAATCGTTACCGATTGAATGGTTGCGGCGCGGAAAATATCAACCCAGAAAAGACATTGATCCGGAAAAACTGCAGGAACTGGCTGATTCAATCAAATCCCAAGGTGTAATACAGCCGGTAGTTTTGCGCAAAACGGGTGAAAATCTATACGAAATCGTCGCCGGAGAACGCCGCTGGCGCGCCGCGCAAATAGCCGGTTTGCAGGATATTCCGGTCATTGTCAGAGAGATTGACGACCGATCAGCAATGGCTATTGCCTTGATTGAAAATATCCAAAGAGAGGATTTAAACCCTCTGGAAGAATCGGAAGCGCTTAAAAGACTGCTGGACGAATTTTCGCTCACTCACCAACAGATAGGCGATGCGGTCGGCAAATCGAGAACCACCATCACCAATTTATTGCGCCTGATGGATTTGCACCCGGAAGTCAAAAAGCTTTTGAGCAGTAAAGCTCTGGAAATGGGCCATGCCAGAGCCTTGCTTGCCTTGGATGGCGCAGAACAGGTGGCCGCTGCACATAAAATTGCCCGCCAAGGCTTGAGTGTCAGGGCTGCAGAGCGTCTGGTAAAAGACATTCAAAATGCTACCGAGAAAAAATCCGCTCAAACACCCGATCGCGATATTCTCAACTTACAAGACGACTTGACGGCCAAACTAGGGGCTCAGGTTGCCATCAACCAAAAGAAAAACGGCTCAGGCAAACTGGTGATTTCCTATTCCAGCCTGGATCAACTGGACGGCATCATTGAACAGCTAGGCAGAAAAGAAGAATTATTGGCAGGGCAGGAGTAGCTGTTTGGCTGGATAAACAGCTAACGGGATCAACGGAAATTCGAATATCCCGTTCCCAAACCATCTCATTCCCAAGCTCCAGCTTGGGAATGCCTACCCTCAAGCTCAGCTTGACGAACATCTGATTCTGATCAAATTAAAGCTATGAGCCGTACCTACCTCGCTGGATTTGCGAATAACCTAACAAATAAAGTATTGCACAGGTCTATTCAAGCATGCACATCGATACTTTCAGCAGGTATTGAAGCCGATTCCAATAATTGCAAAACCGCCTCCCCTTGTTGCTCTTGCATATCTTGCGCTTTATTCAGCACAGCAAGCTGAACTTGCTGCCCCGTTTTTTGTACTGACATTTGCGTTGCAAGTGAAGTAATGGAAGAAACAGAATCCAGCATGGCAAGCTCCTTTTTAGCGTTAATCAAACCGGTAATGTTATCGGCAGAAACTGCAAAAAGCACAGTTACTCTTTTGATTATCTCGTTCCCAAGCTCCAACTTGGGAACGAGGCAGAAACCGCTTGCAAACGGCTAAAGAGAAACGGGGTTATAGCCAGTCCTCGGTATCCTGATGACTTAAGATAGCCATGATTTCGACTATATCGCCATTGATCCGGTAATAAATGCTGTCGGTACCATACACACTCCGCCTATATCCTGCACGGATATAGTCAACGGCCTGATATAAATAAGGCTGTTCTGCGATTTGCACAAAGCGGTCAAGCATTCCTTGATGATATTGATCGGCTCTCTGGATGCCATGTCTTTTAACACCGTATAACCAGATTCTCTTCAAATCGGCGCGGGCTTTTTTCGAGAGTTTATAAGAGCCCATCTTGCCGTGCTTCTTCCTTGAAGTTGGCTAATAAATCATCCGGCTGCTCGTCTGTAAAATCACTCTGTTCCGCTTTAATCAGTTCGGAACGGATATGTTCGATTTCAAGCCGCCGCCGCCGTTCCTGTCGGATGAGGTCGTTAATAACTTCGCTCTTGCTGCTGTATTCTGCACTTGCGACTTGAGCCTTTAACCATTCGTCGTTTGGCTCTGATACGGATATGCTCTGTCTTGCCATTGCCTGACCTTTCAAAAATCTACCATACACCATTATGGCACCAAATACGCACCACTTAAAACAAAAATCAGCTTCCTAAAAACGACCGTTTTTGAGAGATCATCACACACCACAAAGGACAGTAGGTTCAAGGCTTATGGGTGACCCTGTTTTGTGCTAAACAACTGTGTCTAAATCCCTTCTTCGTAAGGTCTGGTGTTCAAACAAATGAGGTTTTTCTTGGCTAAGAAGAGCATAATTTTGCTTTATTCTCTGAGGAATTCAGCTCATGACGATGAATCGAATTTATGTGCAAGCTGGCTTGTCATTGCCTGCTAAGCCAAGGAAGATAACTGTCTTGGTTTATTTGTGCCATCTGATCCTTGTATATGCAATAAATTATTGCCCCGAAGCTCGCGCAGCCAAAGATGAATATGTTTACGAAAACCAGGGCGAGGTCTATCGATATTCCGTTTTGCAAACGGGTGAAAACTACACTTTTGCATTTGACAATAATCCAGGCGAAATAAGCGAAAAACTTAAAGCCGGTTATCATGTACTCCAGTCCGTTTTTGACGATTCCAGTATAGAAACAAAACATAGTCAGGCCTATACCAAAGAAAGAGCTAAGTGCTTTGTTTTCGACAGCTCTTTTTACACTTATACAGCGTGCTTTCTTCCCAATGAATTCTCTACAACTAATCGTGAACGCTTTTGGGGATATGTCTCCCAAATACCTAATTGGAAATGGCTGGTGACTCGGAATCTGCTGCCTGCAGTCCTGGCATTTGGGTTGTTCTTTTATATAGGGACTAAACGTAAAATCAGTTAAAAGTTGCTCTGGGGCAATACAAAACCAGGTTGTGTATTGGCTTTAGCTAAATTTGAAACAGCATTGGCCGCTCGGTGGCCAAGCACCAAGCAGAAAATGGGTGACCCCCAATTTTTGTTCAGCGCAGCTTGCACAATCTATAACAGGAACAATCATGCAGTCCGGATACGCAAGCCATGCTGGATTGTCTGCGTCAGGCCGTCAGCAAAACGCTGGAACGCAAGCGCCGGTTAGGTCAATACGTGGTGCAATGGAACGGCAAAGCGCCTTTCGCGATTGGTGCGGTTCGCAATCTCACCCAACCTTCGCCTACTTTTGGTTGGGCTGTTGCATTGGCACGTTCGAATCGTCTGTCGGGTTTTTATCTCGTTCCCAAGCTCCAGCTTGGGAATGCCTAACCTCAAGCTCTGCTTGACGAACATCTGCTTCTGGGCAAATTAAATCTATGGGACGTAGCCGCTATAAAATTCTGAACGAAGCCTATCCTTACTTCCACACCTTAACGGTTGCTGGCTGGCAACCCGTTTTCACACGTCCGGAAAGTGTGCAACTATTGTTCGATAGTTTCATTTGGTTGCAGGAAAACACCGATTTCAGACTTCATGCCTATGTTATCCTGGAAAATCACTTATCTCGTTCCCAAGCTCCAGCGTGGGAATGCCTAACCTCAAGCTCTGCTTGACGAACATCTGCTTCTGGGCGAATTAAATCTATGGGACGTAGCCGCTATAAAATTCTGAACGAAGCCTATCCTTACTTCCACACCCTAACGGTTGCTGGCTGGCAACCCGTTTTCACACGCCCGGAAAGTGTGCAACTATTGTTCGATAGTTTCATTTGGTTGCAGGAAAACACCGATTTCAGACTTCATGCCTATGTTATCTTGGAAAATCACTTATCTCGTTCCCAAGCTCCAGCGTGGGAATGCCTAACCTCAAGCTCTGCTTGACGAACATCTGCTTCTGGGCAAATTAAATCTATGGGACGTAGCCGCTATAAAATTCTGAACGAAGCCTATCCTTACTTCCACACCTTAACGGTTGCTGGCTGGCAACCCGTTTTCACACGTCCGGAAAGTGTGCAACTATTGTTCGATAGTTTCATTTGGTTGCAGGAAAACACCGATTTCAGACTCCATGCCTATGTTATCTTGGAAAATCACTTATCTCGTTCCCAAGCTCCAGCGTGGGAATGCCTAACCTCAAGCTCTGCTTGACGAACATCTGCTTCTGGGCAAATTAAATCTATGGGACGTAGCCGCTATAAAATTCTGAACGAAGCCTATCCTTACTTCCACACCTTAACGGTTGCTGGCTGGCAACCCGTTTTCACACGTCCGGAAAGTGTGCAACTATTGTTCGATAGTTTCATTTGGTTGCAGGAAAACACCGATTTCAGACTCCATGCCTATGTTATCTTGGAAAATCACTTGCATTTTATTGCGAGCGGTAGCCAGCACAGCAAACGCATCCAACAATTCAAATCATTTACTGCCAGACAAATTCTCGATTTATTAGAACAACGCAAGGCAACAACTTTTCTTAGCTATTTTGCGTATTACAAACGCAAGCACAAAACCGAAAGCCACTATCAATTCTGGCAAGAAGGGTCACATCCGGAAGAAATGAATAATGACACGATGCTGATGCAACGCTTAGCCTACATTCATAACAATCCTGTCAAACGTGGTTATGTGGACTTGCCAGAACATTGGCGTTATTCAAGTGCGCGGGCTTATGCGGGTAAAGACGCTTTGTTGCCTATCGTTTTGCTCTATTAAAATACCAAGCAGAGCTTGAAGGTAGGCATTCCCAAGCTGGAGCTTGGGAACGACGCATAAGACGCATAATTGGGGTGAGAGCATCGACTGGATTTAGAATAGTTAGAGAACTACAATGATAGTGGACTCATTTTCCCTTCGCGGAATTAGCTAAAATCTTGAATATGAATCAAAAAATTATTTTAATGTTCGCCTTGTTAACCCCATACTGCACTTATGCTGATATCTTCAAATTCACTGATCCCTCGGGCCATGTTTATTATTCAGATCAGCCCGAGCATAAACATTACAAGAAGATCATCAAAACTAGGCCCGAGAGCTATGCTAAAACTAAAAAAGATATTAAGCCTAATATATCGACTCAGACTAAATCTTGTTACGAATTAAATTATATTTATGGTAGGTGCGCCGCTCATGGGTTTATGGGTTTGCCATGCGATCCGGAAGAAGATTTTGTCATGCCGGAACATTGCCGACGCGGCAATGACGCTGATAGAGGACTTAAAGACGGAACATTATCCACAGGTATTAAGTTCAAGCAATAAATGAACAAATTACATCGTTCAAAATGTGAATATCCCTACTAGTAGCTAAACCCTGCATTTGCTTCTTTTACACCACAACTCACGCATACACTATTTCATTTAAATCCGTTCAGCCCATAGGATGCGGTGACAATAGGAACCGCATCAATCGCGACAGATGCGGTTCGTGCCTCACCGCATCCTACCGCCCTAACCGTCTGCAACAGATATGTTGCTGAGAGGTGCAGGGATGTATTCACGTGTCCTTTGAAATCAAGCATCTACGCCCTCAATTCAAAGCAGGCGATTAGTTGCTAAAATTAATTTTGCCGTTGAGGGTTTATTAGCGGACAGGCAACTTTAAAACTTAAACAAATCCACTTTCCTGGCTTTATTCCAAATCCATTGAATAGATTAAAAATGCAACATCGCATGGATTGATGTTGCAACCTATACTTGGTTCATTTGCATACATATCATAAAAATACAAAAGGAATCTGCAATGAATTGGTTTAGTAATCTAAAAATTGCCCGCAAAATCATGTTGTCTACAGGTATTCTCATGATATTGATTCTGTTGACAGGAAGCGTTGCTCTCTATGGTTACAATGCCATGCGGGCATCGCTGCAAACCGTTTACACTGATCGATTGGTTCCGTCACTTCAGCTGGGGGAAATCATGGATTTGATGAATACCAATACCCGTGAAGTTTTGTTGGCTATTCAGCATGATCCCGTAGTGCCGGTTTCAAAAACGCACGAGGCAACTCATCATGTCGACCGTCATATCCAAATTGTAAAAGACAATATTGAGAAGATCAGTGCTATCTGGCAAGCCTATATGGCTACAGACCTGACACCGGAAGAAAAGCGATTAGCCGCAGAATTCTCGGTGTCCCGTGAAGCCTTTGTTAAAAAAGGTTTATTGTCCGCTCTGCATTTACTGGAAAAAGATGATTTTGAAGCTGCGGCGCTGCATATGGTAAAAACAGCGATACCGCTGTTTAAAACCGCTACCGACAATGAAAGGCTATTGCTGCAATTGCAGCAGGATGTCGCCAAAGCTGAAATGGAACGGGCTAATAAAATGAATGAACAATTCATCGGCCTGATGATAGGCGTATCCGTAATAGCTTTCCTGGGATTATTGATTTCATTATGGATATCCAGGCGTATTACCGGACCGTTAAATACGATAGTGGGCATTGTCGGACAAGTGGCTGAGGGCGACTTAAGTGTAGAAATTGATATTCATAGCCAGGATGAAGTGGGTCAGTTAGGCGAATCACTGCGTAACATGCGCGACCAACTCAGTCGAGTTGTCGCCGAAGTGCGATCCGGTTCCGACAATCTATCCAGCGCATCACAACAAGTCAGCGCTACCGCGCAAGGAATGAGTCAGGCGGCTACCGAACAAGCGGCCAGTGTAGAGGAAACATCAGCCTCCATTGAACAGTTGCAGTCTTCGGTTCAGCAGAACACCGAAAATGCCATGGCAACCGAAAAAATATCCAGCCAATCTGCGAGCGAGGCAAAACAAGGAGGTGAGGCGGTCAATGAAACAGTAAGCGCGATGAAAAATATTGCCAAAAAAATTGGCCAGATTGAGGATATTGCCTACAAAACCAATCTACTGTCTCTCAATGCTGCGATAGAAGCGGCTTCTGCCGGAGAGCACGGCAAAGGTTTTGCTGTCGTTGCCGCAGAAGTTAGAAAACTGGCTGAAAGCAGCCGAATCACCGCCCAGGATATCAACGAACTGGCCATCAACAGTGTTTCGATTGCGGAAAAAGCAGGTGTGATGATTAATAATGTGGTACCAAGTATCGTTAAAACGTCTGATTTAGTACAAGAAATCACCGCCGCATCCACTGAACAGTCCAGCGGAATCAGTCAAATCAATGAGGCCATGCGGCAACTGGATAATGCTACCCAACAGAATGCCGCGGCATCCGAACAACTGGCCGCAACCGCAGAGGAGCTCAACGGTCAGGCCGAACAACTTCAACAAGCCGTTGCATTTTTCAAAATTAAGTAACCGTAGGAACGGGCCATGCCCACGATTGAACTACCTTAGATCGCGTAAATGGCCCGTTCCTGCAAAATACGCTTAACTTAACGGCATTGCCGGTTAGGCGAGGGGAATAAAAAAATTTATAATTTTCAATCGATTCAATCCCAATGACGGTCATCAAACGAATGTTCTCGATTCTGCTGCCTTATCTGCTGTTACTCCTTGTTGTGTTTTTGTTACAGCGCAGTCTTATTTATTTCCCCGGGAAGCATTCACCAACTAGGCAACAAGAACTGGCAGATCAGCTTGACTTGAAACTTTGGCCGACAACTGACACCTATCTGGGGCTGATGTCCAAATCGCCAGTTTCAGACTATAAAGGCACGGTCATCGTCTTTCACGGCAATGCAGGCTCGGCTGTAGACCGGAGTTATTATTTTGACGCACTGGAAAAGCTCGATTATCGTGTCATTTTGGCAGAGTATCCCGGCTATGGCGCCAGAGAGGGCGGGCCCTCTGAACCGGCATTGCTCGCAAATGGTCTTGAAACCGTAAAAAAGGCACTAGACGACTTTGGTGGTCCTATTTTTCTGTGGGGTGAATCGCTTGGCAGCGGAGTCGCCGGCGCTATTGTAAAGTCAGGCCAAGTGCCAATAAAAGGTATTGTGTTAATGACCCCGTTTGACAGCCTGGCCAATGTTGCCCAACACCATTACTGGTTTTTTCTGGCCAAATGGCTGATCCGCGACAAATTCAATACGGTTAATAATTTGCATGATTATTCTGGGAATGCCGCAGTTTTAATAGCTGAAGAGGATCAAATCATCCCCAACAAGAACAGTTTGAAGCTGTTCAACTCTCTGCCCCATCGTAAACAACTCTGGTCATTCAAAAATGCGGGCCATAACACCCTGCCTCTGACACCCAATTTACCCTGGTGGCAAGAGGTCATGCAGTTTGTGTCCGGAGAAAAGGAAGTATCTCGCTAATCGTTTCAGCTTACGGTTTTTACCAGGCAGTCGGCCTGCCGCGATCACAACATCCAGCTTTCAAGCCCCCTTCGACAAGCTCTATTCGATCGATGACTGAAACGGGACAACTGATTTATTGCTCATCATGACAGCTCCCTCAAACACAGTTTTCGCATGCGTAAATAAAAATCTTCCATAACGCTAATAAACGAAGTCTGCTTCTGCCAAAATTCCGGGTAATCACCGCCTTTCTTAATGACAAGTGCCGGAATCAAGGCTTCTTGTGGTGATTCAATGGCTTTGGGTAGCGGCTTTTGACCCTGCCAAAATTGGTGGGAAGTGATTTGTTTGGGTAATTCCTGCGGTTTTGGTTGTGTATAAAAATGCTCTGCCGGAATCAAACTTGGCTGGGTTGTTTCTTGCCCCTGGGCCAGTATTTTTCCCAATGGCGATTTGAGTAACTCCTTTCTCAGTTTTTCCGGTGACAAGCCGCGCATTTCAAAGAGTAAAAACGGATTATGGTCAAATTGCTGTGCCAAACGGAAACAAACTCCGGCAATGTGTTTGCAAGGTACCGCATAGTCAGGACAATCGCACTGCACAATAAAGTCCTTGTAACTTTGCGGCAGCAAATGAGTATCCGCCGCTTTGAATTCATTTTCGATCGACTCAGGCATATCGTTAATCAAGAGTTTGGAGATGACGCTCGCTTTTTGGCTGAACAGTGCAATCACTTGTTCCCATTGGGCTCCGGATAACGGAAGCATTTTTACACTGACGTGATATGTGGGCTCTTTGTACACACCAAAATAAGGATTGATGTTGCCGCGAAGCGTGGCGCTGGCAATTCCTTTTGCCAGTTTCCAGGTTTTGATTCGATTATCCGTCGAATACGAACGACCTCTTGCCAAACGTCCGCTATCGGTAAAGTTTTCAAGAGCCGCTAAAAATTGTTGTCCCCACCATGTTTTACTGATTTTCATAATCTAGTCCGCCATTACGCTGTTTTTATTGAGAGCAATCAACGCTCTAAATGCGTCATTATCGAGTTGCGTCAACCAGCTTTCATCGTTGCCGATTATTGTGTCGGCCATTTTTTGCTTGTCTTCGATCATTTGGTCTATGCGCTCTTCCAGAGTCCCAAGCGTAACAAACTTATGGACAAACACATTTTTTTGCTGACCTATACGAAACGCACGATCAGTAGCTTGATTCTCTACCGCAGGGTTCCACCAGCGATCAAAATGAAAGACATGATTCGCTCGAGTCAAAGTAATACCCACTCCCCCAGCTTTTAGCGATAACACAAATACCGAAGGTGGCATGTCGGGATCCTGAAACTGATTGATCATCTGTTCGCGTTTTTGCCGCGCAGTACCGCCGTGTAAATAGTATGTACGTACCTGCTTCTCTCTGCGCAAATAACGTTCAAGGCATTCGCCGATTTCAGTGAACTGAGTAAACACCAGCACACTGTCACCCTCGGCCAAGGCTTCTTCCAGCATATCGCCGAGGCGCTCCAGTTTATTAGAACGATCCGCGGTAAAGGCGCTGCCGTCTTGTAAAAACTGCATCGGATGATTGCAGATCTGTTTCAGTTTCATCAAAGTGGATAACATCAAACCTTGTCTTGCAATTCCTTCCGATTGATCCAATTGCCGGTCAACGTCTTTAATCACCGCCTCATAAAGCGACGCTTGTTCCTTGCTTAAATTGCAATATTGTTTGCCTTCGATTTTATCCGGCAAATCCTTAATGATGTTTTTGTCAGTTTTCAACCTGCGCAGCATGAAGGGTTGAATCAGCTTTTTAAGTATGGCTGATTGTTTGACGTCATTATCCCGTTGTACCGGCAGCTCATAGACCTTGCGAAATTGAGCCTGCTTGCCCAGATAGCCGGGATTGAGAAAGTTGAAAATCGACCAGAGGTCCATGAGTCTGTTTTCAACGGGTGTCCCGGTTAACGCCAGTCGATGTGGGGCATCCAGCGTCAAAATAGCTTTGGTTTGGGCCGCTTTAGGATTTTTAATATTTTGCGCCTCATCAAGAACGATGCGTTGCCAGGTGCAGGCATTTATCAGCGCGGCGTCTTTGCGCACCAAGGTATACGAAGTAATGACCAAATCCACCTCTTGGCTGCCCTTTTGAAAGGCTTGACGCTCTTTTTCCCGGCCGCCTCCATGATGAATAAACGTTTTTAAATGCGGCGCAAACTTTTCCACCTCTTTCTGCCAATTGCCCAACACCGAGGTAGGAGCAACCAAGAGTGTTGGGGCTATTTTGTCACCGGCTCTTTCCAGGACCAGGCTGGCAATCACCTGCATGGTTTTGCCCAGCCCCATATCGTCAGCCAGACAACCGTTTAAACCCAATGATTCCAAATAACGCATCCAGGCCACGCCTCGTTTTTGGTAGTCGCGCAGCTTTGCATTAAGTAACTCAGGATCTTCAATCGGCTCAAATTGGCTATTGTCATTCAGCTTTTCCAGCATATTCGCCAAGCTGTCCTCAACATTGACCTCAAATTCGTCCTGTTCGGCCAATTTTTTGAGAAGTTCCTGAATCGACAGGCGCTGCTGTTCATTTTGCTGCTGATGCCAAAGCGCCAGCATTTCCTGCATTTTTTCGCGGTCCAGTTGCACCCATTGACCACGAAATTGCACCAACGGGACTTTGGAAGCAACCAGTTGCTGCCATTCTTCTACCGAAACCGATTGATCGCCAATTGCGAACTCATAGCTGAACTCAATCATGTTATCCAGAGATAAATAGCTTTTGGCCGATGCTGAACCGGTTTTGCTTTTGCTGCCGGTTTGTAACCGGAGTTTGGCGCGTTGTCTGCCTTTGGGTGTCAGCCAGGCAGGCACGATAATTTTTACGCCTGCATCCTCAAGGACCCAGGCCTGTTCTTGCAAAAACTCGAAGGCCTCATCCAAGGTCAGAGTCACAGATTCAGGCGTTTGCGTTTCCAGACCGGCCCACAGTTTGGGATAAATTTTGGCCGCATGCGCCAACTGAGTTAAAACCTGCTGTTCTATATGCGAGCCCAGTTGATTGAAAAGCAAAGGATGATCGTCTTGAGGGTATTGCCAAAATTCACTGAGCGCCCACTTCAACGAAGGGTCTTGCGTGCTGCTCAGAAAAAACTCCAAAAGCCATGAATCAGGCTGTTCAGCAGGCGCTTCGTGTAATTGCAAGCCTAACTGAGAGAGCAGCTCTTGATCATTACCGCTTAGTCTTTGTTGCCATTGGACATAATGCTGCAATGCCGGAGGCAATTTAGCCGGTAAGTTAAAAACCGGTTTAAATGCGTTGCGGACTGACAAGATATCGGTGATCACTTCATCTTTGATCTTGCTCAGAAATACCTGCGGCAAATCGTGTAATGCCTTTTCTAGAATGCCGCTGATACAGACTTCCGAAAAATGGCGTAACAACGATTCCGGCTCATATCCCAAATGACAGGCTAAAGGAATCTGTTGCAAAGCATGTTGAATCAACGCCTCATAGTGAGGGGAAATGATTTTCCAGCTGCGGTAAAGTTCTGTTTTGCCTCTGTTGTTGTGAGCGATCAACGCAGGGATGAACCGATCCTTATAAAAAATATCTTTGAGGGATTGGGAAAAGTAATACCAGAATAAAAAGTCGCTGCCTATTCGAGTATTAGCCGCCTGATAACAGCATAAAAAATGAATATGATTGATGTCTTTAACCGGTTGCTGCAGCCGGTAGCAAGAGACTTGAAATTCGGCTAATTCAACCGGGCCGTCATTCGGTAGATCCAGCCCCAATTCGGGCGATGGTAAAGGAACACCTTGAAAACTGGGCAAATAAATAGATTGCAGCCTCACACTGTCGGTATTAGCTGCCGTAATACCCAACGTTTCCCTCAAAAATATCAGTAACGCTTCATTATGAAGATGTTGCGGATGAAAAGTAGCTTTCTTTTTGGCCTTGACTGCTTCATCGCTTTCAATCCAGAGATAAAATTGCCCATTCTGGATAAAATCAGCATTTGATTCAGGCTGCCACCCACCGTGTATGATGTTCATCGATTCAATTTACAAGACATATCAATAAAGCCCTTATTAAACCGCAGGATAAGCAGGAGAGGAAACAAAAAATTCGGTGCGTTTCCGTCTATCGTTTGGAATACCCCATCTGAGTTTCGGCCGGGTCTTTATTAAGCTGCTTGAGATTCCAAATAATCTCTGTTGAGGCAGGCAACATAGAAACATACCGTTATACTTGCCACACTTAATTCAATAATTCCAAAACTCCCGACAAGTCCAAGGCATAACGCTAAGCATGAACCTGATAAAACTGATCGTATTGCCTGTAATTCTTCTACCCATCATCTTATCCGGCCTACTTATCCTGGCATTGGAAGATGAGCCTAAACTAAAAAAACAGGCGGATTTGTCACCGGCACGGATCGCCAGAGCCAAACAACTCATTCAAATGAACGATCCCCGCCGGTTACGGTCAGGCGCGGTTGTCAGGGCCAGGCTGCGGCAGGAAGAGCTGGATTTGGCCGTCAATTATTTTGCAAATCAATATGCCCAGGCTGTTGCGGGCCTGGTTATCGAAAAAGGCCGGGCTATTGTAGAAGCCACGGTCACATTGCCCACCAATCCGCTGGGTCGTTTTATCAATGTCAGGCTAGAAATCAAGCAAACCGAAAAACTGCCGATGATTGAAAGTTTGAGCCTGGGTAATTTACCTATTCCTGCCTTTTTAGCAAATAGCTGGGTCAATTATGTATTGACGAATAGTCAGACCTTATTCGATTGGCACGAATTTAACAAAACCGTCAGAAATATCAGGTTTGAACACCGGCAATTGGTCATCACGTATCAATGGCGAACTGACTTGCCTGCCCGGTTAAGCGGCGTAATGCTCCCCCCTCAGGAACTGAGTCAAATTGAGTTTTATCAAAGGCGTTTGGCCGAGTTGACACAAACCAGCCGTACACCTATTAAACTGACGGACTTGATGCAGCCCCTGTTTAGCGCGGCAAAAGAGCGCAGTCAAAACGGCGAGGCCATAAAAGAAAACCGGGCAGTCATATTGGTGCTCGCTTTTTATGCTAACCAAAAGAATTTGAGCAAACTCATCTCTCAAAGCCAAACCTGGTCACGTCCCAATTGGAGAACAGTAAAGCTCCAGAACCGCGACGACCTAACCAAGCACTATTTGGTTTCTGCGCTACTGGCCGCTTATGCTGGTACGCCATTGGCAGATGCCGTGGGCTTGTACAAGGAAATAGAGGATTCGAAAGGCGGCAGCGGCTTTTCGTTTAACGATATTGCCGCCGATAGAGCCGGAACGCTCATGGGCGAGTTGGCCGTCACCGACGAACAGCAAGCAAGGCAAGTACAATCGCTACTGGCAGCGGTAACCGAAAGCGATATTATGCCGAAGACCTCCGACTTACCCGAATTTATCCCGGAAGCCGAATTGATGCGCCGCTATGGCGGTACGCAAGGAAAAGCCTATCTGCAAATGATGGATGAAATCGAACGGCGCATCTTGGCCTTACCGATCAATCGCAGGTGAATGTTATATTCAAAAAACCGGGCCGGCTTTTGTTAGGCCACTTTTTTGACCAACCGCCGCAATGATTTTTTCTACGGGAAAAGGCATAAATCACTCGGAGTGAAATATCTTGTTCCGATGGACTTCTAATCAGTGCTCTGCTCGATCCGATAGGAGTCAATCTATGCATACCCGGTTCGTTCAAACAACTGATAACCCACCTCACCTGCTTTTTTTTGTTTGAGCAGGCGCCAGTTGTCCGGTAATCCGTTTAACGCCAGATTACTCTCCGTCTCTACATAGATTTTGGCCGTTTTCGTCAGCCAGTTTTTATCTTCCAGCCATTGACAGGTTTGCAGGGCCATATCTTTAGCAAAAGGTGGGTCAAGAAAAACAACGTTGAAAGGTTCGGAATTGCCCGCTAAAAAACGGAAAACATCACTATTGACGACTTTTATCTGACGCGCCGCCAAATGAACACTATTTTCATGCAGCTGCCGACAGGCTTCCTGATTATTCTCGACCTGAACCACCTGTGAAGCACCTCGGGACGCGGCCTCAAAGCCCAGAGCACCACTGCCGGCGAAAAGATCAAGGCAGCGGCAACCCGGTATATCGTATTGCAACCAGTTAAACAGCGTTTCTCTGACTCTGCCGGGAGTAGGTCTAAGTCCCGGCGCATCGATAAACGTAATTTGGCGGCTTCGCCACTCGCCGCCAATGATTCTGATTTTATTTTTCACGCGTTTTGACGGCTTCTCCGACCGTTACGGTTTGCAGTAACTTGGGGTTAACACGGCGCTTGAAAGCATCTTTAATATCGTTGACCGTCAACGCCAGCACTTTCTCAGGAAAAGTATCCAGATAATCCAAAGGCAAGCCATAAAAACCAATCATTTCTGCATAACCGGCCAGTTTACTGTTGGTATCAAAGCGCATCACAAATCCACCGGTTAAATTTTTCTTGGCCGCATCAAGCTCAGCCTCTGTCGGTCCTGTCTCAATAAAATCGGCCAGTGTTTGCGTCATGACATCCAGGGCTTGTTGAGTTTGATCATTACGGGTTTGCAGCCCCATGCTAAAGGCCCCTTTTCTAAACATCGGCGCAAATGAGCTGGATGCACCGTAAGCCAAGCCGCGTTTTTCCCGTACTTCCTCAAACAGTCTGGAGACTAAACCACCGCCACCCAGAATATGATTACCTACATACAGCGCAAAATAATCTTCATCTTTTCTATGCATGCCGGGTAATCCTGACAACACATGGGTTTGCGTGGAAGGAAATTCAATATGCTGCAGCTTTGCATGCTTAGGCAAACTGACTTCGGGAATATCGGTCGGTTTTTGCCCGGCGGGCAGATCGGCCAATAAATCTTCGGCCGTTTTGGCCGCTTGTTTTTTGGTTAAATCCCCGACGATGACGACCAAGGCATTAGCGGAAACGTAATATTGCTTATAAAACTTCTTAAGATCGTCAGCAGTCAAGGCGGTAACCGTTTCAATTTCTCCGGCTGAAGAATGCGCATAGGGATGATCTCCGTAAACGACTTTATTAAATGTTAAGTCGGCTAAAGCAGCGGGGGATGACTCTCGGTGTTTTAACGCCGCCAATGTGCGATTTTTTTCCCTTTCAAAGTCAGCCTGATTAAAGACGGGCTGAATCAAAATGGTTTTCATCGTTTCAACCGCCTTATCGAACAACGGCGGATCGGTCAATGTCCTCAGTGATAAAGATGCTGTATCTCTGGACACGCTGGTACCGAAATTGGCGCCCACGCTTTCAAATCGCCGGGCCAGTTCGTCGGCGCTCCATTTGCCGGCTCCTGTATCGAGTAAACCCGAGGTCAAGGCGGCCAGCCCATGCTGTGCGCCGTCACGGGCGCTCCCGGCATCGAAGGTAATGCGTATATCGGCCATCGGCAAATCCGGGGCATAAATGTAAAAAACGCGGCTGCCTTTGGGAGTCTGCCATGTTTCAATTTTTGCGGCAGCCCAGTTCAGCGGACTGATTGTCATCAATACTAACAGTAAAAAAATACGCATCAGTTGGCTCCCTCATTGGTTTTTTCAGTTTTCTGTTCGGCAATCGGTTGGGGATCAAGGTAAGCGACACTTAATGTATCATCCTTGAAGTATTTCTGAGCCACTTCCCGAACTTGTTCTGCAGTAACCTGACTGACTTTCTTGACATACTCATTCTCTTTTTGCCAGCCTAGTCCAACAGTTTCAAGTATCCCCATTTGCATGCCTTGATAGAACATGGAATCGCGCTCGTAAATAGCGTTGGCCAAAACCTGAGCTTTGATCCGCTGCAATTCGTCTTGCTGCACCAGCTCATATTTCAGTTTTTCAATTTCTTCTTTCAAAGCAACTTCCAAATCATTAACAGTTTTTCCTTGTACAGGAGTTCCCTCCAGCATAAACAATTCATCCAATCGTGACGCCAGTCCATAACCGGCCCCCACCGATACAGCCAGTTGCTTGCCCCTGACCAGATTGGTTTCCAGACGTGCGCTGCTGCCGCCATCCAAAATGCCAGCCATGACCTCCAATGCGTAAGCTTCCCATTCATGCTCGGAAGTCTTTAGCACCGGCACTTTATAGCCCATCACCAAATAGGGAAGCTTGGCAGGAACTTTCACCACCATTCTTCTGATGCCCAATTGGGGAACTTCCTGTTGCGGCTTAATGGCTACAATTTCACTGGGTTTGAGTTCGCCAAAATATTTTTCGGCCAGACTGAAAACGGCTTTAGGCTCAACATCGCCAACAACCACCAAGGTCGCATTGTTAGGGGCATACCAGCGCTGATACCAGGCTTTTAAATCTTCAATCGAGTAATTCTCGATATCGGACGGCCAACCGATAATCGGATTTTTATAGGGACTGTTGGAATAGGCCATCGCGGTAAAGTGTTCCTGCGTCTTGGCCCTCGGATTATCGTCCGTGCGCATCCTGCGTTCTTCATAGACGACTTGCAATTCCTTTTTCAACTCTTCATCCAGCAAATTCAGATTGCGCATACGATCGGCTTCCAGTTCAAAACTCACCGGCAACCGCGATTTTTCCATGGTTTGAAAATAAGCCGTGTAATCTCTACCAGTAAACGCATTTTCATTACCGCCATTGGCCGCTATGATCCGCGAAAATTCACCGGGTTGCAGTTTGTCGGTACCTTTGAACATCATATGCTCAAGCATGTGAGAGATACCGGTGATACCGTTTGGTTCGTAGCTGGAACCTACCTTGTACCAGACTTGGGAAACTACTACCGGTGAGCGATGATCCTCTTTCACCAAAATTTTTAAGCCGTTTTTAAGCTGATGCTCGTGCACTTTGGTTTCGGCATTCACTGATGATGCGCCTATGGCCAGCATGAGCCCCAAAATTTTTATATATTTCATAACGTCCTCTTTGTAGAAATGTTAGCGCTTCCGACTATTTCATTAATCAATAGTTCACTGTATTCTATTTCAAAATCACCCCGTTGAGATCGATTAAAAAAATGAATAGCGAGACCATAATTCAGCCACCCCTCTGGAAAAGTTATCTGGTCCTTTGCAAGCCAAATGTCGTAGCGGAAATGCTTTTTACCGCAGTTGTAGGCATGTTGTTGGCTGTGCCCGGCTTGCCGCCTCTGGATTTAGCCTTTTGGGGACTCATCGGAATTGCCTTGGCCGCCTCATCGGCTGCTGCGGTCAATCATTTCATCGACCGTGAAATTGATATTAAACTCAACCCTAAACGACCCTTACCCCAGGTTTTTTTACAACCTAATCAGGTATTGGTTTTCGCAACCATTCTTGGCGTGGCGTCAATGGTTATTCTATTAGTTGGGGTCAACGTGCTGACCGCGGTGCTAACCTTTTTATCCATGTTCGGCTACGCGATCATCTACACGCGCTATCTCAAGAGAATGACACCCCAAAATATAGTGATTGGCGGCGCATTCGGCGCAACTCCACCTTTATTGGGGTGGTGCGCCATTACCGGTGAGATACACCCTTACGCCCTGCTGCTGGTCTTGATCATTTTTGTTTGGACACCTCCCCATTTTTGGCCGCTGGCAATCGCTAAAAGAGAAAAATATGCACTGGTCAATATTCCGATGCTGCCGGTTACGCATACCCTTGAATTCACTCGCTTGCAGATTCTTTTGTATACCATCCTTTTGCTGATTGTCACCTTGCTGCCCTATTTGACGGGCATGAGCGGGCTTATTTATCTGGGCTTTGCCGTTCCTTTGGGGCTGGGTTTCATTTATTTTGCACTCTTGATGATGCGTACCAAAGACGATAAAACCGCGATCCGAACGTTTGTTTATTCCATCGTTTACATTACGCTGATGTTTGCCGGACTTCTTGTCGATCATTATGTACCAATGCTCAGGGTCATATAAAGATGGCTATGCAGGCTTATGACAAAGAAGAACATCCATTTGCACCGTTTATCCGCATTCTGGGAAAAGGTAAAAAAGGCACGCGGGCACTGACCCGTGATGAGGCTTATGAAGCCATGCGCATGATCATGGCCGGCGAAGTGCTGCCGTCTCAACTCGGCGCTTTTTTGATGTTAATGCGGGTTAAAGAAGAAACAAGAGAGGAACTTGCAGGGTTTGTTCATGCAGCACGCGATTCGTTTACTCAGCCTTTAGACGTATCACCAGCCGACCTGGACTGGTCATCCTACGCAGGTAAACGGCGGCACTTGCCCTGGTTCCTTTTATCCGCATTGCTGCTTGCCGAAAACGGCGTCAGCGTTTTTATGCACGGTGCAGGCGGGCATACCAATGGCCGAATTTATACTCAAAACGTATTGGCTTATTTAGGCATTCAAGCGGCTACCTCAATGCAGGAATCGCAACAGCAGCTGCTTTCAAACAGATTCAGCTATTTGTCACTGGAACATTTTTGTCCGCAGCTTTTTGAAATCATTGAACTTCGCCGTATTATGGGCTTACGGTCACCGGTTCATACCCTGGTCCGCCTGCTCAATCCTTTCAATGCCGCTTACAGTATCCAGGGCATTTTTCATCCAGGCTACCGGCAGGTTCATCAAGAAGCCGCTTTATTGCTCAATCAGCCGCATGTGTCGGTATTTAAAGGGGAAGGCGGAGAAGTAGAACGAAACCCTGATGGCGATTGTCTTGTTCAAAGCGTCCACGAAGGCGTTTTGTCAGATGAACTGTGGCCTGCGTTATTTCAACGCCGCCATATGAAACCGGATGATCTTGACCCACAACAATTAGTTTTGCTTTGGCGTGGAGAGATCAGTGATGAGTATGCCGAAGCAGCGGTAACAGGCACAGCTGCCGTTGCATTAAGGTTGCTGGGCAAAGGGGATAACCAAGAGGACGCTCATGCCCTGGCGCTTGGTTATTGGAACAACAGAGATAAACAAAGGTTTTAACGTAGCTACTCGCCCGCTTGGAATAGCGGGTGTAGGTGATTGATTGAAAAGGCTTCTGCAACAGGGATGTTGCAGAGAGCTACAGGGAAGTATTAATGCGTCCTTTGAAATCAAGCGCCTACACCCAATAAAACGGGAAAGGGGTGAGCAGATACGTTTTAACTAAACATTACTCGATCTTGGCCGGGCAAATCGAGGAACCCCTTTAACAAAGGTTTTTTCCAAATAAATATACTCCAGCCCCATTAAGGTCTCGCCATTCTGGTGCTTGACCCACACCACTTTAACTTCACCCAGCATATCCAGGCGTTTAAAATCGAATGCAGCCACAGTTCCCTCATCAACCAGGATGAGCTGCGGCAAACGAATCATTAAACCGTCTACAGAAACATTTACCGTCATAAAATGGCAGCGCTCACCGTTCAAAATGATAAGCCCAGGCGCTGACAGGCTTTTACGGTAAACTTGTCTTTCGTAAAACAAATTATCAATGTCATGCTCGATCGTGCGAAACTCCATAGCCAGATACAAATGCCCATCAATGATATCGGATCTGACAATTTCTACTTCTCCAGCCAATCGCATCTCATGCAGGTAAACATCAGCCAAGGGCTTCATTTTGATCGTCTCGAATAATTCTACGACCTTGTTTTCCGGCTCTTTGGTGGCAAGTTCAGCCAGCATACCGGTAATAGAGATATTGCTCAGGGTAATCTCATACTCTTCGCCGCCAAGATAAATAAAACCGTGTGAGGTTAATTTTTTTCGATAAAATCGTTTTTCGTATGACATAAATTACCTTGCATCTCTTGGGTACATCAGATTTTGGTGGCATCATTAAAACGGCGATCAGAGCAAATCTAAAAACGGTGACATGAGGCACTTAGGCATTAAACTCATCGTGCTTGTCCGTCCGACCACTTAATCTCTGTTTTCTAAGGGAGAAACCGGAGTTTTAAACCCACTATAAAGTTAGAATTATTATTTTAGTTGATTATCCGGCTTTGTTGCCTGTAATGGCTCAGAATTGTTTGGCTACACGATATGAATATCAACAATTCACCCGCACTACAATTTTCTTCTTCATGGATTTTAATCAAATTGAGATACAGTCTACTACTTTTATCTGTTTTTGCCTTATCCGCCTGTACATCCTCGCCGCCCAAAAACCCTGATAATATCTGCTCAACCTTTGTTGAAAAGAGTGATTGGCTTAAAAGCACCCGCAAAACTCATAAAAAATGGGGCACACCGATTCCTGTTCAAATGGCTTTCATTTACCAGGAATCTCGTTTTGTGGCAGACGCACAGCCACCGCGAACCCGTCTTCTGGGCTTTATTCCCTGGTTCAGGCCGACTAGCGCTTACGGTTATGCGCAGGTACTGGACGGAACTTGGGATGATTATAAAAAAGATACAGGACGCTGGTTGGCCAGCCGCAGTAATTTTGCTGACGCAACCGATTTTGTAGGCTGGTATAACCATATTAGTCACACCCGACTGGGTATTCCAATAGGGGACGCAAAACAGCTTTATTTGGCTTATCACGAAGGCCATGGCGGCTTCAGACGCAAAACTTATTTGCGCAAAAAATGGTTATTGAATGTTGCCAACAAAGTAGCGGTGCGATCTCAGATGTACCATAATCAAATGTCACGTTGTCAAAATGATTTAAAAGGCACATCGTGGTTTTTTTGATAGACTATAGGCTCCATTACAATTAGAAAGGAGAATCCGTGAGTAAACTTTATACCCGCGCTTTTTCGATTTTTGCCGCCCTACTGATAGGATTTACTGTGTTTTCCATAGCCAACGCAACCACACCGGAAGAAAATAAAGCGGCAGGCATCGCGTTTCTAGCCGAAAATGCCAAAAAACCCACCATAAAAACAACCCCAAGCGGTTTGCAATATGAGATAGTCACTGAAGGCGCAGGTGCATCACCCGCAGCAACTGACAGTGTCACTGTTCATTACAAAGGCACCACGATCGATGGCGCTGAGTTTGACAGTTCATACAGCCGCGGTGCACCTGCTACTTTTCCGTTAAACAGAGTGATTGCCGGCTGGACAGAAGGCGTTCAACTGATGAAAGAAGGGGCAAAATACCGTTTCTACATTCCTGCTGAATTAGCTTACGGAACCAGAGGAGCCGGCCCTAAAATCGGTCCTAATTCCGCTTTGATTTTCGATATCGAGCTGATTAAAGTCGAATAAACCGTCGGACTCACATACAGAAAAGCTCAAGGTGCAAGGCAATCAACTTCACCTTGAGCTTTTTTTTGCCCAAACCATTGCCCAGCCCCAAGCATATGAATACGTTTCAATTGTTTGCCACTACACCCAAAGCCATGGAGCAGATTCTGGCTGAGGAACTTAAACAATTAGGTATAACTGATGCCAAGTTAACAGTAGCCGGTGTTGCCTTTGAAGGCTCACTGGAAACCGCTTACCGGGTCTGCCTGTGGTCTAGAATTGCCAACCGGGTTTTACTGGTACTGAGCAGCTTTCCTGTCAACCATCAGGATGATCTGTATAACGGCGTAAAACAAATCAACTGGTTCGAACATATGAAACCGGACGATTCAATGGCGGTGACTTTCAGCGCCAAAAACTCCAAAGCAATAAACAACACGCACTTTGGTGCGCTTAAAGTCAAAGATGCTATCGTCGACCAAATGCGCGCCAAATTCAACAAACGCCCCAATATAGACACGGAACAACCGACAATACGCATCAATGTCTATCTGAATGGCGAAAACGCGCAATTGAGCCTGGATCTTTCCGGAGAAAGCTTACATAAAAGGGGCTATCGTGATACGCAAGTCAAGGCGCCGATAAAAGAAAATCTGGCCGCCGCCATCCTGCTGCGCGCTGGGTGGCCTGACATAGCCAAACAAAACGGTACACTGATAGACCCGATGTGCGGCTCAGGTACCTTACTGGTCGAAGCCGCAATGATGGCGGCTGATTATGCGCCCGGCTTGCTGAGAACGCATTATGGCTTTTTAGGCTGGAAAAAACATGACGCCGCATTATGGCAAAATTTGCTCAGTGAAGCGGAATTACGCAAAAACACCGGCATTGAAAAACTGCCGGTCATTGCCGGTTTTGATAAAAGCAGCCAAAGTATCAATGCGGCATTGACGCATATCGATAACGCCGGCTTGAGCCGGAAAATTCATGTCGAACGCCGTGACATTGTCGATGCAGAGCCCGCAGCCGACTGGCAACCGGGATTGCTGGTGTGCAATCCACCGTATGGCGAACGCTTGGGGGATGAGGACTCAACATCCGAACTTTACCGGCAATTCGGCGATATATTAAAAAGCCGCTTTACAGGCTGGCGAGTCGCACTGATTATCAGCAACTCAGAACTTGGCTTCAGGCTGGGCATACGCTCACAAAAACCCATCACACTTTATAATGGAGCCCTGGAATGCACACTGTTGCGCCTTACAGTGGATGAGACTGCGTTCTTTATACCGAAGCCCAAAAACAGAGAAGAAAAGCTGTTTCAACTTGCTCAAAACACCCCGTCTGAATCAGTCGACAACAGCGCTGAAATGTTTTCCAACCGGGTAAGAAAAAACCTTAAAAAACTGACGAAATGGGCAAAGCTGCAGAATATTCATTGTTATCGCGTTTATGATGCAGATCTGCCGGAATATGCTGTCGCAGTTGACCTATACCAAGGTGATAAAACCTGGATTAATGTTCAGGAATATGAACCGCCAAAAACGATAGACCCAGACAAAGCCGATCAGCGGCTGGCCAGCGTTATAGCAGAAATACCCAAGCTGTTTTCGATTCCCGCTGATCAGGTTTTTTTGAAAATCAGGCGTAAAAAGCAAAACAAGGATCAGTATGAAAAGCAGGGCGATCAAGGCCGGTTTCATGTCATTGAAGAAGCGGGATGTAAACTGCTGGTCAATTTTGAAGATTACCTGGACACGGGCTTGTTCTTGGACCACAGGCCGATCCGTGCCAGAATTCAGCGGGAAGCCAAAGGCAAACGTTTTCTGAATCTGTTTGCTTATACCGGGAGCGCTACGGTTCATGCGGCAATGGGCGGCGCTCAGTCGACTACCACCGTCGACATGTCAAAAACCTACCTGGATTGGGCTCAGAAAAATCTGGCGTTGAATGGCATAAAAGGCAACCACGAAATTATTCAGGCCGATTGCAAAACCTGGTTACAGACTGAAGCGGACCGGCTCTATAAAAAACGGCAATACGATCTCATATTTCTGGATCCTCCTACATTTTCCAACTCAAAACGGATGGAAGATGTGTTCGATATTCAAAACGATCATGTAGAATTGATTTCAGATGCCGCAGCGCTTTTGGCTACGACGGGTGTACTCTATTTTTCCACTAACTTTCGACGCTTTAAAATGGACCATGAGGCACTCTCGGGACTGGTGATCGAAGATATATCGGCAGCAACACTGCCGGATGATTTTGCCAGAAATCCAAAAATCCATTATTGCTGGAGAATTCAAAAATGCTAAAACAAGTCAGGATATTGGTGTCAGGGCGAGTGCAAGGCGTTTATTTTCGAGCCTTTACCCAAAAGAAAGCCAAGAATCTCGGTATTACAGGGTATGCGAAAAATCTTTCCGATGGCCGAGTTGAAATCGTTGCATCAGGCTCAGAAGATGCCGTTGATCAATTGATCAAGTGGTGCTACAAAGGCCCCATCACTGCGCGTGTTGATCATGTTGAAACTGAATCACTGAACGGGGAAGCTATTCCTCCCGGTTTCAATGTGAGTTAATCCGCCGGACACGGCTTACCCCGTTATCGTACGGTTGCTTAAAACTTAATTACCGAAGCGCTCTACCGGCTTTTCAATGAACCATTTACACGAGGGGATCCTTATGTCTGTTAAATCCAAGTGGCTTTTCCCGTGGCTGATACCTGCCATGATGTTCGCATTTGCACAACCGGTTGCGAGTGAACAAACAAATACTCAGCCAGCACCTAACGGCTTACAAATTCCAAAAAACTATAAGGACTGGCCGGTTTTAGGCATCTCGCATAGAACCGATAAAAACTCATTACGGGTCATTCTGGGTAATAGTGTAGCGATCAAGGCGGCCCGTAGCGGTCAAACCAATCCTTGGCCGGACGGCACAATCCTGGCCAAACTGGTATGGAAGGACAGCGAACATCCGCTCTGGCCGGCCGCTACAGTTCCTGGCGATAAAGAACATATTGAATTTATGTTTAAAGACAGCAAAAAGTTTAAGGCCAATGATGGCTGGGGCTATGCGCGCTGGGTAGGAAAGGATCAAAAACCCTACGGAACGAACGCTCAGTTTGACCATGAATGCCATAGCTGCCATACCAGCGCAAAAGAGTCAGACTTTGTTTTTACCCGACCCGTCAAACTGCCTTAATTCTAAAAATGACAGGGCCAAATGGTGCATTAGCGATAGCCTAATGCACCGCCATTCTCACGGAAGCACAGTATTTGCGGACAGGTGAAAGCCTCATGTCATCGTAACTACAACGCTATAAGCTCCAGCGATTCACAGTTTGAGCTTTTAATGTTGCTTTGAGGAAAGGTGTAAGCCTTGCTAGGAACTCCGTAAACCCATCCATGGGAGCTTGACGGCCCGACATCCCCGCAAAGCTTACACCTTCCCTTTTTTATCATCAAACCGGGAATTGCTGCTATAAACTCGAAACTTTTGTAATAACTTTCGACGTGTGCTAATAGGTAGTTACAACCCCCACTGCAAATCCGGTAAATAGCCATGAATGACGACAAAACCGTTATTAAACCCACTTTATCGGCCAACGCCGCAGTGGTTGACGAAGATCGTACCGTGATATTTAAACCGGACGCGCTAAATGTAAGCTTGGTGGGCTCTCAGGGTGAAACCATTGCCACCTACTCATTTTCCGGCCGATTTACGGCAGGCCGTTCGTTGGATAATTCTATTGTTATCAAAAGCGATGTGGTCAGCCGTCATCACCTGGAAGTTAAATGGGAAAACGGCGGATGGTGGATTTTTAATCTGCAAAGTGCGAATGGCCTTTATATCAACGGCAGACTGATTCAACAAAAAGAAAAACTAAATCTGCCCTGCTCTGTTGCAGTGGGTCTTTCCGGTATTCAACTAAAAATCCAACTGGCAAAACACGCTGAGAATGCCGATCAGACGCAAGTTAAAGTCTTACTTGCTGAACCTTTGCCTGTTGAAAAGAGCCATGCGGCACGAAATTTATCTCAAGACCACATCAAAGCGCGCTTACTCGCCGAGGAAGCGGCAGACGATATGGGTGACTATACATTGATGGTTCGCAAGCTGATCCATGAAGACCGGGTCGTTCGAAAAAAGGGTTATAAAAAAATTATAGGGGTCTTAGGAAGTTTATTTTTGTTGTCCGCTGGATTGGTAGCCTATCAGCAGATTGCTCTGAACAATGCCCGCACACTGGCGATTGACATGTTCTATGACATCAAAATGCTGGAAGTCGGTTTATCGCAGGCCGATATCAGGCTAGAAGAAAGTGCGGAAACACTGGAAAAGACCCTGCGGGCCATCAGTACTGAAAAGTTGAGGATCGAACAGGAACAACTGAAATTGGAACAGGAAAAACTGGCTGCGGAAAGAAAACGCATGCTTCAGGACCGGGAAAGATTGGCGAATATGAAAGCCAAATACCGCCAGTATGTTGAAGAAGCCAACTCCTTACGCTTAAGGTTTCCAACAAAAGCCCAATACGAGGAAGAATTGATTGCGAAGGTCGCCAGGGAACTGGGGGAAAGCGAATTAGAACTGCCTGAAGACTTTGTGCTTGAAGTGAGAAAATATATTCAATACTGGCAAAGTTCGTCAAGAATCCAAAACGCGATAGAAACACTGGAAAAAAACAGTTTACTGCCGATTGTGATCAACACCCTCAAAAAACACGGGATGCCGCTCTATTTTATTTATTTACCCCTTCAGGAAAGTAATTACGATACTTATGCAATTGGCCCGGAAACTAAATATGGCGTTGCCAAAGGCGCCTGGCAACTGCTGGCAAGTACGGCGCAGCAATACGGCGTTGAACCGGGACCTTTGGCAAACGTGCCAGAGTATGATGAACTGGACGGCCGCTTCGATTTTAATCAAGCCACGCAAGCCGGTATAAAATATTTGAGGTATATCTACAGCACAGAGGCTCAAGCCTCAGGATTACTGGTTATGGCAAGTTACAACTACGGTGATAACCGGGTGAAGGGAATGATTAATAGAATGCCGGATAACCCACGCGAGAAAAACTTCTGGAAATTTCTTCAGCAATATGAACTGCCGAAAGAAACCAAAGACTATGTGTTTTATATTTTTTCCGCTGCCGTAATAGGCGAAGATCCGCAGCATTTCGGATTTAAATTCAATCCTCCTTTGTTTAATGCAAGCCCATAATTAGCCGCTGTCAAACTATCTGACCGGTAACGCTGGATTACTCAGAAATTGCTCTTCAAATCCATACCCACATAGATCGAAGCCACCTCCGAGCCGTATCCGTTAAAAAGTTCGGTGGCTCTTTTAGGCGTAAAAACGCCTGCTCCCAGGACCCGTTCACGGCTCTGACTCCAGCGAGGATGAGGTACGCTGGGATTGACATTGGCATAAAACCCGTATTCATTAGACGCACTTTTGTTCCACGCGGTTTGAGGCATGCTTTCCTGAAATTTGATTTTTACGATCGCCTTAATACTTTTGAAACCATATTTCCACGGCACAATCAATCTCAGTGGCGCACCGTTTTGTTTGGGCAATTCGTCATCATACATCCCGGTTGCCATTAACGTCAGTGGATGCATCGCCTCATCAATTCTCAAGCCTTCTTTATAAGGCCATTCCAGCACTTTACTTTTCTGCCCAACCATTACGAAGGGGTTATAAAGCGTTGTAAATTCAACAAACCTGGCTTTTGAGGTGGGCTTAAACTGTTTTAAAAGACCGGCTAGCGGAAAACCTATCCAGGGTACAACCATCGACCAGGCTTCAACACAACGGAACCGGTAAATACGCTGCTCCAGTGGATTATTTTTGAGAATATCATCCAGATCAAATACTCCCGGCTTTTCGCATTCACCTTCCACGGTAATCGTCCATGGACGCGTCGTCAGCCGTTGGGCAAGCACACTTGAATCTGTTTTATTCGTCGAAAATTCGTAGTAATTGGTGTAACCGGCAACATCTTCAAAATCATTGGGCTTCAGATCAGCAGAATAAGGCCCTATCGGCACTTTGGCATATTTTTTTTGCTCCGCCACTGATTCGCCCGGCAGAAAAGAGAGAGTAGCCGCTCCGGCGGCGGCTTTAATAATGGCCCTGCGTGCAGCAAAAACACGTTGATCGGTAACTTCTCGCTCAGGAATTGCGGCTTTCGTTTTGATTATCATCATTCATCCTGTTTGTAACGCATTGACAGCCAATAATCGATTGAAACATAACGGCCACCACCGTAAAAAAACAAAACCAGCAGCATAATAAAATAGGTCGCCGCAAATTCAATTCCGTTATTCAAGACAACGAAACTTCCATTTTCTGTCAATACATCGTAGTTACTGAATTGCTGCAAAATTGATTTTGCCTGTTCCAAACTTTCAATGGCTGAGCGCGTTCTGTCTGTTGCAAAAAGTCCTGACCCTGTTGCGATAGCCAGCCAGCCATTTTTAAGATGCACCATAACGCCTGCAACTATCATGATGACCATCAGCGGAATTGAAATAACCCGAACACTAAAGCCAATCAGCAGGAAAACAGCGCCCAACACTTCTATCAATGCTACCAAAAATACCATCAAATAAGGTAAAGGCAATCCCAGTCCCGAGTCGCTATTACCGAACCACTCGGCAGTCTCGGTAAAATTCATAAACTTTTTTGATCCTGCCATCCACAAAACAGGGACAAGATAAAGACGTAATGCCAATAAAACAATAAAATCAACATAACGTGATTTATCTAACCAGTTATTAAACAGATGTGTACTCTGCAGACATCTTTCGAATAGATGCTTATAGTCAATCTCTTTCAAATTCATCGCCTATCCCCTTAAAAATTCAGTTCTATGAACCACCTGACTGACTTTATAGTAAATTATTTGTAACTTATTCAGCGGAGCACCAAAACAAAAGTGATGCACCTTGTAGGTTGCGGTTGGCGATAGCCAACCCAACATTTCAAGGCCATGGCGGTAATTGTTGGGTTGTGAAAAAGCAGGCAACTCAACCTACGCTGAATAATGACAATTATTTCAAACAACTGACCTCTTAATGCTCAGTAAAACCCCAAGTGATTGCTGTGTCAATCGGCTTATTGCCAGGAAATCAATATGACAAATATTTTTGCCAACATCCCCGCCCAAATACCCGAGGAAATTATCGAAAATCTGATGAATAACGACATTATCAAAATTGAACGCATCATATCCAATGGTCATATCACTCCTTATGAAGAATGGTACGACCAAAGCCATGACGAATGGATATTGATACTGCAGGGCCAAGCGTTGCTGCGTTATGAAGAGTCGACTCAACCGCTAAAACTGGTAAAGGGAGACTATCTGCTGATACCTGCCCATCAAAAGCACCGGGTTGAGTGGACATCGCCGGATGAACTGACTATTTGGCTGGCTATCCACTGGAAAGCTCGCTAAATAAATCGCCCCCGCCCCGCGCTGATTCAACGCCTCTACTTCAGCCTGTTCTATTCATTTTCATAACTATAGACAGACTGGTTTTTCGGCTGAGCCTCAAAATACTTTTTGAAAGCAGGCATAAAACTGGCTGTAATAGGAATTGAGTAAAAACAATAGATTGCCGCCGCTTCTCCCGTTGAAACACCGAGTAACCATTGCGGCATAAACAAGGTCATGATGGCCATCACCAAATGGTAGGATGAAATTTTCCAGTTATTTTCCCAAAGAAATCCGCTGAATGCCAACGCAAATAAGGAGCCATGGGTAACAATCAGTCCAAAGGCGCTTGAAATGGCATAACCGATGTGATACTGCCCCATGAACAAACATGAAAACATCTTACCGATAAAATTAGGCGCAATACCAAATAACTGCCAATCATTGGGCAATTGCGTGAACATCAAAAAGCAAATACTCATTGAAGTGCCTATCATTGCCGCTTTCTTAAGAGCATCTCTATCGGTTGAATAGGTTGCTAAAGCCGGCATAATGGCAAACGCCTGTAAACTGATATGGTAAGCAGATAATTCGCTCAACAATAAATTGGTCCCATAACCACATTGGTCCGCAACCGGATAAGCAAAGTATTGAATAAATTCCATCAAAGAAAAATGAAAAATCGCATAAGCTCTAGCGAAGCGAACCCAAAAAGCCTCTTCCTTATCCATGATTGTTAGACTTGAAGCAACCAGCCCCGCGATACCGAGTCCCAAAGACATATTTGCACTAAAACACATAAAAAATCTCATCAGTCAGTAAAAAAAATCAGCTCACCTTCATCTGCTAGATGCAGGCTATTTGGTTAATTTGCACATATTCAACTATTTTTGATTTGTTTTGGATTGTTCAGGTTATTACCGCTAACACGGAATTATACCTTTTTGATGAGCGGGCGCGCGCTCTCATCGACTTCTTAAACAACGTAGGTATTTCCTGCGGTTTTTTTAGCAACGTAAATTAACCAAAATCAGCAAGGCATTTTATATAAAATACAGGGTATCTGCTCACCTCCTCCAATTTTATTGGGTGTAGGTGGTTGATTGAAAAGGCTTCTGCAACAGGGATGTTGCAGAGAGCTACAGGGACGTGTTTACGCGTCCTTTGAAATCAAGCACCTACGCCTATAATTCAAAGCGGGCGAGTAGTTACAATACAGAACCTTACCGGCAACAAATTTTCATTGGGAACAACCGGGAACAACTCGCGGCAAATCATATAAAAAATATTAATGTTATACTTTCAGCCGTAACATAACGATCTGCTTATTTACCACCAAAATTATAACTATACTTGGCAGATCCACTGCTCTCTTTACTCCTATCTGATCGAAAAAAATGTCTGGCATCAGAGGATGCGGGTACGTTTGGCGAGGATGTTCGGCAGCAGAGAACGCTGCCGTTTAGCCCCCATGGAGGGGTTCACGGCAGTCCTCGACAGGCTCATCCTGAACCTTTAATAAAGTCAAACAATTTTTCAGTATGTAAGGAGTAATTCTCAGGAATTATCCCAAAACTGATATAGCTAATTTAAGCTTTTGCAAATGCCAAAAGTTTCTGTTTGACTCCAATTGACAGGAGGACAAACCCTTATGCTTAAAATTATCCATTCCCCATGATTTAAAGATACCTTTTAATCATAACCGACTTTTTTAACTCCTGGAGCAATTGTATGGGTCCCCATTACCTGAGTCCATTTTTCACCCCTAGAAGCGTCGCTGTCGTAGGGGCTACGGAGCGGCCTGAAAGCGTGGGCCACCGGATCATGATCAACATGCAAGAGGCCGGCTTTAGCGGCGGGCTTTATCCCGTCAATCCGAACCGCGACACGATCTGCGGCTTAAAAGCCTATCCTGACTTGGCTGCAATACCTGAAAAAATTGAATTGGCCGTTATTGCGACACCGGCACAGACTGTGCCCGGGATTATCCGTCAATGTGGAGAAAAATCAATTGGCTCAGTCATCATCATCTCTGCCGGTTTTGGTGAGCAGGACACTGCCGGCAAACATTTGCAGCAAGAAGTTCTCGATATTGCGCATCGCTACAGCATTAGAATTATCGGGCCTAATTGCCTGGGTATCATTCGTCCAAACGGGCACCTGAATGCCACTTTTGGCGATGGCGTCATTAAAGACGGAAATCTGGCGCTACTTTCACAATCTGGCGCAGTATGCACCGCCATTCTGGATTGGGCTCAATCCATGGATATAGGCTTTTCGACTGTCGTCTCTATGGGAGGCGCGGCGGATGTAGATTTTGGAGAAGTGCTGGATTATCTTGCGTTAGACAGCAAAACTACCGGAATTTTGATGTATGTCGAGGGTATCAGGGATGCAAGGCGCTTTTTAAGCGGATTGAAAGCGGCAGCCCGGCTGAAACCGGTTATCTTGATCAAATCAGGGCGCCATGAAAGTGGCTGTAAAGCGGCTATGTCTCATACCGGAGCCATGATAGGAGGTGATGACGTTTTTGATGCCGCGATTGAAAGAGCCGGCGTGGTAAGAGCTTACAGTATCGCCCAACTGTTTTCTGCCGCAAGGGTGCTGGCCAACAACTATACGGTTAAACAAAATCGTCTGGCCATCATCACGAACGCGGGGGGACCCGGTGTCATGAGTACCGACCGCGCAGAGGAAGTCGGCGTGAAAATGGCTGAACTGAGCGATGCGAGTCTGGAAGCACTCAACAAGGTATTGCCGCCTCACTGGTCTCATGCAAATCCGGTTGACATTCTAGGTGATGCTACGCCTGAACGTTATAAAAACGCGCTGGAGATCTGCCTTAAGGACAAAAATATAGACGGTGCACTGATTATTTTAACGCCGCAAGCAATGACGGATTCCAAACAGGTTGCGGAATTAATTATCAGCGCGTCCAAAACCACACAAAAGCCTGTTCTGGCTTCCTGGACGGGTGGCAATCGGGTACAGGAAGGACGACGTCTCTTTGACAACAGCCGGGTTGCCCACTTCAGTACTCCGGAAGTTGCGGTTGATGCCTTCTCTTTTTTGGCGCGATACACACAAAATCAAATTCTGTTAAAGCAAATACCCTCGGCCCAAAACGAACAGGTTACCCATGATGTTGAGGGCTCACGACTGATCATTGAACGCGTTCTGGCTGAAGGACGTCAGGTTATGACTGCGCAGGAATCAAAAGCTATCCTGGCGGCATTTAAAATTCCGGTCAACCACACTGTCAAGGTGGATAACGCCAAGGAAGCCATTATCGCCGCAGAAACCTTGGGCTTTCCTGTGGCGCTGAAAGTGAATATGTCTCAGTTCTCACATAAATCCGATATCGGGGGCGTGCGGCTTAATATCAACAGCGCCAAAGATGTATCCATGCACTATACGGAGATGGAGAACCTGATCAAACAAAAATACCCGGATGTCGATGAAGTGACGATGACCATCGAGCCGATGCATCGCTCTTACAGTGGCAGAGAACTGATGATAGGCGTCATCAGAGACCCTGTTTTCGGGCCAGCAATATCGGTGGGCCTGGGTGGAACGATGGTAGAAATTCTCAATGATAAGGCGGTGGCATTACCACCTTTGAATGAGTATATGGTTGAGCAAATGATTGCCAAAACCAAAGCGGCAAAATACCTCAAACCCTTCCGGCAATTACCGGCAGCGAATATAAAAGCTCTGGTTAACACCTTGCTCAGCGTATCCAGCATGGTCAGCGAATTACCCGAAATTTTGGAACTTGATATCAATCCGCTCATCGTAGATGACCGGGGTGTCATGGCGGTCGACGCCCGGATTAAAGTGCAGATATCGCATCAGCTGTCGCCGTACAGCCATATGACGATTCACCCTTACCCGCATGAATTAATCCACTATTATCAGTTACCGACCGGTGCCAACATTTGTATCAGACCTGTCCGGCCTGAAGATGCCGATATGGAGAAAGACTTTGTCCATCGTCTTTCCGAACGCACCAAATATTTCCGTTTTATGCAGGCATTGCAAGAATTAACGCCTGAAATGGTCGTGCGGTTTACTCAAATCGATTATGACCGCGAAATTGCCTTTATCGCAGTGACCGAGGAAAAAGGGAAATCCAAAGAACTTGGCGTCGGCCGTTATATGACCAATCCCGATGGGCATTCGGTCGAGTTCGCATTAGTTGTGTCGGATGATTGTCACGGCATGGGTATCGGAACCCGTTTGATGAAAACATTAATGCAGACGGCAAAATATAAAGGCTTATCCTTTTTCGAAGGCGAAGTCCTGGCAATCAATAAGCCCATGTTATCATTAGTAAAAAAACTGGGATTCTCGATTGAGCCGGTTCCCGGCGATAAAGAAGTTGTTCGTGTGGTAAAAGACCTCAGGATGTAGCGTTCCGATTTAACAAGTCAACAGACAAACCCGAAGCCGCATCATTTTTATGGTATGAAGAATAATACATAGACAATTTTTCGCATCACCCTACGGCAACCAACTTCTGTTTGCCGTAGTTTTTCCTAATCATTTATCTTTGTGGTTAATGACTCCAGTGACAAGCTTAAAGAAAACACACCTCAATGATTTGCATACCCGATCAGGCGCCCGATTCATTGCCTTTGCCGGTTACGAAATGCCCTTGCAGTATGAAAAAGGCATCATTCAGGAACACCTGCATTGCCGCAATCACGCCGGACTATTTGACATTTCCCACATGGGGCAATGCCTGGTTAAAGGCGAGGCTGCAGCCGGTGAATTGGAAAAACTTTGCCCTGGAAATATTACCCGTTTGAATAACGGCCAGCAGCAATATACTGTTTTCACCAACGCTGACGGCGGCACGATTGACGATATTGTCATCACCAAGTTTGAAAGTCATCTTGCAATCACAGTCAATGCTGCCTGCAAGGAAAAAGACTTTCAGCATTTACAAAAACATTTGTCGGACCGTGTCCAATTTCAGATTTTGAATGAGCATGCTTTATTGGCATTACAGGGGCCAAAAGCGGCAAACATCCTGTTTAATCTGGCACCGGAGGCTTGCGAACTTAGCTTTATGCACGCCTTTTATACAGAAATTGAAGGCATCCGCTGCATGATCAGTCGCAGCGGTTATACCGGTGAAGACGGTTTTGAAATCTCTGTTCCCAACAAACATGCCAATCAATTAGCCGAACTGATTTTAAACGAATCCGATGTGGAGCTTATCGGCTTAGGCGCCAGAGATACCTTAAGACTGGAAGCCGGGCTTTGCTTATACGGCCATGAGCTCAATGAAACCATCACGCCAGTGGAAGCCGGTTTAAACTGGATTATTCATGGCAATAATCGGCGCTTTCCGGGTGCCGGCACGATTCTTTATCAATTGCAAAACGGCTCTGAACGTCAACGTACTGGACTTATTGTCAAAGCCCGAACGCCGGTCCGTGAAAATGCGCTTATCGTTGATGAACAAGGCAGCCATCTGGGCCATGTAACCAGCGGCGGCTTTTCTCCCAGCCTGGGCAAACCCATTGCCATGGCCTTAATCAATTCGGATGCAGCAATTATTGGTTCTACGGTTTACGCTCAAGTACGCAACAGCAATGTGGAATTAACCGTATGCGACTTACCTTTTGTTCCTCGCCGTTACTTTAGAGGCTAACTATGCAGGGCTCAAGACCACAACTACAAGACCTTGAAATGCGCGGCAATTATATAAACCGGCATATTGGCTCTAACGAAACGCAACTGAAGGAGCTATTGGAAACACTGGGATTGACGTGTCTTGAGGATATTGTCGAGCAAGCTTTTCCCAGCAATATAGTCAATCAGGAACCGTTAAAACTGACGGAAATCATCAGCGAAAGCGCCGTATTCAAGCATTTGGCGAAAATGCGGCAGAACAACAAGGTGTTAACTTCGCTAATTGGCATGGGCTATTACAACACCGATATGCCCGCAGTCATCAAACGGAATGTGCTTGAAAACCCGGGCTGGTATACCGCCTATACGCCTTATCAGGCTGAGGTAAGCCAGGGGCGGCTGGAAGCGCTGATCAACTTCCAGCAGATGATCATTGATCTCACCGGCATGGAATTGGCCAATTCATCGTTGCTGGACGAAGCTACGGCAGCAGCTGAAGCTATGAGCATGTCCAAAAGACTCTCAGAAACTACCGCAAATACTTTCTTTGTCGATCAAGACTGCTTTCCCCAAACCATCGCTGTAATAAAAACCCGTGCCTGCTCGCTGGGATATGAAATTATTACAGGTCCGGTTGAAAAACTGAATGAACATCAAAACCTCTTCGGTATTCTGGTTCAGAATCCAGACTGCTCGGGAGCAATCAAAGACCTGACGAGCATTGTCGCAGAAGCTCGTAAACAATCGGCTTTAGTTACGGTAGCAACCGATTTGTTAAGCCTTGTCCTGTTAAAACCACCGGCAGCTTTTGGCGCAGACATTGTCGTAGGTAACACGCAGCGTTTTGGTGTGCCTATGGGTTATGGCGGTCCTCATGCCGCTTTCTTTGCCACCAAAGAGGCTTACAAACGTTCAGTTCCGGGCCGAATTATCGGTGTGTCCAAAGATAACCAGGATCAGACCGCGTTTCGCCTGGCTTTACAGACCCGCGAACAACACATCCGCCGTGACAAGGCGACCAGCAACATTTGCACGGCGCAAGTCTTATTAGCGGTTATTGCAGGCTTTTATGCTGTCTATCATGGCCCTGAAGGGCTGCGAATGATTGCGGGCCGCGTTCACCGCTACACACAAATTCTTGCAGCCGGTCTTGAACAACTGGGTTTTCAGCTTCAAACACACAGCTATTTCGACACCGTCGTTGTCTCTACTCCAGGATGTGCCGCAAGCTATCTGGCCAAAGCAGAATACGCAGGAATAAACTTACGATTCATCGACGAAGACCATCTGGGCATGTCGCTGGATGAAACCAGCAATCGGGAAATAATTCGCAAACTTTGGCGTATTTTTGCAGCGGACAATGCGCCAATGCCCGATATCAACCTTCTGGACGAACTCACCGGTGAGTGCATTCCCAACGAGCTGCTGCGCTCCGATCCGATTCTGCAACATCCTGTCTTTGCCAAATATCATTCGGAAACCGAAATGATGCGTTACATGCGGCGACTGGCGAGACGCGATATTGCGTTGGATAGAGCCATGATACCGCTAGGCTCGTGTACGATGAAGCTCAATGCAGCAACCGCCATGCAAACGATTTCCTACTCCAGCATCAACGGCCTGCATCCTTTTGTACCTTTACATCAGGCTGAAGGCTACCGGCAGTTGTTCGATGAACTGGAGGATATGCTGTGTGACCTGACCGGTTTCGATGCCTTTTCATTTCAACCCAACGCCGGGTCACAAGGCGAATATACCGGCCTGCTGGTCATACGCAAATATCATGAAGTGATGGGCCAGGGGCAACGTGATATCTGTCTGATTCCGGCATCCGCGCACGGCACCAATCCGGCCAGCGCAAGTTTGGCCGGTCTTAAAGTCGTCGTTCTGGCCTGTGATGATCAAGGCAATGTCAGTCTGGATGATTTACGCGATAAAGCGGCCTTATACAAAGACACCCTCGCCGCAATCATGATTACTTACCCTTCTACACATGGCGTGTTCGAGGAGGCATTCTGTGAAATATGCACCCTAGTCCATGAAAATGGCGGTCAGGTTTATATGGACGGGGCCAACTTTAATGCTCTAGTCGGCATCAGCCGTCCCGGCAAACTGGGTGCCGATGTGGCGCATCTGAATCTTCACAAAACCTTCAGCATTCCTCACGGCGGAGGCGGACCTGGCGCCGGACCTATTGGGGTTGGCGCTCATCTGGCGCCTTATCTACCCGATCATCCGGTCGTCAAAGGCGTCAATCGCTTCGCAACAGAACAGGGCACCGTCGGCACTGTTTCGGCAGCGCCATGGGGTTCAGCCAGTATATTGGCCATTTCATGGGCTTATATAGCAATGATGGGGGCGGTCGGTCTTAGAAAAGCCACGCTGGCGGCCATTTTAAATGCAAACTATATTGCAAAGCGCCTGGCGCCTCATTTTCCCATTTTGTACACCGGTAAAAACGGCTGGGTGGCTCATGAATGCATCATTGATTGCAGTGAATTTAAAAAAACCGCCGGCGTTTCAGTCGATGATATCGCTAAAAGGCTGATTGACTATGGTTTTCATGCACCCACAGTTGCCTTCCCGGTTGCTGACACGTTAATGATTGAACCCACGGAGAGTGAATCCAAAATTGAGATAGATCGATTTTGCGACGCTTTAATCTCGATACGCCTGGAAATTGCCGAAATTGAAAACGGTAGCGCCGATCTCCACAATAACCTGCTTCATAATGCGCCCCATACTCACCGGTTATTGCTGGCTGAATGGCAATTGCCCTATTCAAGGCAACAGGCATTTTTTCCTGATAACCATCAGCATGATGATAAATACTGGCCCCCGGTTGGCCGTGTTGATAATGTTTACGGCGACCGCCATCTGATTTGCAGTTGTCCTCCGCTATCCGATTACGAATAAGCGATACCAGTAACGTCTCATCCGCTTTCGAATTGAGAGGGCAGGTGCTTGATTCAAAGGACGTGTCAATACGTCCCTGTGGCTCTCTGCAACAACCTTGTTGCAGAAGCCTTTTAAATCAACCACCCGCACCCAATAAAATGGGAGGGGGTGAGCAGATACTATTACCTGTTACTAACCCTTTAGACTTTTTACTTTCTGGTGTTAACAGTTGAGGGGCATTACGTTCAAAATACGAATCAAACAGCATTGCCTCCCTCTTTAGCCGCGAACTAGTTATCGAGGCACATCACCGCAATCCGCACCCCTTCGCTGTAATCAATTCGGGAGAAACACATGAAGAAAATACTGCCAATTACATTCATCCTGGTTTTGTCCGCTTGCGCTCATCAGCACGACGAACAGTCAAATCTGGGAGGAGAAAGCACAACAGGTCAGCCTGCACTGCATTCGATTCATGATAGCCAATTGCGCCTCATGATGGACCGAATGGACACGTTGATGCATGAGCGCTTTATGACCGAAACTCAACTTGATAGCGAGCGGCGTAAATATGCGCAACGCATCGCTGACAGTGCGCAGAAACTGTCTCAAACCGTCGATACCATCATTTCCAAAATGCCCGGTTTGACCTTAACACCCAGCGAACAAACCACGTTTTTAGCGTTGGCAAATAAACTGCATGATCAAACCGGGCAACTTTATGATCTTGCCAGCCGCAATCGCCTGGAAGATATTAATGTGAGGTTGCACCAAATTAATACAACCTGTATTTCCTGCCATGCGCTTTTTAGAGAAATGGATAATTAATCTATGAACCTCTTTTATCTTCTCTCGCTGATATTATTCTTATGTTTATCGGGTAACGCGGCCAGTGCAGACAATGAGGTATTGAGCTTACTCAAGGAATTAAAGGCTGAGGTGGGAGAACTTAAACAGCAACTGGACCGGTCCAATTCGCGAATCGGTGAACTTGAAAAAAAGCTTGGGGAATACCGCGCCGAAAAGCCGGACATGAAACTAACCCAGTCGCCAGTAGCGGTAGCTTCAAGTCCAGCTAAACAGGATGATAAACCCCTGGTGACCCTGGGCGATGTCAAAGGAACATTTAAAATACCCGGAACGGATACATCAGTTGGTATAGGCGGCTATGTCAAAACCGATTTGCTTTTAAACAGCATCAGTGCCGGAGCTGATAAGTTGGGCGATCAAAAATTGCTGTTGTCGCAAATACCGGTTGGCGGTGCGTCTGGCGAACACAGCCAGCTGACGTTCCATGCCAAAGAGAGCCGCTTGTGGTTCAAGTCGTTTACACCTAGCGCCTGGGGTGATATCAACACCTATATCGAAATGGACTTTTTCGGTAATGCCGGCACTTATAATTACACCCCGCGTTTGCGACATGCCTACGGTTCAATTGGGCATTTTTTGGCGGGCCAGACCTGGCCAACATTTTTGAATGCGGAGGCAATACCGGATATTCTCGATAACGGCGGTTCGGCTGGTTCTCTGTTCCTGTTTAGACAACCCTTGGTACGGTGGACTCAGCCCTTCTCTTTGGCCGGCACGGCGATGGAATGGCAAACCGCAATCGAGGCGCCCAGATCTCGAATCTGGGATTCTAATTCGAAGTCTGCGAACGACATCGATCCTAATGCCTATTCCTTTTTCAGCAACCCTGATGCCGACCGCTATCCTGATCTGGTGACGCGGTTGAATTTCTCACCGGAATGGGGCACGTTGTCGATAGCGGCGCTAGGCAGACAGATACGTTACACCAATAGCAAATTAGGCCTGAAACAGGATGCCTGGGGCGGAGCTGTCAGCTTGGCGGGTAAAATCAACGTTTTTAATCTCGATAACATTCGTTTCATGGCGCATTACGGCAACGGGCACGGCAGATATGTCGGCACGGACAATACGTTCAGCGATGCCTCTCTGGATAATGAAGGCAATTTATACCTGACCACCAGCTACGGCGGTATGTTGGCTTACCAGCATTGGTGGAACAAACAATGGCGCTCGACGGTGGTCTACGGGTATGCCCAAGCTGAACAGCCGGATTGGGTCAATCAGGTTCTAAATCAGGAAGTGCAGTCGTTACACGCCAATTTATTATGGAGCCCGGTTAGTCAGGCGGTGATGGGCTTAGAGTATATTTACGCCAATCGCGAGTTGTTAGACGGACGGGAAGGGGATTTACAAAGGCTGCAGTTTTCGGCGCGCTATAATTTTTGAACTATTTCCCGGTGTGAATTAGCAGATATTAGCTTGAAATATCACACCGATTAATAACTGGGGGTCAGGGTAATATTAACTTAACTTAACTTAATGTTACTCTGACCCCGATTATTACAATCAGAACTTGCCGAATGTTGAAATGCCGTGTACCTGACAATCGGGCCGACAATGTTACGAGAAAATCGTAAGCTGCAACCTGCCAAAAAGGAACGAACAGGAACTGGTTTTTAAAGACGAGTAGGGGACATAAATCGGTCGTCTAACAAAAAGAAATCAAGTCAAAACACAACTCGGTGGCAAAGTCCAAATGCCGTGGAGATGTTAGGGCAACAGCACAATGGCGTCGACAGTGAATGGATGGCGCATTTTTTGTGATGTGGAACGCCGTTTTGGCGCGGCGATATTGCATATCAACACTCCCAAGTGTAGGTCGGGCAACAGTTTTATCGTTGCCCGACATTGCGGTGCTCAATGATAAAATGGCAGCATCAAAACCACAAATCGTTGCCACATTGAAATATTGAAATGTCGGGCACGAAAAGCATGTGCCCGACCTACCGGTCTGCAATTTCGCAACTTGTTTATGTGAAAAATAAGCGTATTATTTGCATATAAATAGCGCCTTTTTAACGCAATTGGAGAACTGTATGGCAAACGATAAAGAAACAATTCGCCTCAGCTTGAGTGTGTCACCTGAGCTAAACGAACGTCTGGAACAACTGGCTTCTTCGGGGCACACCACTAAAACCGAGATTCTACGTAAAGCCATTGCCTTGTATGACGTGGTCGCTGAAGCTAAATCGGAGAAAAAAAGATTAGGTATCCTTGATCAAAACAAACAATTATTGACCGAGATCGTAGGCATCTAGTGAACGGGATAAGCGACGAAAAACGCAGCGACTCCCAGATCAACCTGGGACAAATTGTCGGTAACGATCATAAGTACGAGTTGTCAGTCAGCAACGAAACACCCGAGGATGCAACTGCCAGACGTGCAAGGGAAATGGCAGAGGCCGAACTGAAACGAAAGATGACCTATTCGCTATTTTGTTTTGCACTTCTCGTCGTGGGTGTTGTTTTTGGCGGCTGTGTTTATCTCTTCGCGGTAGGAACGGTGGAAGACAAAAAATGGGCCGCCGGCATTATCAGCGCAATTGCATCCGGCTTAATCGGATTTTTGGTAGGGCAAGGGAGAAAATAATTGCTGTTAATGGACGAGCGGCCGCGACGATTAATAAATAACTGGGGGCAAAGTAAACTTAGATTCACTTAACTCTGCCCCCAGTTACTGAATGTCACGCTCTAGGACAACTTGCCAATCCAATTCAGATTGAATTACTCCGGTTTATTTACGCTGTACACTTTTTCCGCTTCTATGCCTAAAAGTTGCTCGCCTTTTAAAAGGCCTTCCAACTCCTGTCCGACCATGCTGTAACGCCAGCCCTGCCTGAGCAAGGAATCCGGGTCATCAAACAGCAACAGTTCCAGATCTTTCCGGCTGGCAAGAATCGCTGGATTTAAATCGTTTTCATCAGCTCGAATGCGGACCAGGGCGGTTAAAATGTCAAGAATCGCTTCTTGATGCTGAGACTTTTTTGCTGACCGTCCTTTCTCATTGAGTGGAACCGGCGGCCTTTGTTTTGCCTCGTCAATCAACCGGCAAATGGTTTTGCCGTGCTTCATCGCGATGCGTTCATTAAAGCCCCGCACGGCAATCAACTCGTCTACACCTGAAGGTTGAAGCTTAGCCAATTCAAACAGCATATCGTCCCGCAACAACCAGTTTCTTGGCCTGTCTTCGTTCTGTGCGGTTTTCTCCCGCCATTCGCATAAGGCTTGCACAATGGATAACTGTTTGCCGGTCAATTTATTTTTGCCGCGTACTTTAAGCCAGGCATTTTTGGGGGATACATCATATAACTCTGTGTTTTGTAAGAGCTCAAAATCGAGTTTCAGCCAATCCAGACGGTTCAATTTTTCCAGCTTTTCCAGCATGAGCTTATAAATTTGACACAGATAAATCACATCATCTGCTGCATACTCCAACTGAGCCTCGCTCAAAGGGCGCACCGTCCAATCCGTGCGCGTATGGGCTTTGCTGAGGTTTACATTCAATAAACTGGATACCAGCATGGCATAGCCCGGATTTTCCTGAAACCCCAGCAATGGTGCTGCGATTTGGGTATCAAAAACCGGTGAAGGAACCTTACCGGTGATTTGGTAAAAGATTTCCAGATCCTGCCTGCAGGAATGAAAGACTTTAATGATGTCCGGGTTGTAGATGGCGTCGAACAATTCATTCAGACTATCCAAAGCCAAAGGATCTATGCAGGCAACCCAATCGGGCGTTGCAATCTGAAGCAGGCAAAACTTTGGATAATACGTTTTTTCTCTGAGAAACTCGGTATCCAGAGCCAACCAGGATTCTTTACTGATTTGCCTGCAGAGTTCGCTTAATTTGGGTGCTGTGTCTATGTATTGAATAATGGGCATAAAAAGTTAAAAAAATTAATGTGTTCAGCATATCGCCTCAATCAAAAGCGTCTCTTGCTATCTGGTAATAAAGGTTAGGACATTTTCTGGAAAACTGTCAGTGCAAATCAAGAAAACCAGAGCCGGAAAAAATTAACGACTGCGAACGCTTAAAAAACGCAGCAGGCTTGACCATTCAGAACCGGGAACTTTTGCTATCCGCCTCATTCGACGGGACTTTTCTGAGATTGACCTGAACTCTGTTTTGATCGCTTAAAATTATGATGTCTTTTTTTTCTAGAACTGCTGCCGGTGCGTTTGATATTCAGCCGGTGTTGATTGAACTCTACACATTTTAAATGCTGGAAAATATCTTCAGGCATGCCCTCCGGCAATTCAACCAAAGTAAAAGCCAATCGAATATCCGGGTTGCCAATCATTTTTCGTTCAACGCCGGATTCTTCTACTAATAGATCAGTTAACGATTCTTTTGATAAACCCTGCTTACGTCCGACATCCAGCCGATAGCGGACCATTCTGGCCGGTGGGTTTATACTTGGAACATTGACCGCTTCATCATCAACAAGGCTGATGTCTTTCTCAGATACAGGGGGTTCAATGGAATTGACCCAATACAGCAAGGCTGCAGCGCATTCCAGTGCATCGATTTGCAGTTCCTTCACAAGGTCACCGATGGCAGCTCTATGTGCCGACAATGACTGTGTTTCTAGAATATTTTTTAGTTTCAGGACTAACTGGTCATCCATTTTCATATTGGTCATCCGTTATGGAAACTATTGTCAATCGACGCCAAGACAGCAAATTGCTTATAACCTGTCGTGAAAAATTTCAACGTAGCCCTCATCTCTGAGCCTGCGCAACCAAAGCTCTGTTTCTTCTTCAATTTTACGTTTGCGTATCGTCTCCCTGACCTGCTCTTTTTCAAATTCGGAACTGTTATCCTGTTGTTTTCTGTCCAATACCTGGATCAAATGCCAGCCAAATTGCGTTTGTATCGGCTCACTGATTTCATTAATTGCCAATTTATTCATGGTCTCTTCAAATTCAGCTACTAATGCACCCGGTGCTACCCAATCTAGACTTCCTCCATTCAATGCCGAGCCTTTATCATCCGAGTGGGCTCTCGCCAGACTTTCAAAACTATCGCCGTCTGAAATCCGTCCCTTCAGGTTTATCAGTCTTTTCTTAGCCTCTTCATCATTAACCAATTCATTGGTTTTAATCAAAATATGCCTGACCTGGGTTTTCGTGATCATGTGCTGGCCACTCCCTCCGCCTTTGGTCTCCAATAACTTGATCACATGGACGCCACTTGGACTTCTTATAGGATCAGAGATATCGCCTTGTTTCATTTTAACCACTTCATCAACAAACAAAGTAGGTATCTGGCTGATCGGGCGCCAGCCCAAATCGCCACCTTTCAAAGCATCACCACCTTCCGATTGCTCCATGGCGACCTGTCCGAAATCCTGGCCTTCCCTTAACTGTTTAACTATCCCTTGCACTTTACTGTTTGCTTTCTGGATAGCCGATGCCGATGCGCCCTCCGGCAAAGACACCAGAATATGTCCCAACCGGTACTGAACTGCATCACCGCCTAATTTACCTTCGGTATCCTGATAATGCTCGACTTCCCTGTCGGTTACTTTGACCCGTTCGCCGATCTCGCGGCCACGCAGCTGATTGATAATAATTTCATTACGCAGGTTATCCAGAAAACTCTGATAGGAGATAGACTGCTTTTCCAGCTCGTTACGAAATTGCGCCGTGGTCATATTATTTCTTCGGGCAATATCGTTGGCAGCATTGGCCAATGTTTCCTCATTGATGTTAATGCCGGACCGCTCAGCCAATTGCCGCTGCAATTTGTCCATGATGAGTTTATCCAGTACCTGTTTACGGAGAATGTAATCAGGCGGCATCATCGTTTTGCTCTCTTTAATCCGCTGCGAAATTATGGCGACCTCATTTTGTAACTCCCTTTCCAGAATGACATCTTCCTCAACAATCGCGACTATTCTATCCAGTACTTGCGCTCCCACAGGGGCAATAAAAAAACAACGCAAGAACAGGAAAATCACTAACGCTAATTTCATAAAAATGTAATACATCCTCTTATTGGGGCTTACGATACCCATAGATATTTTTCTCAAAAAACGTATCCAGACTGGTTCCAAAAGATGACAGTCCCTTCAATTCAAGCTGAACAAACACACCCGTTTGACTTTCACCGGTATAAGCCTGCTCGGCGACTGACAGATCATTAATCGCGTTGATATAACGGCGGCCGATGATACGAAAACGCCAGCAACAGCTTTCTTTTTCAAATCCGGCAAAACTTTCAACCGTTGAGTTGAACAACATTGAGTATTGCCACCTGCCCACAACATACCAGTTGTCTACAATCGGCCAACGGATAGAAACATCGGTTTGTTCCAACAGATCCTGCCGGTAACGATAACCAAGATTAATGATCTGATCAGCTCTGTTGTTGTACCTCAAAGCCACTTCAGTTCGGGTGACATCATTTTGATAATGATCCCATTGCAAAGCCGTTATCAGCTTGAAATGATCAGTCAACTGAGCATCAAACTCGGTGACCAGATTTGATAAGCTGGTGTCCAACGGTTGAGGCGCTTGCACCTGATAGCCCGCGATGGATTGATTTCTGAGAATTTCACTTGTGGGGATATCAACACGGCGATCTTGAAAATAAAATATTTCGCCGACACTCAATTTTAGCTGTTCCCTGCCTGTACCCGCATCAATCAACCGTGAAGTCAATGCCGTAGTGATCTGATTCGCATCCTGCACTCTGTCTTCGCCACTGAAACGATTTTCCCTGAACATACTACTGAAGTTAAAGTCGTATTCAGCGCTGTCAAAAATAGGAATATCATTCTGATCGGTATTGGGTATATATAAATAAAACAGGCGAGGTTCGATGGTATGCGTATAAGCCGACTGACCCAGGTTAAGATCACGCTCCATAATCACGCCGCTGTCTACCGATACAATCGGCAAAGTACGGGAAATACTGTCAGACACCCCTACAGCCTGGTTGTTCAGTGAATACTGAGTATGTTGCAAGGAAAACTTGGGCGTCAGAAAAGTGCCTGGCGTTGCCAAAGGCAGACTCACTGAAGGTTTCACATTAAACCGGGCTCCTTCAACGATCTCATCATGCTGAAAATACACAAACTCCGATCCCATCGCCACATCCAGGGGCATAAAATCAAAAGAGTGCCCCAGGTCCAGCCTGGTTTGCGGCAATCGGCGGTACGGTTCCTGTTCCGGCAGAATCGTTTTATCAATGGTTTGATAACTTTCAAGCTGAGAAAAAAACGACACCCCCGGTAAATTGTAGCGAACGTCTCCGTGACTCCTCAAAAAACGCCTGTTGTTAAAACTAAACGTATTACCCATGTCGTCTATGTAATCATCATCCGATACATAATTGGCATCAATGGTAGAAACCAAATTAGGCATAAAGGTTACGTTGTTTCTGAATGAACCTTGAAATCGCGTCTCATCATCGCGCAACGCATCAGTCGTTAATACATCCAAGCTTAATTCGCTCAGGCTCATGCGGGATAAATACCTGGCATCACCCCCTATCATCATCCCCCGTTTGGAAATATAACGAGGACGGAATGTCGCGTCATAATCCGGCGCCAAATTGAAATAATAAGGAGCGGAAACATCAACTCCGTTTCTGTCATTGTAACTAAAGTTGGGCGACAAAAGACCGGACTTCCGGCGATTGTCGATAGGGAATGAAATGTAAGGCGTGTAAAAGAAAGGCACCCCCTTAAATTCCAGCCAGGCGTTTTTAGCCGAACCTTCACCCGATTCTTTATTCAGCTTTAAATTGGAAGCATGCATTAACCAGTCCTGATTTCCGGGTGCACAACTGGTGAACGCCACATCAGTGAATCTGGAAAAATATTTACTGTCCCGGTAAACCGCTTTTGCAGAACCCCGGATGGGGGTAGATGGCGAAATAAACAGGGCGTTTCTTAACCTGGCTTCATCTGATCCCAGTTTCAACATCATCGTGTCACTGTACAGTGACAATTCATCTTCGCTGTAAAAAGAATGCCCCTGAGCATCCATTGTCTGGGAGACCGTATCATAGTGAACCATATCGGCAGTCAAACGTTGATCAGCTCGGGCCAAATCAACATTGCCAAAAAAACCGGTCACTTCATTATCAAAAATTTCGGAATAATCGGCATTCACTTCCATTGGCGTCTGTTCTCTTAAATCCTTACTGGATTTAAAATCAGGCGGCATTCCCAATGACGTGGTGCAAGTCGCCCAAGGATCATAACTGAGCCTTGACTGAAGAATATCGAAAGTCTGCTCTTGGTCATGATCAAATGTCGGCGTTAACAGAGTGAACCCGGTGTCACTGTCCTCCATCACGCTCGCCTTCCCTCTGGGGTCTGTTCCACTCAGCTTGCAATTCCAGTTATCATTGTCGCCTTTGACATCACAATTCCACCCTTTTTGATCGTTTGCTGAAACGGTCGGCGGCGTTGCTTTTGGCTTGGCGCCAGTGTAATTCACCATGACCGGAGGCTTTTCCGGCTTGGCTTTTTCTTCGGCAACGGGTTCACTCAGCAACTCAGAAGGCTTTTCATCAGCCAGTTCCTGATCTGGCTGTTCAATTTCAGTTGAAGCGACGCCTTCTGCCTCCTCACTGAACGATTCAGACGGTAAAGTCTTTATTTCGGGGGCTTCGGCTGAATCTATGACGTTATCTACAGGCGGTTCAGGAACCTTATCGATGGGGCGTTGTTCAGAAACCGGAGGAACCGGATTTGCCTGCACAGGAGGAGGCGTGACGACTTGAGTAGAAGCGGGCTTTTCGGTTACACATTCCCATTCCTCGCTTTCACTGGTTTTTTCACAATCCCAAATTGCATCATCAGCCAATACAGTCTTGGCAGCAGCAAAAAAAAATAAATAGAGAAAAAAACGGAAATGCATAGATAGAGTTTTGTATGATTGGCTGGATCGGTCTAAGCGAATAAAATGCCGGACACCTATTCTAACCGTTTTTTTACCTGATTTATAAACTTAAGTAACACCCGACCCTATGACCACAGATGACCCCCGTGTAAACCTTATGCTCGATTGGCTAGAAAATGATTTATCGCTGACGCTCGATGAATTTGGCCCGGCCTCAAACGACGCCAGTTTTCGCCGGTATTTTCGAATTTCCACCTCAAAAAAAAGCTTTATCGTGATGGATGCGCCACCCGATAAGGAAAACACCGCTAACTTCATAAAAATAGCCGAATTAATGCGCAAGGCATCGATTCATGTCCCTGAGATTTTCGAAAATAATCACGCGCTAGGTTTTATGTTGCTTGAGGATCTGGGCTCAACCAGCTTTCTGGATATTCTCAGCGAAGAGAATGTTGATGCGCTTTATGGGCAGGCATTGGACAGTTTGCTTCGTCAACAAAAGTATTTTATGAATGCAACCGTGGACATTCCTCATTACGACTCGCCGCTTTTGACTCGTGAACTGGCAATTTTTGACGAATGGTTTTTGCAGAAGCTATTGGATATTGCCATTCCGGACACTATCAGATCGGATCGGGATGAACTTTTGATAAGCTCAGCCCTCTCACAACCGGTCACATTTGTTCATCGCGATTACCATTCGCGAAATCTTATGGTTACCGGTGCTAACGGACCAGGCATTATAGATTTCCAGGATGCCGTAATGGGCCCCATCACTTACGATGCCGTCTCATTACTCAAAGATTGTTATATCAGCTGGCCGGAAGCCGCCGTTGATGGCTGGCTCAAAAACTATTTCCAACGACTGAAACAAGTTCATCCCTTCGAGGCCGACTATCCGCAATTCCAACGCTGGTTCAACCTGATGGGCTTACAACGCCACCTTAAAGCCATTGGCATTTTTAGCCGCTTGCATCTTCGCGATGATAAATCCGGCTATCTGGCAGATATTCCCCGCACGCTGAACCACGTCGTATCGGTAGGCCGACTTTATCCCGAGTTATCCGGATTTTCAGACTTTCTGATGCAATCCGTGCTTCCTATTTATGAGCGTCGAGCATGAAAGCGATGATACTTGCCGCCGGTCGCGGCGAACGTATGAGGCCATTGACCGACCATACGCCCAAACCTCTGCTGCCGGCAGCTGATAAGGCTTTGATCGTCCACACCATTGAACAACTCTGCCAGGCGGGTTTCACTGAAATTGTTATCAATCTCGCACATTTAGGCGAACAGATAAAGCATTTCCTGGGCAATGGCAATCGATTCAATGTTGCCATTGAATATTCCGATGAAGGTGATGGCGCACTCGAAACTGCAGGAGGTATTATCAAAGCCTTGCCCTTGCTGGGATCATCCCCTTTTCTTGTCGTCAATGGCGATATTGCAACCGATTTTCCGTTTGCTTCACTCAGAACACTGGAAATCAATCTCGCGCATCTGATACTGGTCAATAACCCCGCCCACCATCCTGATGGTGATTTTGGTCTTGACCAATCGAACAATGTCGTGAATGATGCCCCTGTCAAGTTGACTTTCAGCGGCATAGGCGTTTACAGCCCTGCATTATTCGAAGGCTGTCTACACGGTAAGCAGAAATTGGCACCCCTACTCAGATCAGCTATCGAACTGCAGCGGATAACAGGCCAAAAATTCGAAGGATTTTGGCTGGATATAGGCACACCCGAAAGGTTACTCGAACTGGATCACCACTACCGAAGAGGCACACACTCATGAGCGATCATATCTATAAAAAAATTGAACTCACCGGCTCATCATCCGTTGGCTTACAACAAGCCATTGAAAATGCGATTGAAAAAGCGAGCCAAACCATTCCCAATATGCGCTGGTTTGAAGTCGTTGAAACACGGGGCCACATTGAGCAAAACAAAATTGCACATTGGCAAGTGACCATTAAAGTAGGCTTTAATTTGGGTTAAAAACAGCGCTATCCTGATCCGGAAGCATCGAGAAGCGTGCTTCCGGTGCAGGATTTTCAAGTTAAGGAAATTTTGAGAACAGTCAGCAAACTCGAATTTTCTATCCGTTATTGTTCATTCCAGCCACAACAATCCGGTTACGGCCCTGCTGCTTTGCTTGATACAGCGCAATATCGGCACGTTTGAGAATGGCTTCCGGCGTCAGGTCGCCGTCTTCAAGTTGAACCACACCGCCGCTGACTGTAAAGTTGATTTGATGATGATCTGTAGCAAGTTGGGTTTCGGCCACTTTTTCACATAGTCTTGCGGCGATTTGCGCGGCTTCTTCCAGTGTTGTTTCAGGCATCAGGATAGTGAACTCTTCCCCCCCGAAACGGCTAAAGACATCGTTTTTCCTCAAGACTTCCGCACTGGTTTTAACAACTTCCATGATCACCTGGTCACCGGCATCGTGACCGAAACTGTCGTTGATATTTTTGAACCTATCAATATCGATCACCATTAAACTCATCGGATGCTGGTAGCGTCTGGCGCGAGACATCTCGTTTTTAAGCATATCGATAAAATAGCGACGATTATGGGCACCGGTTAGCGGGTCTGTCATGGCAAGCAGAGTCAACCGGGCATTCGCATCCTTTAAGGCCCGGGTCAAGCGCTGAAGCTTCAGTTGATGCCTGACACGCGCTTTAACAACCGCCGAGGAAAACGGCTTGGTAATGTAGTCAACAGCGCCTAATGTTAATCCTTTTTCTTCGGTATCACTGTCGGGAATACCGGTAATAAAAATAACCGGCAAATCGGCGGTAGAAGGCGACTGCTTCAAGTGCATCAAGACTTCAAAACCGTCCAATCCCGGCATTGAGATATCGAGCAAAATCAGATCCGGTATGCTTTGCATAGCTGAAAGCAAGCCCTCTTCACCGTTTTGCGCGAAGATGATATTGCCGTGCGATTTGAGTAAGCGGGATAGCACAACGATGTTTTCCTTGGCGTCATCGATAATCAAGATAGTCTGTTGATATTCTTTAACCGGCATATAAATCCCCCGTTTACTTAGTTCAAATCGGAGCGTGCAAGCGCTCTCTGAGTTTGCGCACACAATCGGCTGCAGCTTGAAACTCCAAATCCTCAAGATGGTTTTTAATCCGCTTCATTTCATGAGCATACACTTCGCCCAAGCGCACGTTGATATGTTCCAGACAATCCTCTGCATGCCAATTGTTGGCCTCCAGAAAACCGATTAATTTATCGAATAACGTCACGATTTCATTGAGATCGGTTCCGGTTAACAGGATTTCATCGGTGTCGGCAACATGAGTGTGCAGCTCAGGCTCTTCAAAACGCCAATGTGCTATTTCGTTAACAAATCCGTGGATTGCAGCAGCATAATCAGCCAATAAACGGCTTAGCTCTGCATTTTCATGATTGCGGAACGCGGTTTCCAGCTTTTTAGCCACATCAAAAACAGCGGTAATTTGCAAGTTGCCGGCAACGCCTTTGATTTGATGTGCTTTTTCGGCAGCCTTGTCCCATTCGTTATCGTTCAGCAATGCTTTAAATTGCTCCGGTGTCTCTTTTTGTTCACCGGCAAATTTCAGCAATAAGCGCAACAGGAGTTTTTCGTCACCCTGCAAAAGATGTAATGCGGAATAAACATTGACCGATACAAGATTTTGTAACGGATATGGATTAGTCGATATGACTTCAGGCGGGCGGACCGAAGTGGCAGACGTCGGATCTGAAGGATATTGGTGACGGCTGGTGGTCCATTTCGCCAATTTTGAAAAAAGCAGTTCCGGTTCTATCGGTTTTCCGACATGGTCTTGCATACCGGCTTCCAGACATTTCTGCTTGTCCGATTCTATGGTGTGCGCTGTCATCGCGATAATCGGCAAATTATCGAAGCGCGGATTTTTGCGCAAGGTTAATGTCGCCTCGTAGCCATCCATTTCCGGCATCTGCAGATCCATCAGCACGGCATTGTAATAGCCATCGGCTGCGCTTGACAAACAATCAACAGCTTCTCGTCCGTTGCCGGCAATGTCAATGCTGACCCCTGCAGCCTCCAACGTTTTACGCACCACGACCTGATTGATTTCATTATCCTCCACGACTAAAACGCGAGTACCCCGCACTGATGCCTCGTAGAAAGCCAAATTCCTGGAATCATGTTTGGCTTGTATGGTCCTTATCAACGCTTCCTTGCCGCTGGCGTTCAGAATGGCGTCCATCAAACACGAAGGCGTGCTGGGTTTGTTAAGAAATGAAATATTGCTGAAGCGATGCGACAGTTTTTTGATGCTTTCGGATTCGAGTGAAGAAATATTGATGATGATCGGCGTTTGAGAGCCAAATCCATCCGATTCCAGCGCATTAATGATGACCTGTTTTTGATTCGCCGGCATGTTCCAATCCAACAGCACCAATTCATGGGGAACGTGTTGGGACTTCTGCTGATTATCCAGGATTTGTTCCAGCGACATGGCGCGCAAGGAGCAGACTGTCACTTTAAAACGCAAATCGTGCAGCATTTTTTCGAAAATGGCACAGCCCGTTTCGTTTTCCATAATCAATAAAACATGCCAGCCCTCCAATTCAGCGGGCATGACACTTCCTGGCTGGGCGTCAGGAAGGACATTCAGCGGTAACGTAAAATAAAATTCGCTGCCGACACCTTCAATACTGTTAACCCCGATTTCACCTCCCATATGCTCGATCAAATGCTTACTGATCGACAATCCCAGCCCGGTCCCTCCGTAGTTACGGGTTGTGGAGCTATCGGCTTGAGTAAATGACTCAAAGATCCTGCTTATCTGCTGTTCCGACAATCCGATGCCGGTATCTTTAACGCTGAACCTCAGCGCCTCCTCCCCTTTGTTGAAAACCGATTCAACGGCAATAATGACTTCGCCTTGCGAGGTAAATTTGATCGCATTACTGCACAGATTGGTTAACACCTGAACAATCCGAAGCGGATCGCCGATCATGAGTAAAGGCACGCCGATGCCCCGGTCAACCAATAACTCCAGGCGTTTTTCCGCCGCAATCGGTTCGAGCATGGTGCCGATATTTTCCAATACCTTGTCAAGGTTGAATTCGATATGCTCGATGACCAATTTTCCGGATTCAATCTTGGAAAAATCGAGAATGTTATTGATGATACCCAACAGATTTTCTGAAGAAAGTTGAACTTTATTCAAATAATCACGCTGGACTTTGGTCAACTCGGATTTTAGAACCAGGCGATTCAATCCGATAATGGCGTTCAACGGTGTTCTTATTTCATGACTCATATTGGCTAAAAAATCCGCCTTGGCCGAGGCGGAAGCTTCGGCGGCCAATTTGGCTTTGGCGAGCTCCTCTTCCACTTTCTTACGCGAGGTGACATCCATCACCAAGCCTTCCCAAATGATATCGCCGTTGTCCTGCAATTGCGGTCTGGAAGCGGCATGAAACCATTTCCATTCACCATTGCTGGTTTTCTGACGGGCTTCGAAATTCCAAGGGTTAAGGTGCATGGCCGATTCCAGAATGCTCTCCTGAAACATCGGAAAATCGTCAGGGTGAATCGTGTTTACGATAGGGGTTGCGTCGTTTTTGACACTGGCCGGCTCAACACCAAAGACTTCTTTACAGCCCCTGCTGGCATAGGGAAAAGAAAACAATCCGTCCGGCGTCATGCGAAATTTGTAAATGAAACCGGGAACATTAGACGCCAGTCTCTCAAAACTGCCGTTTTGTAACTCTAATTCCCTGGCGATTTTAATCTGCTCGGTGATATCGACAAAACTGACCAGATAACGCGCGAAGTCGGATTCATTGTCCGACAGTTGCACGACCGTCATTCTGACATGCACTGTTTTTCCAGCCAGGTTTCGAAATTCATACTCGGAATTGGAGCGTTGCTGCTGCAGAACATCCCAAACCCGGGTTAAATATGATTTGGTCGGAGAAATAATTTCCAGCAAGGGTAATCCCATCAAATCAGACTCTAAACCGCCGGCAAGTTTACAAAAAGCGGTATTGGTAAAACGGATGATGCCCAGCGTATCCAAAAGACACACGCTTTCACCGAGGTTTCGCAAAAAAAACATCTGATCATGCTTTTGCAGTGATTCTGTTGCTTTTGGCGGGCAGTGCTTGGGCCATAAATAAAATACCGCAAAATGGAGACCCGACACTTCAACCAGAGAAACCGAAGCCGTATATTCCAGAGCGATGCCTTTAGCATGGCGCCAGGTCAGAGGAAATACCGGAAGATAACGTTCGGTCTCAATAATTTTCCACCATTCCTGTTGCCATTGGTTCAGTTCGATGCCGGGCACTAACTGATCCAACGAAGTGCCTTGCAAGGCGTTGGGTCCATAGCCCATCGTTTCAGCAAAACGCTGATTAAAATAACCGACGATGCCGGCCTGATCCACCCATAAACTCGCAACCGGAGCCTGCTCCAAGGCAGCCAGTTTGGCGACCGTTTTGGGCAATTTTGACCATACCGAGGTGTTCATCAGAAAAATCGACTCCGTAATGACATTAAAAACTCAGGAACGCGCACGAAACAAATCAAGCAAAACGAACGGCTTAATCACTGGGCTCATCAAGTGTGGGCCGAAGATTAAAAATAGTGGGTAACCGAAAGTTCATCATACCGAGTGCAATTAGCCAGGAAAAAATGGCGCCAATCAATGCGATTTTTGCAGCGCTCCACCCACCCACCAATGCAGCGGGAATGGCCGCCGCCAAACCGAATAACGCCAGTGTCAATAAACCGAATGAACAACCCACGACAAAAAACAGTTGTCTGCGCCACCGGGTCAAACGCACCTGATAAGCTTGATCGACGCCCGGCTGGCGGACCCAGGTTGACGCATCTGCCGGCACAAAAAACGGCTTGCGTGAGTAGGCATCGCGCCAGCTGTCAATCAACAACTCACTCACTTCATTTAAACGATGTGCGGTTATCCAGCCTAAGTGTTTGAAGCGTTTATAAAATCTGGCGCGCAACCACAGACTGCAACTAAAAATGCCCCCAGCCAATGTATAAAAAGGTTTACGCCAAAAAACCCGGGTTTCCTTGATTAAGGTATTGTCCAGCAAAAATGACGCATTCGTCATTCCAATCTGACTGATGATCATGGCGGCCGACAAGCGATGTGCAAAACCGGGCACATCCGGCAAGTAATCACCTAAAAAGCCGATCAGAGCCGAAGTCAATACGGCGCCTTCTTCGGATGCAGCGGCTTGTCTACTGTGAATCGCATCAAAAAGCGCTTCTGCATCCTGCCAGTTATCTGTCAATAATTCCGACCGGATACCCATGATGTAACCCGTCACTTTCCATAAATGCAAAAAAGCTTCCTTTTGTTCCAGATTAAGCGGTAAGCCCCATTTTTCCAAGCCCCGGGGAATGACCAGACCAAAGGTCAACAAGGTATAAGCCAGGTCCTCCTGATTAACGGGAACACCCAGTTTTTCTGAATCCCAAGGCGTTTGCACCTGACTTAACTGTTCAGCGAAGGTCTGCGGCTGCTCTTTGTTGCCCCAGGGTTTGAAACTGTCCGGTTCCGTGAGCATGAAACGCATTGAGGCATGCAGAAAACGCACTTTTTTAGCGGTGATATAGCCTTTTCCCCACAGATAACGTTTCGGTTTACCGCGTAACAGCTCAATCTGCTCGGCTATTTTTTCGGAGTCGGCCGGAGTGCCGGTTTCACCTGCCGTGCGAATCAGGCGAGAGCCTTGCTGTTGCCATCGCCCCTCGGCATCAAGCATGTTAAGCGCTTCCAAAAGTAAAACATCGTCCTGAACCGCAGCATCTTCAGCAACTTTGATTCCACCTTTATCCATACAGGCCGCCAGCATCAAACCGGTTTCATAAATACGTTGAAAAATATATTGGTGATCACGCAGTTTATCGGTTTTGTACAAAGCCGGAATGCCGTTTTTCATCAAATAACAAGCGGGCAAACTGCCTGAATACAAAATAAGCAACATTATCAACGAGTTCTGTTGCCATAATTTAGAGCCTTGTTCAAGCTTTGCGGCATCGACCCAATCCGGCGCTTCCATCGGATCAAAATAATCAACAATCTCCTCGGGCATGTTTTTCAGCCAGTTCGCAAGTCGCGAATCATTGACCAAAGCCAACTCAGGGTCTTGAATCAGTTTATCGGCCATCAGCAGCATCGAGTTATAACCCAAGCGGCCGATAGACTCGCTGCCTTTTTTAGGCAGCAGGGCGGCCACTAATGCGTCCACTTCCGGATCGGCCAATTGCCGATAAGCATCAAGGTCGATATTTCCCCAAATTGACTGGCTACCCATGGATTCCCCTCTCTAAAGTAATCACGTTTATTATGGCTAAAGTTTCATTGATCAAGCTGTAAACCCATCCGGGTAATTAATCTGATAGCTCTGATGCCCTTCTGGGATCAGACTGATTTACTACCCTTTGAAATTCAGCGTGTTAAGCGGGTAATCATAGTCAATCAAAGCAAACATGCCAGAAAACAGGTATTGACTTCAGCTTTTCCCAACTTGAAGGAAAAAAAGGTAACGGTGATGATATGGACTCCTCCTCTCCCCTAAACGGTGTCAAAATACACCGACTAATTTAACCGGAAGAAAGAGGAGCCTGTCATGAATCGTAACGTAATGGGTTTGGATATTGCAAAGCAAGTATTTCATTTGTTCTCGATGAAAGATGGCAAAGCCGTGAAAAAGAAGTTGAAGCGTTCTGAGTTGTTGGCGTTTATCGCACAACTGCCAGTGAGCTTGATCGCGATGGAAGCGTGTGGTGGAGCGCATCATTGGGCTCGGGAGTTTGCAGCCTTGGGCCACGAAGTGGTGTTATTGAACGCCCGCTTCGTTAAGGCCTTCGGAGTCGGCAACAAAAACGATTTCAATGACGCCGAAGCGATTTTCACCGCAGCCTGTCAGCCGAACAAACGCACCGTGGCAGTAAAAACGATCGAGCAACAAGATTTAACGATGTTACACGGTATTCGCCGAGGCAGGGTCGACGAACGAACGGCCTTGGCCAACCAAATACGTGGGCATTTGGCCGAACGGGGCATGGTGTTGCCGCGTGGCGTAAATCAGCTCAGAAAACAACTACCGGAGATACTGGAGGATGGCGATAATCAGCTCAGTGCGCTAAGCCGCCGGCTTGTGGCCACGCAGTATCAGGCCCTGAAAGACTTGGACGAAGCAATCAAAGCACTGGAACGGGAAATTAGCGCGGTCTGTCAGCAACATGCCTTAAGCCGTCGCTTGGTCGATATACCGGGTATCGGCCCTTTGACCGCCGTGTTGGCGGCAGCCGATGTCGGGGACGGCAAGGACTATCATTCGAGCCGTGATTACGCGGCCAGCTTGGGCGTGGTGCCCCGGCAACACAGTAGTGGGGACAAACAGGTCTTGCTGGGCATCAGTAAGCGCGGCAATCGGTCGTTGCGGACCTCGTTGATTCACGGCGCACGGTCGGTGCTGAAATACTGCGGCGATAAAAGCGATCCCTTGAGCCTGTGGCTCAAACGCCTGATCGAACGGCGCGGTTTCAATAAAGCAGCCGTGGCGCTAGCCAACAAGAATGCCCGGATCATCTGGGCCTTGGCAACGCGCGACGGGGACTATGTACCGCAAACGGCCTAGTAACTGAAAGACCGGGTTATCCACCCTTGCCCCACCGCCTCCACGCGATGGAAGGGTTCCGGCGCTGGGCCAAGCGTGGATAACCCTCAAACCGGTGATGTAAAAGAGTTCAACAGATTGCGGAGGCAAGAGAACTTAATGTGATGACGATCAACAGGTCAGACCGGTGCTTTTGAAGTCCGTTTTACCCAGAGATTCTTGGAAATCGTTACGGTGGTTGAGACAAAAGCACGCGGATAGATTCATCAGGGCCCGAAGGTCATAAGTGCCTTCACAAAGAGGCCGAATATATGGCGGCAATCTCGATCTCTGTTGGAAACATCATTTTTTAAGCAATCTTGGCTTGCAATTGGGGAGGAGTCCATATATGGGTAAAAGAGGAATGAATCCTTTCATACTGAAAAATCGTTCGACTTCATTATAAGGTACGGGGTGTCTGTCGAGGACCGCCGTGAACCCATCCATGGAGGCTTGACGGCAGCATCAATGCTGCCGACATCCTCGCCAAACACCTCGCGCTTTATAGATACCAGAGGTTTTTTTGATTTGATAGCAGCAAGGAAGCGCTGATCAAGGCGCTTCCTGCTCAAAGGGGGTTCGGGAACTAGCGAGTAAAGCGAATATACTGACGATAAGGCGAATCATTTTTCCAGGTGAAGGCTTCCGTGTAGTAATGCAAAAGCCCCAGATAACCGATCAAACCCAGCGTAACGGCTTTTCGAATTTCAAACCCGAACAGGTATTCACTCAGCACACTGACAAACGCATCACCGTATTGCTGCAAGAAAAAAGTAATCAGTACCGACAATAACGGTAACACGACAAACACAGGGATATTCCACCGCTTCGCCCAGCGGTAAATTGAATTCTTAGGCTCAAGGTTATGGCGATTGTAATCGTGCGTCACGTAAAACAGATACGCAGTCATGTCATGGACCAGGCGCGGCACTAAAATGGCTAAAAGAAAATACTGGTGTACGAAAAGATAAAAACTGCTGACGACCAGCAAGGTATTGGCCCATAGAAAAAGCCAGCCGAAGCGGGTCTGAACATAGCGCTGACAAATGGCCGTTACTAATATCAACCCGGCACAGAGCGCACCGGATGAGTATTGCAGCCATTCAGACTGTTGTCCGGTAAGGCTGTTTTTCAAAAAAATGCCTATATAAATCAAAACACCGGCCGCCACGCTCAACCCCAATAAAACATGAAAAGCCCAAGACGGAAGCTTGCAAATGCCTCTTGCTACTCCATGCTGCTGTTTTAACACATGAAAAACAGTCCAGGCCGCTACCATGACATAAAGCGCTTTATAGGGTAAATACAAACTGCCCAACCCGAAAAATACCGCAACAAAGGCTGTCATCCAAAGGATTTTGTGTTTGTAAAATCCAAAATACTCCCGGTTAGTGGTTAGCAACAGCGCACTGGCAATGATATGTGGAGTACCAAAAAAAAGTGAGAACAGAATAAAGTGTGTGGGACTGCTGGGCAGGTTATCTCGCAAATAATGACCCCAAAACAACGCATCCGAAAATTGCAGGGAAAGGCATAAAGGGATAATCAGGTATAAACCTAACAGAAGACGGAATGACACCGCCACGTTTTCTTGAACGGCGATCGCGTTTTCGTAAAGACCTTGAGCCGACATGATGTTTAACCTGATTCTAATGATGAAAGAAAAAGCAATCGAGGATGAATTTCTTAAATAATTTTGCCACGATTGATTAGAATGAAGTTTAAACTTACACCCAATTCCAGGACGCTATCAAGTTTAAAAATGAATTTTGAATTACACCCGCAACTGAATCGCGACTGTTTTTTTATTGGCCGTCTTGATCTATGCCAGATTTTATTAATGAATGACAGTCAATATCCCTGGTTCATTCTGGTACCTGAAAGTGCCGGTATTCAGGAAATCTATCAACTCAATCCTGCACAAAGAGCGCTATTGCAAGACGAATCATGCCGGGTTGCCGAGTATTTGGCAGATCATTTTAAAGCGGACAAAATGAATATCGCAGCAATTGGCAACGTAGTATCGCAACTGCATATTCATCATATCGTCAGGTACCGGACCGATAAGGCCTGGCCTTCACCGGTATGGGGTAAATATGATGCAGTGCCTTATAATCCGGAGAGAAAAGCGGAATTAATAACACTTGTAAGGCAAGATCTGGGGTTTTCTTTTTAAGAGGTCTTTCACTTTCCGGTTTTGTTCAGATTCTGCAGTGACGGTTATAAACAGCCACTACAGATTCCGTCAGCTTGATTTACGATGACTATCGAAAACGTCTTGATCTAGTTGAGTAAAAATTCGGTGAAAAACAAATCACGGAAACCGTCACTGTTTTCGTATTTATCCAGCGCGGCCCTGATCGCATCAAGCGTTTCTTTTCTTAAGGCTTCACGCTGTTCCATGGTGGCAAGATCTGCTTCATTTCTGCCGCTAAACAACATAATCAGCTCATGCCTCAAAGCCGGCATATGTTTTTTTATTTTCTCTACATTTTCTTTGCCTTCGACCAGTAGCTGAACATTGATCAACAAATATTTTTTTTGTCCGGCCAAATTCACGGTAAACTTGGGCGTCATCTCCAAATATTCAAGGACAGGCTCTACTTTTTCTTCATCTTCGGCAACTGCAAAACCGGGCACGATAAAAAAACATAACAGTAACAAAAAAATGTGCACAACGAACTCCTAAACATATTAATTCAATGAGCCTAAGTATAGGCTAACTCCATCCAACTGACGATTTCATCACTAAGCACATGAAAAAACCCATTCCCATCGGCCCTATCATGATTGATGTTGAAGGCATCAATTTGACAGCTTACGATCGAGAAAAACTGAGCCACCCGAATACCGGAGCCCTGATTCTTTTTTCAAGAAATTATGAGCACCCAAAACAAATTGTGGAACTGATCACCGCAATCCGTTCCGCACGCAAAGGTCCCCTGCTTATTGCGGTGGACCAGGAGGGTGGCAGGGTTCAGCGATTCAAAGAGGGTTTTACCCGTTTGCCCCCAGCTTGCCGTTATAAAAACCATCCGGATCTGGCCGAACAGGCCGGATGGCTGATGGCCGCTGAATTACTGGCTGTTGGCGTCGACTTGAGTTTTGCACCGGTACTTGATATTGATTGTGGTATCAGCGAAGTCATCGGTGATCGTTCTTTTTCCGAAGACTCAACCCTCGCCACACAACTGGCAGGTGAATTCCGGTCTGGAATGAACAGAGCCGGCATGGCGGCTGTTGGCAAACATTTTCCTGGGCACGGTGCGGTCGCAGCCGATTCGCACCTTGCCTTACCGGTGGACGAACGCGATTTTTCCGAAATCTGGGAAAATGATATTCAGCCCTTCAAAAAGCTCATTGCGGATGGACTAGAAGGCATTATGCCCGCCCATGTGGTTTATCCGGCTGTGGACGATAAACCGGCCGGATTTTCAGTCAAATGGATTCAGCAGATATTGCGACAGGAATTACAGTTTAACGGCACTGTTTTCAGTGACGATCTGAGCATGGAAGGTGCCGCTTTTGCCGGTAGTATTTCAGATCGCGCTTTTCTGGCTCAAGAAGCCGGCTGCGATATGATATTGGTCTGCAATAATCCAAAAGGTGCAGAACAAGTCCTGGATGCGTTGCCGATTAAAACCGACCCACTTCGTGAACACCGCTTAATAGCCATGCTCGGCAAACCGCAAATGAATGCTGAAACACTGAAAGCCAACACTCAATGGCAGACTATTTCGCAACAAATCAATCAAATGACCCATGAACCTGCTTGAAGAAATCGAACACGTAAAAGCAACTGCCGAGTTATTGCATAATCAACATGAGGTCGATGCCGCAATCGATACTATGGCGGAAAAAATCAACCTGCTGCTGGCGGACCGGAATCCGGTCTTTTTATGTGTCATGAATGGCGGCATGGTCATTGGCGGCAAACTGTTGACTCGCCTCACGATGCCGTTGACTTTAGATGCCATTAACGCCAGCCGTTATCAGAACAAGACGGTTGGTAATACCATTGAATGGATTCTAAAACCCAAGACACCTTTGCAAGGTAGAACGGTGCTGATTGTTGACGACATTCTGGACGAAGGACTGACGCTGGCGGCTATCGGCCGATATTGCAAGGAAGAGGGCGCAACGTCGGTTTACAGCGCTGTTCTGGTTGATAAAATGATTGACCAGACAAAACCCATACAAGCCGATTTTGTGGGACTTGAAGTAGAAAACCGTTATTTGTTCGGCAACGGCATGGATTACAAAGGTTATCTGCGTAATGCCCCCGGCATTTATGCCTGCCGGTAAATGCCCGTTCCTCACCTTCCGGAATACAAAACATGACACAACTTGCAATCATTGGCGGCACGGGCCTTACCCAGCTGAGTGAACTCACTATCGTTCATAGGGAACACCTTACCACGCCTTATGGAGACCCTTCCGCAGAATTTGTAACCGGTGAACTGCACGGAAAAAAAATTATCTTCCTCGCTCGACATGGCAATCCGCATACCATTCCACCCCACCGGATAAATTACCGGGCCAATTTATGGGCATTACACAAACTGGGGGTCAGGCAAGTTCTGGCCGTTGCCGCAGTAGGCGGCATTACACCGCTTATGGAACCTGCACATATCGCGATTCCCGATCAGATCATTGACTACACCTACGACCGCAAGCACACTTTTTTCGAAGACGATCTAACCGAAGTCACTCATATCGATTTTACCCACCCTTACTGCCGGGAACTTCGAACCCGACTGCATAAAGCAGCAAATCACGCCAATATTGCCATTACCGAAACAGGTACTTACGGTTGCACGCAAGGACCCCGACTGGAAACACCTGCCGAAATCCGGCGCATGGAGCAAGACGGCTGTGATTTAGTCGGCATGACGGGTATGCCTGAAGCCGCTTTGGCAAAAGAATTGGGAATGAGCTATGCCGCAATTTCCGTTGTTGCCAATTGGGCGGCGGGAAAATCGGAAGGGGAAATCACCATGGCTGAAATTGAGCAGCATCTGCACCACGGCATGGCGAAAACCGCGAAATTATTGAAGGCCTTTGTCGAATTGTCTTAGTTTAAGTCAGTAGCGCTGAATTTAATCAGCGCTACTTATCAAACTAACTACCCTTCGCTGCCAAACAAATGTCGGACCGCATTCCGCTCTTCTCTTAATTCAGCTTCATTGCTTCTCAAGCGTTGCAAACTAAAGTCGTTTATCGGCAAGCCTTTGACAATGCTGACCTTACCGTCCTCAATAGTGACAGGATATGAAAAAACCAGACCTTTCTCGATGCCGTAACTGCCATCGGAAGCAATGGCCATGCTGATCCAGTCATTTTCATCAGTACCGTAAATCCAGTTACGCATCAGATCCAAGGCAGCACTGGCGGCCGACGCGGCACTGGACTTACCTCTCGCCTGAATCACCGCCGCACCTCGTTGCTGAACAACAGGAATAAACTCATCCACAAACCAGGCTTCATCAACCAAAGACAGTGCCTCCTGTCCTTTTACCCGGGCATGGTGAATGTCAGGATACTGGCCTGCAGAATGATTACCCCAAACGATGACATTTTTAACATCCGAACACAAAACCCCGCATTTTTCAGCCAGCTGATTTTTAGCGCGGTTATGGTCCAACATTGTCATGGCTGAAAAATTATCCGGACTCAAATCCGGTGCATTATTCAATGCAATCAAGGCATTGGTATTGGCTGGATTTCCGGTTACCAAGACTTTTACATCCCGGCTTGCCACTTTGTTTAACGCTTTTCCTTGTGTTGAAAATATTTCCGCATTGGCTGTCAATAGATCACTACGCTCCATTCCCGGACCACGGGGCGTCGCGCCAACCAGAAAAACATAATCGGCCTGCTTAAAAGCAACTTCCGGGTTATCCGATACCACCACTTTGTGGAGGAGTGGAAATGCGCAATCATTTAACTCCATGACCACGCCCTTCAAAAAAGGAATCGCTGCCGGAATTTCCAGAAGATGCAGAGAGATTGGCTGATCCTGTCCTAATAAATCTCCTGCCGCCAACCGGAATAACAGAGAATAACTGATCTGTCCCGCCGCTCCGGAAACAGCAATATTGACTGGCGCTTTCATAGGTTCCCCTTGGTTAAATTTTCGGTTTGGCCATAGGCTTTGTTTTTCATGCGGGTCCACTCAGCGATTTTGCCGTAGGGGCATTATCTATGCATGAATAATCAAAAGGCTTAGCGATCAATGATAGCCACATCGGGTAACTCCTGCAAGCTTGTCAACAAGCGCCAAGACTATTAACGCTTGCTCTTCATCAGTGTCGAGGAGTCTTAATAACTTAATCAGGTTATATCTTTCGCTCTTCAAATTTTCGAACTATATGGTTATCTATTAATTCGGCGTAATTATTCAGCAAAATGGGTACATGTTATTAACAACCCTATCATGAATGCCATGGAGCTGAATGTTGGGCTGGCTATCGCGCCCACCTTAACCAACACGATGCATCACCTTTGTGTTGTTGCTCCGCAAAATAGCTACCCGTCATCCATTTTAAAGATACGGGCAGGCAATCTAAATATCCTTTTTCCCGCCATTCTTATGTTTAAATTCAGGCTTTCGAATATATACAGCTAGCCATTTCGCTGAAGCAGACTCAGCTTTTTTAAGCCTTGCACCAATGAGACACGGCGTAGGTTAATACGGTATAATTTGCGCCTGAATGAAGCCCCAAAAGAGCCCCGCAAGGATTTTTCAAAAATTAGCTTATTAGGCCGGGCCTACTGATTCTGAAACATCAAGTCTGGCTGTATTTTACTTTTAGATTTTTACACTAACCCCGCTCCGCGAATAATCGAATGAAAAAACTGTTGTTCCAATTTGATACCGATATCCACCCTTCCGTTTTTGACACGGTCGTTGCCTATGATGGCGGCGCGGATCATGTTATCGGTTATGGCGGAGTAAGACCTGATAATGTCAAAGCCTTGGTAGAAGGAACAATATTTACCCGCGCGCCCAAAGACAAAAAAAATACAGCGATTTTTATTGGCGGTAGCGATATGGTGGCCGGTCAACGTTTATTCACGGCCGTACAAAATCATTTTTTTCAAAATTTCCGTGTGTCTATCATGCTGGACAGTAACGGCAGTAACACTACCGCAGCCGCCGGCGTTGCCAAATTGGCTGGTAGCGGTGCTTTGCAGGGAAAAAATGCGATTGTTTTGGCTGGCACGGGCCCTGTGGGTCAGCGTGTCGCTGTCATGCTGGTTCAAGAAGGCTGTCACGTCAGCATCACCTCACGTCAATTCGCCAGAGCTCAACACGCCTGTGAAGACATGAAAAACCGATTTGGCGTTGACCTGACGCCTTTGGAAGCAGTGGATAACGAAGCCAGAGGCAAAGCCATTCAAAACGCGCACATTGTTTTCGCAACAGGTGCAGCCGGAGTCAATTTGCTCGATCTGCAGCATTGGCAAGACAATATGACCTTGGAACTGATCGCTGATGCCAATGCAACGCCGCCGCTAGGCATTGGCGGGTCTGACATGATGGATAAAGGTACAGAGCGTTTCGGCAAAATCATCTGGGGCGCGATAGGTTTCGGCACGCTGAAACTGGGGCTACACCGGGCTTGCATTGCAAAACTGTTTGAAAGTAACGATCAAGTGCTTGATGCCGAGACCATTTTAAGTCTCGCCAAAGAAATGGCCTGATCCTCGCTTTGACCCTTTATATCAGAAGCTCTTAATGCTGAATCCTATTGATGGCTCCCTATCCGGCCTGAGAAATAGCGCCGCCAGAATATTCCAGGCCGGTGTTGAAGCAGCCGACCCTTATTATGCCGTAAAGCGCTGTTTATCAATTGCCGGCCAAGATGTGGTGATTGGCCTGGATTTAACAGATCCGTCATTAACGCGAACAAAACCGTGGTCAGCTGTCCATGTCTTTGCTTTCGGAAAAGGGGCCTGCGCCATGGCTCAGGCAGTGCAGAACAGCATTCCTTTCAGTCTGTGGGCTGGCCCCGGCATTGCAGTGACCAACGATGAGAATGTTCGGCCTATCGACCACTTTACCGTTCTTGCCGCCTCGCATCCGCTGCCCGGCCAGTCAGGTCTTGAGGCCGCAAACTTGATTGCTGATCGTATCCGGCAAGCCAAACAAGGCGAGTTAGTCCTTATTTTGGTTAGCGGCGGCGGTTCGGCTTTGCTTCCCTTGCCCGTTGCCCCGATCACCCTGGATGATAAAATCGCCACCACACAGTTGTTGCTGGCCTGCGGCGCAACTATCAATGAGGTCAATTGTGTGCGTAAGCATCTTTCGCAGATTAAAGGCGGAGGCATTGCCCGGCTTGCTGCACCCGCTGATCTGCATGCGATGATTCTTTCCGATGTCCTGGGGGATGATTTAAGCGCAATTTCCAGCGGACCTACCGTCCCGGATGACAGTACTTTTTCCGATGCGGTCAGTATTTTAAAAACCAAAGGCATTTGGGAACGAGTACCCAAACCTGTACAAGCGCATTTAATCCTTGGCCTGCAAGGTGCCATACCGGAGACACCCAAAACCGGTGACCCGATTTTTGTTAATACGTCGCATACCTTGGTAGGCAGTAACAGTATCAGTGTTGCTGCCATCCATCAGGCGGCTCGTGAACAAGGCTATGAAACGATTTTGTACAGCGACCATCTAACGGGTGAGGCAAAGGATCAAGCCGAAGCGCTAGTCCTGTTTGCCAAACAACAGATGAGCATCAATCATGCTCGCCCCGTCGCTATACTGGCTGGCGGAGAGACAACGGTGACACTGAAAGGCACAGGCAAGGGCGGCCGTAATCAGGAAATGGCTCTGGCTTTTGCTTTAGCCGCGAAACATCATGACTTGCAAGGCTGCTGGGTTTTTCTGAGCGGCGGCACAGATGGCCGGGATGGCCCCACCGATGCCGCCGGCGGCCTGGTTGACAACACTACATTGGATCGTCTGCACAAAGCCGGTATTGATCCACTGGCACGGCTAAGCGACAATGACGCTTACCATGCCTTGCAAGGCTCGCAGGATTTACTTATTACGGGCGCTACCGGTACTAATGTCGCCGATTTACAAATTTTGCTGATCGCACCCCATAAAAAGATAAAACTATAACGCTTCATTTGGAGATAGCTATGTTCAACAAATCACAAACAATTGCCGGTTTCGACGATGAACTTTTCCACGCGTTGGAAGAGGAGCGTCAGCGCCAGGAAGATCACATCGAACTGATTGCTTCGGAAAATTATTGCAGCCCACGGGTAATGGAAGCGCAAGGCACTGTCTTGACCAACAAATATGCAGAAGGCTATCCCGGCAAACGCTATTACGGCGGTTGTGAATTTGTTGATAAAGCCGAACAACTGGCTATCGATCGCGCCAAGGAATTATTCGGCGCAGATTACGCCAATGTTCAACCGCATTCCGGCTCTCAAGCCAACATGGCCGTGTTCATGGCTTTGATCCAGCCCGGCGATACGATTTTGGGTTTAAGCCTGGCTGATGGCGGACACCTGACTCACGGCGCCAAACCCAATTTTTCCGGCAAAATCTACAATGCGATTCAGTATGGATTGCATCCTGAAACCGGCTTGATCGATTATGATCAGGTCGAACGCCTTGCAATCGAACACAAGCCTAAAGTATTAATCGCCGGATTTTCTGCCTACTCCCGCATCTGGGACTGGCAACGTTTTCGCGAAATTGCCGATAAGGTCGGCGCTTATTTGTTTGTCGATATGGCCCACGTTGCCGGACTGGTTGCGGCCGGTTTATATCCAAATCCCGTGCCCATTGCCGATGTTGTGACCAGTACAACCCATAAATCCTTGCGCGGGCCCAGAGGCGGGCTGATTTTATGCAAGAGCAACCCGGAACTTCAGAAAAAGTTTGATTCAAACATTTTCCCCGGCATTCAAGGCGGCCCTTTAATGCATGTGATTGCGGCCAAAGCGGTTGCTTTTAAAGAAGCAATGCAACCGGAATTTCGCGCCTATCAGGAACAAGTCATCAAAAATGCCAGGGCCATGGCCGAAGTCTTTGTCAATCGCGGCTTTGATGTCGTTTCCGGCGGAACGGACAACCACCTGATGCTGGTTTCTTTAATTCCCAAAGGCATTACCGGTAAAGCGGCCGATGCCGCTCTGGGCAGGGCACATATCACTGTCAATAAAAATGCAGTGCCTAATGACCCTGAATCACCTTTTGTCACCAGCGGCATTCGCGTCGGAACACCCGCGCCCACTACTCGCGGTTTCAAGGAAGAGCAAATGCGGGAAATTGCCGGGTTGATGTGCGATGTAATGGAAAATATGGAAGATGAAACCTTAATTTCAGCCGTGCGCGATAAGGTCAGTATTTTGTGCTCCCGCTTCCCGGTTTATGCTGATTAATCAGGCACTGCTGTAAACCGGCAGCCTTGCCATCGCTGCAAGCTTTAACAAGTAAAACTGTCCCGTAAATGCCTTACAGCAAGCGGGGCAGAATCAATCCTTGAGAAATACTCATAGAAATCAATGTCAGTAAGCATTTTTTGCAACCGGTTTTTCGTTGTGCTTAAACACGAGGCGCTGATTCAAACTGTCCGGTTTACCGAAGATGAAAATTGAGTGCCGTGCTTGAAGAGATAAAAAATCCGGTTCTTTTCAAGCCTGTTTTATGAAAAAGCCTTGCGATTGCCCCTAAACCATTGAAAAAGTTTACAAGCCACATGAGTCATTGAAGACATTAAATAACGGTATGACTTTTTCCAAACTTACTTATGTAATTGTGATGGCAAATGAATGTTGCCGCCTTTGAGCAGGCCTAACCACTCATTTATCACTCTTTTTCGATCAGGAACCCTTTATGTCAGATATAGAAATCGCCCAACAAGCGAAGATGCAACCGATCATTGGCCTCGCCGCTGAAAAGTTCGGCATTCCAGCCGAACATTTGGACCCTTATGGCCATTACAAAGCCAAATTATCGCTGGAATATGTCAACAGTTTGGCCGATCAACAAGACGGCAAACTGATTCTCGTCACCGCTATCAGCCCGACACCGGCCGGTGAGGGCAAAACGACGACAACGGTAGGCTTGGGCGACGCCATAAACCGCTTAGGCAAAAAAGCCATCATGTGTTTACGTGAACCGTCGCTAGGCCCCTGTTTCGGTGTCAAAGGCGGAGCCGCTGGTGGAGGCTACTCTCAAGTCGTGCCCATGGAAGATATTAATCTGCATTTTACCGGCGATTTTCATGCCATCGGTGTCGCGCATAACTTACTCTCTGCATTGATTGACAATCATATCAATCACGGCAATGCCCTGAATATTGATTCCCGTCGCATCCAATGGAAACGCGTAGTCGACATGAATGACCGGGCATTACGTAAAATCACGGTGGGCATGGGCGGGCCGGCTAATGGCTATTTACGTGAGGATGGCTATGACATTGTCGTGGCTTCCGAAATCATGGCCATCTTGTGCCTGGCCACCAGCCATAAGGACCTGAAAGAACGCTTGGGCCGTATCGTCATCGCCTATAAAACCGATAAAGTGACACCGGTTTACGCCAGCGACCTGAACGCCCAAGGCGCAATGGCAGCATTATTGAAAGATGCGATCAAACCGAATCTGGTTCAAACGCTGGAAAATAATATCGCCATCATTCACGGCGGCCCTTTTGCCAATATTGCCCATGGTTGTAATACTGTGACGGCAACAAAAACGGCGTTAAAACTGGCCGATTACGTCATTACCGAGGCCGGTTTCGGCGCTGACCTGGGCGCTGAAAAATTTATTGATATCAAATGCCGTATGTCCGGTTTAAAACCCTCGGCAGTCGTCCTGGTTGCAACCGTGCGTGCGCTTAAATTTCACGGCGGCGTTGCTAAAGACGAACTCAATACCGAAAACCTGGAGGCTTTACAAAAAGGCTTTGCGAACATTGAGCGCCATATTTTTAATATAACCCGGCATTACGGATTACCTTGCATCGTTTGTATCAATCATTTCACGTTCGATACCGATGCCGAAATTGCGCTACTCAAAGCAAAATGCGAAGCCCTGGGCTCAAAATGCGTGGTATCGCGGCATTGGGCCCAAGGTGGGGCGGGTGCAGAGGAACTGGCGAAAGAGGTACTCGAAATTGCCGACAGCCGTGAACCCGGTTTCAGCTATGTCTACGAAGCTGAAACCCCTCTTTGGGAAAAAATTGAAACCATCGCCACAAAGCTTTATGGTGCAGCAGGCATTACAGCCAGTCCCAAGATAAAAGCAGAAATCAAAGCCTTGCAAACCAGCTACGGTCACTTTCCGGTTTGCATCGCTAAAACGCAGATGTCATTTTCAACCAATCCCAACACCAAAGGTGCGCCCTCCGGGCATACCGTTGAAATCAGCGAAGTGCGTCTGGCAAACGGTGCTGGATTTGTTGTTGCCATCGCGGGCGATATGATGACGATGCCCGGTTTACCAAAAACTCCCGCCGCCGAGCGTATCGATATTACCGATGAAGGTGTAATAACCGGTTTGTTTTGATTGTCAGTCCAGACCCTGTTTGTTTCGATTGTTGGGTTAGACTCTCCGAGCTAATCCAACCTACCCGGTGCATCACCTTGGTTTAATTGCTCCTCTGAATAGTTACCTTTTCTTAACTGACTTGTAACATCATTCCAAGTCTTTATGTTCCGGCTCGTCCAAAGGGTTAGTCGCGTTATTGTATCGACTCTTTTTCGGTTTTCCAGACTTGAGTGTCAGGTAACCGCCACCGGCTATTATTAAAGCCAGTGATGCGAACACCGTTAACCCGACATAGAATGCGTCTCCTAGCTCTAACTTTTCAGGGGCATCCTGATGGACTTCCGGTTCTACAACAACCACTTTGACCGTTGTATTACTTACTGTCTTTTCATCTTCTTCGGGAGGATCCCATTTATCAATATAATTTTGCTTTTCTTCTTCACTCAAAGAAGCCAGGCCTTTTTCAAGGATTGAAACCAACTCCGGCCAATCTTTGCGGATTGCGATACTCTGTCTCATGTTTTCATGATCGTAAACAGAAGCAATTTTTAAATTATTAAAACGCGCATCACTCAACAAAAAGTAACGTGCGCCTGAAAACAGCACTGCCGCATCGGCTTTACCCGCTTGAACGGCTTTTAATCCATTTTTAAGTGATGAAACCAAAACAGGCTTGATTTTGGGATAATCTTCCCGAACCTGATAGCTGTATTGATAATTGGCAATTAATGCTATTTTTTTGCCTTTGATTGATTCACGATCACTAAACCGGTCATCATCTTCTCTTGAAACAACGACCAGTGACTGTGTTAAATAAGGTTCGGTAAAATTAAACCAAAGCAAGCGCTCCGGCCGTTTAACCATAGTAGCAATGACATCCACGTTACCCATTACGGCTGCTTTAAACAGCGTTTTCCAATGAGTACTCGGATAAGTTACAAACTTAATACCCAACCGCTGACTAAGCAACTTCATAATCTCTACGGCAGAGCCTCTTAGAGCCCCTTTTCGGCCGACAAAACTATAAGGATGCAGGTCACCATCGTAGGCTATCCGTATCGTTTTATGCTGTTTCAACCAGTTTTTCTCTGCTTGGGTCAATTGAATGCCGGCCACGGATTCATTTGTTACATCAGCGAATGAAAGATGCGCCGAAGTTATTATCAAAAGCAAAAAAACCAGTCTGACTGACTGCAATAATTTCATATGTCTGAATATAAGTCCTTAAAACTGTATAAAAGCATAGGATAATCCTGAATATAAACTATCACTCCTGCACTCAAAATCGTTAAACCGGTTTAAAAATGACTGTAGCTAAGTTGCCAGCAAGAACTACTTACAAGTCTCAAATACAAACTTATCTGCTCACCCCTCCTGTTATATTCGGTAGAGGTGCTTAATTTCAAAGGACACATTAATACGTCCCTGTTGAAGATGCCTTTTCAATCAATCACCTACACACTCAATTTCAAGCGGGCGAGTAGTTACATAAAAAATACAAACAAGGAGCGGGGCGTCATTTTTAAACGATGTCACTATTCCACTCCTTCGCTGTGAAATCACCCTCAGAAATCACCGACTGTGTTGAGTATGATTCAGTTCAGCTTAATCCCTGTGCTATTTAATGATCGCTCCAAGAATAATCCCGCTTTTCAATTTTACTGAAACCTTCTATTCAAATTAAACGAGCATGTACACACAGTTTTTTGGTTTAACAAAAGCCCCTTTTTCACTGACTCCTGATCAGAATTTTTTGTATCTGAGTGAACAGCATAAAGATGCTTTAAGTTCGCTCAAATTCGGCATTCTTCAGCAATCCGGTTTTAGCGTTCTTACGGGTGAAATTGGTTCCGGAAAAAGCACGTTGCTTCGAAATCTGGTCAATGACCTTGATTCAACGTGTGAGGTGGGCGTTATCACTAATACGCACGCCTCTTTTGGTCATTTGCTTGAATGGGTATTGTGCGCATTCAATCTGAAAAATGTGGCGGATAGCGAAGCCGAGCGATATCAACAGTTTTGCGGATTTATTGCCAAACAAAAACTTAAAAACCGGCGGGCAGTGCTGGTCATAGATGAGGCCCAGAATATGACCATTTCTAAATTAGAAGAACTTCGCTTACTTTCCAATCTTAATGACGGCCAAGAAACGACCCTGCAGATCATTTTGTGCGGTCAAACCGAACTGCTGAAAAAACTGAATGATCCCGAATTAACTCAATTCGCTCAGCGGATTGCAATCGAATATCATCTCAACCCTCTAAACCATGAAGAGACTGCACGCTATATAGCACATCGACTGAAAGTGGCAGGCGCTCAATCCGGTATTTTTAGCCCGCAAGCCTTACTCGCTGTCTATCAACACAGCGGCGGCATTCCCAGAGTCATTAACAATATCGCTGATATGGCGATGGTATTTGCCTTTGCAAATGACTCAAAAGTGGAATATGAAACAGTCATGGAAGTTGTCAATCAAAGAAGAACCGGCGGCATCATAAAACCCAGTTCATCTACCGGATCAAACGTTGAATCCATTAGCAAAAACCGTGGCCTAAAACCAACCAGTCAAGCTCTTGTTAAAAGACCCAAAACTGAGTTAGTCAGCTTATCATTGATAACGTCTTATCCGGGTGTTCAATCCATTTCACGCATAGCAGCCAATGCGGATTCATAGTCGGGCTCATCCGTCAGTTCATCGACCAGCTCGCTATAAACAATCCTGTCTTTCTCATCAATGACAATAATGGCCCGGGCCGTAAGACCGGACAACACACTGTCAACCAGTTCTACGCCATAATCACGCGCAAATGACGAGCGAAACGTCGACAATGGCACGACGTCCCTTATCCCTTCAACCTGGCAGAAACGTGACTGCGCAAAAGGCAAATCGGCTGAGATGACCAATACGACGCCATTTTCAAGGCTGGCCGCTTTTTGATTGAATTTACGCGCCGATGCAGCACACGTTGGCGTATCCAGGCTGGGAACAATATTAAGGCATTTCTTTTTTCCCGCGTAGGTACTCAAAGAAATCTGGCCCAGCTTGCCATCGGTTAATGAAAAATCCGGTGCGTGCGAACCGATTGCAGGTAGTTCGCCACAGGTATTGATTGATTTGCCTTGAAAATTAATGCTGGCCATGCGTTCCTCTCATTGCGTTATTAAGTTTAACTACCGAGCATCCTTAGAAGATTTTTTATCTTTCTTATGATGCCGCATCAAGCGTTTTCGTTTTTCAATTTGCCGGTCCGAAAGTTTGTTTTTGATGCCCTGGAAAGGATTGGGCGGCGATTTGAATTCCAAACGAATCGGTGTGCCTTTTAACTTTAGCTGTTCACGGAAATAGTTCATTAAAAAACGCTTGTAAGATCCCGGCAATGAATCAGTCTGAGTCCCGTGAATGATGATAATGGGAGGATTTCTTCCGCCTTGATGCGCGTATTTAAGCTTTATTCGTCTACCGCTAACCAAAGGTGGCTGATGTGTCGTCACTGCATCGATTAAAATTCGGCTCAACGTGGGCGTCGACATATCGATCATCGCCGCTTCATAAAGCTCATGAACAACATCGAACAATTTACCGACACCGCTTCCGTGTAGAGCCGAAATTGGGTGTTTCTGGGCAAAATCAAGAAAAGACAGCTTGATATCCAGTTGCCGTCTGACCGTTACCTTTTGTTCGGACGTCAATCCGTCCCATTTATTCAAACCGATAATCAGTGCTCTGCCCGCTTCTAAAATCAACCCTAAAAGATGCGCATCCTGATCGGTCACGCCTTCGCTGGCATCGATCAGGTAAATAACCACATTGGCTTTTTCTATGGCCTGCAATGACTTGATGACACTGAATTTCTCGACCGTCTCCGAGACTTTGGCCCTGCGCCGCATTCCGGCAGTATCTATCAAGGTAAACTCACGTCCGTTGCGCTCAAAAGGTATGTAGATGCTGTCGCGCGTGGTACCCGGCTCATCAAATACAACCACACGTTCTTCACCCAGAATTCTGTTGACCAGTGTCGATTTTCCAACATTCGGACGGCCGACAATCGCGATACCTATGCCGCCTGCATTGACACCCTCGCCTTCCAAAGGCTCAGTCTCCGGCAATAATTCATCGACTTTTTCCAGCAACTCACTGACACCGCGCCCATGCGCTGCAGCGATCTTGAAAGGTTCGCCCAAAGCCAAGGCATGAAAATCCGAAATGGCATTATCGGCATGAATACCATCGACTTTATTGGCAACCAGAATAACCGGTTTATCCAGTTTACGTAGCGAATCGGCAATCACTTGATCAGTAGAGCTAAGTCCCTCTCTGGCATCGACAATAAAGAACACAACGTCGGCTTCATTCAAAGCCACATCAACCTGCTTTTTGGCCAGACTCTCTATCCCTTCGGCTTCATCCGGAATACCGCCGGTATCAACCACCAGGCAATCACGCTCTCCCCGCTTGACCCGGCCATACTGCCTATCCCGGGTTAAACCCGGATAATCTGCTACCAGCGCTTCACGGCTGCGAGTCAGATAATTGAATAATGTAGATTTGCCAACATTGGGGCGCCCGACCAGGGCAATTACAGGTAACATGATTATAAAGTTTTCGCCTTGAGTGCGGCCAGAGTGCCGTCTTTTGCATACACATAAATGACACCATCAACCACAATGGGCTGGGCATCAATCGGTTCGTCAGTAATTCTTATTCTTGCCAACTGCCTGCCATCGGTTTTTGAAAGCCAATGGACATAGCCTTCAAAATCACCTACCACGACATAGTTTTCCAGGACCGCGGGTGCAGTTAACTTGCGCTGATGTAAATCGCTTTGCTTCCACAACGAAGCCCCGTTACGCTGATCAATTTGCCAAATATCGCCGTTGACATCGGTTACATAAATGTAGCGCCAGTCGGATCCCATTCCCCGGTAAGAGGAAATATCGGGGTTTCGCCAAATAACCTCGCCTTGCTGCTCGATCACTGCACTGGTTCCCCCTTTGTAGCTAGACACGTAAATAATGCCATCAGCCACCAAGGGATCGGCGGATAAATCGACCAGACGTTCTATTTCTGAACGTCCTCCCGGTATTGCAATACTGGCATCCCAGACATGTTTACCATCGTTCAGACGCAAGGAAACGAGCTTGCCGTTCGCAAATCCGCAAATCACATTGTTATTTACTACCACCGGATTCCCTGTACCCCGAATGCTGAGCGCCGGCATGATCAGTTCATAATCCCACAAAATACGTCCGGTAGACTCATCCAGCGCAGTGACTTTACCATCCGTCGTTCTGATGATCACAACGCCTTGAGCAATAACGGGCACGGCTGCCACTTCACTGGATACGGGAAAATTCCATAGCTCTTCACCATTCCCGGCATTCAAAGCCAACACCCTCGCATCGCTGGTACCAAACACCAGAGTCCCAGTGCTTACACCCGGACCGCTTGAAAAAGGCATTTCAAAATCGGCATCCCAAACAGAATCGCCGCTAAGCAATTCAAATGCTTCCACTTCGCCTTCCTTATCACCGGCAAAGATTCTGCCATCTTTGAAGGCAGGTACCAGCTTGAGAAAGTAATCTTCTGAGCCAACGCCAACGCTCTCTTTCCAGAGCACTTCAATCTCGATCTCAGCGTTGTACTCCTGCAATTCATTAGGCGGATCCGTGTTATCTTCACCGCCCGTAAAATAATCAGTGATTCCGCTAAACGATTCCAGCGCAGTACATGCCGTCAAAGTCAGCGCGATCAGAACAATTAGAAAATACTTCATTAAGGCTGGCTGGGTACGATGGCTGCTTCAGTTAAATCATCCAGTTTGAATCCCAAGAGGGGCGACTTATGCCCGCTTCTTAGCGCCGATTGGTAGGCCGCTCTGGCTTCATCCAAACGATCCAGAGCCACATATAAATCACCTTTCAATTCGTCATAACTTCCGGAAAAGCTTCCCATTGACTTGGCTGTCACATCCGCAATCACTTGCAATCCTGGTTCATTCTCGCCTTTAGCCAGCATCACGCGGACCAGATTGAGTCTGGCTACATGCGCCAAATTCTCATCATCGGCTGAACTGACCACCGATTGCAGAACAGACTTTGCTTCATCCAATTGGCCTTGCTCGACCTTGATTTTGGCAAGCGTCAAGCCTGAGAAAGTTGCGTAGGGTGTTCCCTTGAACTGATCTCTGATTAATTGAGCAATTTTTTCAGCTGATTCGGTTTTTTCTTCCTTGATGGCAACCAGCAGTGATTCATACTGGACTGAAGCCTGCAAGGCCTGATCTTGCTTGTAGTTTTGCCAGAAATTCCAACCGAGTATCAAGGCAATGCCAATCACAACACCTGTTATGGTTGATTGGCCGTTTTCTGTCCACCAACGCTTGGCGGCTGCGAGGCGTTCTTCTTCTGTTTCGTAAATTTCCATGATGAGTCTTTACAGGTTAGGTTTAAAGATACTAATGGGTAAGATGATTTTTTAGCTATGTGGCTATAACCGAGTAATTAATTCAGTTCATGCAAAACGCGCTTTACGTCATTTGCATCTTTGAATGCAGTCTGGAGATAATTCACCGCCTCGATTAAAGACAGACTTTTCTGCTCGTCGTCAGACCTCAATGACTTAATAGCCACCACGCCTCGTTCGGCTTCTTCATCGCCAAAAATCAACGCAAATGCAGCTCCGGATTTATCCGCTTTTTTAAACTGGCTTTTAAAGCTGCCGCCACCGCAATTAACTTGCATCCTGATAAGAGGCAGTTCATTTCTGAGCTGTTCGGCAAAACGCATACCCACAGCTTCAGCTTTATCTCCGACCCGAATCATGTAAGCGTCCAATGACGGCAAAACAGGCGGCTGGGGCAATGTTTCAAGCAGCGCTAACAGGCGTTCCATGCCCATCGCAAAGCCCACGGCATAATTGGCTTTACCGCCTAATTGTTCAATAAGGCTGTCATAGCGGCCACCGGCGCAAATGGTCCCCTGAGCACCGAGTTCATCCGTAACCCACTCAAAAACAGTTTTGCTGTAATAATCCAGCCCGCGAACCAACCGCGTATTCAGAACATACGGAATATCCAGGCTATCTAAAAACGAGGTAAACCCGTTGAAATGTGCCTTGCTGTCATCGCCCAAATAATCCATCAATTCAGGTGCTTGGGCTACCACACTGCGCATCTCAGGATTTTTGGTATCCAGAATTCTGAGCGGATTGGTATTAAGCCGGCGGAGACTGTCCTCGTCCAGTTTATCCAGATGCTGGCTGAAATAGTCCACCAATGCGGCCCGATAAACAGTCCGCTCATCAATAGTGCCCAACGAATTAATTTCGAGTTGAACTTTAGCGGTAATACCCAATTTTTGCCATAAGCGATAGGTCAGCATGATCAATTCGGCATCAATGTCAGGACCCGCCATACCGTAGGCTTCAATACCGAGCTGATAAAACTGGCGGTAGCGGCCTTTTTGAGGGCGTTCATGCCTGAACATCGGTCCGTAATACCATAAGCGGTGAATCTGATTATGTAATAAACCGTGTTCCAGCGCTGCACGCAAACAGCCCGCAGTGCCTTCAGGCCTCAAAGTTAATGAATCGCCATTGCGATCATCAAAGGTATACATTTCCTTTTCGACGATATCGGTCACTTCACCGATGGATCGCTTGAATAATTCGGTCTTTTCAACTATCGGCAATCTGATTTCATCATAACCATAAGCCGCCATCACCTCTCTGATGAGGTTTTCCGCATAATGCCATAGGGACGATTGATCCGGCAGAATGTCATGCATTCCGCGGATGGCTTGAATTTTATTTACCATGTCTTAATTAGTGTGCTGTTTGGTCAGTGATGAGTTTTTTGGCTTCATCTGACAAGGGAAATTTATCGAACAATTGTTTTTTTAAATCATTTGCCGCAGCCGCATTACCCAAAGCTCTTTCCGTTTGGTAGGCATACCACAATGATTCCGACGAATGCTGGCTGGTCGCAAGATAGCGTTCCATAAAACCTTTAGCGGCCCAGTAATCACCTTTCTTATAACTCAACTTCTGCATTTCCAGTAAAACCGGTGCGTAATTGGGCTGATACTGCAAGGCTTGCCTGAAATAGGCTTCTGCCTCTAATAAATTACCTTTCTCACTCTCGCAGCGCCCGGCATTGGTTAATGCCAGCCAAAGCCTGTCGTTGAGTGGATTGGCGAGCGCATCTTTAAGATGAGACATACCTTTGTCATACTCGCCCCGCTCACAGAGAAAACGACCGTAGTTGTTAAGCGCGCTCAAATCCCCGGAATCGATGTTCAACGCGTCTTCGTAATGCTCTTCCGCTTCATCGTATTGTTTAAGACGTTCGGACAATACAGCCAGCGCATTATGAGCCTCGGCGTTATGAGAATCGAGCGACAAGGATTTTTTCAGATTCGATTTTGCTTCGCTTAAGCGACCCAGGTTGAGATAACGCAGGCCCAATTGCAGATGAATAGCTGATGACTCTTCGTCGCTACGCTCAGGACCTGACGAACTGCAGGCATTTAAAGTGAGCATCAAAAGCCAGCCAACCGCATTTAAAGCGCGCCCGTTCAACCTATGCCGCACGTTCTGATCCTTTCATGGCCAGCTTCAAATGTCTTCGGGTTTTATCCGCTACCCGGCCAACCAACTGGCCGCAAGCCGCATCAATATCCTCACCGCGCGTTCTTCTTATCGTGGTCACCATGCCGGCGTTATGCAGCACGGCACGAAAGCGGTCTATCACTTCGGCACTGGAACACTCATAACGCGAGTTTGGAAACGGGTTAAACGGAATCAGATTAATCTTGGAAGGCACGGTCTTGAGTAATTTGATCATCGCCCGTGCATCTTCAACCGAATCGTTAATCCCTGCCAGCATCACATATTCGAATGTAATCCGTCGCCGCGGTGCCAATTTGACATTATCTCGGCATGCTTCCAACAGTTCTTTGAGTGGGTACTTTTTATTGATCGGTACCAACTCATCCCTTAATTGATCGTTCACGGCGTGAAGAGAAACGGCCACACTGACATCGCATTCCTGCGTCAGACGATACATCGCCGGCACGATTCCCGAAGTGCTGATCGTCACCCGACGCTTGGACAAGCCATAGGCAAAATCATCCATCATCAAACGCATGGCGCGAACTACATTGTCGAAGTTGAGCAAGGGTTCGCCCATGCCCATCATCACCACATTGGTAATTCTGTTCTCAAGTCCCAAACGTTTTTGCGCAAAATACAATTGCCCGACAATTTCCGAGGTGCTCAGATTTCGGTTAAAACCCTGTTGTGCCGTTGAGCAAAACGTGCAGGCCAATGCGCAGCCAATTTGCGAGGATACGCACAAAGTGCCTCGGCTTTCCTCGGGAATAAACACCGTTTCAATGCGATTGCCGCAAGCGGTCTGCAGCACCCATTTACAGGTGCCGTCAGTCGCAACTTGTTCGACAACAACCTCAGGGGGTGACAGCGTGCAATGTTCTTTCAGATATGTGCGCAATGACTTGCTGAAATTGGTCATTTCATCAAAATCATCAACGCCTTCCTGATAAATCCATTTCATCAACTGTGTGGCCCGGAAGGCTTTTTCGCCGATTTCGACAAAAAAAGCCTCAAGGCTCTTCCTGTCAAAATCGAGCAGATTGATGCTTTTAGGCTTATCGGGTGCGATTACAGAGTTCATCAGCAGAGAAAAAGAAAGCAATTTCTTCTTTGGCAGTTTCAGGCGCATCCGAACCGTGAACCGCATTTTCATCGATACTGTCCGCAAAATCAGCGCGAATAGTGCCAGGAGCTGCATCTTTTGGGTTGGTTGCGCCCATCAGATCACGGTTTTTAAGAACCGCATTTTCGCCTTCCAATACTTGAACCACAACCGGACCTGAAATCATAAATGAAACCAGATCGTTAAAAAATGGACGCTCTTTGTGAACGGCATAAAAGCCTTCGGCCTGCTCACGCGTTAAATGCAACATCTTTGAACCGACAATTCTCAGACCGTTTTTTTCAAAACGGCTGACTATTTCACCGATTACATTTTTTGCTACTGCATCAGGCTTAATGATTGAAAAAGTACGCTCGACTGCCATTCTGTATAAACTCCCGTTTAATTATTGTGTTAAATGTTTGTAGTTAAGTTTTTGATTATATATGAGCAGACGCCTCAATCGGTTAATTATTAAGGCATGTTATCAATATCAACGCCCTCTTTAACCGGCTCCATCAAATCTTCCTGAGTCACACCCATCGATAACACAATCGCACTGGCTATGAATATGGACGAATACGTTCCGACCGAAATCCCCACCAACAGGGCAAGCGCAAAATTATGTATGGTTTGACCGCCCAAAACGGCCAATGCGACGACGACAATAATGGTCGTGAAGGAAGTCATCAAGGTTCTGCTCAATGTCTCATTGATCGAAACATTTATGATGGTTATCGATTCTTCCTTTCTAAGCATTTTGAAATTGTCTCGAATCCGATCAAAGACCACAATCGTATCGTTGATCGAATAACCGACCACGGCCAAAACCGCTGCAAGGACCGTCAAATCAAATTCCAGGCCCAGTAATGAAAAGAAACCCATGGTGATGATGACATCATGAATCAATGCCACAACCGAACCCACAGAAAACTTATACTCAAATCGCCAGGCCACATAAATCAGAATACCGAACATGGCGTAAAGCAGCGCAAGGCCACCATCTTCAGCTAATTCGTCTCCGACTTGCGGACCGACAAATTCAACCCGGCGCAATTCTGCCCGCTCTGAGGTTTTTTTATTAATCACGTCTAAAACTTTATTGCTAAGTTCCGAACTGCTGATGCCTTCCTGAGGTTTTAAACGGATCAATACATCTTTGGTACTACCAAAATGTTGCACCGAAGCATCACTGAAACCACCTTCTGCTAACGCATTTCTAATGACGGACAGATCGGCTGATTCCTTGTAGCCGACCTCAACGATCGTACCACCTGTAAAATCAATACCCATTTGCAACCCTTGAGTTGCCAGCGAAATGATTGAAATAAGCACTAACAGACCTGAGACAGCAAAAGCCAGCGTACGCTTTCCTAAAAAATCGATATCTTTTATTATCATGAATTTTTCCTCGTTCCCAGCCTAAATGGACAATTTTTCGACGCGACGATTACCGTATATCCAGTTGATGAGCATGCGTGATCCCATTATGGCGGTAAACATGGACGATAAAATGCCGATAGACAGCGTGACGGCAAAACCCTTAACCGGGCCTGTACCAAATCCGAATAAAATTAACGCGACCAGTAACGTGGTAATGTTTGAATCAAAAATGGTGCCGAACGCTTTTTCGTATCCTGCGAAAATACTGGCTTGAGGCGTGTTGCCATTATTGATTTCCTCTCGAATCCGCTCATTAATCAGTACGTTGGCATCCACCGCCATACCTATCGTTAACACGATACCGGCAATACCCGGCAAGGTCAGCGTAGCCTGTAACAGCGAGAGCAGGGAAATAATCAATACCAGATTGAACGTCAGTGCAAAGTTGGCAACCAAACCGAAAACCTTGTAGTAAAACACCATAAAAACCATCACGACCACAAAGCCGACAATAACGGAATTCATACCTTGATTGATGTTGTCCTGACCCAAGCTTGGACCGATGGTCCGCTCTTCAATGATATCGACCGGTGCCGCTAAAGCGCCAGCACGTAACAACAAGGCCAAGTTTCTGGCTTCCTGCGGATTATCGAGTCCGGTCGTCTGAAACCGTTTACTGAACGCATCTCGAATAGTGGCCACACTGATCACCTTTTCGACTTTTTCTTTGATACGCAGTTTTTCGCCGTTAACTTCCCTGGTTTTAATTTTGTATTCAATAAATACAACGGCCATGGGCTTACCGATACTCTCTTGAGTGACTTTGCCCATTTTCTTGGCACCCACACCATTGAGTGTGATGAAAACTGCAGGAGAATTGTTTTGATCAAGGCCTGACGAGGCGTCGACAATCTGGTCTCCGGTCACGATGACCCGACTATCCAGCAAGATAGGATTGCCATTTTTCTCATAATATAAACGGCTGCCGATAGGCACGCGCCCCTGAACCGCCTTTTGAACATCGTGCTCGACATCAACCAGCCGGTATTCCAGGGTTGCCGTAGTGCCTAAGATATCTTTGGCACGCGCGGTATCCTGAACACCCGGCAATTGCACCACGATACGATTATCGCCCTGCTGTTGAATAACCGGTTCGGCAACACCCAGTTCATTAACCCGGTTACGTAAGGTCGTGATGTTTTGAGTCAGGGCAAACTTTTTAATTTCCCTTTGCTCAACTTCAGGGATAGTTAAAATCAGTTCATTTAAATTTTCTACCGATTCAAACTTCAAGCTGGAAAGGTCTTTATTAATGGCCTGAGTTGCGGCCTCCACTTCTTCGGCCGACTTAAGCTGAACCTTGATCCTGTCTTTATCTCTGCCGACAGACACATAATGCACTTTAGCGGTTCTTAATGCCGTACGCACATCATCGGTATAGCGCTCCTGCGCCTGTTTGATTGCAGCTTCCATATCCACTTCAAGCAAAAAATGAACGCCGCCTCGTAAATCCAGACCCAGATACATGGGTTTGGCACCGAATGCATTTAGCCAGGCAGGCGTAGCCGGCGCCAAATTTAGTGCAACCGTTGCATCGTTGCCCATTTTATCGCGCAAGACATCAGCTGCTTTTAACTGGTCATTGGTATTTTCAAACCGCAGCAGAGCCTGACCATTTGTATATTCGACGGATTTGCTGTTTAAACCCGCCTGCTTCACATGGTCTTCAATCTGCTTGACTTGAGCCTGCGCCAATGGCGTCGAACTCGATGAGACTTGAACCGAAGGATCATCACCGTATAAATTGGGTAAGGCGTAGATTGAAGCAACGACGAGTATGATCAGGATCAGCCCGTTTTTCCATAATGGGAAATGATTTTGCATTTTATTATTCCAACGTAAACCGCGAACTAATGAGAGGCATACACGCCTTCAATCACGCGCTAAAACAGGTTTGAGCTCAGATTTTTGGTTTTTTTGCGACGGCTTTGTAAGTGCCTTTGGGCATCAAATTAGCAATAGCATGGCGCTGGACTTGTATAAACGTATCGTCACCAACTTCCAGCTTGACAAAATTGTCGTCCATGTCAGCGACTTTACCTAAAATGCCGCCATTGGTAACCACTTCAATGCCTTTGCTCAGAGACGCGATCATCTCTTTATGTTCTTTAGTGCGTTTGGACTGCGGACGCAGAAACAAAAAGTAAAAAAATACCAGAACGCCTAACGGGAATATCAATCCCTCCAAACCGGGCTGCTGAGATGCCGGTGCAGCCTGAGCTAATGCGTCAGAAATAAAAAAACTCATAGTTAACCTCTGTCGTAGTTATTGTTATTTAAAAAATTTTGCCATTATGCCACAGAAGGAACGCTTTTTCCTCGTTGTTGATAAAAAAGCTTGACATAAGCTTCCAGCGATTGACTTTCAATGGCTTCACGCAATTCCTGCATGAGCTGCAGATAATAATGAAGATTATGAATTGTATTGAGTCGTGCCCCAAGCATTTCACCGCACTTATCCAGATGTCTGAGATAGGATCGTGAATAGTGCCGACAGGTATAGCAATCGCAGCTATCGTCCAGCGGATGGGTATCGAACTGATATTGACTGTTTCTTATACGGATGACGCCGGACCGCGTAAACAAATGACCGTTCCGCGCATTTCGGGTCGGCATCACGCAATCAAACATATCCACTCCGCGCCTGACCGACTCGACCAGATCCTCCGGCGTACCCACTCCCATCAAATAGCGTGGCTTATCGACAGGCATCATCGGCGCGACAACATCCAGAGCCGCCATCATTTCATCTTTAGGTTCCCCAACGGATAGCCCGCCGATGGCATAACCATCGAAGCCGATATCAACCAGACCGGCTATCGATTCGCGGCGCAAATGCTCATACATTCCTCCCTGAACAATGCCGAACAATGCCGACGGATTATCACCGTGAGCGGCTTTACTACGCTGCGCCCAGCGCAATGACAACCGCATCGAATCAGCGGCCTCATCTACTGTGGCAGGATAGGGCGTACATTCATCGAAAATCATCACAATATCAGAACCCAGATGGCGCTGTACGGCCATGGATTCTTCAGGACCCATAAAAATTTTGCTGCCGTCGATGGGTGATTTGAATGTCACGCCTTTCTCGGTGATTTTTCGCAATGCACCCAGACTGAACACCTGAAATCCGCCGGAATCCGTCAAAATCGGCTTTTCCCAGTGCATGAAATCATGCAGATCGCCATGGGCATTCATCACTTCAACACCGGGTCGCAACATCAGATGAAAGGTATTGCCTAAAATAATTTGAGCGCCCAGACCCGTTAGTTCCTCCGGCGTCAGTGCTTTAACCGAACCATAAGTGCCGACCGGCATAAAAATGGGAGTTTCAACGACACCTCTTTCGAAAATCAGCCGCCCGCGCCGCGCCCGTCCATCTGTATTTAATAAATTGAATTGCACTGCAAAACAACCCGCTAAGTTTGAAAGTGGGCGATTATACAGGTTTACGTTAAATAGTTACTTTACTAAACAACCCTTTAACACCCGATAACCCCGGTTATATTTTTTGATCGCCCAAATGCTTCCCAACAGGACAAGCCTTGTCGAATAAAGTAGTCATTTAATTCGCTACTCCAAAAAGATCCAAGATTTGATCGTTATTTTTTCATACTTAAAAATCGTTGTAATTTTTCAGCGTCTTGGCCCAATAGTATTTAAACAAGCTTTAATCTGCTTGCATTCAAGATGGGTTCTCAGACAACGCTAAAACGGCGACGCAACGACAAATCCTTCTCAGAACAAGGGAAAATAAGAAATTTATTCTCCCGCTTGGAATAGAAAGTGTAGGTGAGTGATTGAAAAGGCTTTTGCAACAGGGATGTATTCTTGCGTCCTTTGAAATCAAGCATCTACACTCAATAAAATGGGAGTAGGGTGATGATATGGACTCCTCCTCTCCCCTAAACGGTGTCAAAATACACCGACTAATTTAACCGGAAGAAAGAGGAGCCTGTCATGAATCGTAACGTAATGGGTTTGGATATTGCAAAGCAAGTATTTCATTTGTTCTCGATGAAAGATGGCAAAGCCGTGAAAAAGAAGTTGAAGCGTTCTGAGTTGTTGGCGTTTATCGCACAACTGCCAGTGAGCTTGATCGCGATGGAAGCGTGTGGTGGAGCGCATCATTGGGCTCGGGAGTTTGCAGCCTTGGGCCACGAAGTGGTGTTATTGAACGCCCGCTTCGTTAAGGCCTTCGGAGTCGGCAACAAAAACGATTTCAATGACGCCGAAGCGATTTTCACCGCAGCCTGTCAGCCGAACAAACGCACCGTGGCAGTAAAAACGATCGAGCAACAAGATTTAACGATGTTACACGGTATTCGCCGAGGCAGGGTCGACGAACGAACGGCCTTGGCCAACCAAATACGTGGGCATTTGGCCGAACGGGGCATGGTGTTGCCGCGTGGCGTAAATCAGCTCAGAAAACAACTACCGGAGATACTGGAGGATGGCGATAATCAGCTCAGTGCGCTAAGCCGCCGGCTTGTGGCCACGCAGTATCAGGCCCTGAAAGACTTGGACGAAGCAATCAAAGCACTGGAACGGGAAATTAGCGCGGTCTGTCAGCAACATGCCTTAAGCCGTCGCTTGGTCGATATACCGGGTATCGGCCCTTTGACCGCCGTGTTGGCGGCAGCCGATGTCGGGGACGGCAAGGACTATCATTCGAGCCGTGATTACGCGGCCAGCTTGGGCGTGGTGCCCCGGCAACACAGTAGTGGGGACAAACAGGTCTTGCTGGGCATCAGTAAGCGCGGCAATCGGTCGTTGCGGACCTCGTTGATTCACGGCGCACGGTCGGTGCTGAAATACTGCGGCGATAAAAGCGATCCCTTGAGCCTGTGGCTCAAACGCCTGATCGAACGGCGCGGTTTCAATAAAGCAGCCGTGGCGCTAGCCAACAAGAATGCCCGGATCATCTGGGCCTTGGCAACGCGCGACGGGGACTATGTACCGCAAACGGCCTAGTAACTGAAAGACCGGGTTATCCACCCTTGCCCCACCGCCTCCACGCGATGGAAGGGTTCCGGCGCTGGGCCAAGCGTGGATAACCCTCAAACCGGTGATGTAAAAGAGTTCAACAGATTGCGGAGGCAAGAGAACTTAATGTGATGACGATCAACAGGTCAGACCGGTGCTTTTGAAGTCCGTTTTACCCAGAGATTCTTGGAAATCGTTAGGGTGGTTGAGACAAAAGCACGCGGATAGATTCATCAGGGCCCGAAGGCCAATAAGTGCCTTCACAAAGAGGCCGAATATATGGCGGCAATCTCGATCTCTGTTGGAAACATCATTTTTTAAGCAATCTTGGCTTGCAATTGGGGAGGAGTCCATATATGGGCAGATACCAATGACCGATACCGGCATCCACTCTTAAGGCAAGCATTCATCAATACCAAACTCTCAAACCCAGCACAAAACGCAGAGAATGATGGTGTTCCAACAGTGACTCCTCTTCAACATAATCAAAACCCAAGTAGGGCGCAAATTCTCGCTCAATTTCGTAGCGCAACCGGACGCCGGTTTCAAATTCGGTAATACCGGATTGAACACCCCGGTTTTTAACGTCATCGGCAGCAATATTGACTTCCATTCTGGGCTGCAGAATCAGACGCTGAGTTAACAGAAAGTCTTTCGAAAGACTTAATCGACCCAGCACATTCCCTTTTTCATTGATGAACATGGCACTGTCGACTTCGATGAAAAAAGGTGCAAGCCCCTGAAATCCGATGACCGCATCAAACGTACGTTCGGGTTCAAATGCGCGCCTTGCCCCGACTTGAAAGTCCCAGAAAGTGGAAATGTTGCGGCTGTAGAGCACTTGTAAATCGGCACGGCCAAAAATACCCTGGTCTCCCGAATAATCGCCTTCTGATTTTATCCATAACTTATGCTCGTCGTTGCCAACTCTGTGCTGAATATCCCACTTGAACATTTGCAGTTTGCCGTTGCTCTCATATTCCAGCCGTTCGGCTTTAAAGTGGTTAATCAACAGGGCGTCTTCCTCGGCCATGGCGGTACTGATACCCAGAACCCCGGCCAGCACCGCAATGATAAAAATTCTGGCGGTGTCATGTGCTGTGAATGGCTGAATAACCGTCATGGTACCCGGTCCTCCGCCTGTTCCACAGTCAACTTACGAAACATGCCCGTGTCCATGTGATAGAGCAAATGACAGTGAAACGCCCAATCACCGACCGCGTCGGCAATGACGTCAACTTCAACAGTTTCGCCGGGCTTGACGTTGATCACATGTTTTTTGGGCTTGTAATTGCCCTGTCCGTTGACCAGATACTGCCACAGTCCATGAATATGAATGGGGTGGTTCATCATCGTTTCGTTGACGTATTTAAACCGGATCCGCTCTCCGAAGCGCACTTTGATCGGTTCCGCATCCTTGTAAGCAATATCATCGAATGACCAGATGTACCGGTACATATTACCGGTCAGACGCAGCGTGATTTCCCGGTCAGGTTCGCCCCCTTCAGGGTTGGGTGCTACGGCTTTAAGATGCTCGTACTTCAGGACATCTGTAGATAAAATCGCCTCTGGCTGTTGATGCTGCTGGTTCATAGGCTGAAGATGTACATTCATTTGATGGCCGGCATGTTCATCAGCATTTTCAGAAAGAGGCGTTTCGGTTTGATGCCGTTCATGGTTTTGTTCAGACGCATTGCCATTAACAGGCTCTTGATGATCGCTGGTCTGGGTTTGTTCATGCGGCATGCTCTCCCTATTATGACCGGCATGCTCATCGGTTTTTTCAGCTGCCGCGGTTTCGGCTTGGTGTGAGCCATGTCCTTCTGAAAGCTCATCCGCATCAACTGACTGTTGATAATCCTTATGCCCTGCATGTTCACCATGCTCGCCGCCCATATCAGCCAGCGTAAGCAAAGTCATGGGCCGTAACGCGGGGACTTCCGCTTGTAAAGCCTTGTGCGGCGTCAGTGTCGCCCGCGCATAGCCGCTTCTATCCATGGCTTCGGCAAATACGGTATAGGCTTGATCCGACTGAGGTTCAACCAGAACATTATAGGTTTCGGCCACAGCAATACGAAATTCATCAACATCGACCGGAACTACAGCCTGTCCATCGGCTTCGATCACACGCATTTTTAGATGCGGAATGCGCACATCGAAATAGGTCATCGCAGACGCATTGATAAAGCGCAGCCGGATTTTCTCGCCCGGCTTAAATAAGGCGGTCCAGTTAGTTTCAGGTGTTTGACCGTTAATCAAAAACCGGTAAGTTGAGCCGTTAACATCGGCCAGATCGGTTGGATCCATCCGCATCCATCCCCAGTCCCAGCGATCCGAAAGCGTTGCGCTCAACCCATTATTTTGGATATCCTGAAAGAAAGTAGGCACTGTTCTTTTTTGGAAGTTGTAATAATCACTCTGCTTTTTCAGCCTCGCCATTGTCCTGTGGGGATCGGCTTGCGGCCAGTCGGACAAAATTATCACGATATCGCGGTCAACCGGATGCGGCTCTTCTGCAGGATCGATGATTAACGCACCGTACAAGCCCATTTGCTCCTGCATGCCCGAGTGACCGTGATACCAGTATGTGCCGCTTTGGTTGACCGGAAACCGGTAAGTAAACGTTTCGCCGGGTTTAATACCGGAAAAACTGATACCCGGCACACCATCCATTTCATAAGGAAGAATGATGCCGTGCCAATGCAGAGAGGTCGTTTCCTTTAACCGGTTGGTCACATTTAATGTGATTAACTCACCTTCTCGCCAACGCAAAGTCGGGGCAGGAAGTGAATCATCCGCCAAATAGGCCTTTTGCGTTTGACCTATTACATTGATGGCTTTTTCATCAATGGCGAGGTTGTATTCTCCGGCGATAAGCACTCCGGGCTTAGGCCCCAAACCCGCAATGAACAGCATGCAAAGTGTTTTGAATAAATAATGGCGCGGAATGGCGTTAAGCATAGAATTCCTGAATGGCGAAGCGCCCAATTGAAAATAGCATGGCAGCACATTGCTTGCGGATAGCAAAAAATAAACTGCAATACCAATAGACGCAAAAACTAATCGATTTATCAAAATATTCGGTGATTTAACACGACTTGGATCAATCCGTATACAGCAGAAATCGTCAGCAACCGCTTTTGGGGCGAAACCTTAATGACCTGGATTTTTGTTCTTCACTTGCTTTAACTCTGAACAACGTTATTAAAATGACATAAATTGCTTTCTCAGACGGATTTATTCGCAAATGCAATAAAAAAACCTCAATACTACTCTTTTACAAATGACACTTGTTTGCATTTACCGCTGTGATAAAGTAGCACAGCCTTTTCATTATTATTTATCCGGAAATTTTATGTTTTTTTTGCGCCGATCCTTAATTGGCCTGGCTGGACTTTTCAGCTTATCCGCGTCCACGGCTTTTAGTGATCCGTTAAACCAAGCTCTAGATATAGATCTGACAACCAACAAAGCGGCTGTGAGCTCGCAAAAATCAATCGATGATGCCAGCGATCAAACTCAAAAAATGCTGGAGGAATACCGATCAGCGACCCGACACGCGGAAACCCTGCAAACCTATAATGCCCATTTGAAGGAACTGCTTAATTCTCAACTGGCAGAAAAAGCCTCGATGGAGACTCAGTTAACTCAAATCGAGGTGACCGAAAGGGAAATTGTGCCTTTGATTCTGAAAATGATGGGCAGTCTGGAACAATTTATCCAATTGGACCTGCCTTTTTTACCGGAAGAACGTCAAGAACGGCTGACCCAGTTAAAACAGCTGGTTAACCGGGCCGATGTAACCGAAGCAGAGAAATTCCGCCGTATCCTCGAAGCCTTTCAGGTAGAAAACGATTACGGCAATACGATTGAAGCCTACCGGGCGGATATTGATTTAAACGGCACGACCAGTTCCGTGGATTTTTTACGTCTGGGTCGGATAGCTCTTTATTATCAACGTTTAGACGGCAGCGAAGGCGGTTTTTGGAATAAAGAAAAAAAGCAGTGGGAAACGCTGCCCTCCAGCTATAGAACGGCGCTTCGCAACGGATTACGCATTGCCCGTAAAGAGATGGCACCGGATATGTTAACGCTTCCCGTGGCTGCCCCGGAGACAGCACAATGAATAAATTACTGATCATTTTGCTGACTGTTTTCTCCGTTTCTACTGTTTCAGCAGATCCTCTTGCATTGGATCAACTTCTGAACGAAGTCAAACGCAATCAAGGTATCGAAGGAAAAATCAACCAGGAGCGCGAAGCCCGGTTTTTAGCTGAAAAAGCTAAACAACAATCATTGTTGGCTGGCGCTCGCGCTGACCTGAGCACTCAAGAACGCTTAAGCGCCCAGCTTAAACAACAGCTTGAAGCCAATGAACAGGCCTTGAATCAGTTGCAAACCGAACTGGATAATCGCAGCGGTATATTGAAGGAATTATCGGGCGTTGCCAAACAGGCCGCCGGCGATCTTAAAGCTGATTTTGAAAACTCATTGATCTCAGCTCAATTTCCAGGGCGAACAGAAAAATTGGCGGAGATGGCCACCAGCAAGGCACTACCAAGCTTGGAGCAACTGGAATCGTTATGGTTTTTTCTGCAACAGGAAATGACAGAATCCGGAAAAATCGTCAGATTCAACAAAACCATTCTGACCGGTTCCGGAGAACCGCGAGAAGCGCAAGTGGTGCGTATCGGCAGTTTTAATGCAGTCACTGATGGCCAGTATTTACGCTATCTTCCGGAAACCGGCAAACTGGCTGAACTCGCTCGCCAGCCCGATGGCGAATATACGAGTCTAGCAGAGGATTTTGCTGATGCCAAAAGCGGCGAAATCGCCGATATTGGCATTGATCCGACGCGCGGCGTCATCTTGAGTTTGCTCATTCAAACACCGAATATGTTTGAGCGTATTAATCAAGGGGGCGCTGTCGGCTATGTAACCATTATTTTGGGTCTTTTCGGTTTGATTTACGCGATATATAGACTGATTTTTCTGTCCAAAACCGATATTGCCGTCAACGCGCAAGTTAACGATAAAACCATTTCTGAAGAAAACCCGCTCGGCCGAATTATTGCGGCAGCCGAACTGAATCATGCTGTTGACGTTGATACGCTGCAGTTAATCATTGATGAAGCCATTACCCGTGAAGTCCCGGTTTTGGAAAAAGGTTTGTCGATGATCAAACTTCTCGCGGCGGTGGCTCCGCTACTTGGCTTATTGGGTACCGTAACCGGCATGATTTCCACCTTTCAGTCCATTAGTTTATTCGGTACAGGCGACCCGAAACTGATGGCCAGCGGCATATCGCAAGCGTTGGTGACAACCATGATCGGCTTGTGTGTGGCTGTTCCTTTGTTATTCCTGCACAGCTTAATGGCTTACCGCAGCCGTTCGCTGATCCAGATTCTGGATGAACAAAGTGCCGGAATTATCAGCCGCAGAGCAGGCAAGTAGCAATGGATGCCTTGTTCACGGCTTTCGAATCGATAGAAACTTTTCTGGAGAGCGGAGGCACGGTATTAAAAGTCATTCTGTTTGTTTCTATTGTTTTATGGTGTGCCATTGCCGAACGGCTGTACTATTTTAAATTTGATTATCCGGTATTACGTGAACAATGGTTCAAGCAATGGCAGGAACGCACCCACAAGCATTCGCCCCATTCATTGGCCATCCGTAACCTGATTATTTCAGAAGCAAAATTGTCGATGAGCAAACGCGTTCCTCTGATAAAAATGCTGGTGGGTTTATGCCCGTTACTGGGTTTATTAGGGACTGTTACAGGTATGATTCATGTGTTCGACATCATGGCCGTTACCGGAACCGGCAATGCAAGAGCTATGGCCTCGGGCATTTCGATGGCAACGATGCCCACCATGGCGGGTATGTTGATTGCCATCGCAGGACTTTATTTCCACAAAGTCATTGAAGAACGTGTCAGTGATGAAACCCATCACCTGGCCGATTTATTAAACTATCAATAACGAGATTTTCATGCGCCGAACTGCCAGTCGATCCACGTCTGATCAAATATCCGATATCGACATGACCCCGATGCTCGATATCGTTTTTATCATGCTCATTTTTTTTATTGTGACTACTTCGTTTGTCAAAGAATCCGGCATCGATGTCAACCGGCCAAGCGCCCAGACCGCTGAAAAAAAGGAACAGGGCCATATCATCGTTTCGATTAAACCGAATGGTGAAATTTGGATCGATAAGCGCGCTGTCGATGTTCGCGCGGTCAGGGCAAATATTGCCAGACTGCATGCGGAAAACCCCTTGGGCACCGTAATCATCGCGGCCGACAAGGAAGCCAAAACGCGCGATTTGGTTCAGGTGATGGATCAGATCCGTTTAGCCGGTATCACAAATGCAGCTATTGCAACGGAAACGGAATCCAAGTGAAGCGTCTGATTGTCTCCTCCATGATCGGATTGCTGGTCACCTTTGGTCTGTTCTGGTTGATGCAAGCCATGGTTATGGATAACTCGCGCAGTTTAAAACCAACTGACAATATTCAGATGGTTGAATTTATTCGCTTAAAAAATGAGCGTCAGCCGAATGTTCATGAACGAAAACCCATCAAAAAACCTCCGCCACCTCCGGAAAAACGGCCGCCTCCACCTAAAATGCAGATGCAACAGACACAAGTGCAGCCAGTATCACAACCGAATCTGGCAGTACCTAAACTGGATATCCCGATTGATACCGCCCAGTTCAATCAATCCGTTGTTGCTGGATTGACGGTAGCGGCAGAAACCGCACCTCCATCAGCTGTTTCTGCTACTGCTGCTCAAGGCCCAAAAACAGCTGAGGGCGTTCCTGAAGGCACCGGAACCGTCAGCACGGATGTCATCCCTTTGGTTAGAATTCCTCCTGCTTACCCTCAACGCGCTGCAAACAGGCGTGTCGAAGGCTGGGTTAAAATCGAGTTTACCATCACCACTAGCGGTACGGTGACGGATGCGGTGGTCGTTGATTCCAAACCTGCTGCAATGTTTGATCGTGCGGCACTGGATGCTATTAAAAAATGGAAGTTCAAAGCCAAAATCGTTGAAGGCAAAGCGGTGGAACAACGCGCGTTACAAATACTCCAATTCAAGTTATCCAAATGATCAAAAATCGTCTTCTCCGTTTGCTATTCAGCGGTCTTTTGCTGGTTTCCATCCCCGCTCTGAGCAGCCCGGATAAAGCCACCGAAGTTTCTCCGGAAGTTTTCAAGAAACTTCAGCTTGTTGAACAATCGATTAAAGGCAAGTCTTACAGCAATGCTCAGCAGACGCTGCTGTCACTGCTTACCGAGGTTAAAAAAGGAAGTTATGAAGAGGCTGCAGTCTTAAGAAGTCTGGCCTCTGTTTATGCCTTGCAGGGCCAGTATGGTCAAGGTGCCGAGGCGCTATCGAAAGCGGTTAACTTAAACGTTCTGCCGGAAAATCAGCGGCAAGCGGCCTTGTTTAATCTTAGCCAGCATTTTATGGGGGCCGGTCAATACGCCAAAGCCATCGACACCCTCAAACCCTGGCTAGCCAAAAATCCCAAACTGGACAGTGAAACTCATGTAATGCTGGCCAACGCCTATTCACAGTTAAAGCAGTATAACGAGGCACTCAGGCACATCAAACAGGCTATTCAGACCAGCAATAAACCCGATCAGGCCTGGTATCAATTACAGCTCGCATTAAGTTACGAGCTTAAAGATTATGATGCAGCGGCTGAAGTGTTGAGAAATTTGCTGTCTATCTATCCCGATAACAAAGAATACTGGCAACAACTGGCATCGGTTTACCAACTCGACAAAGACCCAACCAAAGCCGTTACGGTTAAACATCTCGCTTATAAAAAAGGGCTTTTGAACTCTGAAAAGGAGATTCTTGATCTGGTCAATCTTTATATTTTGGTGGGTTCACCGTATAAAGCGGGAGAAATTCTTGCCAGGGAAATCAATAATAACCGCGTCTCAAATGATTCAAAACAGTGGGAATTACTGGCTAATACCTGGATGCAGGCGCGCGAATACGAGAAAGCATTAGAGGCTTTCGAATTGGCATCCAAGTTAAATGGCAAGGGCGATCTTTATCTTAAAGTTGGGCGCATTTATTTTGAACAGCGCAAATGGGATGCTGCGATTAACGCGTTTCAAAAAGCGTTGGCAAAAGGAGGCTTAAATCAACCGGGCCAGGCTTATCTATTGTTGGGAACCAGTTATTACGAAAGCAAACAGCTTGACAAGGCGCGCCAAGCTTTTGAACAGGCCAGACAAAACGCGAACAGTTCTGATGCAGCAAACAAATGGTTAAATTACCTGAAAAGTAATCAGGCGTCTTAGTTGGCGATTAGCTTCTCCGATAACGGGTTCGATAAAACTTTCTGCTGAAGACCAGATCACACCTATTAACTTCGAAATATCATTTAATCCACAAAAAACACCAAATTATTCAAAAAAATACCCCTTTGCAGAACGTGAATGCAAGGGAAATGGCTGATTTCTTCAGTATTTTGTGTTTTTAGTGAGTTTCGTCTTTTTCGTGGACTGACCAGCGGTTTAAGGATTAAAAAGTACTACGCGCCGACTACTCTTAAATGAGGGTCGTCATAGATCCGTTTCTTTTTCCAGCCATTAAATTTACTGTCATCAAATTCCAAGTCATTATCGATGGCAAATTCATAACAGCTGCGAAACAGACGCGCCGTTCTGAAAGCATGCAACTCTTCATCGGAAGTGATTTTATCTACGTTACCGACTTGGAAGGTTTTATTTCTGGATTTGCCGTTTTTAACCCAAAAAACCGTATAGCAAAGATAGCTTTTATCTTTACGGTGATCGTATTTGATAGTTCTTGACACCCCAGTCAATCCGGTTGTCGTTTTATTTTTGGGGGGTTTGAGAAAGCGCGTTTTACTGCCTTTCAGAACCACCAGCATCTGATCACGCCATGTGATTGCGGCTTTTAGCGATTTATTTTTATTACCCCACAACTTATGTGAGAAATAACGGCTGGTTTCTTTGCCTCGCCTTACGATTCGGACTTGAAAACCGAATACATCGGGCTCGGTTATCTGTTTATGTTTTTCCATAGCTGTAGAACCTATTGACTAATTAAACCAAAGCAACATTGAACAAGGCTTGCGTACACAATGCAGTTGAGCTTATGGGCTGTGATTAGCTGATATAGTTCATATTACCCAGTCAATAACAGCTACCTTAGGCCGCTTAGGCGTAAGCTTTTTGCTTCAAACTTTCCAGAATTTCCCATATACGTGTAAGCCCTTACTTACAAATTATCCTGAAACCTGAGATAAAATCAAGCCAAAATTTTAGATTGATTAACAATTTCCTAGTGTTTTAGTGTAGAATGCCGCTATTCCACAGAATCATGTGGTCCTGACTGATTTATAACCCTTTGTTTTAACTAAGTAATGGAGACAAACGATGAGCGTATTAGTTGGCAAGCAAGCACCTGATTTCACAGTCCCAGCGGTACTTGGTGACGGTCAAATAGTGGATGCTTTCAGTTTTTCTGAAGCCACGAAAGGCAAATATGCAGTAATATTTTTCTACCCACTGGATTTTACTTTCGTCTGTCCTAGCGAATTAATCGCAATGGATCACCGCATCGACGACTTTAAAAGCCGCAGTGTTGAAGTAATCGGTGTTTCTATCGATTCTCACTTTACTCACAACGCATGGCGTAATACGCCAGTCAATAAAGGGGGTATCGGTCCGGTTCGCTATACCTTAGCAGCCGACATAACTCACTCAATCTGTAAAGACTACGATGTAGAATCGCCTATGGGTGTGGCCTACCGCGGCAGTTTCCTGATTGATCGTGATGGTCTTGTTCGTCACCAGGTTGTCAATGACTTACCGCTGGGCAGAAACATGGATGAAATGATTCGCATGGTCGATGCCCTGCAATTTTTTGAAGAAAATGGGGAAGTGTGCCCAGCTGGCTGGAATAAAGGCGATGCCGGAATGAAAGCAAGTCCCGACGGTGTTGCTGATTATTTAGATAAAAACGCAGATAAGCTGTAAAGAATCGATTTCGAAGTAGTTTTAAAGTGTGCCAAGGCTTTTTGTCATTGGCACACTCAAACAAACCTCAAGGCTGTGAATTCGTTGCGGCACACAAAAATCCAAGCCGTGTTGGTCTTTAAACCTGGCTAAACCGCTGATTGTCAAACAGCTCCACACCCACTAAAAATTTCTTTTACTGATTTTTTGATTCAAAAGCATCTACCAGAAATTTCTTTCTAATAAATAGCGCTGCGATAATAGCCGCTATTGCCGGAATTATTCCGATCGACATCTGAATCAGCGCCGAGCTTCTTTCAAACGTTTCCAGCAAAGGATTGGCTATCGATAAGGTGACGATCCACCATACCAGCCAATAACCCACCAAACCGGTTATTGCCCATTTCATGCCATTTTCCTGTTGTTTTTTAGCCGTTTGATAAAACCACACCATGATTAATATTCCGGCAATTTTTGCAAATAACATAAGCTCCCCCGTTTTATTTATTATTTATGATATCTGCTCCCCGCTCCAATTTTATTGGGTGTCGGTGGTTGACTGAAAAGGCTTCTGTAACAGGGATGTTGCAGAGAGCTACAGGGACGTATTCACGCTTCCTTTGAAATCAATCACCGGCACCCTCAATTCTAAGTGGGTGAGTAGGTTACTATTTATGAACATTTTAATAGGCATGCAATTTATCTTATCGTCTTGCAACTGTTAAGCATTAAAATGCTCTTTCAATGATAATCGATATAGCCCGGTTGTCGCATCTTTATTCATGAGGAAGTCATGGGAAAATATCTAAAAATTGCAGGGATCTTCTTCGCTGGATTTGTTTTGCTGCTATCGTTAGGAATCGTACTATTTGCTTTAACCTTCGACACGGAGCAATTAAAGCCGCACATTGAAAAAGTAGCATATGAACAACTGGATAGAGACGTTAGTATCAATGGGCCGGTTGAGCTTTCATTTTTTCCCTGGCTTGGTTTTACCGCTGAAAAAATCAGTGTGAGTAATGCGCCGGGTTTTAGAAAGGAAGTCCTTGCTCAACTTGACCGGCTTAATATCAGAGTTAAACTGCTCCCATTACTGTCAAGATCGGTTGAAATCGATCGTATTACTCTGGTGGGTCTAAATCTGAATCTTGAAAAAAATGCTGAGGGCCAGGGTAACTGGGAGCGTTCCGGCAAGGCTCTCAAAACTGACCCAACCCTGCCTAGATCGGAACCCGCAAAAACCGCGGACAGTTATGCGCAGGATACTGTGCAGGCAATCGGCGCATTGGCTATCGCAGGGCTTACCATTGAGCGCAGCCAGGTTTCCTGGGTGGGTCAGGCAAAAGATGATCATTGGACAATAACTGATTTCACACTGAATACCGAGGCGTTAATCATCAATGAACCGGTTCCGGTAAAGCTCTCATTCGAATTTTCTAACCCTGCGGCTCAATTGACCAACTCAACAAACTTATCGGCCAACCTGCTGATAAAACCTGACTTTCAAGTTTTCATTTTAGAGAAGACTTCGCTACAGACCAAGATTAAAAGTCCTTCAGTACCGGCAGGCGAATTATCAATGGGTCTGACAGCAAACATCTCATTGGATCTGAATGAAAACCGGTTGAAAATAAACGACTCTAATCTTCAAGCGGAAGAATTAAGCTTATCTGGCGATCTGGTCATCAGTGACCTGTTAAAGGCACCTCAAACCGAAGGCCGTTTTAAATTACAACCCTTCAACCTCGCCAAATTATTAACCCGCTGGGGCTTCTCCTTACCCGTTATGCAAAATAACAACGCATTGACGCAGGCCTCTGCCGAATTCTCGCTTAAAACCACGCCGGCTAATGTGTTGATAGACCCCTTGAAAATCCAGCTGGATGATAGCGTGCTTCAAGGCAGCGCCCGAATCGATACAATTTCAACCACCCCTGTTACTCATTTTAATCTCAACATTGACCGATTAAATGCAGACAACTATCTACCCGCTAAAGACTCCAAAGAAAAGTCAACAACACTGGCCAGTCCTGCAGCCGCCTTAGCAGTGGCAATGTCAGCCCTGCCCGCTGAAACATTGAAAAAAATCAATGCGGAAGGCAGTTTGACTGTAGATTCACTGACCATTCAAAAACTCAAGTTAACAGGCTTAAGTTTGAATCTGTCAGCCCGGCAAGGGCATGTTAAAACAAAACAAGCTATTTCCGGTCTCTATCAAGGCGCATATCACGGTTCTATGGACTTTAACGGAGAGTCTGCCAGTACCCCGAAAATGTCTATTCAAGAGAGCATTGTCAATCTTCAGCTTGAACCCTTGCTGACCGATTTAAAAGGCCAAGCGAAATTCAGCGGCAAGTTAAATCTTACAACCCAACTCCAAAGCCAAAGTTTAGAGAAATCATTGCTGCTATCGACGTTGAAAGGCCAGTTTGATTTTTTGGTGAAAGATAGCGTGATCAAAGGATTTAACCTGCAAGCACTAATCGACAATGCTAAAACAGCAATCAAGGGTTCACCGGTTAGAACCGATCACCCAAAGGATCAAACCCTTTTTTCTGAAATCAGCGGCTCAGGACAGATTGCAAAAGGTGTGATTACCAATAAGGATCTGAGCGCCAAATCATCAAAACTCAATGCGCAAGGCTCAGGCACTATCGATTTAAACTCTGAACAAGTGAATTATAAAATCAATGCCAAGCTGCTAAAGAGTAAGTCTCAGGATAAAACCTCTGAATCGGGCGAAAATCCACCCATTACTGTTTTCATTACCGGGACAGTGGATCAGCCTGTCATGACTTTTGATGTTGCTCAATTTCTCATTGAGCAAAATAAAGACAAAATTGAAAAGAAAAAAGATAAGTTACTAAAAAAACTGGATAAAAAATTCGGCCCTGGTGCCAGCGATTTGCTCAAACGGTTTTTCTGATTCCATTTAAAAGTAATGATGCGTGTAGAAGCGAGTGTTTTTCAAAGAAAACTATTGGACTGGTTTGATCTAAACGGCCGCAAAGATCTCCCCTGGCAACAGCCTGTCACAGCGTATCGGGTCTGGCTCTCGGAAACCATGCTGCAACAAACGCAAGTCAGCACAGTTATTCCCTACTTTTTAAAGTTTGTTGATCGTTTCCCTGAAGTAGATGATCTCGCTTCCGCTTCACTCGATAGTGTCTTGCAAATGTGGTCCGGATTGGGGTATTACGCCAGAGCCAGAAACCTCCATCAAAGTGCCCGGATCATTCAGGCTTCCGGTCGTTTCCCGGATAATTTTGATTCGCTCATTCAACTTCCAGGGATAGGGCAATCCACAGCAGGAGCGATCTTAAGTATTGCATTTCAAAACAGTCATCCCATTCTGGATGGCAATGTCAAGCGTGTTCTGGCCCGGTTTGAAGGTGTTTCAGGATGGCCGGGGACGTCAGTTACCGCCAAACAATTATGGACGGTGAGCGCTTACTATACGCCTAAGGAACGGGTTGCCGATTACACGCAAGCCATTATGGATTTGGGGGCAACCGTTTGTACCCGCAGTAAACCTGACTGTGTTCGATGCCCCTTGCATACCGATTGTTATGCCCGGCTTAATGGAACCGTTGCCTTGCTTCCTGCTCCGAAACCTGCAAAAAAACTGCCGGTTAAACACCTCTATTTTCTGTATTTGACGGATGGCTCTGGACACACATTGCTGGAGCAACGCCCTTTATCCGGAATTTGGGGGGGATTATGGAGTTTTCCGGAATTTGAGTCTGTAACTGCAGCGCATAAGTGGTGCTTGTGCCAACAAATTTCGATAATAAAAAGCGAGTGCCTGCCCGAACAAAGGCATACTTTTTCCCACTTCCATTTGAATTATATTCCACTGAGAATTACCACCGATAACCACAAACATTTTGTGATGGAAGCTAATCGGTTAGTCTGGTATAAAAACCCGCAAATCAAATTACTTGGACTAGCCGCACCGATACAGCGGCTATTGGAATCAACTCACGAGGATACAGCATGACCCGAATGGTTAAATGTGCAAAATTGGGTATAGAAGCGGAAGGTCTTGATACGCCGCCATTCCCTGGACCTAAAGGCCAATATATTTATGAGAATATTTCCAAACAGGTGTGGCAGGAATGGCTCAGCGTGCAGACCATGTTGCTTAATGAACACCGCTTGACCAGTTTCGACCCCAAAGCCAAGAAGTTTTTGGAAGAAGAACGAGCAAAGTTTCTATCCAGCAGCGAAACGGTAATGCCGGAAGGTTACGTTCCACCGCCGCAATAAATTTCACACAGATTTGCCCGGATGAAGCTTAGCGAAATCCGGGAAGAGGATAAAGGATTTTTTATTCAGCCTATTTGACCGGATAACTCAAGATCCTCATTTTTACCGTTTCATCGATTCAAAAAACTCAGCGTTGGTCTTAAAGTCTTTTAGCTTACCCAACAAAAACTCAGACGCGGCCATTTCATCCATAGGCTGGAGAATCTTTCGTAAAATCCAGGTTTTTTGTAATTCTTCCGGATCAACCAGATATTCCTCGCGACGGGTACCGGAACGATTGATATTGATTGCGGGGTAACTGCGCTTTTCGGCTAATTTCCTATCCAGATGTAATTCCATATTACCGGTTCCCTTGAATTCTTCGTAAATGACATCATCCATTCTTGAACCGGTTTCAACCAATGCGGTAGCAATAATGGTCAAACTGCCGCCTTCTTCAATGTTTCGGGCCGCACCAAAGAAGCGTTTTGGCTTCTCCAGAGCATTGGCATCAACACCACCGGTCAATACTTTGCCGGAAGAGGGTGCCACGGTGTTAAACGCTCTGGCCAGACGAGTGATCGAGTCTAACAATATAACTACATCGTGTTTGTGCTCTACCAACCGACGTGCTTTTTCGATGACCATATCAGCCACTTGAACATGGCGTGTTGCCGGCTCATCGAAAGTACTGGAAATAACTTCTCCACGTACGCAACGCTCCATTTCCGTGACTTCTTCAGGACGCTCGTCGATCAGCAGGACAATCAGATAACATTCAGGATTTTGCTCAACAATAGAATGGGCAAGATTTTGCATGATCATGGTTTTACCGGCTTTTGGCGGTGATACGATCAAGCCGCGCTGACCTTTTCCGATGGGGGCAATCAGATCGATAATCCGTCCAGTGAGATCCTCGCTGGTTCCATTGCCTCGCTCAAGTCTGAATCTTTTATTGGGAAATAACGGTGTCAGGTTGGTAAATAGAATTTTGTTTTTTGTATTTTCCGGCGCTTCAAAGTTAATTTGTTGAACTTTGAGCATCGCAAAATAACGCTCTGTATCTTTAGGCGGTCTTATTTTTCCGCTGACGGTATCGCCTGTTCTAAGGCCAAATCGCTTAATCTGACTGGGTGAAACATAAATGTCATCGGGTCCTGCCAAATACGAACATCCGGGTGTTCTAAGAAAACCAAAGCCGTCCTGAAGAATTTCCAATACACCGTCGCCATAGATATCCTCGCCGCTTTTCGCCTGTTTTTTCAGGATAGCAAAAATCAGATCTTGTTTGCGGGTTCTTGCGACGTTTTCAAGTCCCAGGGACTCAGCGATATTGATAAGTTCAGCAACTTGTTTAAGTTTTAACTCGGTTAGATTCATATTAAAGGGGACTCGAAAGAAAGTAAATTACAGCAGAAAGCCGCAAGATCAAGAGAAAGGTGTTCAATTTTTGGAAAAAAATAATTCTTGAGGAACTGTTGGGATATGCTTGGAATGCACGCCGAGATTATACACTCCAGATAACCGGCCCGTCCAAATAAATTATGACGGGCCAGCAAGTATTTGGCGATTATATGTTTTTGTCGATGAAATCAGCGAGCTGAGATTTACTAAGTGCCCCAACTTTAGTGGCTTCCACTTCGCCGCCCTTAAATAACATTAAAGTTGGAATACCACGCACGCCATACCGTTGTGGTGTTTCAGGATTTTCATCAATGTTAATTTTGGCCACTGTCAATTTTCCGGCATATTCTTTGGAGATTTCATCCAGTACCGGAGCAATCATTCTGCAAGGTCCACACCATTCTGCCCAATAATCAACCAGTACCGGGCCGTCGGCTTTAATAACAGTTTCATCAAATTCAGCATCGGTTACATGCAGGACTGACTCACTCACACTCATCTCCAAAATTTGTAAAGACTAAACTATAGGAGGGAGTCAATCACTTTGTCAATGAATTTTAGCCACAGCCAATTTTAGGTTATGCTATGCGCCTATGAAAAAGACGCATCTAACCCAAACTCGATTCAGTAATCTTGAATTATCCGACTCTATCCTTAAAGGATTAAATGAAGCCGGTTTCGACTATTGCACGCCCATTCAGGATAAATCTTTGCCCTTGTCGCTTCGCGGCAAAGACATCGCAGGCCAGGCGCAGACCGGTACCGGTAAAACCGCGACCTTTCTACTCGCTACTTTCCAGCAGCTGATTAATGATGAAAACGAGACAATCAAGAACCCGCGCGCCGTTATTCTTGCTCCAACTCGGGAATTAGCGATTCAGATTCATAAAGATGCTTTGTTGCTGGGCAAATACCTGGATTTTAAATTTGCGCTGGTTTACGGGGGTACGGATTACCAGAAGCAACAGAATACATTGAAATCAAATGTCGACATAATAATTGGCACACCGGGCAGAATTATTGATTTCTATCGGCAAAATGTGTTCACTCTGGATCATGTTCAGGTCATGGTTCTGGATGAAGCCGATCGCATGCTTGATCTGGGTTTTATCAAGGATATTCGTTACCTGTTGAGACGCATGCCGGAAGCCGACAAGCGGCTTAATTTATTGTTTTCCGCAACGCTTTCTTACAAAGTGACGGAACTGGCTTACGAACATATGAACCAGCCCGTATTAATCAAAATAGAATCGGAAGAGGTAACGTCCTCGGCAATCAAGCAAAGTGCTTACTGTCCGTCTAACGAGCAAAAAATTCCTTTGTTGATTGGAATTTTGAATAAATATAAACCGCAACGCAGCATTATTTTCGTCAACACCAAGCGATGTGCTGAACAACTCGATGATTATTTGAATGTTAACGGGTATAAAACAGCGGTTCTCAGTGGGGATGTGCCCCAGGAAAAGCGTCAACGCTTACTGGGTGATTTTCAGGACAATAAACTTCAACTACTGATCGCGACCGATGTCGCTGCACGCGGCTTGCATATCACCGATGTCTCTCATGTCATCAACTACGATCTGCCCCAGGATGCTGAAGATTATGTGCATCGCATAGGCCGTACCGCGCGTTTTGGCGCAAGCGGCGAAGCCATCAGCTTTATATGCGAAGAGTATGCGTACTCCATGCCTGACATTGAAACGTTTATCAACCAAAAAGTTCCCGTCAGTCCAATCACCGCTGAATTATTAGCCGAGATCGTCAAGCCGGAACGAAAGCCCCGTCCACATAATCCAAAAACGCGTGATTTTAAAAATGATAAGCGGGAACCCGCCAAGCGAAGATTCAGCCCCGAGCCTCCTAACAAAGGCCCTGCATTAAAACCCGAAAATCCTCAATAGACTGAAACCCATCGTTTTTTTTGCTGGGCCGGGTGCTGTCCGGTTTACTGACAGAAATTAAATGCCGTATACCGTATTGCCTGGCCGAATTTAAAACGGCCAGGCTGTCATCCACCAACAAGGTTCGTTCTTTATCAAAAGGTTGCCTGCGCTGCAGTGATGGCCAGAAACCGGGATGCTCTTTGGGAATTCCGAAATCATGCGAACTGATAATTTCATCGAAAAAAGGCTGCAGACAGGTTTTTTCCATTTTTAAACCCAAGCTCCCCCTATGAGCATTAGTCACCAATATTACTTTTTTTGACGAATTACTTACCTTTTCCAAAAACTCGATCACATGCGGCAACACCTCTATTAATCCTGCAATTTCCGCTTTTAAACCGGTAATATCCAATTCCAGCACTTCACTCCAATAATCCAGGCAGTACCATTCTATTTTTCCTTCCATGCTTTTAAAGCGGGGCTCAAGCTGATGCTTTGCAGTTTCAACAGAAATGCCAGCCTTTTCAGAAAACTTTTGAGGGACGAATTCTTGCCAAAAATGGTTATCAAAATTCAGATCCAGCAAAGTACCGTCCATATCCAATAAAATGGTATCAATTTTGTTCCATTCGATCATAAGAGTAAGATATATTCAAAATATTGAAATTCTGTTGAACAATCATGCCAAAAAAGCCGACACTTCTAAACAGTTGTATTCTAGCGCAAACGCGCTTGTTCCGGATTGAATCACTGGACCTTATTTTTAGCAACGGGGAGCAGCGCAACTATGAGCGACTGGCACGCGGTGGCACCGATGCCGCCGTTTTAATTGTGCCCATGATTGATAAGGAAACTGTTTTGTTGATCCGAGAATATGCAGCTGGCGTTCACCGGTATGAATTAGGTTTACCTAAGGGCAAAGCTGATCCGGGCGAAACGTTTATGGAAGCCGCAAACCGCGAGCTTAAAGAAGAAATCGGCTTTGGTGCACGTCATTTACACCACTTAACCTCTTTCTCCCTAGCCCCCTCTTATCTGGAGCATATGACAGAAATCCTTGTCGCGCAGGATCTTTACCATGAAAAACTCGTGGGCGATGAACCCGAAGAGCTTGAAGTCGTCCCCTGGAATATTAATGATATAAGCGGCTTGGTTGCTACCGGGGAATGCACCGAAGCACGGTCAATCGCGGCACTTTATCTGGCTTTAAATTACCTTAAAAATTAGTTTTGACTCAAGCATCAGTCTCATAATCGATAAAGGGGTTCCAAACCGGTATCTTTCTCTACCTTTAATTGTTTTCGCGCCTGGTTTTCTGAAAAGGCCTGAAATAAGCGCTTGCCAACCCATATCACATCCTCTTTGCCGTACAGGCAACGGTTTAAAGTGTCAATTTCATCCCTGAGTCTGGCATCGCAAAAAGAAGCCAGTTGACCCAAACTGGACGCTTGAAACTTAATTCGCCCCCAAACCAAAAGAGCCTCTTTTGCTGCCTGAGGATCATTTTCAGCACAGGCTTTCTTCAATGCTTTTATTGATTCTCGCTCGGAAGCCGTTTTAACATCAACTTCCGGTAAGCTATCGACTGGCTCAGGCTTACGCTTGATTAATAAATAAGCCAAAGTTGAAAGCCATGCCAAGCCAAAAAACAGCGCCAGCCACATCCAGTAAGAAGATTGCACCTCGGACGGCACCTGAGCCGGCTTAGACGATTCTATGGAATTCGCTATGGTTTCTTCCGTCCTGGGTGGGGCATCTTGAGTCTGCGAACCTGATGCCGAAAGAACCGTTATAACAGCGGCTGGAATCTTCGTAACTTCCAACTTTCCTGTATTAATGTTGAACCAGGGAATCTCTATTGCCGGCAGTTCAAATGTGCCTTGTTTCGACGGTATAAATGCTATTTTCTCCTCCCTAAAGGCAATCATGCCTTCCGGTTTTTTTTCTTCCCGTAAAACGGGTTGATCCGGATAAGTTTTTACACTTTCTTGATCGATTGCATTATTAAGCTCTGGTAATTGGCCTACTGCCGCGCCTTTGGCCAGCAGCGTTAACGTGCGCGTAACCGGCTCACCGACTTTCATTTGGCTGATGTCACCCGACCATGATTGACTCAAACTGACTGCTTCTGCAGGCAACCAATGCTGACCTTTTAAGTTCTGGGGGAGGGGCTGCACGTCCAACGTGACGGCTTTAGACGAGACGCGTTTTGTTTTTGTAATTTGCCGGGAAAAAAAGCCATTAAACCGGGGTCTGCCCGTGACAAGAACTTCAGCATCCAGCGTCAATGGCTTGATGGTAATGACTCCGCTTTTTTGCGGAAAAATAGCGTATCTGCGTTCAGTCACCGTATAGTCAACACCATTGATCTGGGTGCTGTAATTACTGTCTTCCCCCATTTTTTCGATAACAGCATCTTCCATTTCCGGCTCATTCAACCGGGCTTGAGCGATATCGACTCTGCGGTAAAAGCGCAAGGTATACAGCACTTGTGATTGAACATAAGGTTTTTCGGGCGTTGCTTCCACTTCAAGAAAGATCTCATCATCACCCGGAACGGATCTGGCAATTGTTTTGTCATTGACTGTCAGAGGAAACGGCCCGGTTTTATCATTTCCAAAAGAAATGGCCGGTATGACCAACTCTCCTGCACTTTTCGCTAAGACATCCACTTTCCATTGAATTTTTTTGCTGAACTGTCCATTGATGATTGATGTGCTGCTGCTTTGGCTTTGTCCCAAAATCTCAAAATCGGTCTCCAATGGAGAAAAATCCGGCCGTCCATCCGGCGATTCATTGGCTGTAAACAATAATTGGAAGGATTCGTTGAGAGTGACAGGATTGCGATCGACAGAAACCTCAATTTCTTCGGCAAAGGCCGTACTGATTAAACCCATCAACAACGTTATAACCCAACATCCATTCCTACGTGTCTTTGCTAGAAACATAACTTACCACTCATCTTTATTAACGGGTTGTCTGCCACGTTGACCGTATTGATATTTAAACTTACGCTTAAGTAAACCGGATGGATCATCTGGAATTCTTTTTAACCACTGTTCATTAGCCAACTCTGCTTCATCTTTCGCAGCACCTTCCTCTGCCGGTTTTGCGGCTGATGGTTTTTCATCCGGCTTTGTCTGACCTTCGTTCTGTTTCGATTCAGATTGAGGCTCTTCATTGGCTTTTTTATTTTGCTGCTCTTTATTTTTCTGCTCAGAATCCGAAGGCTGTTGCTCTTGTTCGCTTTTTTGTTGTTCTTCCTGCTGTTTTGAATCTGGGGATGGGGATTTATCTTCAGCGTTTTCAGAAGAATCTTCGTTTTTATCCGGCTTGGATTCTTTTTCGGAGTCTTGTTGCTTGTCGTCTTTATTGTCTTGCTGATCCTGCGGCTGGTTCTGCTGTTGTTCCTTTGCTTTTTCTACAAGTTCCTTGTTATGTTTGGCGTCTTCATGATCTGGTTTACGCTTAAGGACTTCTTCATAGGCTTTAATAGCCTCATCAAAACGTCCCAGTCTGGCTAGCGCATTACCCTTGTTGTATAAACCGTTCAGCTCATTCGTATCTTTTAAAGATTCCAGCGCTTGTTCGTATTGTCCGGCACGGTAATGCGCCGCCGCTTTCCAGTCAGATTGATCAAACTGACTGGCTGCTGCATCGTATTGTTGATTTTGAAATGCCTGCTGGGCTTGCTGATCTTTGGTTTTCCACAAATCCTGCCACTCGAATGCTTCGCTTGTTCCAGGCCAAGGCAACATAAATACCAGGCAGATACTGAGTAAGCCTTTTCTAAAGCTCAGCGCGGCTAATGGTAAAATCAACATCAGCAGATAAGGCCCCATTTCCCGCCACTGATCGAGCATCAAATCAGATTTCTGTGCCGTTTCGTTCTGTAAGCGGCTGTCAAAAAAAGCAAGAAGCCGGTCGCTGTCGCTATCATTTGCAGTCATGGTTTCGTAAATACCGCTGCCTTGTTTGGCTAGACTGGCTAAATCGGCAGCATTTAATTGTGGAACAATGAGCGTGCCTTGATTATCTTTTAAAAAGCCGCCGTCAGGCGCTTTGATCGGGGCTCCGTCGGCAGTTCCCACACCTAAAACGGACAATTTATAGGAACCCAGTGCTGCTTTGACCGCTGAAAATTGAGCGGTATCGACTTCATCAGTAACCAATAACACATGACCTTGCTGCAATCCCGCCTGATTAAGTAAAGCTACTGCATCTTTTGCGGCGATATCCGCACGGCTGCCTTGCTCCGGCATAATATCGGTCGTTAATGCAGACAGCTGACTGGCTATATTGTTTGTATCATTCGTTAAAGGTGTCACGGTAAATGCATCGCCTGCGTAAACCAGCAAGGCTGTTTGTCCGTCCTTGCGCCGGTTCAGGATATCTGCAATTTTAAAACGAGCCCGGATGAGTCGGCTGGGCGTTATATCATTTGCATCCATTGATCGTGATATATCCAAAGCTATCACTAGCGCTGAATCATTCCTGAATACCGGTGACGGCATTCTTTCCCAAGTCGGCCCAGCCAGTGCAACTACAGCAAGAAAACCGGCTAAAGCACCTGCCAAGAGAGGAATTCGGCTGCTTTGTAACGGTTTATCTTTCAAAATAAAAGGCAAAAGCGCTTCATCGCATACGGATGTCCAATTTCCTTTCGCCAATTTCCGTTTGATAACACCTATCAAAATCGCGAACCACGGCAGCAATGCCAATAACCACAGCGGTCTAATAAAGTGAAATTCCGACAGCCACATACTCACCTCAATCGCAGACCCAACAAACCTGCTGCAAGAAATAAAGCCATTGCCAAAGGCCAGTAAAATAACTCAGTTCGGGGCCTAAAGTATTGCTTATCCTTTTCCACCGGTTCCAGTTGATCGAGTACTTTATAAATGGTATCCAGCTCTTCTGTATTTCTGGCCCGAAAATACTGACCGCCGGTGATTTCGGCAATATCAGCCAGCAGTTTTTCATCCATTGGAAATTGAGACCGGTAATAAGGGTGATTAGATCCTATTCCGACCGTATATATCTTTAATTGACTGGCAGCGGCCAATTCTGCTGCCTTCAAAGGTGGAACTTGGCTAGAGGTATCGACGCCATCAGTTAACAAGATCAACACCCGGCTATCGGCTTGTTCATTGGACAGTTTTTTGACGGCCAAACCTATGGCATCGCCTATGGATGTGTTGGGATCATCCTCGGTGATGCCTATAAAGGATTCATCCAATAATGTTTTTACGGTATTTCTGTCAAAAGTCAGCGGTGTTTGTAAAAAAGCGCGTGTACCAAACAAAATCAATCCGACCCGGTCACCAACCCGTCGGTTGATAAACTCACCGACCACCCACTTGGTTGCGGTTAATCGGTCCAATCTGTTTTTATTGACGATAAAATCATCGGCCAACATACTGCCGGAAACATCGACCGCCAACATCAGATCACGACCGCTTACGCCTTGCTCAATGGGCTCTCCAAGCCATTGGGGACGGGCTGATGCAATCACCAGCAGCACCCAGGCAATGACGGCCCATAACAAATGCCATTTTGCGGGTTGCATCGGTCCATGCAAACTTTCATCTGCAAAATCAGATAGAAAAGGAATCTTTAATGCGGCTTGTTCTGCGGGTTGAACAGGCGGCAATAGCCAACGCATGATAAAAGGTAAAGGCATGCTCAACAGCATCCAGGGCCATTCAAAATCGATCATTTTTTTCGTTTTGCCTGCACTTTCAGCCACTGTTGACACAGCAGTATTAACTGGTTGATATCAACATTAATGGATGTTTTATTTTGATAAGGTGTGTTGATCAAACATTGACCAATACCTTGAGTGAAAGGTTTATCCTTCATACCCTGATCCAGAAAGTCTAGCCAGGCTTGCCCGGTTAAGCCGGCAATATTTTGCCTTGGCGCTACACTGACTGCGACTCTGCGCAATAAAATTGAAATATCCCTTAGTTTGTCCACTTCATTTTTAGCGGCATCCTGTTTTATCTCCGTTAGTATTCTTTTTGCTGATTTTATCGCAGTCGATCGCGTGATATACCTCATCAGCTTAACAAGCAATAAAATCATAAGCGGTATCAAAATTACCAACAGCCACCAACCCAATGCAGGAGGCCACCAGCCTATAGCATCGGGTAAATGAATATCTTTAAGCGGTAATTGGGCTGATTCCATTTAACGTAAACTCTGAACCGGATCGTCCGTCGTGCTGCACTGAATTAAAGTCATCGCCCATTTCTTGGCTAAGTTTTCAAGATGCCGGCTGTGATCAATAAATCTTTTATGGTAGTTTACAACGCGCTGTTTATCCGACGTATCAATTACGACTTCATTTATTTCATCGGTCAGTCTGTAGCGACCTTGCCGCGGCAGATCACGTTCCAATGTATCGTAAACAAACACAAGCACGACATCGCAATGCCGGGTTAATCGTCTCAGGTGATTTTCTGCATTTTGATTTAGACCCCTGAAATCACTGATGATATAGATCAGGCTGCCCGGCCGGGTATGATGATTTAATCGGGTGAGCGCTTTTTCAAGAGTAAATTCACTGAGTTCGTTTTTTACCGGCTTGATTAACTCATGAAACAAACGTAAGACTCCATGGCGTCCGCTTTGGGGTTTGATGTCGACGCACCGGTTATCCTCAAATAATTGCCCGCCAATCTTATCGCCTTGCTGTTGCGCTGCCCAGGCAATCAACGCTGCCAAACGCGCGGCTTGTACCGATTTAAACACACCCCGTGTCGCAAAACGCATGGTTGCCCTGAAATCAACTGACACAAAAACCGGCTTCTCACGCTCTTCCCTGAACAATTTAGTATGAGTTTTCCCTGTCCGGGCAGTCACTCGCCAGTCAATGCTGCGAATATCATCTCCCGGTTGATAAAGCCGTGTTTCATCAAATTCCATACCCCGGCCTTTAAACCTTGAAACATAACCACCGCTCTGCAGTGAACGAATAGATGCATGATGCAACCTTAGAACACCGGCCGACTGAGACAAATTGATCAGGTTTTTCAGTTGTACACTCACTCGATCATCACTCGCTGGTGCCTGCTGAGATGATTTTTTTTCTTTAAAAAACATTACGGTACAGCAATTCTGGCGATCAATTCTTTAATGATATGATCGGCTGTAACGCCTTCAGCTTCGGCTTCATAAGACAGAATAAGCCGATGGCGTAAAACATCAAAAGCAATGTCCTGAATATCCTCAGGACCCACAAAATCCCGCTGATCAAGCCAAGCTTTTGCTCTTGCGCAACGATCCAGTGCAATGCTGGCCCTTGGACTGGCGCCATACTGCAGCCATCCGGCCAAATCACTGCCATAAACACCCGGATTACGGGTAGCCAAAACAATTTGTAATAAATAGTCTTCAAGATTATCAGCCATGAATATATCGAGCACTTCCTTGCGCGCCTGAAATAGTATCTGTTGGGTTACCGGTTGGATGGCTGTTTTTTTTGCATCCAGCGCTTGACCCGCCTCTTTTCTGGCTAAATGCAGAATACTTTTTTCATGTTCAGACTGTGGATAATCAATTTTGATATGCAACAAAAATCTATCCAGCTGTGCTTCAGGCAAAGGATAAGTGCCTTCCTGCTCAATTGGATTTTGAGTTGCCATCACCATGAATAATGAAGGTAAGGCATAGGTTGCACCACCCACCGTAATCTGCCGTTCAGCCATTGCTTCAAGCAATGCAGCCTGAACTTTGGCGGGCGCCCGGTTGATCTCATCGGCCAAAATTAAGTTATGAAATAACGGACCTCTTTGAAATTCAAATGTACCTTGCTGTGGCCGGTAAATTTCAGTACCTGTCAAATCGGCAGGTAATAAATCAGGCGTAAACTGAACACGGTGAAAATCGCCTTCAACCCCTCGACTTAATACATTTATGGCTCTGGTTTTTGCCAAACCCGGAGCACCTTCGACCAATATGTGACCATCAGCCAGCAAGGCAATCAACATTCTTTCAACCAAAACTTCCTGACCAATAATCTCCTGGTTAATAAAGTGCTTGAGTTTTAGCAACGCTGCTTGATTTGTATTTTCCTCAGTCATATTCCACGTTATCCAATTGTTTAATCCGGCACAGTCATTTTGCGGTCTTCTATCCCGCCGCAACGATATACCATAAAACGGCTTAAAGGTTCATTATTTTAACGGTATGCAGGTTTCATCGATAGCGAGTAACTTTGTGGGTAACAGGTGTTCATTCCTGTTGACAAATGTGTATAAGTTTTAAATTTTTTGTTATCCACAATCCAGTCACATATAAAACAGTTTTCACCAACAAGTTATGCGAACATCTAATCTGTTGATAGAAATAAGCTAAAAGCGCTTATACACAGAAAAAGCGGTTGCTAATAGTAATAAGTTCTTTAAAAGATTTCATAGTGTTATTGTTATTACAAAAGACAAATCAAGCCAAACGGTGACATTTTGATGGCTAAATATTTAATAAAACCCGAATCCATAAGGACAATGCCATCGGGAATTCCTTATATCATTGCCAATGAAGCGGCTGAACGTTTCAGTTACTACGGAATGCGGGCAATTCTGGTTGTGTTCATGACTCAATATTTACTCGATGCATCCGATCAACCTGATGTGCTGAGTGAACAGGAGGCCCAAGCCTATTTTCATTTGTTTGTATCGGCTGTTTATTTCATGCCACTTTTAGGAGCTGTGTTGGCGGATGGCCTGTTAGGGAAATATCGAACAATTCTTTTTTTGTCAGTTGTTTATTGTTTTGGGCATTTGGCTTTGGCTTTTGATCACACGCTTTTTGGAATGTTACTGGGTCAGGGATTGATTGCTATCGGTGCAGGCGGAATTAAACCTTGTGTTTCAGCGCATGTAGGGGATCAATTCAGCTCAAGTAACAGCTATTTGATTAATAAAACATTCGGATGGTTTTATTTTTCCATTAACCTGGGCGCTTTTGCTTCGATGCTGATAATCCCGTGGTTATTGAAAACCTATGGACCATCATGGGCCTTTGGACTACCCGGTATTGTGATGGGAGCGGCAACGGTCATCTTTTGGTCAGGCCGATTCCGGTTCGTCCATATTCCTCCAGCTGGCGTTTCTTTTTTAAAGGATGTTTTTAGTCCTCAAGGCCGTAAAACACTTATCAAGCTGTTTCCGGTCTATTTATTTATCGCAGTGTTTTGGGCTTTATTCGAGCAGATTGGATCTTCCTGGGTGCTGCAAGCCCAAAAAATGGATCGCCACCTTCTGGGGATAGAGTTGTTACCGTCCCAAATCCAGGCGGCTAATCCATTATTAATCATGATTCTGGTACCGCTTTTCAACTATTACTTCTATCCCTTCATGAGCCGTTTCATTCGTTTGTCTGCCATGACAAAAATCAAGTTGGGGCTTTTTTTTACAACAGCTGCATTCTCAATTCCTGCAGTACTGCAAATGCAGATTGATACTGGTTTGCAGCCCTCAATCGGTTGGCAATTATTGGCCTATTGTTTATTGACCGCAGCAGAGGTAATGGTATCGGTTACCTGTTTGGAGTTTTCTTACACACAGGCACCAAATTCCATGAAATCTTTTATTATGGCTTTTTATTCCCTCTCTATTGCCGTAGGTAATCTATTTACGAGCGCCGTTAATTTTTTTATCAGTAATCCCAGCGTGAGCAATTATTTGGAAGGTGCAAACTATTTTTGGTTTTTCACCGCACTGATGTTGTTAACGTCAGTGACATTTATGCTTTACAACAGCAAGTATGAAGAAACATCTTTTTATCAAGGCGGGCAAAAGTTACGAGACTAGCTTATAATTGGTCCATTAATTTTAGAAATTCATTCTATTACTGGCTAACGAGATTACATCAATGCGATTCACTGTTCTGATTCTAGGAATCATATGCTCGAATCTTTGTGAAGCGGGTGCTTACAAGTGTGTTGATGAGAACGGTAAAACGGCTTATCAGTCCAAACCTTGCGCTAATAGCCAAAATGCGGTAGAGATAAATTTTAAAACCGGCGCGTCCATTGATAAAAATACCGAAAAATCTAAACAGGCTGAACTTCAGGAATCACAGGAACTTGAGGAAATTGAGCGTCAGCAAAAAAAACAGCAGTTACTGATTGAAGCCAAAATTGAGAGTGAAGCAAATCAGCAATTAATCAGGGATAATCCCGATAAATATTCAGCTTACGCTATCCCGCCTTATGATTCGGACAATCTGCCTGATTTGGTTAAAAAATTTGAAACCCGTTTAAATGATGTAGAAAAGTTAAGAAGGCTGGCTGCTGAAAAAGTCTTAAGCACAGGACAATGTGCACGAGTTGAATCTTCTGAATTAAACATCAAAAGTACATTAGAAAAACTGGTTATTTTAGTGGACTGCAGCACGGGAAGAGGCATCTTTTTAACTGAAGATGAATTGAAATAAATTGTCTATCTTTGATTACCCGCTTTAGATGAATGACAAAAAAACAATTCTGATTACTGGGTGCTCGACTGGAATTGGTTATACAACAGCCACCCAACTGAAGATGCGCGGTCATCGTGTTTTTACCTCAGCAAGAAAACAAGAGGATGTGGATCGATTGATTCAGGAGGGCTTTGAATCAGTCAGACTGGATTTGGCAGACAGTCGAAGTATTCAGGAAGCGATAGATCAAATCATTGTTTTGACTAATGGAAAGCTGGATGCATTATTCAATAACGGTGCATTTGGCCAACCTGGCGCAGTAGAAGATTTATCACGAGAAGTATTACGAGAGCAATTTGAAACGAATTTGTTTGGTACGCATGAATTGACTAATCGTGTAATCCCGCTCATGCGTCAACAGAACTCAGGAAGAATTATCTACAACAGTTCAGTATTAGGGCTTGTCGCTATGACTTATAGGGGAGCCTATAATGCCAGCAAATTTGCCTTGGAAGGTCTAGCCGATACTTTAAGATTAGAGCTTCACGGAACTGGAATCCATTTATCGATAATTGAACCCGGTCCGATTCTGAGCGATTTTAGAAAGAACGCTTTCATTCTCTACAAAAAAAATATCAATATTTCAAAGAGTTTCCATCAAAAAACGTACTTAAAAATGGAAACTAGATTGCAAAAAGAAGGGCCTGCTGTTCCCTTTACTTTGCCTGCTGAAGCTGTTTCTGAAAAAGTGATACACGCTCTTGAATCTAAAAGACCTAAACTCCGTTATTATGTGACTTTTCCTACCTATCTATTTGCATTTTTGAAACGCGTTTTGCCAATTAGCTGGCTTGATGCATTACTTAGAAAAGTCTAAGCATGTCTTTGTTAGATGAATGTTTAATTGACTGTCCGCATTGCGGTGAAAATATTTCCATTCTTATCGATACTTCCGTTGATTATCAGGATTATTATGAAGATTGCCCGGTTTGCTGCTCGCCAATCTTATTGTTGATCAGTTGTAACGGTGATAGTGTCGATGTTGTTATAAAAAGCGATAATGAATAAAAACCCTATTTTATTCGGTTGTTATTAATTACGTCTGTGTTAGAATCGGCGCGGAATGTAAGTGGATTTGCTTCTTATAATTACTATGCGGTACCCAGCATATTCTTTACATTTTCCTAATAAACGAACTCTCGCATTCTACCTGGGTTTTAGATTAAGTTCGGCCATGACCCGTGTGGATGGAATTTAATCGACTGATGCAAGAATGTTCGGCGGTGGGCGGCATGCCCTGTGGAAGTGTCAGGCTGCATAACTGCTAAAAATAATCTCTTTTAAATAAATTATGAGGATAAATAAAAAAATGAAAAATTATAAAAAATTAGTGCTTTCTTTAGCAATCGCCTGTTCAATGGGCGCAGTATCAACAGCTGTCATGGCAGAAGCGGACGCTGGAAGAATTACCTATGCACCTGGTAAAGCTATTGATCTGACTCTTGAAAAAATCAAAGCTGCTATTACTGCAGCTGAAGCGAGTGATGCTCCTGCTGTTACCGAACTCACTAAAGAAGCAATTGATATGAGCAAGGAAATCAACGCTAATGATAAAGTGGATGTCGCTCGTTCACGTGCAAACCTTCACCTCAAAAAAGCTCGCTCAGCGGGCAAAGTTGATGATATAAAAGGTGCTAAAGAACATCTTGAAATGGCATTAAAAGCATTTCAAGACTTAAAAGGCATGCTTTAAGTCATAAAATATCGGGACGTTTTTTTCAGACGTCCCGATTTCTTCTGAAAGTTATGTTTCCCGCTTACTTGCCTATACATTAAGTGAAGAGTTTAAAAATAACAATAATAAACAATAACTTACTCGTCATTTACTTATTCTTGAGTGTAATATAGGTGTAAAAGCCGCCCCATTGCAGAACTCAGCCGCCAAATATCACCACCACGCCACGACAATTAAAAAGCAATGCCAACGTGTAGGTCTGCTCTCGCTTAAAGCTGGGTTTCACTGAATTTCGGACAAAAAAAAGCCGGGGTATGATCCCGGCCTTAATGTGGTTAGAGATTCTTAGAATGGAATATCACTATCAAAGTCGTCATTGGTGCAATCTGTGCGCTCGGCATTTTCAAAATCAATAGCCGCAAAGATTAGGCCGCCCCAAAATCCCAGCTCAACAAATTCATAATCTCGCCCATCAAGCCTATTGGCGACTATGTGCGCATCATCGATTATTTACTAAATCTTGCACATCACAGCGCATCAAAGCCGTCATCTTCTTCAGGCTCAACAACCTTTAGATTTTTAACGCTTCCGGGTGTCATGCCAAACTTGGATGATAAGGCTTGCCATTTTCGGTAGTCGTCGTTGTATTGCATGGCCTCCGGTTTCAACTTTCTTTGCTCTCCATGCCTGCCCTCTGTCACGTAAAACCAACCTGTTTTATTCAATTCGCGCCGGATGTTTATGATTCTGACTCGCAAGCAACAATACTCTGCAAATGCCTCGGAATATTGCTCAGTTAGTCGCCCGGTAAAACTGGCTAACGGTGCAAGCCTGTCCCATATAGCGCCCTCTTCAGCATCTAGCCAGTCGGGTTTTAATCTTTCGGCTGTTTCAATATCCTCTTGATTGACTGTTAACGGTATAAACAGTTTTTCTTGCCTCAATTGGCGTGGTGTTTTTCTAATCATTTTCAATAACCTCTTGGTTTTTTACTATGGCGAAATTGCCAGAAAAGTTAAGCCTTGCATGAGAAAGCTTTCGGGCGTGGTCAGGATAAAACAACTCTTTGATTTTTTACCCTGGTAGGGGGGGTATAGCCCCTGTCATTCTCAAATCGGACACGCGTGTCCGTTTTTAATCTTTCCATCGTGTAACGATTTAATCTTGTTCATCAGCAAATTAATCTCTGCCGTGACGCTGGTTGATAATTCAGAACCATCATGCTTATCTGGATGACAAAGCAATCGAATCTTTTTTAGTAGGTCAACCTCAATATGCACACCGTCTTTCTTGAAAGAATCGCCAGACTTTGAAATCGCATAACAGCGTCTACAAATTACTTGCCACTTGCCAGCCTGGTTAAACGTCCTGCCGCAATCAGGGCAAATCTTGCGCTTCATGCGTAACCTTTGGCCTGGGGTTTACTCTCGCCAACCAAAGAGCATGCTCCGGGCTATCGGCCTTTACTCTCAGCAAATCACCGTTTGGCGTGAAGCAATCAACCCATAAATCTAATTCACTGGTTTCTCGTTGCAGCTCTTCAATGATTGCCGCTTTATGCTCTTTCAGATAACTACGCTGTTCATCTGATAGCTTTTCTTTTGGAGCGAGCCCTATAAGGCCATCCACCAAAGTAACGCTAAAACCCTCTTTTCTGATTTTGGATAATGCGCTCATCAAAAAAACTCCATTTCGTCATACGCTTCATTGCTCTGTGGGGGTGTTTTATCCGTGACAACGTGACAACCCGCGCCGTTCGTGGCTTGGGGTGTCGCGGATAGATTTTCATATCCGTGCTGTCGCGTTTTATCCGTGACATTCTGGTTATCCGTGACATTTTCAACTTGTCGCGTTGTCGCGGATAAGTCGGGATGTCGCGCGACAGGTTTTCTATCCGTGACACTGTAAGCCGCGTCATTCGTGGAGTGTCGCGTTGTCACGCTTGAAAAGGGGGGGTCGGCTAACGTAACGCTGTTGCCATGGACGTAACGGCTAAATGCTTCTTCAAATTGTGCCTTGTAATATCCTTTCTTATGGTCACATCCGATTCTAATATCTTTAGACTTAATCCCGTAGCCATTGAGCCGAGTTGAAACTTGTCGTGGTGATATCGGTTTTCCACGGTTATAAGTCGACCAAGATTTTTCATCATCAGCGCAAAGAGACGCTATCAAGTCACAAGTAAATATCTTATCGATAAGCTGTATTTCAAATATCTCTTCAATATCGGATAGCAATTCCACGCCAACGCTAGGTGATGTTTCCGTCTCTGAAAGTTGAATAGCTGCTCTTTTTGCTAGTTCAGGCCAGCGCCCACCAGCAACCTGAGCAATCGCTAGTAATGGCTCCCAGTTATCCTGCGCTCTATCATTCAGTTGCGGTGGTAAGTGTGGACGTGCCGCTTTAACTTTATCGCTGTAGTCATTCGAAAAACGAACCAGTTTTGCCGCCAGTGTCTTGAATAATGAATCTGTTGCATGGCGTAACCTGCTTACATTCTCGCCCGGTAGCTTGCGCCTTAATTCCAGAATTACAGCCCGATCCATAATGGTACCTGGTAGATGACCAATTCCTGATATCGCCTTTGCCCCCCACACATTAAAAATTGTAGGCTCATGATTATCGCCAACAGTGCGGATAATGAACGCGCTGTCCCGGGTGTGTCCGCAATTAATAATCCCTCGAAGCTCTTCGTTATCCTTCATAAACGCATCAGCTTCATCAATCAATAAAGTTGGCCCCCATTTCTCAATAGAGCGAAACAGTGCAGCCGGTGAGATGTTTGATGCAACCAACGGCTTATCAGCCAGCTTGCCTATGAGGGTAAGAAGTTGAGATTTTCCACAGCGCTTTTCAGGTGCCGTGATAACGGCTAACGGTGCTACGTGTATGACTTCAATAAAGTGTGTCATTGCAATCCATAACGTTGCTGCCGTTGCCGTTTCAGGTGGACAAACAATAAATCTCTTGATGCAATCTGAGACTTCAGTCAATAAAGCGTCCGGGTTTATCGAATCAGGCCACGCGTCAACGCTCTCAATCTGCATCGTGTTGGTTGACTCGTCCGCTTTTTGTGAGCCTTTAATCAGTCTGTCTAGCATCGCCGCTCTGATACCAAGTTTTGCGGCCTCTTCAGCCCTTACGCGCTCATATTCAATAGGTGTGAGTGCCGATAATCGCTTTATGGCCTGGTCGTCACTTTCTTTAGTGGCATCATCAGTGTCGTTTGGCTTTTCAGCTTTCGAGAAATCAATAACATCATCTGTTTGTGGCGCTTCATCCATTAGATACGCCCCGCATTGATTTCATCGTTAAAGTCATGTCCAGCCGTATCAGGTAGCAGATACAGGCCATTACAAGCCAGTGCAGCATCATGAGCGGCTTTTTGCCCAACTCCGGATAGATCGTTATCGCCGCAAATAACTATTTCAGAATCAGGAAAAAGCTTTCTGATTTCGACCGCAACCGGTGCAAGGTTTCCAGCATCAAGAGCGATAAAGACTTGATGACCTGTTGACTCATTCAGACTTGCTCCGGTCGCCCAACCTTCACAAATCAATATCCTTTCGGCAGTGCCTCGGATAACAGCAAAACAGCCTTTTTTTCTGCCACCTGCTAAGAATCGCTTGCCTCCAGTAGGTGAAATGAATTGCAGGTTTACCAGTGACTTGTTAGGTGCGTAAATCGGGATAATCAGCGTATTGTCACGCCCCAATCGTGCACTATGTGGTTGAATCTGTTTTTTTACCAAATAGGTTTTGCTTGCTGTTGCTGCCGGAGCTGATTGCCAAATAGTATTGGCCTTGATTGCTGCATCACGATGTTTTGAAACTTCTAACGCCTGCCGTGATTGCTCATCAATCAATCGCTTTTTGGTGAGCTGTTGTTTCTGAAACTCGCTTAAAGGCATATAGCCGCCCGCCGCCTTCCAAGTTTGTTTGACTCCGGTTTTGAAATCTTGGAAAAAGCCAGCCGGTTTACTGTCCAAATGCAGGACATAAGCGCCGTTTAATTTTGAATCTATTTTGAATCGGTGCAAATTACCATCTGCAACAATGTTTGTTGGCGGCTCGATGCCAAACTCTTGCATTGCATTTTTGAATTGCTCGATGATGTCGCCATGTATGAAACTATTCATCAGAGCCCCCATCAAGCAAAACATACATTGCAATTCGGTGGTTATTTTCGGTCGTCCAGTGCGTGACAATGTTAAAGCCTTGCTGTCTCAGCTCTAAAATTCTCGGAGCCGGTGACATGATGTCGAGACGCTGCCTTGCTTGTATCGTAGTGATTGGACGTTGGCGCAACCATTCTAAAAGTCGTTGCCGCTGACTCGCTGCGTCTGTAGAATGTTTTCTGCCTGTTGTTGTGCTGCCCACGTTTGCCGCGTGGGTGGTGCCTATTCTCTCCATGATTAAGCCCTCAATCCGTTAACGTGATTGATTGCCGCCTCTTCAATTTCTGAAACTGTTTTAACTCTTCGTTGTAGTAACCATGAATCTAACTCGTTTCTGTCGAAGTACAGCATTTTTCCGCGCGGTTTATAGTGCGGGATAGCCTGCGTTGAAGTGAGTTTGTAAATTTGAGAAAGACTTAGGCCCATGTAGGCGCTTGCTTCTTCAATGGTGAGTGCTGATTTATTTGATAATACCGCGGTGGTTAAAATATCTAGCCTGGACGCGATATCTTGCAAAGTGAGGGATGACATTTATTGACTCCGGTTTCATTTATTTGAAGGAGTCAGTAAATTAATGCTTGTATGGAATTTAAAAAACGAGCTAGTTTTTTCGTTTTTCTCTGCGGTAACAATTTTACTAAACAGGTTTCTCTAGCTGCCGTTCTACATCTCGCCGCAACTCATTAACTTGAATCGCCACTGGCTTCATCTTTGCAATAAATTCTTCTGCTGCCCTTTCCCCAACATGGCGAAGGCTAATAATTTCTTGGACTGCTTGCTTATGCCGTATCTCTTTTGCCACGTACGCGCAAACAATGCCAAACTCTTCAGAGTGAATTGTTTCATCATGAAGTCGTGCTTTGGCTCGCTTTTTGGCCTTCTTTTTTCTTAGGCCCAGCTCTTTTTTTAAATCAGCCCCAGCATAAACAACCGCCGCTAATGCGCGCATAGCTGCCAGCATTTCATCTTTTGAGATATCAGCCGTAAGATCATCTATTGGTGGCTCAGTGCCTAGCCTTTTGGCCTGAATCATATTGTTATAGGCTTTGTCGTGATTCGCACTGACCTTATCAACAAAGCCCTTTATTGCTTCAATATCGTAATAGTTAGAGCTGTTATCCGCCATAATTAAGCCCTATGTCCGGTATCTTGTGCATGGCGTCACGGCGTACACTGTCGATAACATCAGCGTAAATCTGTGTTGTTTTTACCTCAGAATGGCCTAAAAGCTTTGATACGGTGTAAATATCGGTGCCATTGCTTAAAAGTGAAACGGCGAAAGTATGACGACCAGCATGAAAGGTAACGTGCTTGCTTATCCCTGCCGCCATGCACCATTGAAGGAGTGCGACATTCATCCAGTTTGAATAACGCAAGCCTTCAAAGACACGTCCGGCCTTTTGCTGCTCGCCCATCAATTTAAAAGCCTGGGGGGTGATATCCAAGTATTGAAGGGTTTTTGTTTTTTGTTGACTGAATGTTATCCTGTGGCCGCCGTTTAAAATGCTCACCTGCTCCCAATCCAATTTTTGAATATCACTCCAACGTAAGCCGGTTACACAGCTAAATAAAAAGCCCCGTTTTAAAACTTCATAGCGGCAATCGGTAACAGCCAGCGCGCGCACCTCTTCAATGCTCAAATAAACCCGCTCAGATGTTTCGGCCTTGATGCCTGGAATTTCGGTTAATGGGTTTCGGTGCAGTATGCCCTTAGTCGCTGCCGTGTTGATTACAGTGCGTAATTTGTTGAAGTAGGTGCTTGCTGTGTTTTTGCTTAGCTTGTTGCCAGTTTTGCCGGTGGCCTTCTTTTCTAAATAGTCACGCGCTCCCGTTATCCATTCGGCGGTTATCTGCTCAAATGATAATGATTCATCAGGTGCGTATTTTTTCAGGTGGACTTTACAACCAAGCCATATTGAATGATTAGAACCGGTTTTATCCTTCATGATGCCGTCGAAAAACGGCCAGAATTGAGTCTTTGTTTTTACTGCATCAGTAAAGCCGTGCTGGCCTTGTGCTGCCTCGGTTATTCGTTTGGCGCGGATATTTTCAATTAGCTTTTCGGTGTCTTTGTTGTACTGCGTTTCTAGTGGATTTTTAGGTTTTGAGTAGAGAAATTGTTCTAACTGCTCAAGCTTTCGAGTGTGCTTGAGTTTGCCGTTTTCATCTGTATAGGAGCCGTACCAGTAAACAAGTCGAATGTTTAGCTTGTCGCCGGTTTTGTTGAGACGCTTTTCAATGGTAATCTTCATGGGGTTTACACCTCTTACACCTAAAATATGCCTGGGTGTAGTATGGGTGTAAAGAAAGGATAAGTAAAGGATAAAGAAAAGAAACTAAGAAGGGTGTTGATATTGTGTAAGTCTTTGTTATAAATATTGTTATTATCGTTTTATTGCTCTTTGTTTAGTCTTTGTTTTCACTGTTTAACAGGCTTTACTTTCCTATACAGAAGCTGGAAAAAATCTTTCCTAATAGGTCATCCGAACTAAATTCCCCGGTTATCTCAGTAAGACCTTGTTGAGCCAGCTTTAGGTCTTCTGCGACTAATTCACCTGCTTTGCTGTTTTTTAATTGCATTAAAGCGGATTGCACAAAATTTAAACTTTTTTGCAAAGCTTCTATATGCCTTCTTCTTGCTATAAATACATTTTCATTATTGCCTTTAAAACCGGCGCTTTCCTTTAAGTGTTGCTTCAATAACTCCATTCCTTGACCTGTTCTAAGGGATAGATAAATCTGTGTACCTTGTGTGGAATGACTAATTTCAGGGTCAACGCCTAACAGATCTATTTTGTTATAAATTTTTGTGATGTGGGCATCAGATGAAAAGCTGGCTACTATAGATTGGTGTTCGGGATCTTTTACATCAATTAAAAGCAATATTTCATCTGCCTTTTTGATTTCTTCATGAGCTCTTCGTATGCCTTCTTTTTCGACGGGATTATCGCTTTCTCTTAAACCGGCAGTATCGATGATATGTAACGGCATACCATCAATTTGGATTTTCTCTCTCAACACGTCACGTGTAGTACCGGCAATGTCAGTCACTATTGCCGCATCGTGGCCTGCTAAGGCATTCAACAAGCTGGATTTACCCGCATTGGGTTTACCTGCTAATACTATCGTATAACCGTCTCTTAATAGCCTTCCTTGATACGCTGTATTCAATATGGTTTGAATTTGATTGGCTATATTCTCAATCTTACTTTCCACCATACCATCTGATAGAAAATCTATCTCTTCATCAACAAAATCGATGGCGGCTTCTACATAGGCTCTCAACTCAGTCAGTTGGTCAACCATTTCGTTAATCTGCCTGGAAAATAATCCTTGTAAGGATTTCTGTGCTGAACGCGCTGATTGCTCTGTGCTGCTTTCAATCAAATCAGCAACCGCTTCAGCTTGCGCCAGATCAATTTTATTATTTAAAAATGCGCGTTCAGTGAATTCACCAGGCCTCGCAATACGGGCACCAAGCGATAAAACTCTTTTTAGCAAAATATCTAAAATTATTGAGCCGCCGTGAGCTTGAAGTTCTAAAACGTCTTCGCCTGTATAAGAGGCCGGGGCGGGAAAATACAGAGTGATACCCGAATCAATGATGGATCCGTCTTGATCACTAAAGGTTGTGAATAGCGCAAATCTGGCCTTTAGGGGCCTGTTGATGATTTGTTGGGCTATTTTTGTGACATCAGAGCCTGATACTCTAATGATGCCTACACCGCCGTTTCCCGGCGGTGTAGCGATTGCTGCAATGGTATCAACAGTTATAATATCCACACAGTATTACTTGGCTTCTTCTATTCCTTTGGTTATATACCATTGTTGAATGATAGATAACGTATTGTTAACGACCCAGTACATTACTAACCCGGATGGGAAGAAGAGGAAAAATACTGTAAATACAAGAGGAAACATCTTTATAATTTTTGCCTGTAATGGATCAATGGGAGCTGGATTCAAACTCTGCTGAATCTTCATCGTGATGCCCATTAAAATTGGCAAAATATAAAATGGATCTTGAGCAGATAAATCCTGCAACCACATTGCAAAAGGGGCTTGGCGAAGTTCCACCGTTTCTACTAATACCCAATATAACGAAATGAATACCGGTATTTGAACAAGAATTGGCAAACAACCGCCCAATGGATTCACTTTTTCCCGCTTGTATAAATCCATCATTTCTTTGTTAAACCGCTGCCTGTCATCAGCAAATCTCTCTTGAAGTTCTTTCAATCGAGGTTGGATTTTGCGCATTTTGGCCATTGAAATAAAACTGGCCTGTGACAGTTTAAAAAACAGTAATTTAATAGTAAGTGTTACGCCGATAATTGCAAAACCCCAGTTAGCGGTAAACCCGTAGATTTGGTTCAATAACCAGTAAATAGGTTTAGCTACAATTGTCAGCCAGCCATAATCAACCGTTAGCTCAAGACCCGTAGCAACTTTCTCTAACATAGGTTGAATTTTAGGACCTGCAAACAATTGTGCGGCAAATTCAACTTGCTGATTAGGTTCAACTGTTTTAATAGGCGAGTAAGAGCCTATGACATAGCGAAAGTCTTTAAGGTCTTTGGTATAAAAATTATTTTCTTCATCTTTAGGGGGTACCCAAGCAGCAGCAAAATAGTGCTGAATCATAGCGCTCCAACCGCCTAAAGTTTTGATCTCTAAATTTTCTTTAGCCATGTCGTCGAAGTCGACTTTTTGATATTTATCTTCGTCCGTGTAAACCACTCCTCCTGCATATGTTCTGATAAAGCTATTAGCAGATGCATCAGTATAAGGGGTTCTCAATAATTGGCTGTATTGCCGGCCAGACCAGGGAGTTGCACCATTATTTTTTACATTTTGAAGTAAGCTTATTTCGTAACTTCCTCTTTTTAATACCAGAGTCTTTGTTACGACCAAGCCTTTACCGTCAGTCCATGTCAGAGGGACTTCAATAGTGTCTTGCCCCTCTGTCATTTCATAATTATTCTTTTCGGCCGTGAACACACTATGGTGATTGGCAGCACTTAAAGTACTGTTTTCGGCAATCAAACCACTTTGTGCCAGAAATAATTTTTCTTTATCAGTATTGAAAAGACGAATAGGAGTGGTGTCTTTTACAGAAGGAGACAAGCCAAATGTTTCTCTGATTCTTTGAACAACAGTATTATATTTTTCTAAAGGATAGTTGATTAAATCAAGATTTTGTAAAGTTCCGCCTTGAGTATTGATCTCAAGTGCCAAGACATCCGTTTTTACTTTAATGATTTGTCCGGCAGTGGAAATAGAGGCCAAAGGCGCGTTTACGTCGCTCCTGTCTTGAGTTTGAGACAAATCAGACGAATCTACTGTTGCTGGTAAATCACCCTTAGTTGCTACTTCAGGCTGATCAGAGATTGCTACAGCAGGCTTTGGACCGTAATCAATTTGCCATGCTTGCCACAGCATGTAACTTATCATTGCAAAAATGACAATCAGTATAAATCTTATGTTATCCATTTTTTTTACCAAAATTTTTTGGAACTGGGTCAAATCCACCCTCATGAAAAGGGTGACATCTGAGTAATCTTCTGATCGTAAGATAGGAGCCTTTGGCCGCCCCATACACATGAAGCGCCTCTAAGGCATAACTTGAACAGCTTGGATGAAAACGACAGCTATTCCCTAGCAACGGACTTATAAAGTATTTATAAAACTTTATGACTGCTATGAGCAAGATTCGCATCGGGTTACCAACCTAAGCCAATGTTTTTCCAATGACTTTCTCAATACTTCTGGAGAAACATCAACTGCACTTCTTCGTGCTAAAACAACTATGTCAATATTGGATAACTTATGCTGTTGCATTCTAAAGCTCTCGCGAACTGTTCTTTTAAGTCTGTTTCTATCTACAGCTCGCTTAATGTTTTTTTTAGCAATTGCCAAGCCAAGCCTTGGGGAGTAAGTCTGATTGCTTATTGCTAGTAGCGTAAAATAGCTATCGCTTGACTTTACAGGATTGGCAAATACCTTTTTATATTCTGCTGGCTTCCTTAACCTTAAATAGGGAGGGAAACTTAATATCTTATTCAAAGACTAGACAGACAATTTGACACGGCCTTTCGCTCTGCGAGCGTTGAGAACTTTACGACCGCCTCTTGTTGCCATTCTTGCACGAAAACCATGAGTTCTTGCACGTTTGATTTTACTCGGTTGATAAGTTCTTTTCATTGGTCTGTATCCTGAAGAAGTGGTTGTTAATTAAAAACGGATAAAAAGATTCGGGATAATAAATCAGCTTGACCTATTTTGTCAATTAAACTGACTTTGTTTCATGTTACAATGACCCATATTTTGTCGTCACAACACTTAATCTGTTAATCAAAATTACTAATGAGCTCCATCTGGAATAACTGTCTAGTCAAACTTGAAAACGAAATAGCACCTTCCGAGTTCAGCACATGGATCAGGCCTTTACAAGCGCTGGAAAGCGACGATCATATCAAACTTTTGGCGCCTAACCGTTTTGTTCTTGATTGGGTTAAAGAACATCATTTAAATAAACTTGAAAATGCAATTGATGAATTTTCAAATGGTAATTTGACCTTAACGCTTGAAATAGGATCAAAAAAAACCCTTACATCTTTACCATTGCAATCTAATAAATCAAGTGAAACAAAAAAAGCCAGACCAAATTTTTTAAATCGCGCATTTACCTTTGATAATTTTGTAGAAGGAAAATCAAACCAGCTGGCAAAAGCTGCGTCCATTCAGGTTTCTGAAAATATTGGAAAAGCATACAATCCGCTTCTCATTTATGGCGCATCGGGATTAGGCAAAACCCATATGATGCATGCCATTGGCAATGCCATATTATTGAAAAATCCATCGGCTAACGTTGTCTATCTGCACTCAGAAAAATTCGTGCAGGACATGGTTAAAGCCTTGCAGCAAAATGCAATTAATACATTCAAAGAATATTATCGTGGAGTAGATACTCTGCTGATCGACGATATACAATTCTTTGCCGGAAAAGAGCGTTCGCAAGAAGAATTTTTCCATACGTTTAATACGTTATTGGAAAATAAGCACCAAGTCGTTTTAACCTGTGACAAGTACCCCAAAGAAATAGTAGGTCTTGAGGATCGCCTAAAATCAAGGTTTGGTTGGGGATTACCTGTTGCTATTGAGCCGCCTGATCTCGAAACAAGGGCTGCTATTCTTATGAAAAAGGCAGCTTTAGTCAATGTTGAGTTACCACAAGATGTAGCGTTTTTTATTGGTAAGCGAATTCCATCCAATGTACGAGACTTAGAAGGGGCTCTAAGAAGGGTTATTGCAAATTCCCAATTCACCGGCAGGGAAATTACAACAGAGTTTGTTAAAGAGGCCTTACATGACCTCATATCGCTTCAAGATAAATTGGTAAGCATTGAAAATATTCAGAAAACAGTGGCTGAATATTTTAAAATCCGTGTAGCTGATTTATCTTCAAAAAACAGGAGGCAATCTATAACCAGGCCAAGACAAATTGCGATGACCCTGGCAAGAGAGCTTACCTCTCATAGTTTTCCTGAAATTGGTGAAGCGTTTGGCGGCCGTGATCATACCACTGTCATTAACGCCTGCAAGAGAATTGCCGAGTTAAGAGATTCGGATTCAAAAATAGAAGAAGATTATTTGAACCTGTTGAGAACTTTGTCTCATTAACTGTGAACAAGCTGTGATTATTTGTGATTTAAAAATGCATTGATTTTTAACCATTGTTTGTTAAGTGGTTATACACAGGGTTTTATACAACTTATTAAGTTACATAAACTATTGATTATAAAATATATTATGAGATTAGTAACAGAAATTCAATGGTTTAATAGTAATAATAAAATATTTTAAGAATATGAAATTTATTATTAATAGAGAACAATTACTTATTCCATTGCAGCAAATTGTCAGTGTTATTGAAAAAAGACAGACTATGCCAATTCTGTCAAATGTGTTTATGAAATTAACATCTGATAATTTGGAATTAATAGGGACAGATCTCGAAATTCAAATTATGGCAAATATAAAAATTGATATTTCGACAGAGCCTGGCGAAACAACAATTCCCGCCCGTAAGTTGTTGGATATTTGTCGCTTATTACCTAGTCAGGCTGAGATAAAATTTGAGCTTACAAATGACAAAATGAAAGTTCTTTCTGGGCGAAGCCGGTTTTCGTTAAGTACTTTGCCCGCAGAAAATTATCCTGAGTTTTCTGAAACCCCTCTTGAAAATCAATTTGATATCAATGCCGGCCTGCTAAAAGTGGCTTTGGAAAAGACTGTTTTTTGCATGGCTAATCAAGATGTGCGTTATTACTTGAATGGTTTGATGCTTAATATTTCTAATTCTAAAATTCGGATAGTTGCTTCAGATGGGCATCGTTTATCTGTTTATGAAAATGAATTACAGTCGCCCACCGGATATGAGGCAAGAATAATCATTCCTAGAAAAGGCGTAATGGAATTGCTGCGTCTACTGGATGATCCTGAAACGGATCTATTAGTACAATTTTCTTCAAACAATATTAAAGTTGCCATAAAAAATATTGTTTTTTCTGCAAAATTGGTTGACGCACGTTATCCCGACTTTAATAAAGTATTTCTCCAGGATTTTCGTAACCCCATTTATGTCCAAAGGCAAATTCTCAAAGATGCACTAACCCGCGTTGCTATTTTGTCTAATGAAAAATACAAAGGTATTTCTTTAGAGATATCGCCTAACAGTTTAAAGATTTCAGCGCATAACCCAGAACATGAAGAGGCTGAAGAAGAATTATTTATTGAATATCAAGATGAGCTAACCATCTCATTCAACGCGCAATATTTACTTGATGCCGTAAGTAATATGGATTCTGAATTAGCTGTTATTTCAATAGCAAGCAACTTGAGTAGTTGCATTTTTGAAGAACCCGTAGCTCAGCCTTATCGATATATTGTTATGCCCATGCGCCTCTAAGTGGATAGATTTGTAATTTATGAGTTTACAGAAACTCACTATTTACAATGTTAGAAACATTCAAAAAGCCACACTGATACCTTCACCTGGCCTTAATCTGATATTTGGCAAAAATGCTGGTGGTAAAAGTGCGTTACTTGAAGCTATTTTTCTGCTGGGTCGTGCCCGGTCATATAGGACTTCAACGATTAGACACGCCATCAAGCATGACGAAAATCAACTCACCGTAAGCGGAAACGTCTTATTAAAAAACGGGATTAATTGTCAACTAGGCATACGACTGGATGGAAAATCCAGTGAAATACGAATCAATCATCAGTCTCAACAATCTAGAGATCTTTTGGCTTATTCCTTACCTATTTTGTTGATTGATCCTAAAAGTTATCGTTTGCTTGATGCTGGAGCGCAAATTAGAAGAGAGTTTATTGACTGGGGTATTTTCAATAGGAATGAACATTTTTTAATCGCTTGGCGTAACTACAAGCGTGCTTTGCAACAGCGAAATGCCTTGTTAAAAATGAGAAACTTCAAGCAATTGGAAATATGGAATAATGAATTAGTTAATTACGGCACTATCGTAAACGAATATAGACAACTTTATGTTCAGAATTTATTGCCCGTTTTTAAAGACGTTTTAACTCAATTCATTGCTCTTGATGATTTAACCTTTTCGTTTCAATTAGGTTGGGATAAAAGTAAAGGTTTTTTATCGAGTCTTAACAATGATCTTGAAAAAGATATACGCTATGGTTTTACACATAGCGGTCCTCATCGGTCAGATTTGTTATTGATGATTGGTCAACGTTTGGCCAAGGACTTTGTTTCAAGAGGGCAACTAAAGTGTATTGTTTTGGCTCTTAAACTGGCCCAAATTAAACTTATGGTTATGGAACATAAAAATAATGGCTGTATTTTAATTGATGATTTCACTGCTGAATTAGATTGGGTGAATCGAAATAAATTACTTAGCTATCTCTCGCAACTTAGTTTTCAAGTTTTTCTAACTGCCTCTGAAGTTAATGAATTTGGTGACATTAGTAGACTTATCAATTTCAAAATGTTTCACGTGGAACAGGGCGAAATTGATGAAGTTAATGGTTTCACGTGAAACATTACAATAATAAAAGTATAAAACATGACAGAAAATAATAATCAGCAATATGACAGTACGAGTATTCAGGTTCTCAAAGGTTTAGATGCAGTCAGAAAAAGACCAGGTATGTATATAGGTGATACTGACGATGGATCGGGTTTACATCATATGGTTTTTGAAGTAGTCGATAATTCAATCGACGAAGCACTGGCAGGACATTGTAAAGAAGTTAAAGTCATTATTCACAGCAATGGATCAGTGACAGTTACTGATGATGGACGAGGCATCCCAGTTGATATTCATGAAGAAGAGGGTCGTTCTGCTGCGGAAGTTATTATGACGGTTTTGCATGCGGGTGGTAAATTTGATAGCAACTCCTACAAAGTATCAGGTGGATTACATGGCGTAGGGGTTTCTGTTGTAAACGCATTATCAGAAGAGCTAAATCTTGAGGTCAGGAAAAACGGACAGTTGTATAAACAAAAATACATTCTGGGTGAACCGGTTGCTCCATTAGCTGCAGTCGGCGAAACAGAGGGAAGCGGAACAAAAATTAATTTTAAGCCTAGTCCACAAATATTCGCAGATGTTGAGTTTCATTATGATATTTTGGCGAAAAGGCTAAGAGAGCTATCATTTCTTAACTCAGGGGTAAGAATCAGTTTGGAAGACGAACGCACAGATAAAAAAGATGTGTTCGAGTTTGAGGGTGGAATAGGCGCATTTGTTGAGCATCTGAATAAAAATAAAACACCTTTGTTTCCAGATGTATTTCATTTTATAGCAGAAAGGGAAGGCGTAACGATTGAAGTCGCAATGCAATGGAATGACTCATACCAGGAAAATGTATTTTGCTATACCAACAACATTCCTCAACGTGAAGGTGGAAGCCATTTAGCCGGATTTAGAGGAGCATTAACTCGAACTATCAATCAGTATATTGAATCGAGTGGCATTGCAAAAAAAGAAAAAGTTGCAACTTCCGGCGATGATTCAAGAGAAGGATTGACAGCTGTATTATCAGTTAAGGTTCCGGATCCCAAGTTTTCTTCGCAAACAAAAGATAAGCTGGTTTCGTCGGAAGTAAAACCATTAGTCGAATCTGCTATGAATGAAAAGTTTCAGGAATTTCTGTTAGAGCATCCTCAAACCGCTAAAACAATTATAGGAAAAATTATTGAAGCTGCGCGTGCTCGGGAAGCAGCAAGAAAAGCACGCGAAATGACACGCCGAAAAACCTCATTGGATATAGCCGGCTTGCCAGGTAAATTAGCCGATTGTCAGGAAAAAGACCCGGCATTATCAGAATTATTTATAGTGGAAGGAGATTCAGCGGGCGGTTCTGCAAAACAGGGGCGAGACAGGCGTACGCAAGCGATATTGCCTTTGAAGGGTAAAATATTAAATGTAGAAAAAGCCCGTTTCGACAAAATGATTTCTTCAGAAGAAGTAGGGACATTGATAACAGCTTTAGGCTGTGGAATAGGCAAGGATGAATACAATTTAGCAAAACTTCGGTATCACCGCATCATCATCATGACAGATGCAGACGTTGACGGCTCTCATATCAGAACCTTATTACTGACATTCTTTTATAGACAATTGCCCGAGATAATTGAAAAAGGGTACATCTATATTGCTCAGCCCCCTTTATATAAAGTTAAAAAGGGAAAACAGGAGCATTACGTTAAAGATGACGCCGGTTTAAATGAATATTTAATCCAAATGGCTTTGGATAAAGCACAGTTGTTTACCGTCCCAAATGCCCCGCCAATTCAAGGGCAAGGGCTTGAAAAACTGGCTAAACAGTATGTAGAGGTGGTTAGCATAATCAATCGATTATCGCGAAAGTACGACGATATTTTTCTGGAAAATATTGTATATATGCCTGTCATTACCGATGAAATCAAGCAAAGCAAAGGAGAATTAGTTGCATGGATAGGACAGCTGGAATCGCTATTATTAAAATCAGTTGAAAAATCACTCTTTAATATTGAATTGGATTACCGTTCCGTGGATGATTTTTCAATCATTGTGAATAAAAGGCTACATAGCAATACCAAAACATTTGTTTTGCAGAATAGTTTTTTCACAGGTAATGATTATCGAAAATTTGCCCAATATGCAGTAGATACTTACAGTATGTTCAGCGATGACTCCTTCATTCAGATGGGTGAGAAGAAACAGAATATAAATAGTTTTAAAGAAGCGTTTGATTGGATGATGAGGGAAGTAAAAAAAGGTCAGCATATACAGCGTTATAAAGGGTTGGGAGAGATGAACCCCGAACAACTTTGGGAAACGACGTTAGATTCGAACAGTCGCAGATTACTCAGAGTAAGAATAGAAGATGCTATTGCTGCGGATGAGATTTTTACAACCTTGATGGGTGATGTTGTTGAGCCTCGTAGAGATTTTATTGTTAAAAATGCATTGGACGTGACTAATTTAGATGTTTAGGAAATGAATTATCATGTCAGATTCATAATGTATTGGGTGTGTTTTGAAATGGACCCAAAATTGCTGACCACATCTGATTTAGACGGCGCTGGTTAAATAAGCTTAACTTTCTTATAAGGGATTACATGAAGTTCACTGAAGACACGCGCGTCAAGATTCCAGTCATCCTGCATTTGGTTCGCCTCAGTTACCAATACTTATCGCTGAAGGAACAGCGATGGGATTTGGAATCCAACCTCTTTCCCGATTTGTTTAAATCCGCAATCAGCAAGATCAATCCCGGCGTGGCCGATGCCGATGTTGATCGTATGTGGGTAGATGTGAAACTCGCTTTAGACAACGATGATCTTGGTCAAGCTTTCTACAACAAGCTTACGGACCGTTCCGGTACCAGGCTGATCGACTTCGAGAACATCAACAATAATGACTCTCATGTCGTGACCGAACTGACCTACCAAAACGGTGATGAAGAGTTTCGACCTGACATCACATTGCTAATCAACGGCATGCCTTTGGTGTTCATTGAGGTTAAAAAACCTAATAACCGTGAGGGGTATAGTGACGGAACGAGACCGTATCAATAAACGGTTCGAAAACCCCAAATTCAAGTGCTTTGCAAACATCACCCAGTTGGTGATCTTCTCTAACAACATGGAGTATGACGACGCCGATGTCCAACCAATTCAGGGTGCGTTTTATGTCACTCCTTCTTATCAAGAGGCCAAATTCAACTACTTCCGCGAAGAAGAAAAGTTGAATTTAACAGCATTGCTCAAGCCCATATCAGACGAGATGGAACACAAAGTCTTGAAAGACAATAACCTTGAAGTCATCCCTAGCAATCTGGAATTCATCACCAACAAAGACCCCAACGGGCAGACCAATCGCACTTGCACCTCGTTGCTAAGCCGCGAGCGGCTGGCTTTCATGCTGCGCTACGCAGTGGTCTTCGCGCATGAAACCGAAGGCGTACAAAAACATGTCATGCGTTACCCGCAGTTATTCACCACCAAAGCCATTGAGCGGTAAACTTAACGTAGGGATTAAAAAAGGCATCATGGCACACCCAAGGCAGCGGTAAAACAGCATTGGCCTACTTTAACGTACGCATTTTGACCGATTACTTTCAACAGCGGCAAATCGTCCCAAGTTCTATTTCATCGTCGATCGGATTGATCTGTTGACTCAGGCGCACCGGGAATTTACCAGTCCCGGTTTGACCGTGCATACCATCAACTCGCGCGAAGCTTTCAGCAGCGACATCAAAGCGACACAAGTCATTCACAACCATTCCGGCAAGCCTGAGATCACAGTCGTCAATATACAAAAATTCAAGGATGACCCGGATGTAGTATCTAGCAAGGATTATGACGTCGCCATTCAGCGGGTTTACTTTCTGGACGAAGTACACCGCAGCTACAATCCGAAGGCAGCTTCTTGGCCAATCTGGATCATTCCGATCGCAATGCGGTCAAAATTGGCCTGACGGGCACACTGCTGCTAGGAGACGATTACAACTCGCGCACTCTGTTCGGCGACTACATTCACTAGTATTACTACAACGCCTCGATTGCCGACGGTTGGTTACAACTTGCGATTGATTCGGGAAGAGATTGCAACCCACTATAAAATTGCCCTGCAAAAGGCACTGGCGGAAGCGGAAGTAATGCAAGGCGACGTCGACAAAAAACGGGTCTATGCCCATCCCATCCCGCCTTCGTTGAACCAATGCTTGAATACATCGTCACTGACTTCGAAAAAAGTCGTGGCGCCTTGAGCTATGCCAGCATCGGCGGAATGGTGATCTGCGACAGTGCGGAACAGGCCCGGCAATTGTTCGAGCTATTCAATGCCCAATACGCAAAAGCCCCAATTCCGGCAGAAGCAGCTGCCAATGACTCCGACTTTCCCAGGCTAAAACAGGCGGCAGAAGAGACGGGCATTTATCGTGTCAAACACAAACAAGACAACAAGGTCAGATCGGCAGCCTTGATTCTGCATGATGTCGGCAGCAAGGATGAACGCAAGGTCTGGGTGGAAGACTTCAAGGCGGGCAAGATCGACTTCTTGTTCGTGTATAAAATGCTGCTGACAGGCTTTGATGCCAACCGCCTGAAGAAACTCTACCTGGGACGGGTAATACGCAAACACAACCTGTTACAAGACTTGACGCGGGTCAACCGCACCTACAAAGACTTTCGCTACGACTACGTGGTGGACTTTGCCGACATCCGCAAGGAGTTCGATGCCACCAACAAAGCCTATTTCGACGAATTGCAAGCCGAACTCGGCGACGAGATGGAGCATTACTCCCACTTGTTCAAATCCCAGCAAGAAATCGCTACCGAAATCGAACACATCAAGGACGTATTGTTCCGTTACGATACCGAAAACGCTGAAGTGTTTTCCCGGCAGCTCAATGAAATCCATGATCGGGAAACCGTACTGGCTTTGAAAAAGGCCCTGGCCGATGCCAAAAGTCTGTACAACCTGATCCGCTTGCAGGGTGAATACGGCTTTTTGGAAACGCTGGATTTTCAAAAACTCAATCAACTCTACCGGGAAACGAGCAACCACCTGGATTTACTCAATCTCAAGGAAATCCTGGAACAAGGTACAGACACCACTAATCTGCTGAACGTGGCGCTTGAAGAAGTGATCTTCAACTTCATCATAATCGGCGAAGAAGAGCTGGTACTGGCCGACAAGCTGAAAAAACACCCTGCGCCGCACCCGCGAAGCGCTGGCCAGCAATATCGACCAGCAAGACCCCACGTTCGTCACTTTAAAAGAAGAGCTGGTGCGCTTGTTCAAGAAAAAGAATCTATCCGAAGTCACCCAAGACGAAATGACCGCCAACATCGATGCCCTCAACAAAATCCATGAGCGCATCAAAGAACTGAACCGGCAGAATAATCAACTGCGGCAGAAATACCAAGGCGATGCCAAATACACCCGGATCCACAAACGTCTAACCGAGCGCGGTGGCATTTCAGATTCCGAACGCAAAATTTTCGAAGCGCTGATTGGCATAAAACAGGATGCCGACGAGCAAGTGTTGCAAAATACCCGGATATTGGATAACGAAAGCTATTTCGAGCGGGCGATGATGCCGTTGGTCATTAGTCGCTTTATGGATCAACAACACATCACACTCAACCCGGACGCCTCACGTTTCATCAATCATCTGGTTGTCGCGGATTATCTGAAAGAATTTAATACCGGAGCAAGTCATTGGTAGAGCAGAGATTTCAACAAAAAACCAAAGCCCTGATCGACAGCCTGAAAAGCATCTGCGCCAACTATAGCCTGGGCAATGACGGCAATGAATTCAAGATCATTACCCAAACGTTTCTCTATAAATTCTTAAACGACAAGTTCGCCTTGGAAGCCAAAAAGCTCGATGAAACCATCGCTAATGCTGATCAATGGGAAGCCGCGCAGACTCAACTCAGCGAAGACAATCTGGAAATGCTGCAAATGCGCATGGGCCCGGATACCGCGCTCCTGAAACCCAGCCATTTCATCAATTACCTGTTCAGCCAGCAAAACGCACCGGATTTCGCCAAGCTGTTCGACGACACTCTGATGGATATCGCCATCAGCAATAACGACGTATTCGCGGTCAAAACCGACGGCGGCGCCAAGGTAGTGCTGTTCGATCGCCTCAGTAACTATATCGCCGACGATTCCAAACGTGATAATTTTTGTCGCGCAATTATCAACAAACTGGTGGAATTTAGTTTCGAGCGTATCTTCACCCAGAAGTTTGACTTCTACGCCACGATCTTCGAATACCTGATCAAGGACTACAACAGCAACAGCGGCGGCAAGTATGCCGAATATTTTACTCCGCATGCGGTGGCGCGGATCATGGCGGAAATTCAGGTGCCCAAAGCCCAGCAAGGTCAGATCAAAAACGTCAGCGTTTACGACCCTTCCGCCGGTTCCGGCACGCTGCTGATGAATGTGGCCCACGCCATCGGCGAAAACCGGTGCAGCATTTACACTCAGGATATCTCGCAAAAATCTTCCAATCTGTTACGCCTGAACCTGATCCTGAATAACCTGGTGCACTCCATTCCGCAAGTGATCCAGGGCAACACCTTGCTGCATCCCTACCATAAGGATGGCAGCGAGCTAAAACGTTTCGATTACATCGTTTCCAACCCGCCCTTCAAGCTGGATTTTCAGCGATTACCGCGACGAGTTGGATAGCAAAGCCAACCAGCAGCGCTTCTTTGCCGGCATCCCCAAGGTCAAAGCCAAAGCCACGGACAAGATGGAAATTTACCAATTGTTCCTGCAGCACATCATTTACTCGCTTAATACAGGTGGCAAGGCGTCCGTGGGAGTGCCGACCGGCTTTATCACTGCCCAAGCCGGCATCGACAAAGGTATTCGTCGGCATCTGGTCGAACATAAAATGTTGGCCGGCGTGGTGTCCATGCCCAGTAATATCTTCGCGACTACCGGTACCAATGTTTCCATTCTGTTTATTGACGCCGGCAATAAAGATAAAGTCGTGCTGATCGACGCTTCCAATCTGGGGCAGAAAGTTAAAGGAGGTAAAAACCAGAAAACCGTTCTCAGCCCGGAAGAAGAGCAGCGCATCATCAACGTCTTCAATGTCAAGCAGGCGGAAGAAGATTTTTCGGTGGTGGTTGGTTACGACGACATCATCGCCAAAAATTACTCACTCAGCGCCGGGCAGTATTTTGATGTGAAGATTGAATAAGTCGATATAACTCCGGAGCAGTTTGCGGCTAAGATGCGGATGTTTAATGACAATTTGGACAGTTTGTTCAGTCTGTCGCGGGAGTTGGAAGCTCAAATTAAAAGGCAGTTGGCGGGTTTGCGGTATGAATAAAAGACGTACCGTAAAATTAGGAGATGAAGTCGATTTTTTAACTGGGTTTCCGTTTGAAAGCAAAAATTACTCAAACCGGACTGACGATATTAAGCTTTTGGGTGAAGACAATATTATTCAAGGCAATTAGCGCTGGAACGATGTAAAGCGTTGGCCTAAGACTGATTTATCAAACTATCAATCTTACCAACTACAAGCTAATGACATTGTACTTGCAATAGATCGGCCTTGGACTGGTGCAGGATTAAAGTTTTCGGCAGTTTCTAAAAGTGATTTACCTTGTTTATTGGTGCAACGTACCGCAAGAATGCGTGGTGGAAATAACTTAGATAATCGGTACTTATAACTTGAATCCAAGTGTTGTTGGTAGTCCTCGGTTTTCAAAATACATCCAAAAAATAACCACTGGTTCTCTTGTTCCTCATATAAGTAGTAGGCAAATTAAAGAATTTTATTTTGACTTACCGTCCCTTATGGAACAAAAAATCATTGCTGGTGTTCTCTCGACGATAGATGCCAAAATCGAACTCAACAACCGCATCAACGTCGAGTTGGAAGCGATAGCTAAGACTTTGTATGACTTTCGGTTTGTGCAGTTCGACTTTCCCTACGATTTCGCCCAAGGCAAGCCCGCCTCCAACGGCAAACCCTACAAATCCTCCGGCGGCAAAATGGTCTACAACCCAACCCTAAAACGGGAAATCCCCGAGGGGTGGAATGCAACGCCTTTGTCATCTATAACCAATGTCAGCAATGACTCTCTTAATCCCGCAGATACCCAGGAAAAATCATTTAAGCACTTTAGCATTCCAGTTTTCGATGCAACAAATACCTATGGCGTAGAACTGGGTGAAACTATTGGGAACAATAAATTCACAGTTGAAAAAACTGATCTTTTGGTTTCAAAGCTTAACCCGTGGTTTAATCGTGTTGTCTTGTCAATGGCCAACACAATTGAGCCATTTTCGGCCATTAATTTTGAGCCACTTTTCCAGAGAAAAATTAATTATTCAGCTTTGATTTCAGTCGATAGCTTTCCCCTCCCAGCATAAAAATGTGTGAATGATGGATGATTCTGTCCACGATGGTTACGGCGACATTACCGTCAAAGAAGAACTCTCCCCAGTGGGTAAATTCCTTGTTCGTCGTCAAGATGATGGACCGGTATTCATACAAGGCGTTAATCAGTTGAAACAGGTTATGCATGCCTTGTTTGTTCATAGGCAGATAGCCGAGTTCATCGATGATTAACAAATCAAATTTCAGTAGCTGATTAATCTTCTTTTTCAGCTCGCCTTTTAATTCCGCTAATTCCAGGGCTTCAATCAAGGTCAGCGCCGTACTGAAATACACTTTGTAACCGGACGCTATGGCCTTAAGGCCCAGGCCAATAGCCAGATGTGTTTTACCGACGCCCGGTGAACCAATGAACACGACGTTTTCCCTGTTATCAAGGAAACCAAAGTCTAAAAGACTGTTCACCTCCCGTTTGCTGATGCTGGTTTGAAAGACGTAATCAAAGTCATCCAGGCTTTTATGCACGGGAAAGCCCGCCCGCCGTTGGTTTTGTTCAATACGCTTGCCATTCCTCTGCTGTAGCTCTAGCTCTATCAAGGTCTCTGCAAAATGCAGATAGGAGACCGCATGGGTTTCAGCTTGGCCAAGCACCGTCTCCAAACCTTGGGCAATAGCCGATAGGTACAAGCCGCGATATTTATGGGCAACGCTATCAATGGACGACATGGCTGCCTCCCTGACCGGTTAATTGGCCATTAAGGACAGCTTAATGCGCCAAGGCGCTGGCTGCCTGGGCAGGGTCAGGTTGTGCCCCACCCTTGCTGCGGACACGCGTTCAGGATTCAATTGGTAAGCATCGAGCAGCGCGCGGAACTGAGTCGCCGTTAAGCGCGGTGCCGTCAGAATACGCGCTAACAAATCAGCGTTTATAGCACCGTAGTTCACCAGATGGGCGGCGATGATCTGCTTGGCGCCCACTAACTGATCCTTGTAGATTTTCGGTGAGGTGGCCTTCAATAGCGCGCATAACCGCTGACTGGCACGCGCGCCCAACTGCTGTTCTAGTGCGGCTTCCAGCGCCTCAACACGCTGCTGCCTATCCCGGTAATGATGGGTGTTTTTAATGAGCTGTGACCTTTCTCCAGGCAGATAACGTGTTCAGCAATCCTGTCACCGCTGGCCAGATCAGTAATCAGCAGTTGCCCTGCATGAACCGCTACACCTACCTTGGCGGATTGATAGGCCATGGGCACCGAGTATTTATTCGATTGCCAGGAAATCAGGCTGGTTTTATCAACCTGTCGGGTTTCGGAGGCTACCGCCTGATGCGGTAAGCAGGCAGGCGTCAAATAAGACTGCATTTTGTCTTTTTCTTCCCGGTCATAATGCACTTGAGGCTGTTGCTGTGTTGAACCATGGAGACGCTGATTAGCAAGGGTATCCAGCCAATCCTTTAAATAGTTTTCCAGTGCCTGCCAATCGTTGAATTCTTCACCATAGAAGCCATTCTGTTTGACATATTTAACCCCGGCTTCCACATGATTTTTACCGATTACGGTATCAATCTCCCAATCGCCGACACGGCTCTTCTCGTCAACAATCGCCGGTCTTTCTGCAATGCCGACACGTCCGACAATCTGCCCCCGTTTGTCTTTCGAGCCATATTTCTTGCGGCGCTTCTTGTGGGCTTGGCGCAGGTGCTTATACAGATCGCCTCCCGCTCGTTTGTCCGTCCAAATATGCTGATAGATCCGTTCATGATTGAGGCGAGTGCCGTGCTCCTTGTCCAGCCATCCCGAAACTTGCTCAGGACTCCAATCCAGGCGCACTTGGGCTTCAATTAAGCTAATCACTTGCGCAGTCTTTAACTGCCTTAACGGCTTGCTGTTTGCGTCTGTCCGATTTGATCTGGGCCTGTTTAGGACGATATCCACGTAACCCGCGATTACGGGTTAGCTCACCACGGCTGACCGTACCCTCAGAGACGCCAATGATCTCGGATTTGTCTGTCCCGCTTTCAATAAGGCGGCAATCTGGTATCTTTGTGCTTCGGTCAACTGTTTGTAGTCTGTCATCGCTTATCCATCTTTGGTCGGATTGAGAAGGGGGTGGCACTACAACAGTTGACCCCCTTCTTAATCATTCAAAATGAATTGCACTTGTTAGTTGAATCCGCGGGATTATTTGAAGCTATGTGTGAATGAATAGATGCCGTCGTTCCGGCAGGGATTGCCAGGGTCCAGAAGCCATGGATGGCAAAGGCTGTAACACGTCCTTATGCCCTGGATACCGGCAATCCCTGCCGGTAGACGCACCTGCTACGATCAACGCCTCACGCTTATGACAGTCTTCGAAAGAGTTCTGAGCTAATGGTATTTTTTGGTCATTAACTGTGTTTTTTTGTTTAACCGGCAGGGATTAAATCACATTGAATTTACAAATAAACATTTCTCTCCTCATGCTCTTTACAGCAAATTCCGCCCAATAAATTCCAAACAGAAATTAAAACGGGCAAACTCAAAAAGGTTTAAAAGTTGATAAATAACGTTTATAAAGAGGAGTTTATATATGTTTTGCGAAACTTTGTTGATTACAAACTAAAATTAGATCTATAGAGTCAGTAACAAACAACCGTTGTATTTATCAGACAACTCATTCAGTTGGTTTGTGGTTTTAGATATTTGAATAAGCTAGTTACCAATGTCTTTTTTACGAAATAAAGCACTAGAGTTTTACCTCGAAAATGACATTGTCCTGTGTTTGTTAATTAACCAATAACTATGAGTCTTATGGAAATAGTGTACCTAGAAGATAGCTCGGTTAATTCGAATGTGCCTCCTGTATTAAATGCAAACATAAACGAAGTCTATTTGATTGATAGGGTTACGTCGCTGGTTGATGCAATAAAACGTCTTGAGCAATATCCGCGTTATCAGGCAGTTCTTCTTGATTTTAAACTTCCAGCTAAAGACAGTTTGGAATTATTGAGTTATATACGATCAAACGGCATACCGCTAGCAGTGATTGTTATAACCGAAACAAGTGATTTTGAATCAGTAATAACTGCATTTAAAGCCGGTGTAGATGATTATTTATCAAATGATACAGACTTTGAAACTCATTTTCCGGTTAAGCTAAAAGCCGTGTTGACACGATCAAATGAGCGTAAAGATGAAAGTTATTTTTATGAAAAGAAGGTGGAAATTCTGAAAAAAGTAAAAGATCAATCTGAATTATCACTTGAACAACAGACATTAAAAGCTTCGCCTGATAGGCTGAGGAATTTGTTGGCTGCCAGCCCGATTGTTTTGTACACATTGAAGATTAACGATTCAACGTACAGCACCAGTTGGATAAGCGAAAATATTGTTAAGGATTTCGGTTATAGTCAGATAGAGGCGTTAGCCCAGGATTGGTGGATAAAAAAAATTCATCCGGACGACAGAAAAAGAGTGATAGTAAAAGTTGATTCTCTTCTTGCTGAAGGTCACTCTGTTCTTGAATACCGGTTTTTTAATAAACAAGGTGAGTTTCGTTGGGTTCGCGACGACTTTAATGTTTTATATGATGATAACGGTGAGCCGGTCGAGATTTTAGGCGCATGGTTGGACATAACTGAACAAAAATTGGCGCTAGAGGCATTAAAGCGATCTGCTGCGGTCTTTGAAAATACCAAGGACGGTGCAGTAATTACGGATCTTTCATCGATCATTGTGGCCGTGAATCCGGCGTTTTGTGAAATCACCGGTTACAAGGCTGAAGAGGTTTTGGGTAAGTGCACGAGTATCCTTAGGTCCTGCCGGCATGACAATAAGTTTTACCATGATTTATGGGAAGATTTAATTAACAATGGTCACTGGCAGGGGGAGATTTGGAATCGACGAAAAAATGGCGAGCTATATCCCCAGTTTCTAAGTATCAGCACTATTCATGACGAGTTAGGCCACGCTTCGAATTATGTGGGTGTTTTTACTGATATCAGCCAAATAAAACAGTCAAAAGAACGCCTGGAACATTTAGCTCATTATGATCCACTGACGCATTTACCTAACCGCTTGTTGATACAGTCAAGACTAAAACATGCACTTGAAGTTGCTCAGCGTCATGATAATCGCATAGCGGTTTTATTTATTGATCTGGATCATTTTAAAACGGTTAATGACAGCATGGGTCACCCGATAGGTGATGAATTACTGGCAACGGTCGCACAACGATTAAATAAGCGGCTCAGAGAGGAAGACAGTTTAGGGAGATTGGGTGGAGACGAGTTTTTAGTGGTCATTGAACAAATGGAAAAAACGCTGGATGCCGTCGAATTGGCTTTATCGCTATTAGATCGTATTGCGGAACCTTTTACCTTAAGTAATGGCCAGACGGTTTTTATTGGCGCAAGTATTGGTATCAGTTTGTTTCCGGATGATGCGGACTCTGTGACTGAGTTGATTCAGCATTCCGATTCGGCGATGTATCTGGCTAAAAATCAGGGGCGAAATACCTACCGGTTTTATACGGAAGATCTTACGCGCTTGGCAAATGAACGCCTTAATTTGGAAAGCCGTTTAAGACGTGCGCTGGAAAGAAAAGAGTTCTTTTTACAATATCAGCCTTTAATTGCCGATTTGACGCATGAAATTGTCGGTGTTGAGGCGTTATTGCGTTGGAATGATCCAGAGTTTGGGATTATTTCACCTAATCAATTCATTCCGTTGACTGAAGAAACCGGGCTGATCATCATATTAGGCGAGTGGGTTCTGCTTAATGCATGCGCACAAGCTAAAGCATGGCTGGATAACGGTCGTCCTCCTCTGTATGTCGCTGTAAATTTATCACCGGTTCAATTTAGAAATCAGGATATGGTCTGTCTGATAAAAAAAGCACTGGATGAAACCGGACTGCCGGCAGAATATTTGGAACTAGAAATTACAGAAGGCATTTTAATGGAGCAAGCGGATCAGGCTCTGATAACCCTGGCAAATTTAAAGACATTAGGCGTAAGTCTTGCTGTGGATGATTTTGGAACAGGTTATTCATCACTTTCTTATCTGAAGCGTTTTCCTTTGGACAAGCTCAAAATTGACCGGAGTTTTGTTGATGGTTTGGGAACTGACGAAAATGATCAGGCGATAGTAAAAGCAGTAATCGCAATGGGCCACAGTCTTGGAATCAAAACATTGGCGGAAGGTGTAGAGACAACTCAGCAACTCAACATACTCAAGCAGTTAGGTTGTCAATTTTATCAAGGGTATTTGTTCGGTAAACCTATGATGCCTGGGGATATTGAAAAAGTTGAAAAAATTTATTTATGATTTAGGCACGTTATTTAATTCGCACTACATTGCTATGGCTTAGCCAATAATGCATTGGTTTCGGCCATTGTTTTTTGCCTGATACAAAGCTTGGTCTGCTCTTTCGAAGACGGTCTCCGGGACATCGTTATCTTTGAAATCACTGATGCCGCTGGAAATGGTAATTTCAATTGTTTTACCACTCGATAAAAAACGAGTCCTTTCTATAATCATTCTTAATTTATTGGCGAGAGTTAGTGCTGACTCACTGTCAGTATTTGGCAGCAACATAGTGAACTCCTCTCCGCCAAAACGACATAGGAAGTCAGAATTACGGCAATTTTCACTCAATAATTGCGCTATGATCTTAAGCGTTTTATCACCAGCCTTATGTCCGAATGTGTCATTGATTTTTTTAAAATTATCGATATCCCAAATAATGAGTGACAGCGGTGTTTTATAACGAAGCCAGCGTGAAAATTCGGTTTCCATGCGTTCATCGAAAGAAATACGATTACCTATGCCGGTAAGCGGGTCTCGTAATGCCTTATTGTGAGCCATCACTAAACTTGATTTGAGTTCTACAGCTTCGGTTTCCATTTTCAGAATACGGCAGCTAAGCTCATCCAATTGCTTTTCTGCAAATAGCCTCTGTTGTTCTTCTTGTTCACGATGCAGCTTTATTTGTTGAGCTATGGCTTCAAGCCGCATACTAATGATTTGTTTTAATGGATCAAGATTGGTTGCACTTGCGGATGTTTTTTGCAAGTCTTGCATCTGCTCGGCGACAAACTGATCCAGTTTGTTTCGGCTTAATGTGGATTGGTGTGAAGCGGCATTGGCATCACTGGCTTGTAAGCCCAGTTCAGTCAGTTGATCGGTGATATAAGACAAAAACTCCTGAATATCATTTTGTTCCAATTCCATGTGATTTTTGATGGAAACCAATAAAGACACAAACTGATTTAACAGTGATTTAAGCGACGCAGCATTATGAGATGTTTGTAGCTGATCTCGCAGAAGCTGTGCTCGTGCCTCAAACTCAAAGGGAACTTCAAGGTCGTTGAGTAAAATCAACAATTGGCTGCATACCGTTTTTGTTGCAATTCTCTCCGTTGAATCTACAGATTCCGGGGCATGTAGTTCTTTGCTATCGCTGGTGGGTTCTGTGACTGCCAATAGTGCATTGAACAAATCATTGCGAGATTTAAACTCATTATGATGTTGTTTCTTCTCAATTTGCCTGAATGCTTCAACTTTCGTTTCATCTGAATAAAGCGTAACCAGAAATTCGAATAGCAAGGATGTGACTTCCGCACTATCCGGCTCCTCAATTTCATTCAGCGTTAAAACTGCTCTGGTCAGTGCTTCTAAATCTTGTTTTAGCTGGGTATTTTGTAATCCGGATTTAACAGCGTTATAAATCTTGTCGATGTAGGGATCAAGGGGCTTTTGGAAGCCCTTTGCGATTAAAGCCAGTCTTACAACTGTTTTACAGAGAAGTTCTTCATTCTCAACGCTCAGTTTTTCGGCTAATTCTTGCTGATCGAGAAGGTTTAGGTACTTCTCTTTCCATTTATCTTCATCACTTTTATTAAAAAAGTTCATAAAGCTGACCTCTGCAATAGTAAGCTTTTACGTAAGCTCGGCAGTTGAAATGATGAGGCGCATTTTGAGTGGTATAGGGACACGTTGCCATACTCAATGAATTACAATTATTTGTTAAATCCGGATGGTAAATACCTTTTTGCCGTTTGTTTATTATGGTAAAGAGGAGGTTCAGCTTAATCTTTATTAAAAAACTACTGCCCGCTTTCCTGTTTAATCAACTGATTCATTACGTTGATCATGTTCTCTTGCGATTTGGCAAGAGGTCCATTCGTTTTATATTTACCATTGATAATAATAGCAGGTACGCCAGTAATACCATAACGAGGGGCTAAAGCTTTAGCTTGCCGAACTTTGGCATCGACAAGAAAAGAGCCATATGCATTTTTAAAGTCCGCTTCGCTAACGCCATGAGAAGTAAAAAATTTAAGCAACGCTTCCTCAGTATCTAAAGTTTGTTTTTTGTTCTGAATGGCATCAAAAAAATCGGCATGAACTTTGTCAACAACCCCTAGCGCTTCAGCCGTGAAATAAGCTTTTGCGTGTTTTTCCCATAAGCTGCTAAATACAGCAGGCATACGGATGAACTCAACGTTATCGGGCTTGCTTTTAAGCCATTTGTTTAAATCGGGCTCCAAATGGTAGCAGTGAGGGCAGCCGTACCAAAAGAACTCAATGATTTCTATTTTGTCAGGATTTTGAGTGGGCTGTGCCGGACTTATTACTTCGTAGCCCTGATTTTCAGCCTGCAGTAATGTTGAAAAACCTAACAAAAAAAACATAAGCAGTATGTTACGAGTTTTTTTAATAAGCATTGAATGATCTCCAGTTGTTTAGTTGGGGCAGATTATTAGCTACTAAGCTTTTATTAAAGGTGTTGAATTTATAGAAAATCCAGATTTATCAAACTGACTGACCGGGCTGGTATGTTAAAGAAAAGCGTTAGGTTGGGTCTGTATTCGACGGAGCAAAGTAAATGGGCGGCTTTATAATAATCAAGAAAAATATTAGTGCTAATAACAAATACATTTATTGCTGAGATTCAAACAGTGCTTGAATCTCAGCGTGGGTACAGCAGGCTATATTCTAAAAGAGCTCGGGCTTTTTTAAGGTTTCATCATGGAAATATAATAGGATACCGATTTGATCTCTTTTTCAGTCATTTTTTTAGCAATCATATGCATCATATTGTCAGGGTTATTGCTACGCTCCCCTGATTTAAAATCGTTCAAGGTTTTTATCAGGTAATCAGCATGTTGCGATTTAATCGCAGGAAAAGCAGCCGGTTTGTTACCTTCACCAAAGGGGCCATGGCAAGCGATGCATGCGGAGACTTCTCTTTTAATATCGCCATTACGGTATAAATCGCTGCCTTCGGCAATCAATTGGTTGATGTCGCTCTCAGCTGCTTTGTTGGGATCCGCTTCGGCTTGATCATCTTCATTTACTTCGAGAGTAGGTAAGGTATTTGCCGAAATCTTTTTTGAATTGTAATAAGCCGCGATGTCCTCGATATCCTCATCACTCAAACCCATAGCCAGAGGATTCATCATGGCATTAACCCGAGTACCGGCCTTGAAAGCTTTTAATTCTTTAATCAAGTAAGAAGAATGCTGCTGTGCAAGCTTGGGGAATGTTGATACCATGCTGTTACCGTCTTCGCCGTGGCATCCAGCGCAAGCGGCGGCTTTTTCTTTACCCGCGTTACTATTGGCTTCGGCATGTAACAAGTTGGGTGTTAACGCAGATGCCAGAGAAATTGAAAGTGCCAGCAGTTTTTTCTTCATCAGATTCCCCTTCGGAAAAAATAATCAGTGATGTTAGTCTTGATAAGTGTAAAGGTATGAATTACAAGGCTTATAGGCGCTCAAGCTCTTTGTTTTGGTCGAAATTCTACTCTAATTAGTAAGGCTTAGCGAGACAACGATGAATCCAGTTTATCATCAAGCAAAATTTATTAACAGCGCGCCGGATTTACGCAGTGCTCCTGAGGACAAAGGCCTCGAAATAGCATTTGCAGGCCGTTCAAACGCAGGAAAATCAAGTGCGATCAATACGCTCACTTCACAAAAATCTTTAGCAAGAATAAGCAAGACACCAGGCCGTACCCAGTTGCTTAATTTTTTTGCTATTGACGAGCATAAACGCTTTGTCGATTTACCGGGTTATGGCTATGCCAAGGTACCGGTCCAAGTCAAAAAGAAATGGCATGTGATGATTGAAAGTTATTTAACCGGTCGCAAGGCGCTGTGCGGCATTGTTTTGGTTATGGACGTTCGGCATCCCATGATGGAATTTGATAAGCAGATGGTTGACTGGTGCAGGCACGCCAAAATACCTTTGCATATCTTGCTGACCAAATCGGATAAATTAAATTATGGCGCGGCCAAAAATACGTTATTGAGTGTTCAAAAAGAGCTAGCGAATTCTGAAATACAAGTTTCCGTGCAGCTATTTTCAGCACTTAAAAAAGTTGGGATTGATGAAATTCACGGGCTGCTGGATCAATGGTTCAATCCGGATCCATTAAATGAATAAGATAATTGAGGGATCAAAAAAAAGCCCCCAGAGTAATAGTGCTGGGGGCTAGAGGAAAGGAACCGGATCATTGAGGGGGGAACGTCTGATCCGGTTCAGCGTATGGGTAACGCGTAACGGTGAGATAAAAGGTTTTTAAAAAAGTTCCAAAAAATATTTTATTTTTACTAATGGGCTTCATCCCAATTATTCCCACTACCTATATCGACAATCAGCGGAACATCAAGTTGAGCCGCCGAGCACATAATCGAGCGAATCCGGTCTACGCATTGATTTAGATCGGCCGCCGCTATCTCAAAAACCAATTCATCGTGTACTTGCATAATCATTTTGGCATCAGGCTTATCATGTTGAAGCCACTCATCCACCGATATCATTGCGCGTTTAATAATATCGGCAGCAGTACCTTGCATAGGTGCGTTGATGGCCGTTCTCTCGGCGTATTGACGGCGAGCGGCATTGCGAGAATTAATTTCGGGCAGGTAAAGCCTGCGGCCGAACAAGGTTTCTACATAGCCCTGTTCTTTGGCAACTGCTTTGATTCTTTCCATATACTGTTTTACTCCGGGATAACGGGCAAAATATAAATCAATATACGATTGGGCCTGACCACGCGACAAGCCGAGCTGTTGCGCTAAGCCGTAAGAAGACATGCCGTAAATCAGCCCAAAATTGATGGCTTTGGCGGAACGCCTCAAATCCGATGTTACGTGTTCCAATGAAACACCAAAAACCTCAGCCGCCGTGGCACTGTGGATATCCTGTCCTTGCGAGAATGCTGCCAGTAATCCCGAGTCAGCCGATAAATGGGCCATAATGCGCAGTTCGATTTGGGAGTAATCTGCTGCGACGATTTTATAACCGTCAGGTGAGATGAATGCCTGGCGGATTCGGCGGCCTTCGCTACTGCGGATCGGGATATTCTGCAGGTTAGGATCCGAGGAAGATAGCCTTCCTGTTGCCGCTACCGCCTGGTGGTATGAGGTATGAACCCGGCCAGTTTTGGGGTTGATCTGCTGCGGTAATTTGTCGGTATACGTGGATTTGAGCTTACTCAGGCTACGGTAGTCCAGAATCAGTTTGGGTAGCGGGTAGTCAATTGCGAGTTCCTGCAGCACCGATTCCTCAGTGGATGGTTGACCTTTGGGCGTCTTTTTGATAACCGGTATGTTCATCTGATCATAAATGATCGATTGTATTTGTTTGGGGGAGCCCAGGTTGAAGGTTTTACCGGCCAGATTGTGAGCATGTTGTTCAATGGAAGTAATCTGACCGGCCAGTTCCAGGCTGTGTTGAGCCAGCATCGCACAATCAATCAGAACACCCTTTCTTTCGATGCGGGACAAGACACTCAGCAACGGGACTTCTATGTCCTTATATAACGCCAGCAGCGCGGGTTGCTCTTTCAGTTTAGCGCTGAGAACGTGATGCAGTCTCAGGGTGATATCGGCGTCTTCAGCGGCATAAGGCGTGGCTTGCTCCAGCGTCACTTCCCGGAATGAAATCTGTTTGACGCCTTTTCCTGTCACATCTTCATAATGAATGGTGGTTAAGCCCAGATACTCTTTTGCTAAATCGTCCATGTTGTGTTTTGTTGCTGTGCTGTTTAACACATAAGATTCAAGCATCGTATCTTCAGTGATGCCTTTCAGTTCTATGTCGTAATTGGCGAGTACATTCGCGTCATACTTCAGATTTTGGCCTAGCTTGGATTTTTCAGGGTTTTCGAGGAGCGGACGCAATTTTTCCAATATCGTGGCTCTATCCAGCTGTTCTGGAACATCCGGATAATCATGCGCTAAGGGTACATAAGCCGCCTTGCCGGATTCTATTGCGAAAGACACACCGACAATTTCTGCCTGACTGTAGTCCAGACTGGTTGTTTCAGTATCAAATGCAAACAGAGAAGCCTGATTCAATTGTTCAAACCAGCGGTTGAAATCCTGATCAGTCAAAATAGTTTCATAGTGCCGTTCAACAGGCGGACAATCCTCGATTAAAGTTTCAGGACTGGCTCGACTCACATCGCTGGTGTTGTTCAATTGTTTAAGCCAGGACAAAAGACCGAGTTCAGTAAGTTGAGATTTTAAATCGTCTTTGTCAATGGGCCTGATTTTCAAATCATCCAATTCATAATGCAAAGGAATATCGCATTTTATCGTCGTCAGCACTTTTGAAAGAGGCAGCTGATCGATACTGGCGCGCAAATTTTCACCGATTTTTCCGGTTATCTGATCGGCATGGGCTACCAGGTTTTCCAGTGTTCCGTATTCAGTCAGCCATTTGGCGGCCGTTTTCGGACCCACCTTGGGTACGCCTGGAATGTTATCAACGCTGTCCCCCATTAACGCTAGATAATCAATGATTTGTTCAGGCTTTACGCCGAATTTTTCGATCACCCCTTGAATATCGGTGCGAGTATTGGACATGGTATTGTCCAGCGTAATGTGGTCCGATACTAATTGTGCCATGTCTTTATCGCCCGTCGAGATGACGACTTTGAAATCGCGCTGTTCAGCTTGCCGGGCAAGCGCTCCGATAACGTCATCGGCTTCAACGTCCGGTTCCATGATTAACGGTAAGCCCATACATTGTATCAGCCGATGCAGCGGTTCGATTTGCACCCTTAAATCATCAGGCATAGTCGGCCGGTGGGCTTTATATTGATCAAATAAGTCATGACGGAAGGTTTTTCCCGGGGCATCGAAAATTACCGCAATGTATTCGGTTGGGTAATCATTCATTAACTTGCGCAGCATGTTCGTCACACCGTAAATCGCATTGGTCGGTAACCCTTGAGGACTGGTCAATGGCGGTACCGCATGATAAGCGCGAAACAAAAATGAGGAACCGTCGATAAGAACTAGATAGGGTGATTGCTGTTGAGACATGGCGTATGAAGGTTTCAGGGGGGGCTCGATGCTAAGCCGGCGGAATCAGGTTTTGCGCTTAACTGCAGTGATGGTGGGCAATTGACTGATCCTGCTCAGCACCTGGCTCAGTTGAGCGGTATTTTCAATCAGAATTGACATATACAATATCGCAGATAAATCGGTATGAGTTCTCAATGACGCATCAGTAATATGAACTTTTGATTGGAACAAAATCTGCGAGACATCGTTTAACAGGGTTTGGCTATTATAAGCATGGATAACGATGGGCACGATATGGCGGGTTTGCTGCCCACTATTCCACTCGGCAGCAATGAGCTGTAACTTCTTTTCCGGATCAAGTGCCAAGATATTAGGGCAATTGCGGCGGTGGATGGTAATACCTCTTTTATGAGAAATAAAACCAATAATATTGTCTCCTTTGACAGGAGAGCAGCATTTTGCAAGCGATGTTTCAATGTTGTCGATACCGCCGACAGTTATTTGTGACCTGGGCAGGTTTTTTTGGGGACTGTATCTTAGCTGTGCGGGTTCCAGTTCAGGTATTTGCAGCGCATGAGCGATTTGTTGAACACTGATGTCACCGCGGCCCAAGGATTCAAAAAAGAAGTTGCTATCTTCCATTTTGAAATGCTTAATCAATTCGTCGAGGTTCAGTGCTTTAACCCCCAGACGTTTCACTTCCTTATCTAATAGCTGTTTACCGATAGTGATGTTTTCGCATTGCTTTTGTTGCTTAAACCAGCTTTTTACTTTACTGATGGCACGGGATGTTTTCAGATAGCCCAAGCTGGGATCTATCCAGTTCAGATTGGGGTAACCGTTTTTGACGGTGATAATTTCTACCCGTTGGCCGGATTTAAGCTGATAGGTAAGCGGTCTTATCTGGCCGTCAACTTTAGCTCCGCGGCAGCTATGCCCGATCTCCGTGTGGATGGCATAAGCAAAGTCCAGTGGTGTGGCTCCTTTGATCAGGTCAACCAGTTTTCCCGCTGGAGTTAATACAAACACTCTATCGGTGAATAATTCAGTACGGAAATTTTCGATCAGAATGGCATTATTATCACGCTCATCGAGAAGCTTACGCAATGAAGCAATGTTTTTTGCGGTTGCAGCATTGTGCTGACTGCCTTCTTTATAACGCCAATGGGCTGCCACACCGAGTTCAGCAAATTCATGCATATCGCGTGTCCGGATTTGGACTTCTATCCGGTTTCCCTGAGTATCAAGAATGACAGTATGCAAAGACTGATAGCCATTTTCTTTGGGGTTTGCTATGTAATCATCAAATTCTTTAGGGATGTATTGCCAAAGGCTGTGCACCAGCCCTAGTACTGAATAACAGGTAGCCATATTGTCAACGATAACGCGCACGGCCAACAGGTCGTACAAATCTTCAAACGCCAGATTTTTCCGGAACATTTTGTTCCAAATGCTGTAGATGTGTTTAGGCCTTCCATAAACCTTGGCGTTAATATGTTCATTTTCCAGCGCTTGAGATAATGTTTCTTTGAAGGATTGAATACAGGCTTCCCGCTGATTCCTGTTGTCCGCCAGAGACTTTGCAATGAAGCGGTAGTTTTGAGGATCAAGATAACGGAAAGCCAGGTCTTCCAATTCCCATTTGAATTGATTTATCCCCAGCCGGTTTGCCAGTGGCGCGTAAATATCCAGTGATTCTTGCGCAATAAAACGGCGCATATCGTAATCTTCACTGTGAAGATTACGTAACCTTTGAATACGGTATGCAAGTTTAATCAGTACCGCCCGGACATCATGGGTCATGGCCAGCAACATTCGCCGTAATATCTCTGCCTGATTGGGCTGATTGGCCATTTCCAGGTTGTATACGGTTAATTTGTTAAGCCAGTTGACATCTTTAACAAGGGCGGCGACGATCGAGCCGAATTTTTTTTCAATGTCAGGTTCGCTAATACGTCCAGCGATACGCGAGTCGCTAAGGAGAGCGGCCAAAATGGTCTCCACATCGATGTGTACTGCCATCAATATCATGGCTACATCAATCCCTCTGGGCCTGAGGCTGGGCGGGCTCGCATCAGTCTGACTGACAATGGCGAGAGCCTTCTCTATTTTCAGCGAATCGGTTTGCGAAAAGCCGCTCATCAATTGCTGAACTGAAATTATAGTTTTGTCCATGGTCAGATTTTAACGGATTCGAAAAACTTGGCAATCATGTTAGTCTACAGCCATTTTATTACTAAAATATGTTTTTAACTTTAAACCGGATTGATAAGGGTTAGATATCAGTTATGAAAATTACCGTATTTGGCAGTGGCTATGTGGGCTTGGTAACGGGGACTTGTTTGGCGGAAGTCGGCAATGATGTTATTTGTATGGATGTGGATCAGGTAAAAACAGAAAAGCTGAAACAAGGAATTATTCCTATCTTTGAGCCTGGATTGGACGCCATGGTAAAGGAAAACCAAGCAGCCGGGCGATTACGTTTTACTTCAGATGCAAAGGAAGCGGTTGAACACGGTCTGTTTCAGTTTATTGCCGTTGGCACACCGCCGGATGAAGATGGTTCTGCAGACCTGCAATATGTATTGGCGGTAGCCAAAAGCATCGCAGAACACATGGAAGGTTATCGAGTTGTCATAGATAAGTCGACAGTACCGGTTGGAACCGCAGATAAAGTAAAAAACAGAATGCTGGAGGTATTAAAAGCCCGTGGTAAGGATTATGAGTTTGACGTCGTATCCAATCCCGAGTTTTTGAAAGAAGGTGCAGCTATTGACGATTTTATGAAACCGGATCGTATCGTCATCGGTACAGACAATCCTAGAACTGCGGAATTGCTCAAAGCGTTGTATGCGCCTTTTAATAGAAGTAGGGAACGAGTCATTGCGATGGATGTCCGTTCTGCAGAGTTGACCAAATATGCCGCTAACGCGATGCTGGCGACTAAGATCAGTTTCATGAATGAATTGGCCAATCTGGCTGAAAAATTAGGCGCCGATATCGAGCATGTGCGACAAGGTATAGGTTCCGACAGCAGAATAGGTTACAGCTTTATTTATCCTGGCTGTGGCTATGGCGGTTCGTGTTTTCCTAAAGATGTTAAAGCATTAGAAAGAACCGCCAAGGAAGTTGGGTACCATGCCGAGCTTTTGTCCGCTGTAGAAAATGTCAATGATCGCCAAAAGCAGCGGTTATTTGAAAAAATTAATGATCATTATCAAGGGAATGTGAAGGGTAAAGTATTTGCCTTATGGGGATTGTCATTCAAACCTAATACCGATGATATGAGAGAAGCCCCCAGTCGGGTATTGATCGATTCGTTGATTGATGCCGGTGCCATAGTCAAAGCCTATGATCCCGAAGCCATGGAAGAAGCGGAGCGCATATACGGCGATAAGTCGGGGCTTGTTTATGCCAAAACTCAAAACGATGCATTCACTGACGCAGATGCTCTGGTTATTGTGACGGAGTGGAAGCAGTTCCGTAGTCCTGATTTTGATCAACTCAGCCGCCATTTAAAAGATAAAGTTATCTTCGACGGCCGTAACATGTATGAGCCTAACATTGTTAGAAATAGCGGTCTGAGCTATTACGCCATTGGCCGTTGAGCAAATTTAGAGTGTGAACTTAGTCAATAATTTGAAATTCTATCTAGTAAATACTCTGTGGCGAATTGTAATTTCTGAAGGAATGTCTAGAGTTTTAATTGAGCGGCATTGAGCGAGCATCAATCACTAAATGCTGTGGTGTATCAATCAAAACTCCTGGAGTAGAAAATGAAATATTTATTGGCTTTATTCGCACTCATTACATTCAACGCCTTTGCTGAACCCGTTAACATTAATACCGCAGACGCAGAGACCATTGCCAATTCACTTAATGGTATTGGAATCAAGAAAGCCGAGGCAATAATCGAACATCGAACAAAAGAAGGTGATTTTAAATCGGTTGATGATCTTGCTAAGGTCAAGGGAATCGGTGAAAAAACTGTAGAAAAAAATAAAGCAGATATTATATTGACGAGCTCACCAAAAAAATAAAAGCATAGCGTCAAAACGAAAACCAGACATCTGGAAAGCTGTCTGGTTTTTTTGTTTATTAAAAAACGGTTTGTTGTTGAGAGAAATAGATAAATCATCTCGGGCATATATAAGTCATTTGTCTGAAATTCTTCTTTTGTGGTAAAAGTCATTAAAAATATCAGGAATAACATCTTATGTTGGCCAAAGAAGACCTGTTGGAAATTGAGCGGATGGTGGAGCAAATAATTGCCAGGCAGCCTGATGTAAAAAATAATGCCAACGTACGATATGAGTTAGACCTCAGAGAGCGGACCGTAAGAGTTGAAGAAGAGTTGAAACACCAGCGAGACCTGATGATAAAAGGTTTCGATGCAATGGAAAAGCGGTTCGAACAGATGGAAAAACGTTTCGAGCAAGTTGATAAACGATTTGAGCAGGTCGATAAACGTTTTGAACAGGTTGATAAGCGATTTGAGCAAGTTGATAAGCGTTTCGAACTTGTGGATAAACGGTTTGAAGAAATGCGCAAAGATATGAATACAGGTTTTATGGAAATGAATCGAAGGTTGGATCGATTGATGTATTGGACATTAGGCTTAGTCGTTTCCGCTACCCTGCTCGTCATCAATTTTAAGTAAACCCATTGCATCAGGTTTCTTATAACTCCCCAATAACATGACGTGGCATGTCATACATACCAAGCCTCGGCAAGAAAATCGAGCGCTTGAAAACTTGGCAAGGCAAGGATTTCGGTGTTATTTGCCAACATTTAAAGCTGAACGAATTAGGCGAGGGCAAATATACATTGGTATCGAACCTTTGTTTCCCCGCTATTTGTTTATCTGTTCGGATAATGGATTGAATTGGAACGCCATTCGATCTACCAAAGGCGTGCAGGCATTGGTTTCTTTCGGTGGAGAAATTGCAAAAGTCGACGATCAGCTAGTTGATGTTTTGCAAAATGTTGAAAATAATTTGAAGACGGGTGAGCCTGATAAATTATTTAATCAGGGTGAAAAAGTACAAATCATCACAGGCCCTTTTTCCGGTATGGAGGCCATTTATCAGATGTCAGACGGAGAGTCACGGGCTTTGGTTTTGATGGAGTTTCTCGGTAAGCCTACCAAGGCAAAATTTGACATCGTACATTTAAAGAAATCCTGCTAAGTTCCGGATAACAATAAGCCTATGTGCTCTCCATCATAGGTCTTTTACTCCCCCAATTCAGAACTCAATTAACTTCTATCCGTATTGATTATCCCCAATATTTCCCTTAAGGAAATTCAGTGGTATAGTGCGTTCAATAGTTGAACAGATTGCCGCGCTTGCTGATCGTGACACAGTAGGGCGGTAGCGTGTTTTTTGTAAAACAATGTAAGATCATCTTAAGCCAAATTCTCGTTCGACATTTTATAACTACAATGGAAAACGACGATAAACCGTCAGGTTCTTTAAACGAAGAAACCCATTTGCGCGTACTCCGTTTATTGGAAAACAATTCGCAGATGAATCAGCGCGAGTTAGCTGAAAATTTGGGTGTGAGCGTAGGAAAAATCAATTATTGCCTCAAGGCATTACTTGATCGCGGATTTATCAAAATGCAAAACTTTCGTAATAGTCAAAACCGCATGGCCTATGTGTATTTGTTAACGCCAATGGGAATTGCGCAAAAAGGGTTGCTGACCAAACGGTTTCTCGATATCAAGCTAGCCGAATACGAAAGTTTGAAGCAAGAGATTGAACTATTGACTAAAGAAGTCGAAATAGTTAAATCTTTAGATGATTTTGATAAGTACCAGTAAGAAAAGTGCGTATTGCAAAAAATCCAGAAAGTTGCCTGAATGAAGTGTAACGGAACCCGGGTTGTTCGATCTCAGTCTCCAAAAATAACCAACTTATGAGCACGCCAAGCGCAGAAGATTTGCCTCATTACACTTACGATGACTATGTGCAATGGGAAGGCCGATGGGAGCTCATTTACGGACTGGCTCACGCTATGAGTCCTTCACCCAGCATTGCCCATCAGGCAATCAGTCAACACATTGCCAGTCAGTTAGAGCGTGCTTTGGAATATTGCCAGGAATGTCATGCATTACTGCCTGTTGATTGGAAAATTGACGAGGAAACCACGGTCCAGCCAGATAATTTGGTAGTTTGCGGAGAATTGGAAAAAAGCGCTTATTTAAGCAAAGCTCCTATCTTGATTTTCGAAATTCTTTCCAAAGCCACCGCACACAAGGATCGTACTACCAAATTCAAACTGTACGAGCGGGAAGGCGTTAAATTTTATGTGATCGTAGATCCCATTGATTCAATTGCCAAGGTCTATCACTTGCAGGAGGGCCGGTACATCAAGATGCTGGATGCCAGCAAAGAGAGCATTGAGCTTGACCTAGGAAAATGTGGAATTCAGTTCGATTTTTCCAAAATATGGATATAAATCAGGCATAAGCAAGCAGCCTGAATGGAGTAAAGATGGAATCCAGGTTGTTCGGAGCAATGACCATCCGTTTAGCAGGCTGTTGAAATTTGCCGATATACCTTCGGTTTCGACGCCATTTTTTGAAGCGCCGGGTGGTCTGGAAGCCTGATTAAGCCTCAAAAACCGGTTTTAGCCGGTTATATTCGCCCCGAAGGGGGTTAAACTCCGCCTTTTGGCGGATTTTAGGCACACTACCGCCTAAGCAGTACTGTAACGCCAGCCGAAAATGGCGCCTATAAGCGGCAAAAGTAAATATTGTTTGCGCGGCGACCTTCTTCAAGCCCCGAAATTTGGTTTGCCGTAGCGGGCCGACGGTTTTGGCCCAGCCGAAGACTTCTTCGATCCGCTTACGGATTTTGAGGCTTTTGCGATAGCCGTCGTGCCGCGTGGTACGACGATCGATGGCCGAGCCTTTGTCCTTGCTGGCGACATGCGGGGTGACCTTGCGCTGGCGCATGGCGGCGACAAAGTTTTGGGTGTCGTAGTTTTTATCGGCACCCAAGGTTGCGCCGGGTTTATGGATTGTCCGCTTGACCATGGTTTCGGCCGCCTCGCGTTCCGCTGTGCCGGTGGCCTGGGTGACTTCGACGTCGACCACCAAACCGTTACGATTCTCCATCAAGGCATGACCGAGGAACGCCAACTGCGACTTGTCGCCCTCGCTCTTTTTGTACAGCCGAGCCTCAGGATCGGTGGTCGAGGCGTGAGTTTCGTTGCTACGCTTCTCGCCCTTGAAGTTGACCGTGGGGTTGCGACCGCCATCTTCCGGCGGCGGGGTCGAGCCGTCTTTCTTAACGAAACTCTTGTGCGAGGCCCAGGCCTGAATCAGGGTGCCGTCCACAGAGAAGTGCTCGTCGGAGACCAAATTCTTCCAGTCCGCCAAGGCCAGAACCCGCTCGAAAAACAAACGGGTGATGCGCTCGTTCAGCAAGCGGTCGCGGTTGGCGCTGAAGGTGGAGTGATCCCATACGGCGTCGTCCATGGTCAAGCCGACGAACCAGCGGTACAGCAGGTTGAAGTCGATATGCTCTACCAACTGCCGCTCCGAGCGTATGGAAAACAGGACTTGCAACAAACTGGCGCGGAGTAAGCGCTCCGGAGGAATGGAATCCCGGCCGCGGCGTGCGTAGAGTGCGTCGAACTCGTCATCCAGCGTGGCGAGCAACAGATCGACCACTTTGCGCAGCTTGCGGAGCGGATGCTTTTGCGGAATCCTCGCTTCCAGGGTTCGGTAACTGAATAGTTCTTCTTGAGTGATGTCGGTGCCGCGCATGGAATCAATGCAAATTATTGATGATAGAACTATTTTACCATGTATAACAATGCCTTATGAATTAATCTCGCGATTAATTTAACGAAGCAATGCGGCTTGCTGAGGAGATAAAATCAACAGCCTGTTAGGATTGACAAGTAGCGGCAAGTAGACATATTGAGCATTCTTTTCCGGATTACAATTCGCTTTATCCAGGCTTCGTTTGAGCTGGGTATCAATTTTATAACTAGATCTGGTGTACAGCCCGGCTTGAAGAGAGGTGGCGTTCTCTGCTGAAATAAGATTACCGAGATTGAATAACAGCACTAATGAAAAACGCCATTAACAAAGATAAAGCAAAAGAGTGGGGAAATACAGAGGCAATTATCGATCCTTTGACTGATTTGTTGCGAACCGGGGCCAAGGCCTTGATCCAACAGGCGATTTAAGCCGAGTTGCAAGCGTTTTTGAGTGACTATACTAAGGTCACTGATCTGCAGGGCCGTTTAACTGTGGTGCGCAATGGTTATTTGCCCGAACGGGGGATCGTCACCGGTGTGGGTAATGTGACGGTCAAAATTCCCAAAGTGCGGGATCGCTCCGGCGGCGGGGTTAAATTCAACTCAACCCTCGTGCCACCCTATGTGCGCAAAGCTCAACGCGTGGCAGCGGCCTTGCCTTGGCTGTACTTACATGGCATTTCCACCGGCGACATACAAGAGACCTTGTCGGTACTGGTGGGTGACGAGGCCAAAGGTTTGTCGCCGGCGGTGGTAAGTCGCTTAAAAGCCCAATGGGCTGAGGACTACAAAACCTGGAATAACCGAGATTTAGCGAAGGAACGCTATGTCTACGTGTGGGCGGATGGTATTTATTCGACCCTGCGCGGCGAGGATGATCGACTGTGCTTATTGGTCATCATCGGCGTCAACGAACAAGGTGAAAAGCGCTTGCTGGCCTTATCGGACGGTTATCGGGAATCAAAAGCGTCCTGACTGAGTGTCTTACAAGATATGCAAGCTTGCGGCTTATAGGAAGCGCCGAAACTGGCCACCGGCGACGGCGCATTGGGTTTCTGGGCGGCCATCAACGAGGCTTGGCCGACGACACGGCATCAACGGTGTTGGGTGCATAAGACGGCGAATGTGTTGGCGGCGCTACCCGATTCTATCCAAGGTAAAGCCAATGCCGGATTAAAAGAAATCTGGATGGCCGAAACTAAAGTTCAGGCGGAAACAGCCTTCGACAGCTTCCAGCGTAACTTTGAAGCCAAGTATCCCAAGACAGTGGGAGTGCTGGCAAAAGATCGCGAATCACTCTTGGCTTTTTACGACTTTCCCGCTGAGCATTGGCTACACATTCGGACGACTAATCCGATTGAATCCAGCTTTGCGACGTTTCGCCATCGGACCACGCGCACTAAAAACTGCGTCTCGCGCACTACCTTGATGGGATTGGTGTTTCAATTGGCGCTGACGGCCGAGAAGAGTTGGCGCAAGATACAGGGTTTTAAACGAATACCGGAAGTGATTGAGGGCATCCGTTTCCAGGACGGCATTGCCATTATTACGGAGGCAGAGAAAATAGAAGAAACGCAGCAGATGGCCGCCTAATTCAAATGGGTGATACACCAGATTTGACTATAGCTCTGAATTAATTAACTAAATAGCTTTAAAAAACGGCATAATTTTTAAAAATCTATCCTCAACTACTGTAATAGCTTGCGCATTTGTAATATCAAAATGCATGATTACAGGGAGGTTGTACGAGAATACGAGTTTCAAAATTTATAACACAGTATATAGTGCCAAAATTTAAAATAGATACTACTAATTATGCTAGTTTATTCAAGTTTCCCATTCTCGGACAAGCTCCTAAATCAGACCCCATCTGTTCTTTTCAGGATGTGTTATTGAATGGCTAGGCAATGACATTTACTACATTTAATTGGTGGCTGTGTTTACCCGCGTTTTTAAGGAATAGGATAGTGCATCGTCCCGAACTGCAAAAAATACTCGCCAACACCAGCTGGCTTTTTGTCGACCGTCTTTTGCGCATGGGGATTGGCTTGCTGGTTGGTATATGGGTGGCGCGTTATTTAGGGCCGGAGCAATTTGGTTTAATTAATTATACCACGGCATTTGTGGCGTTGTTCGGAGCGATTGCCGGATTGGGTCTTAATAGCATAGTGGTGAGAGACTTAATCAAGACTCCGGAAACCGCTGTTTTAACCATGGGTACAGCATTCATGCTGCAGGTTTTCGGTGGTTTCTTAGCGGCGATTCTTGCAATAGTATCTATTGATTTTGTTAGACCTGGTGACGAATTAATCAAACTCATGGTGACTATACTTAGTTTATCGATGCTATTCAAAGCCGCCGATGTAGTGAAACTCTATTTTGAAGCTCAAGTTGAGTCAAAATATTCTGTTTGGGTTGAGAACAGTGTTTTTCTGATTTTTGCAGTCGCGAGAGTGGTACTCATTGTCCATCATGCGCAGTTGATTGTTTTTGTTTGGATCATCCTTGGCGAAGGTATAGCCATTGCAGTTGGCTTAATGGTCATGTTCGCCATTCGGATTGGTCGATTGCGGACCTGGCAAAATAATTTCCAGAGAGCCAAAGAGCTGCTCAACGATAGTTGGCCGCTTATTCTGTCGGGCCTAACCATATCGTTGTACATGCGCGTTGATCAGATCATGCTGGGGCAAATGCTGGGAGAAGAAACTGTCGGCATTTATAGCGCCGCTGTCCGTATCAGCGAAGTCTGGTATTTCATACCGATAGCCATTGTTAATTCGGTATTTCCTACGCTGATAGAAACGAAAAAACAGAGCAATGTACTGTATTTTCAGCGATTACAAAAACTTTACGATTTAATGGTATTCCTGGCCTTGATCGTGTCGGTTCCAATGACCTTTATGGCTGATTGGCTAGTAATAGTTTTGTTTGGTCAAGCTTACGCGCAAGCTGGAACCGTGCTTGCGATTCATATATGGACAGGTGTTTTTGTTTTTTTCGGAGTAACCAGCAGTAAATGGTTTTTAATCGAAAATATGCAAACTAGTGCTTTTTATCGAACAACGCTAGGTTTAATCGTAAATATTGCCGCAAATTTTCTCTTGATACCTTTATACGGAGGCAAGGGAGCTGCTATTGCGTCGCTAATATCGCAAGTGACAGCAGCTTATTTGTTTGATGGTATCAATAAAAATACTAGACGCTCTTTTTTACTTAAATCGGCGGCAATGTTACCGTTTATTCCAGCAATTCGAAGGAGAGCTTGTCAAGATGATGTTACTGCTTAAATTATACAGTTACTTATTCGCAAGAAAATCATTTTATAAATTACATAAGCTGCTTTATTACTGCAGTCTAAGTGGTTTGGGAGTATTGAATTCCAGTAACGATAAAGTTAGCGGTGAAGCTGAATTTGTTAAAAGATATTTTAAGAATAGGCCGGCCGGTGTCGTATTGGACGTTGGAGCCAATATAGGCAATTACTCAAAGAGCCTCTTGGCGACAAATCCGGCCATTTCTATCTATGCGTTTGAGCCGCATCCATTGACTTTTCTAAAGTTAAAAGAAAACATAAATGCCGAAAACTTTCATGCTGTTAATGCTGCTGTTGGTGCGCAGACTGGCGTGTTGTCGCTATATGATTATCAAGATAATGATGGCTCTTCTCATGCCTCTCTTTACCAGGATGTAATTGAGAATATTCATAATTCTAAAGCTATTGAACATAAAGTTAATGTTATTACGCTTAGTGATTTTATTGAATCAAACAATATTGATAAAATTGCATTGCTCAAGATTGATACTGAAGGTAATGAGCTCAATGTGCTTAAAGGTGTCACTAAACAGTTGGAAGCAGGAAAGATATCGGCAATCCATTTTGAGTTTAATGAGATGAATGTGGCAAGCAGAACATATTTCTGGGATTTCTGGGATTTGTTGCCGAATTTTGATTTTTATCGTCTTCTGCCTAATGACATGGTTAAAATAGAAAAATATAAGCCGGTTTTTTGTGAAATATTTGCTTATCAAAATATTGTCGCCATTTTGAAGTCTTAACTAGTTTAGATATTGTGGCAACTAATACATCACCCATTGCATTATTTGTTTACAACCGGCCTAAACATACCCGTGAAACAGTCGAGGCTTTGCTCAAGAATGCCGAGGCTGTGCATTCTGATCTGTTTATTTTCTCAGATGCAGCAAAGCATGAAGGTGCTCAATCGGCAGTCAATGAGGTTAGGGCGTTGATACACCAGATAACCGGGTTTAAGACTATCACGATTATAGAGCGCGAGAAAAACTGGGGTCTCGCAAACTCAATCATAGACGGTGTGACAGCGATATGTGATAAGTATGGTAGGGCTATTGTACTTGAAGATGACTTGATTTTTAGTGAGCATTTTCTTGGCTACATGAACTCAGCGCTGAATATGTATGAAGATAATCAACTGGTTTGGCATATAAGTGGGTGGAATTACCCTATTGAGCCATCTGGACTAGGTGATGCATTTTTCTGGAAAACAATGAATTGCTGGGGCTGGGCTACATGGGCAAATAGATGGAATAAATTCTCCAAAAAACCTGACGAGATGATCAGAAGCTGGACGCCGCAAAAAATCAATGCATTTAACCTGGATGGGACGTACAACTTTTGGCGTCAAGTAAAGTTGAATCGAAAAGGTAAGATTAATACTTGGGCAGTTTTCTGGTATGCGACGATTTTTTCGCATGGTGGTTTGTGTCTTAATCCTACATCCTCATATGTCATGAATGTTGGTCATGATGGCACAGGCGAAAATTGCCGAAATTCTGATCATTTTTCGATGCATCAGATAATTAATAAAAAACAAGATATAGACTTGCCTGAGTTGGTTAGCGTCTCAGATGATGCTATATGTCGTATAAAAAGCTTTTTGGATAAACACGCAAGGCAAAACCTAGCTATATATTGGTTAAGAAAAATTCAAATGATCAGCGAGACTTATTTTTAGATGGAAACGATTGATATTTGGGGAGAAAAAATTCCTCGTTCAGTCCTATCCCAGTATGAGATTGATTATCTGGCTACATTCTCTAAAAATATTCCTGACGTCCATTGGATTTGGTCGGAAATGGATCGTGTATGGAATGATCTCAAATTAGATAATACCAAGCCCCTATCCGACCAGCGGATAGCTGATTATTATGGTCATCCAATATGGATAGTTAATGGATTATTTACAAAATTTGATAAGGTCTCTAAAGACCATAGATTTGCAATTGCTAAATTTCTTGAAAAGCAAGGAGTAGTTAACATTGCTGATTATGGTGGCGGGTTTGGTGAAATGGCTATTACACTTAGTGAAGTCTTGCCAAATGCTGATATTTCAATAATAGAGCCATATCCGTCCAAGTTGGGTATTTACCGACTCCAGAATTTTACAAGGGTTAGACAAGTTCAAGAGATAACCAATAATTCATATGATGCGGTAATTGCACAGGACGTGCTCGAGCATGTTGAAGATCCAGTATTACTTGCGTTTCAGTTAACCGAAGCAGTAAAAAAAAGTGGAATAATTGTTTTTGCTAACTGCTTTTATCCGTATATCAATTGTCACCTTCCATCCACATTTCATTTAAGACATACATTTTCATTTGTGTCTAAAAATCTGGGTCTGAAATATCTTGGTGTTATTAAAGGGGCATATCACGCCCAGGTTTATAGGAAAGTTGCTGAACCAAATCTTGATCGAGCCCGTGCAGCTGAGAATATTTCCCGCAAAGTTGGCGGAATGGTTAATTCGCCATTGAGCACTTTGATATCTAAGGTTAAAAGAAGAATATTCGTCAGATGAAAATTGGTATTGTTAACAAGCATCACAAAAAAGGCGGTGCAGCTATTGCTGCTGATCGTTTGTTTGAGGCTTTGCTCTCAGATGGCGTTACCGTACTTAAATATATAGATTCCGGTGAAATTGATAATCCAAATATAAAAAAAAGACTATCTGGTGTGCGTTTTTCTGAGTTCATTTCATACATTAGAAACTCGATTGGCACAGGGTTTGCCCGGCTGGTCAAACGTAACGATTCAACAACTCTTTCACCCGCAGTGATTCCTTCTTGCTGGCCAGATGTCCTGAATGACTCAGATATGGATGTCATTAATCTTCATTGGATTAATGGCGAAATGATGTCAATAAAAGATATATCTCGAATTACTAAGCCTTTGGTTTGGACCATGCATGATATGTGGCTAGTATCTGGGGCAAGTCACTACTTTGATGAAAAAGAGCTAGAACTAAATTCTTGTGACGCCCGTGCATCCAATAAGCAATTCGATTTAGAAATGTGGACGTTGGGCAGGAAAATTAAATTTTGGAAAAAGCCGATTCATATTGTATCCCCAAGTAATTGGTTGGCGAGATGCGTAAAAAAATCTAAGTTGACATCTAATTGGCCAGTAAGCGTAATTCATAATCCGATTGATATTAATTTCTGGAAGCCTTTATCTAAATCAAGATGTAGACAGCATTTAGGGTTGTCAGCTGACGAAGATGTTTTAATGTTTGGAGCCGTTGGTGGCGGCAAAGACCCCAGGAAAGGCTTTGATCTACTGATTGATGCTATAGAGAGGCTAGATCAAAACTACAGTGCTATTAATAATTTGACGGTAGTGGTAGTAGGGGAAGTCAAGCCATCTAAGGACGTTCATTGGCAGATACCGACAATATTTACAGGGCACCTATCTTCCCAGGATGAATTAAGAGATTTTTACAATGCCGCTGATCTGTTAGTAATTCCTTCTAGGCAAGATAATCTCCCTAATACAGGGCTTGAAGCGATTGCGTGTGGCGTACCCGTTGTTGCTTTTGATATTGGGGGCTTGTCAGACATTGTTGTTCACAAAAAGACAGGTTACCTAGCAAGCGCATTTGACTGCAGCGATTTGGCGGCTGGCATAGTTTGGGTCTTAGAACAAAAAAAATTGAACAACGAGTCAGTTAGTTGTGAATCAGAAGTGGAATCAATTAACATCAATTGCAGGATTTATGCGGAGGAAAATTTTTCTTACCAAGTGATTGCTGAAAAGTATAAAGCTTTATATAGCAGCTTATTATGACGAATGGCTACCCAACAATCTCAATTATTACAGTCTGCTACAACAGTGTAGAAACCATTGCGGATACGATAGCTTCAGTTGCATCTCAGCAATACAGTGACTACGAACATATCATTGTAGATGGTGCCTCATCTGATGGCACCCTGGATATCGTAAAAAATGCACGGAGTGTAACCCGGTATGTCTCAGAGCGAGATGAAGGGATTTACGATGCTATGAACAAGGGTATTTCTATGGCTACAGGGAATGTGATAGGAATATTAAATGCCGATGACGTTTATGCTAATACTGAAATATTACAACGAATATCGCTAAAGATGGAGCGAGATAGCCTTGATGTGTTATATGGCGATATCGCTTTTTTTTCGCCTAATAAGCCGGATGTTATCAAACGCCGCTTTAGTTCTGCGCAATTCTCACCTTCAAAAATTGCCTGGGGTTGGATGCCGGCACATCCATCACTTTTTATCAGACGATCAGTATTCGAACAATATGGCTTTTATAAAACCGATTTTAAAATAGCTGGTGATTACGAGTTTGTAGCTAGAATATTTAAGGAGGGTAACCTGCGCTATGGTTATTTACCGGAAGTGGTGGTTAAAATGCGCACAGGGGGAATTAGCACGGGAGGATGGCGTAATACAATGTTGCTAAACCGGGAAGTGTTACGTGCTTGTAGTGAGAATGGAATAACTACCAATTGGCTTAAAATTCTTTCAAAATATCCTTTCAAACTATTTGAATACTTACGTTAGGTTACAGTCAGTGGTTGAACAAATTTACTTTGCTCGCGGTATGATTTAGTGCAATATATTTTACATATGAGAATAAATTTATTAATATGTAAAATATTTTAGTCATTACCATTGAGCATGGATTTTTACGAGCTTGGGCGGCAAATAAGACAATTAAGACGCCTACGAGGCATTTCTCAACAGCAAATTGCTGATGATTTGGGGATTTCCCGGGCAACTATTAATGCGCTAGAAAAAGGGCGTTCTGGCGATGTTGGGGTTCGGAAAGTGCTGAGTATTTTGGATTATCTTGGTTATGAGGTAAAGCTGAGAGAAAAGTCCCCCTTTCCGACTCTGGAGGAGCTGGCCGGTGAATGATGGCTTGCGTGTCTATGTGCAAAATCAACCAGCTGGTTTTTTGTTAAAAGAAAGCTCGGAGTTTATTTTTAATTACCTCGATGCGGATAGCGATTACTTTGTATCTCTTACAATGCCTGTCCGGAATAAAAGTTATGCACATCCTCGATTACATCCCATATTTGAGATGCATTTACCTGAAGGTTATTTGTTATCAATCATCAAAAAACACTTCACCAAGTTAACTGCCACGGACGATTTTGGATTGTTACGTCTGCTGTCGCCATCGATTAGGGGCAGGGTTCATTACCCGGGAGAGTCATCTGCTTTGACTGTGCCATTACATCTAGATGAGTTGTTGCACAGTCAACTGGACGATCTGTTTGACGAACTGGTTAGCCGATTTGCTTTGCAAAGTGCCTTGAGTGGGGTCCAGCCCAAGGTCTTGGCCAAGGTGGTTGATAAAGCCTCACTAAAGTTGAATGATTATATTGTTAAAGCTTGGGGGCCGGATTATCCTCAGTTGGCCTTAAATGAGTATTTTTGCATGCAAGTCTTAAAGCATGCTGGTGTTGATGTGCCGGAGTTTTATTTGTCTGATGATGATGCGTTGTTTGTGATGAAACGCTTCGATTTGACAGATCAAGGTGAGTGTATCGGTTTCGAGGATATGTGTGTGTTACAAGGTAAACAGCGAGATGATAAATATGTTGGCAGTTATGAACAAATCGCCAAAACAATCAAGCTGTTTTGCAGCCCGGTTAATAAGATGCGTTCGTTGCAGCAGTTTTTTAAAATGGTGGTGTTAAATAATTGTTTGCAAAATGGCGATGCGCATTTGAAAAATTTCGGCCTGCTCTATGATGATTTAAGCTCTATCCGCTTGGCTCCAGCCTATGATGTGGTGAGCACCACGGTATATCTAAAACAGGATATTGCTGCTCTGACTTTGTTGGGGAGTAAAAGATGGTGGTCGCAGGCTTATTTGCTGCGTTTTGCAGTAGAGAGTTGTGGTTTGACGGCTAAAATTGCACATCGATTGCTTGATGAGTGCCGAGTTGCTTTAGGCGAGGTGCGGCATCTAGTTAACCGGCGCTTGCTTGATGAGCCAATAGCGGATAAGCGAAAAGTGCTGGAACATTTGTCAGTGTTAATGGGACAGTCATTGGCTGCGAACCGATAATCGACTCATCACATTTTTTGTATTTTTCTGTCTTCAGTTGTTTGTTATAAAGCTTTGTAGCAGGCATCACCAATAAGGGGCGATTTGTTGGGTGCATTAAAGAAACTGGCTAAATCGTTACATGGAGATTTATGAAGAGGATTTGTTTGGTAACCGGGGCCAGTGGTTTTATCGGTGAAAGAATCGCTCTGCACTTATCGAAAAATGGCTTTAAGGTCAGGGCTTTGAATCGGCGAGAGACAGGCGATACAATTGAGTCATATCGAATCGATCTGGCTGAGGATAACTTTCCATCCAGTTTATGTGCCGATATTGACACCCTATTTCATTTGGCCGGTAAAGCTCACTCCCTTGCCGAAACTAACCAAGACAAAGCCGAATATTTCCAAATCAACACCGAAGGTACTCGCAAGTTGCTAGAAGCGGGCAAGCGGGGAGGTGTTCAGCGTTTTGTGTTTTTCAGTAGCGTCAAGGCAGTAGGAAACAGTTTCAATCAGCCAATGGATGAAACGATAACAGAACTAACTGATGACCCTTACGGTCGATCCAAATATGAAGCAGAACAGCTCGTTTTACATGGCGGGTATGTGCCGCATCCTGTCGTCATTCGCCCTTGCATGGTGTACGGCAACACGCAAAAAGGCAATTTGCCACGTATGATTAACGCTATCCGGAGCGGTTATTTTCCGCCATTGCCGGAGGTGCATAACAAGCGGTCGATGGTTCATGTCGAGGATGTGGTGCAAGCGGCATTATTGGCAGCTGAAAATCCTCAAGCTGCAGGCCAGATTTATATTGTTTCAGATGGCCGCCCCTATTCAACCCGAGAAATATATGATTGGATTTGTGAGGCTTTAGGTCAATCATCGCCGTCATTCAACGTGCCGTTGGGTTTGCTGCAAGTTCTGGCTCAGGCTGGAGGTGGGTTAGGTCGATTGCGCGGGCGCCGGTTTTTCTTTGATTCTGATACGCTGGACAAATTAATCGGCTCGGCTTGGTATTCATCGGCAAAAATTGAGCGTGAATTGGGTTTTAGACCCGTTCATGATTTGCTCAGTGCGTTACCCGAGATAGTGCGTTTCCTTAAGCCATAAGATTCCAGTGCGTCATTTTAAATGTGTTGTGAGCGAGATGGCTTCATTGAGGCGGGCTGAAAATTTTTCGAAGGGCATGACCATTGTGCAATTAGCAACTCTAAACCTGATCTCCTTATCGTAGGCATACCATGAATATAATAATAACGGTGTGTTTATTGGTGTTTGCAGCTAGTTACCTATTGACCGGAATAATCAGGCGTTATGCTATAAATCAACGCCTGATGGATATTCCGAATGCGAGGAGTTCACACGTTGTTGCTACTCCAAGAGGCGGCGGTTTAGCTGTTGTAATTGTGTTTTTGTCGGGAATTGGCGGGTTGGCTTTAACGTATTCACCCGAATTTAATCCAGCTTTCATACCCATATTGATACTTGCCGGCACATTGGTGGCTGGCATCGGGTTTTGGGATGATCACCGTCCTTTGTCTGCTAAGTGGCGTTTTTTGGTGCATTTTCTGGCGGGAACGGGCGCATTGCTTTATTTACCTGAACTGCCTGTGATTCACTTTTTTTCGTTTGCCTTAAAAAGCCAGGTAGTTTTGTTTTTGCTCTATGTATTGATGCTGGTTTGGATTTTGAATCTGTATAATTTTATGGATGGGATCGACGGTATTGCGGCCGTTGAGGCACTTACAACAGCTGGTTCGGCTGTTTTGCTGTTGTGGTTTCAAGGCCAGATAGATTGGGTATTGATCCCTTTATTATTGCTCGTTTCCGTAAGCGGTTTCCTGGTGTGGAATTGGCCTCCGGCAAAAATATTCATGGGTGATGCCTGCAGCGGATTTTTAGGGTTTGTGTTAGGTTTGCTGGCCATTATGACCTCAATAAATGGGGCTTTGAATATCTGGTGCTGGTGGATTTTATTGGCGGTATTTATAGTGGATGCAACAACAACGCTGATCATACGAATGTTAAGAGGTGAAATTTGGCATCAGGCGCACAGAAGTCATGCATATCAAATTTTATCCAGGCGCTTGGCCTCGCATAAAAAAGTGACTCTTGGCGTGTTGTTAATCAATATTTTCTGGCTGTTACCCTTGGCTTATTTAACTTTGAAAGTTGAGGTATGGGCGCCATTAATTTGTTTGCTGGCAATGACCCCTTTGTTTTTTTTAGCATATACAGCGGGTGCCGGGACGACGAATGATTGATTGAGGTTTTGTGCAGTTCTACCGATTGTTAGCTTTGCTTGGAATTCCAAAGCATACATTGGGCGGTCAGTTTTAAACTTTTAATGATAAGGAAATGAGTGATCTTTTTATGATAATGAATTGAAAATGGAACGGCTAGCTTATTGGTTTCTTATGCTGTCCCGGCCCAAAAAGGCAGTCATCACGATGAGTGCGGATGTGTTTTTTTCGGTCTTTGCGCTGTGGCTGGCTTTTTCGTTAAGACTCGGGGTGTTTTATGTGCCCACGGATCATATTTGGATTTTGTTTGTTTTAGCACCGTGTACTGTTATTCCTATTTTTATCAGGATGGGTTTATACCGGGCAATTATTCGTTATATCGGGGTTAGGGCACTCGCGACCATTACGCAAGCCGTTACGCTTTATGCTTTGATATTTGCCGCATTGGTTTTCCAATTAAGACTCGGTCTTGTTCCTAGAACTGTCCCGCCATTGAATTGGCTACTCATGTTGTTTTTTGCCTCGGGAAGCCGGTTCATGGCGAGGTGGTGGTTTGGCGATTTATATGCCCGTCTTACGGCAAATACTGAAAAGGAAAATACCCGCAGAAAAAATGTCATCATTTACGGTGCAGGGAGCGCCGGCGCACAGTTGGCGGCAGCATTAATCAATGGCAGAGAATATAGGCCAGTTGCGTTTATTGATGACGACAGTAAATTGCATAAGCAAAAAATCAATGGAATAAGAATTTATCCTCTAAGTGCGCTGACCTACTTGATTGAGCGCCATAAAGCTGCCGATTTGTTATTGGCTATTCCTTCTGCGACCAGAGCCCGGAGAAGCGAAATAATCTCACGATTGGAACCTTATCCTGTTCACGTCAGAACAATGCCTGGCATGGCCGACATGGCGCAAGGCAAGGTTACATTTGATGAGCTGCAAGAAGTTGATGTTGCTGATTTGTTGGGCAGGGATGCTGTAACGCCGGATCCCCTACTGTTGACAGCTAATATTTCCGGCAAAGTGGTGATGGTAACCGGTGCCGGGGGCTCGATTGGATCTGAATTATGCCGGCAAATCTTTGCCCTCAAGCCGTCCGCACTTATCCTGTTTGAAATGAGCGAATTTTCGCTGTATGAACTTGAAAAGGAACTACTCAGCAGCTTAACTCGTTTGAATGCGCAGCTTCGCATTGTGCCGGTCTTAGGTTCGGTGCTTAATCAAAAGCGGGTGGAGAAAATTTGTACGGTATTCGGTGTTCAGACTATTTATCATGCGGCCGCCTACAAGCATGTGCCAATGGTGGAAAAGAACCCGGGCGAGGCGGTGTTAAATAATGTATTTGGTACGTTAAGCCTGGCTAAGGCCGCAATTCAGTCAAAAGTGGAGACATTTGTGCTCATCTCCACAGATAAGGCGGTAAGACCCACCAATACCATGGGGGCAACGAAGCGCTTTGCCGAGTTAATATTACAAGCGCTGAGCGTGGATAATGTTGAAAATCATAAAATACGTTTCACAATGGTCAGGTTTGGCAACGTATTGGGCTCTTCAGGGTCAGTTGTGCCTTTGTTCAGAGAACAGATAGCACGAGGAGGCCCCGTTACAGTTACTGATTCCAGAATAATCCGGTATTTCATGACGATTCCTGAAGCCTCTCAGCTGGTTATTCAGGCAGGGGCTTTGGGGCGGGGTGGCGATGTATTCGTGCTTGATATGGGCGAACCTGTCCGTATTCTGGATCTTGCCAGGCGGATGATCCATTTGAGTGGGCTTACAGAAAAAAACAATACCCAGCCATCAGGTGATATAGAGATTGTGTTTACCGGATTACGGCCCGGCGAGAAGTTGTATGAGGAGCTACTGATTGGCGAGAATGTTTCTGAGACAAGTCATCCCCGCATTATGCGTGCGCAGGAAGAGATTGTGCCGTGGAAAATGCTAAACCAAAAACTGCAGGAATTGGAGAAAGCGACTCTGGCAGATGATTACGAACAGGTTAGAAAGATCTTTAAGGATGTTGTGTCGGGTTTTGCGCCACAATGCACCATAGAGGATTGGATTTGGACTGAAACGACCGGCAAGCTGTCCGGGGTAAATCAGTTAAAGATCCGCAAACTAAATCAGATCAACTGAATATCAGGCCAAAAAAAACCTCCCAATGCTTTTTGCAGCAAGGGGAGGCGAAAGATCAAGCAGAGTTTATGAGGAGGAACTGCTTGCAGGTACTACACCAGAAGGTAAAAAACATCTCTTTGATTAAATATTCCCTATTTAGGGTTTTAATCCATACTATCAAGTTTTTAATTTAGGTCTTATAAATTTAACCTGGATAATACTGGGTAAATCAATAGTTTCTAGTTCGAAATGGCTGCTAAGAAAAAAAACGATCAATCAACACTTGCTGGCTACTATACAGACATATAATTTGCTTACAATAGTCCAAAAGATAAATGGATTGTTTCTTGTGATTAAATAAACCATAATGTCAATAAGTTTTTATGGTTTTTGTTAACTTGAAACGGTTTAAGCTTAAAGGTTTAAAATTTGTGTGCCGCTGAGAGGTTTAGTCTGAATTGCTAGCCGCAGAAATTAAACTTTGGCTGGACTGATCTTTAAATTTAGGAGTGGAATTTGGATAAGCTAACGAGCATGACTGTTTTCGTAAAAGTAGCAAAAGCAGGAAGTTTTGCGGGTGGTGCTCGGGATCTGGGAATTTCCAGAGCTATGGCGACAAAACATATTATGCAATTGGAAGGCCATTTAGGTACACGCTTATTCAATAGAACAACGCGCAGTCTAAGTTTGACTGAAGTAGGCGGTTCTTATTTGGAGCGTTGCCAGCAGGTGCTTGAGGAAGTCGAAGAAATGGAAGCTGCGGTGACACATTTGCAGACTGAGCCCCGAGGATTACTTAAAATAAGTGCGCCACAGGTCATTGGTGCAACTCAAATCGCACCGGCTATCGCTGAGTTTCTTAAATTGCATCCCGATTTATCGGTAGAAATGATTTTACAGGGGAATATAGGTGATCTGATTGATGAAGGCATCGATATGGCAATACATTTAGGTGGCGTGGAAGATACCAGCATGATTGCCAGGAAACTTGCCAGTTCGCCTTTGGTGATCTGTGGTTCACCGGCTTATTTTGAAAAACATGGAGAACCAAAATCACCGGAAGATTTGGCCGAGCATAGCTGCCTGATCAACTGGGCCATACCCCCAAGAGACCAATGGCGATTTAAAGGTGCTTATGGCGACTTTATGGTTAAGGTTTCCGGGCGAATCCAGTCAAACGTGGCAGACCCGATTCGGGTTGGGGCAATTCAAGGCCTTGGGTTGGTCATGCTGCCCAAATATATTGTTGGCCGAGATATTGAAAAAGGTAAATTAAAACCGGTCCTTGAAGAATATGGATTGGATCCCCTGGAAATTCATGTCATTTACCCCCATCGTAAATATTTGTCGGCAAAAGTGCGGCGATTTTTGGACTTTCTTCAAGATTGGCTACCTCATCGAATAGGTATTGAAGGCAATAGAACGTGGAGTCAGTAGCTGTCAAATGGGATCGTACCTATGCTGATAGTGATCCTGTCAATGCTCAACCCTGTGCAGTATTAGCCGAAAATAGTTATTTGTTACCCGGTGAAGGCTTGGCTTTGGATTTGGCGTGCGGACTGGGCGGAAATGCCTGTTTTCTGGCAGCGCAGGGACTGATTACAGAAGCGTGGGATTGCTCGGGTGTCGCACTGGCTAAATTAAAACAGTATGCCGGGTCAAAAAAGCTTAACGTTTCTGTGCGACAATGTTTTATCGGTGCAGAATGTTTTGTACCCTCCCGTTTTCATGTCATAGTAGTCTCAAGGTTTCTTGACCGGACTCTGTGTGATGCGATAATAGCGAGCTTAGTGCCGGGAGGTTTGCTCTTTTATCAAACATTTACTCTTACCAAGGTGAATGAGAAGGGTCCATCGAATCGAGATTTTCTGTTGGAAAATACAGAATTACTCAAGCTTTTTGCGCCGTTAGATGTGCTGTATTACCGGGATAATCAGCGTATTGGCGATACTTCACAAGGTCTTAGAAATGAAGCTCAATTTATAGGGCGGAAACAGCTTAAGTCTTTAGATTGAGGCAAAAAACTGTTTGAATAGTCAAGACCAATAAACAGGCATTAACACACAAAGGAATAGCTGAGCTAATGCCTTTAAAAAATCATATTTTAATCAACACAATACTAGAGTACATTTTAAGTGATCCAACAATTAAGAAATATTGCAATCATTGCTCACGTAGACCATGGCAAAACAACCCTGGTAGATAAGTTACTGCAACAATCGGGGACTTTCAAAGACCATGAAAAGATTTCTGAGCGGATGATGGACTCTAACGATCTTGAGAGAGAGCGCGGAATTACGATTCTGGCGAAAAATACCGCAATTGATTGGGAGGGATATCACATCAATATTGTGGACACCCCGGGCCATGCCGACTTTGGCGGTGAAGTTGAACGGGTACTCTCAATGGTAGACTCGGTCCTGCTTTTGGTCGATGCCGTGGATGGTCCTATGCCGCAAACGCGTTTTGTGACGCAAAAGGCATTTGCATTGGGATTGAAGCCTATCGTGGTAATCAATAAAATTGATCGCCCCGGCGCTCGTCCTGACTGGGTTGTTGATCAAACCTTTGATTTATTTGATCGTTTGGGTGCAACTGATGAACAATTGGATTTTCCTATTATCTATGCTTCAGCCTTGAACGGTTATGCAAGTTTGGAATCTACTGCTACCGAAGGTGATATGACGCCCTTATTCCAGACGATTGTTGATAAAGTCAGTCCGCCTAATGTTGATTTGGAAGGTCCTTTCCAAATGCAGGTTTCCAGTCTGGATTACAATTCCTATGTGGGCGTTATCGGCATTGGCCGGATTCAGCGTGGCGCTGTTAAGTCAAATATGTCACTGACATTGATCAATCGCGAAGGCGTGACGCGCAAAGGACGTATTTTGCAAATATTCGGGTTTCACGGTTTAGAACGAGTGGAAGTGCCTGAAGCAAGAGCTGGCGACATTATCGCGTTTACCGGAATTGACAAGCTGGAAATTTCGGAAACCTTGTGCCATCCTGATGCGGTAGAGGCTATGACGCCACTGTCTGTGGATGAGCCTACCGTGACCATGACGTTTCAAGTCAATAATTCACCGTTTGCCGGTAGAGAAGGTAAGTATGTCACCTCAAGGCAGATTCGCGAGCGCCTGGAAAAAGAACTGCAGCATAATGTGGCGCTGCGTGTAGAGGATACAGAGGATCCCGATAAATTCAAAGTATCCGGTCGCGGCGAATTGCATTTGTCCGTATTGATAGAAAATATGCGACGTGAGGGATTTGAGCTGGGAGTTTCCAGGCCGGAAGTCATCATCAAGGAGATCGATGGCGTAAAATGTGAGCCGTTTGAAATGGTGACCATTGAGGTGGAAGAAATTCATCAAGGCACCATTATGGAAAAAATGGGTGACCGCAAAGGCGATTTACAGAATATGGTGCCGGATGGTAAAGGCCGGGTCCGTTTGGAATATATTGTGCCTTCAAGAGGCTTGATCGGTTTTCAATCCGAATTTTTGACCGCAACGTCAGGATCAGGCCTTCTTTATCATGTGTTTGAAAATTATGGGCCGCTCAGACCGGGAACAGTGGGCAAACGTCAACGTGGCGTGCTAATCTCAATGCTGCAAGGAAAAGCCGTCTCGTTCGGTTTGTTTAACTTACAGGAACGTGGCGATTTATTCCTGGTACACGGTGATGAAGTTTACGAGGGAATGTTAGTGGGCATACATTCGCGAGCTAACGATTTGGTGGTCAATCCTACCAAGGCCAAGCAGTTGACGAATATGCGAGCATCCGGAAGCGACGAGGCGTTGACATTAAGCCCGATTCAAAAATTTACGCTAGAACAAGCTTTGGAATTTATCGATGAAGATGAGTTGGTGGAAGTAACACCCAAATCGATCAGGTTGCGCAAAAGGCTACTGACCGAAAATGATAGAAAGCGGGTATCACGTTCAGGCGTATAAAAATGCGGTCTGGTATTTTAAATTATTGGTAATTGTTTAGCGTGGTTTGGGTTGCGTTCATTTCGCAACTCAACTTTTGAGACCATGGTTTTGAAATGTTGGGTTGGCTGTCGCCAATCGTAACCTACGCTGAATAATTTCAAAAACTAAATACAAATAATGATAAGAGTTGTACAGCAGAGAATTGAAAAAGTTTGTTGTGCATACTCTCAACATAATAGACAGCATCTAGAAACTTTCATAGTAGAATGTTTGGATTAACCTTTAGTCTATAGTTGTTATGGAATCACGCACCGCGGAAATCGAGCGCAACACGCTTGAAACGCAAATAAAAGTTAAGATTAATTTAGATGGAACAGGAAATTCATCCTTTTCAACGGGTATTCCTTTTCTAGAACACATGCTGGATCAGATTGCCAGACATGGCCTGATTGATATGACCATTGAAGCAAAAGGCGATTTGCATATTGACGATCATCATACTGTCGAAGATATCGGCATCACGCTGGGCCAGGCTTTTGCTGCCGCGCTGAGTGACAAAAAAGGCATTTATCGCTATGGACATGCTTATGTTCCTCTGGATGAAGCATTATCCCGGGTTGTGATCGATTTTTCAGGCCGCCCCGGCCTCGTTTATGATGTCAAATTTCCCAGAGCCAGCGTTAGCCGTTTTGATGTTGATCTTTTCCGGGAATTCTTTCAGGGATTTGTTAATCATGCGGGTGTTACCTTGCATATCGATAATTTGAAAGGGGTCAATGCACACCATGTTGCTGAGACCATATTCAAAGCAATGGGACGCGCCGTCCGTATGGCCGTAGATTTAGATCCACGTATGGCGGGCATTATGCCTTCTACCAAAGGCGTTCTTTAATTTCACACTATTATGTCTTCAGTCGCTGTCATTGATTATGGAATGGGTAATTTGCATTCCATCGCTAAAGCTCTGCAACATGCAGATTCCCAAATTGATATCAGTATCACGAATAATCATCAGACCATTCTTGATGCGGATCGCATTGTCTTTCCCGGTGTGGGTGCAATCGGCGATTGCATTCATGCATTACAGGAAAACGGTCTTACCGAGATCATAAAAACAGTTGCAGGCGATAAACCTTTTCTGGGAATTTGTCTCGGCATGCAGGCATTGCTGACCGATAGTGAGGAAAGCAGCGGTGATTCGGATCAAAACTGCGAACTCAAGACGCAAGGTTTAAATTTGATTGCCGGACATGTCGTCCGTTTTCCTGAGCACTTAAAAGACCAGGATGGAAACACATTAAAAGTGCCGCATATGGGCTGGAATCAAGTCCATTTTAATGTCCATCCATTATGGGAAAACATCAGTCAGGCGAGTCGTTTTTATTTTGTCCATAGCTATTTTACGGTCCCTGATGATAAATCAGTGATCTCGGCCACGGCCGATTACCCAGAGGCGTTTGCCTGTGCTTTAGCGCGCGAAAATATATTCGCGGTTCAATTTCATCCCGAAAAAAGCCAGACGGCAGGTCTTCAGCTTCTGCGCAATTTTTTACATTGGGATGGGCGTGTTTAACCTAAGTTTTGTCCGGTCACCTTTCCGGCATTCAGTAAGATCTTTAGGAAGCTATTATTATGTTGCTGATACCTGCAATTGACTTAAAAGAAGGAAAATGCGTACGCTTGCGGCAGGGCAGGATGGACGAAGATACGGTTTTTTCAGATGATCCGGTAGCTGTTGCCGGTAAATGGGTGGAAGCCGGAGCCAAGCGGATTCATTTGGTTGATTTGGACGGCGCATTTGCCGGAAAACCAAAAAATGCGGCTGTCATCCATCGTATAGTCCAGGCTTATCCGGAACTTCCTATTCAAATCGGGGGCGGTATCCGCGATGAGGATACGATTCAAAGCTATCTCGATGCAGGTGTTCAATACGTGATTATAGGAACTAAAGCGGTCAGCGCGCCGCATTTTGTAAAAGATGTTGCGATTGAGTTTCCCGGTCATATTATTGTCGGTCTGGATGCAAAAGAAGGAAAAGTGGCGATTGATGGTTGGTCCAAATTATCGCATCATGATGTGATTGATTTGGCTCAAAAATTTGAGGCAGACGGTGTCGAGGCCATTGTCTACACCGATATTACAAGGGACGGCATGATGAACGGTGTCAATGTAGAAGCCACCGCAAAATTAGCCAGGTCAATCAACATTCCAGTTATTGCTTCAGGCGGTATCACGGATATCAGGGACATTCAAGAGCTGGGCAAATATGTCAGTGATGGAATCATGGGTGCCATAACCGGCCGGGCAATATATGAAGGAACTCTTGATTTTGCCTCCGCTGCACTGTTAGCCGAGACATTCGATTAGTTATGGGCTTAGCAAAACGCGTCATACCTTGTCTGGATGTTGATAATGGCCGAGTGGTCAAAGGTGTAAAGTTTGTCGATATCAGAGATGCCGGTGATCCTGTTGAAATTGCGAGACGTTATGACCGTGAGGGCGCAGACGAACTGACCTTTCTCGATATAACGGCCACTCACGATAACAGGGAAACGATTGTTCATGTCGTCGAACAAGTAGCCAGTGAAGTATTTATTCCTTTGACCGTGGGTGGGGGCATAAGAACCCTGGACGATATCCGGCGCATGTTGAATGCAGGTGCTGATAAGGTTGGTATTAACAGTGCAGCGGTATTCAATCCGGATTTCGTCAGGCAGGCTGCGCAACGATTCGGATCACAATGCATTGTTGTTGCAATAGATGCGAAAAAAGTCAGTGGTCTACACGAAGCCAACCGGTGGGAGATTTTTACTCATGGAGGCCGAAAAGGAACCGGTATCGATGCGGTTGAATGGGCAAAGAAAATGGTTGATTATGGCGCGGGTGAAATTTTATTGACCAGTATGGACAGAGATGGCACGCGTGAGGGATTTGATCTGATCTTGACTCGTGCTATCAGTGAAGCGGTTTCTGTTCCGGTCATCGCTTCAGGCGGAGTGGGTAATCTGGAGCATCTTGCTGAAGGCATTATGGAAGGTAAAGCCGATGCGGTTTTGGCAGCCAGTATTTTTCATTTTGCTGAACACAGTGTGCTTGAAGCCAAGCAACATATGGCATCACGCGGCATTGAGGTGCGTTTATAGTGACAGGCGATTGGTTGGATGAAATACGCTGGACCAGCGAAGGTCTGATACCGGTCATCGCCCAGCAGGCCGATACCGGAAAAGTGTTAATGTTTGCCTGGATGAATCGTGAGTCGCTGGCATTGACGGTCGAGGAAGGCTATGCGGTCTATTGGTCCCGGTCAAGAAACCGGCTTTGGCGCAAAGGCGAAGAATCCGGGCACAGACAGAAAGTCATTTCACTTTACCTGGACTGTGATGAAGATGTTATTTTATTAGCCGTTGATCAGCACGACGGTATCGCCTGTCATACCGGGCGGCACAGCTGTTTTTACAGAAAACTGGTCGATGGTCAATGGCAGGCTGTTGATCCGGTACTAAAAGACCCTAAAGCGATATACAATCATGAATGATGTTTTGCAACAATTAGCCGATATACTGGAACAGCGCAAACAGGCGACGGAAGAAAAATCTTATGTTGCCAGCCTCTATGCAAAAGGTTTGGACAGTATTTTAAAAAAAATTGGTGAAGAGGCTACAGAAACGGTTATTGCCGCTAAAAACGGTGATAAAGAGCAAATTATTTATGAAACAGCAGACTTGTGGTTCCATTGCATGGTGTTGCTGGCTCAACAAGGTCTGGGGCCGGAGCAGGTCCTGCAAGAATTACAGCGGCGCTTTGGTTTATCCGGATTAGAGGAAAAAGCAAAACGCAAAAAAAATTAACATCATTTCGGCATAAGCCAATTCGGAGTCAAAATGGGCATCAGTGTTACTCAATTACTCATAGTTTTAGTTATCGTCATTGTGTTGTTCGGCACAAAAAGACTGCGCAATATCGGTTCAGATCTGGGCGGCGCCATCAAGGGTTTTCGTTCAGCCATGAAAGATGGAGAGGCTGGAAAAAACCTGCCGGATAAAGATGACGAAGACGATATCGTCAGTCATGTCGAATCAAAAGATGACAAAAAAGTTTAGACAACATTATGTTTGACGTTGGTTTTTGGGAAATTTGCATGGTGGGTTTGGTCAGTCTGCTAGTGATTGGGCCTGAACGACTCCCCAAGGCTGCGCGGATTGCAGGCTACTGGCTGGGTAAAACACGCAGTATGGTCGCGGCTGTCAAGGCTGAAATCAAAGAAGAATTACAGGCTGAAGAGATTCGGCAAACCTTGCGGGAACATGCGTCACTTGAAGATCTGAACGAAACTATTTCAGAAGTCAAACAGGCTTCCCAAAACCTGAAAGAATCAATTGATTCCGTTCCCAAACAATTGAGCGGAAAAACAAAGCCTGTCGATGAGTAAACATACTTTTGATCATCAAGAAGAACTGCCTTTCATCTCGCATTTAATCGAGCTACGAAATCGGATTTTAAAAGTCGTTCTTTCTGTTCTGGTTGTGTTTCTGGGTTTAGCGACCTATGCAAATCAGATATACAGTTATCTGGCCGGACCGCTGTTAAAGCATTTGCCAGAAAATAGCACGATGATTGCGATTGATGTCGCATCCCCTTTTTTCACTCCGTTTAAGCTGGCGTTGGTTCTTTCGGTATTCATAGCAGTGCCTATTATCCTGTATCAATTCTGGGCTTTTGTGGCGCCGGGGTTGTATAAGAACGAACGGAAAATGATCCTGCCGCTGCTTGTTGCGAGCACATTTCTGTTTTACTTGGGCGTGGCTTTTGCCTATTTCGTCGTTTTTCCGTTGATTTTCGGGTTTTTAACGGCCGCAGCACCGGAAGGGGTTGCGGTAATGACGGATATCAGTAAATACCTGGATTTTGTGCTAACCCTGTTTTTTGCTTTCGGCATTTGCTTTGAAGTGCCGATATTCACCATAGTTCTGGTTTGGACAGGTTTGACATCGCCGGCTGATTTAGCCGAAAAGCGTCCTTATGTGATTGTTGGGGCTTTTATTATCGGGATGTTGCTGACACCACCCGATGCAATATCACAGACCTTATTGGCTATTCCAATGTGGATGTTGTTTGAAGTAGGCCTATTGTTCTCGCGTTTATTCGTACGCAAACATGATAACGACTTGCAAACCACGACCGGGGAAGATGAGTGATTATTTAGTCAAACAACTTCACATTTATTCTTCCGATATAAAAATCAAATTATGCAGTGATTCTGCCAGCTTTTCGTTACCTGTTTCGTTGAGGCGCAAGGTATCGGCGGTCAGCGCCGGGTCCTTCATCAAATCAGGTACTAAGTCCAATTCGACGGGCACATTCTGGCGAGTCGCGAGTTGCTGATAGAACGATGCGCTGAAACCGCTTTGAGGATGAGAAGGCAGTCCGAGAAGCAACACTTTGATATTGCGATTTTTGATCTCGATGATCATTGCTTCCAGGTTAGTTATCGTTTCTTCATGCTGAATATTATTCTGCATGTCACTGCCTCCGTGAGCCAGAATAACAAGATCGGGGTGCTGCTGATCCAGCAATTCGATGAGTCTGGCAATTGCATCGCGAGTCAGTTCTTTAGTTTTACCGCCATTGATTACTGGAAGCAGAGTGAGCTCGCTAAGAATATTCGGGTAAGCATTCGGGTCGGTAAGTGTTGTGCCGTAGGTCAGATTGTCCCCAAAAGCCAGAATAGTGGCATTTCTCGGCAGACTTATAGAAGTCAACTGAAAGTGTGCGCAAGCAGTCAGCAGCAGGCAGATTAAAATAAAAGAATTTTTTATGGGGTTCATAGGCTTATGCAAAAAATTGTGCTGATTACCGGTGCGGCCAGGAGAATAGGAGCAGTCTGTTGCCGGTTGTTACATCAACAGGGCTTTAATATGATTTTGCATTATAGGTCTTCGGGTGATGATGCGCGAAACCTTTGTGCTGAACTGAATGATCTTCGTCCCGACTCTGCAGTGGCTTTGTCCGGTAATTTATTGGATATGCAAGCTATTGATGCTTTGGCCAAGGAGGCGGTAGCCGTGTGGGGGAAGCTGGATGTGTTGGTAAACAATGCATCGTCTTTTTATCCCACACCTTTGGATTCGGTGACTGAGAGCGCTTGGGAGGATTTGCTGGGCACAAATTTGAAAGCGCCTTTTTTCCTGGCCAAGGCTTTGCTGCCGGAGCTTCGCTGCCGCCAGGGCTGCATTGTCAATATTGCAGACATACATGCTGAGCGTGGCCTGGAGGGTTATCCTGTATACAGCATTGCTAAGGCGGGATTAGTTGCTATGACCAAGGTGCTGGCTAAAGAGTGCGGCCCTGAAGTCAGAGTCAACACCGTTTCTCCCGGAGCGATATTATGGCCTGAATACGACAGTACCGAAGCCGAGCAAAAGAACATTATAGAAAAAATTCCACTGGGTCATTGCGGGAAGCCGGAAGATATTGCACGGGCAGTGAAATTCCTTATTCAAGATGCTGATTATATTACAGGGCAGGAGATCAAGATTGATGGAGGGCGGACGCTGTCTTGCTAAGCGAACTTTATTGGTTTTAAACAGTGTTTAACCATTCAGGTATGACTTTCTGTTGATCAATGCGGCGTTTATCAAAGCTATCCCATATTTCAGCATAAGTACGATGACTGATAGGGTGACGGAGGTCAGGCGCAATTTCGGCAAGCGGTTCCAACACAAAAGCATAGTCCTCGATTTCAGCGCGAGGGATTTGCAGGCGGCCATCATTAAGTATCAAGTCATCATAAAGAACAAGATCGAGATCCAGCGTTCTTGCCGAGAATTTTTTACTATCTCGGCATCGGCCGTGATTTAATTCAATCTCTCTGAGACGCTGAGCGACGCTGTTTACATCCAGGTTTGTATTGAAACCGACAATCAAATTGTAAAAATCCTCGCCTTCAAAGCCCACGGCCTTGGATTGGTAAACACTGGAAATCAGTAATTCACCGAACAGTTGTTTTAGCGCATGTAGGCTGGAGGGGATATTGATATCCTTATCAATGTTGCTGCCAATGCTTATGAAGCAAAGAGCCATGTTATTGATGTCCTCGTTCGATAATTATGCCAACGTCATTAGCGCCACGAATAGCGCCTTTTTTATTCAGCGTGATTTTAACCCGGCTGATATTAAACTCGTTCAGAATTAGCTGAGCTATCTCCTCAGTTAATTTTTCGACCAAAAAAAACTGGCTTGATTCGACGAAAGCGATCACGCGTTTCGATACGGTTTTGTAATCGAGCGTATAGCTAATGTCATCGGTTTCAGCCGCTTTTTTTATGTCGAAGGCCATTTCAATATCAAGAACCACTGTCTGTTTTGTGGTTCTTTCCCAGTCATAAATGCCAATGATTGTTTGTATTTCCAGCCCGCCTAAAAAAATAATATCCATTGTCTTTTCCGGTTATCATGTGCGCTTTAAAAAAGGTAAGTATCAGGGAATTGACTCTGGGTTACAAGTTTGGCGTTGTCGAGAGGTAAACAATGTTTGAATGGTCATTTATTCCATTAGCTTATTTGGCGGGTTCGATTTCGAGTGCGATTTTGGTCTGCAAGCTAATGGGTTTGCCGGATCCACGTGATCAAGGATCGGGCAATCCAGGTGCAACTAATGTGATGCGGATAGGGGGTAAAAAAGCAGCGGCCATTACCTTGCTCGGCGATTTGTTGAAAGGTTTGCTGCCGGTCTATTTTGCAAATCTGTTGAATGTATCTCCAGAGATTTTGGCAATGACCGGGCTGGCTGCATTTTTAGGCCATTTGTACCCTGTTTTTTTTGGTTTTAAAGGGGGAAAAGGGGTGGCAACATCAATAGGTGTGCTGCTCGGTTTTTCATGGTGGTTAGGTTTGATTTTTATGGCAATCTGGTTTTCCATTTACAAGATTTCAAAAATTTCCTCTTTGTCAGCATTAGTTGCCTCAACCATTTCTCCTATCGTAACCTGGTACCTTACCAAAGAAATATATCTGTTGTTAGCCGCTCTAGTGATGACAATTATTTTGCTTTGGCGTCATAAAAGTAATATCCAAAGACTGTTAGCCGGGCAAGAAGCTTGACGTTTTATTGTCCACTCCGGGCAATTCGTTGATAGGCCAGCGAGGCCTGGCCTGAATGCATAAGTCGTCGTGTTGGTCCGCTAAAAACCTTTGGCAGCCTGCGTAGGCTACCATGGCTGCATTGTCGGTACAAAACTCAAACCGGGGGAAATAAATGGCAGCATTTTCTTTTTTTGCCATTGCCGTGAGTTCATCGCGAATAGTGGCATTAGCACTAACGCCGCCGGCAACAACCAGCTTTTTCAGCTGGGTCTGTTGGAGTGCGCGTTTGCACTTGATGCTTAAGGTTCCGGCTACGGCTTTTTGAAAAGCAAAAGCAATGTTGGCTTTATCCTGTCCTGTTTGAGATGTGCTGAGTAAGGTATTCATCGTGAATGTTTTTAATCCGCTAAAGCTAAAATCCAGGCCTGGCCTATCGGTCATAGGTCTGGGAAAGCTATAAACAGGCTGGCCTTGCTCTGCCAATTTGGCTAGTCGGGGACCGCCTGGATAGGGCAGGCCCAGCATTTTAGCCGTCTTGTCGAAAGCTTCTCCTGCCGCATCATCCAGGGACTCACCCAATAACACATAGTTACCCAAGCTTTTAACGGCTACCAGCAGGGTATGTCCGCCTGAAATCAGTAATGCCAAAAAAGGAAAATCGGGCGGGTCTTTTTCCAGTAAGGGAGCTAAAAGATGTGCTTCCATATGGTGAATAGCAATAGCAGGGATGTCCAGGCTCCATGCCAGACTGCGAGCGGTGGTTGCACCCACAAGCAGCGATCCCATGAGTCCTGGTCCGGCCGTATAGGCAATGCCGTTGATGTCATGTTTATCCAGGTTTGCCTCATTCAGGCATTGGTTTATCAAAGGTATCAACTTTCTAATGTGGTCCCTGGAAGCCAGTTCCGGAACAACGCCCCCGTACTCGCTATGCATCTCAACCTGGCTGTAAACAAGGTGATGACAAAGGCCTAATTTCGAATGATAAATTGCAACGGCAGTTTCGTCACAGGATGTTTCTATGCCTAGAGTGTACATATTTTTGAAATAATTAATAAAAAATGTATAATTGAGAGTTTCCTTGTGTCAGAGACTCTTTAGGGGTCTTATTTTTCGATATTATTATACAGGTTAGTAAAATGCCGTCAGTTAAAGTAAAAGAAAACGAACCATTTGACATCGCAATCCGCCGCTTTAAGCGTGCGTGTGAAAAAGCAGGCGTTTTGTCTGAAGTGCGTCGTCGTGAATTCTATGAAAAACCCACTGCCGAGCGAAAACGCAAAGGTGCAGCAGCGATAAAAAGACATTTGAAAAAATTGGCTCGTGAGCGTTATGCACTGAAAAACTTGCGTCGCGGACGCCCACAAATTTAATCTTTTGCGGGAGCAGGCTAGATGGATTTATTAAAAGACCGGATCAGGGAAGATATGAAGGCCGCTATGAAAAGCGGAGCCAAAGTTAAGCTAGGCGTGATACGCTTGATTATGGCTGCAATTAAGCAGCGCGAAGTTGATGAAAGAATAGAATTGGATGATGAGCAGGTTATTCTTGTGCTGGACAAGATGGTCAAGCAGAGAAGAGAGTCAATTCGACAATTTCGTGCCGCAGAAAGAATTGATCTTGCTGAAATTGAAGAGGCCGAAATTGTAGTCATACAAGACTATTTGCCTCAGGCCTTGACAGACGAAGAGATCGATTTAATGATTCGAGAGGAAGTCGAAGCACAAGGAGCGGTATCTATTAAAGATATGGGTAAAGTGATGAATGCTCTTAAGGAGAAGATGCAGGGACGTGCAGATATGGCTCAGGTAAGTATAAAAATAAAAAGTGTCTTGGCGGGATAGTTCCGCCATTCTTACCTCAGGCGGAGTTCCACATAACATATACACAATTTGCCAAGCTGAAAAGCCGGTCTTTTGCGGTTCGAAAATGGTTTGTATGCTTTATGGAATTCCATATTGTTACAGTGGCAGTTGGGCAAAGATCATGCGGTATTTGTGTCTGTTTATTCAGGGAAAGCCTCTTAACTCATTCGAGATATAAGGTGAATGATGTCGGGTAGGATACCTTCCTCGTTTATAAATGACCTTCTGGCGCGGGTTGATATCGTTGATTTGATTGACTCTCGTGTGCCTCTAAAAAAAACGGGGAGCAACTATGTTGCTCGCTGTCCCTTTCATACAGAAAAAACACCCAGCTTTTCAGTCAGTGCCAAAAAACAGTTCTTCCACTGTTTCGGCTGTGGCGCCAGCGGTAACGCGATAACTTTTCTGATGGATTACAATCACCTTGACTTTGTGGAGGCGGTTGAAGATCTTGCCGCATTCGCGGGCATCGAAGTGCAAAGAGAAAAGGATGTCGGCATTGAGCAGCCAGAAAAAAAAGATATCAGTCATCTCTATAATCTGATGGGCAGTGTGGCTGCTTTTTATGCCGAGCAACTGAAACAGAATCCCGAAGCAAAGAAAGCGGTTGAATACCTTAAGGTTCGGGGAGTCAGCGGCGAAATCGCCAAGTCGTTTATGTTGGGCTATGCTCCTGGTGACTGGAATTCATTGTCAGGCCGATACGATACGAAGGATCTCCTCGAAACAGGTATGCTGGTTGCTCGGGATGGGGGTGGGTCGTATGATCGTTTTCGCGGGCGAATCATGTTTCCCATCAGAAATAAACGGGGCAATGTGGTTGGCTTCGGTGCGCGGGTTTTAGATGATACATTGCCCAAATACTTGAATTCGCCTGAAACGTCCCTATTTAGTAAAAGTAATGAAGTTTATGGTCTATATGAGCTATTAAATGCCAAGCAAAAGCCGGAGCGCATATTGATAGTCGAAGGTTACATGGATGTGGTTGCTTTGGCTCAATTTGGTATTAATTACGCAGTTGCAGCGCTCGGTACGGCCATTTCCAAGGCGCATGTTGATCTTTTATTTCGCTTTTCCAAAGAAATTGTGTTTTGCCTAGATGGTGATTCGGCAGGGAGGCAAGCCGCATGGCGCGCCATGGAGTCGGTATTTTCCAGTGTCAAGGACGGTCGGATAGTGAAAATGATGCTGTTGCCGCATCAGCATGATCCTGATTCGTTGGTGCGTGAGGAAGGCGTTGATAAGTTCGAGCAAAGGATGGCTGGCGCGGCAACCTTGTCGGATTATTTTTTCGGGCAATTGACTGCTGATTTGGGGTTGGGGACAGTTGAAGGCCGAGCGCAACTGGTCGAAAAAGCCAAGCGATATCTAGAGTTGTTGCCTTATGGGGTGTTCAGGGAAATGATGTTTGCCAAGCTGGAAACAATGTCGGGTATGGGCTCGCTGGATGTTTTATCAAAAAAAGCTAAACTGAATTTCGGTCGACCGAGAAAAGGCACAGGACAAGTAATGCGCACTTCGCCGGCAAGGGTCGCGCTGGCCTTGCTGGTGCAAAATCCAGAATTAGCGGATTTGCTAGAGCAGGAGGATATGGATTGGAGTCATTTGGATTTTCCAGGTTGCGAGATTTTTCGAGAAATTATGTCCGTTATTCTCAGGCAGAATCCGCCCAATGCGTCCGTTCTTTTGGAGCAGCTAAGAGGGCATCCTGATGAAAAGCTCGTCAATAAGCTGGCCACGATGGAATTATTGGTCCCTGAGGATGGGGTAAAAGCCGAATTTTTGGGTGCGATTAAAGCAATAGTAAGTGGATCCAGAACGATCCGGATTGAAAAATTGATTGATAAGGAGCAAAGCGAAGGATTGGATGAGAGCGAGCGAACGTTGCTAAAAAAATTACTCTCCAGCTCAAATTAGCAATGTAAGCTTAACATAAGGATTTAGTTGTATTATAATTATCGGTTCAGCGGTGTTGAGCTGGATGTTTTCTGTGAGTAAAAGATGAACCAAGAACAGCAGCAATCCCAATTAAAACAATTGATAACTAAAGGCAAAGCGCAGGGCTACCTGACTTATGCCGAAGTGAATGATCATTTGCCTAGTGACATAGTCGATCCAGAGCAAATAGAAGATATCATTGGCATGATCAATGATATGGGGATACAGGTGTACGAGGTTGCGCCTGACGACGACTCATTGATCACTGACAGTGCGGTAACCGATGATGAAGATGACGATGAGGAAGTTGCGGCTCTAGCGTCGGTTGATAGTGAGTTCGGGCGAACAACTGATCCGGTCCGCATGTACATGCGTGAGATGGGTTCAGTGGAATTGTTAAGCCGGGAAGAAGAGCTGAAAATTGCCAAACGGATTGAGGATGGTCAGCAACAAGTTGTTAGAGCGATTGCCCGGTCATGCAAAGTGGTTGAGAGCTTTTTATCGTCTTTCGATTCTATAACGGATGAAGAAGGTGGTACTCGTTTGTCCGATTTAATCAGTGGTTTTGTTGATTTGAGCGAGCCTTCTGAGCAACTGTTGAGTAGCGCTGCTGCAAATGACGACGGTGTTACTGAAGAAGCCGAAGAAGATGAAATCAAAGGAATTGACTTTGAAGAAGTTAAAATAAAAGTAGAAGAGTTAAGGAAGCGATATGATGCTGTTTCGAATGCAATCAATGCCTATGGTTACACTCATGAAAAAGTGATTCCGGCTTTTGATTCGCTGACCGAGAGCTTTATAGAGTTTAAATGGGCACCGCACTATTTAAAGAAATTGACTGCTGTTATTCCTAATGCGGTAACACGCATCAGAGAGCAGGAAAAAATAATTATGGGAATTTGCCTCAATAGCGCAGGTATGCCCAAAAAAGAATTTATTGAGTCTTTTCTCGGCAGTGAAGCCAGTTCCGAATGGTTCGGTAACTATATAAAATCAGCTTCACCTGACCGAAAAGAGATATTAAAGGCAGCAGAAAAGGATATCAAGAAAGCTCAGGCAACATTGGCCGAAATAGAAGCTGAATACGGTTTGTCGATCAGCGACATCAAAGATATTAATCGTCGGATGTCAATCGGCGAAGCCAAAGCGCGGCGCGCCAAAAAAGAGATGATTGAGGCCAATTTACGGTTAGTCATTTCTATTGCAAAAAAATATACCAACAGAGGTCTTCAGTTTTTGGATCTCATCCAGGAAGGAAACATTGGTTTAATGAAAGCAGTTGATAAATTTGAATACCGTCGGGGTTATAAATTTTCGACCTATGCAACCTGGTGGATAAGACAGGCGATAACCAGATCGATTGCTGATCAGGCCAGAACAATCCGCATACCGGTTCATATGATTGAAACGATCAACAAATTGAACCGTATTTCAAGGCAAATTCTGCAGGAATTAGGGCGGGAGGCGACCCCTGAAGAGTTGGCTGAGCGTATGGAAATGCCAGAGGACAAAGTTCGTAAGGTATTGAAAATAGCGAAAGAACCGATTTCAATGGAAACTCCGATAGGTGATGATGAAGATTCGCACTTGGGAGATTTCATAGAAGATGCTAAAGTACTGTCCCCAATCGAGTCGGCCACCATTGCCGGTCTTAGAGAGTCTACACAAAATGTGTTGGCTGGTTTGACAGCAAGAGAAGCCAAAGTCTTAAGAATGCGGTTTGGTATTAACATGAATACCGACCACACTTTAGAAGAAGTTGGTAAACAGTTTGACGTGACTCGTGAAAGAATTCGTCAGATTGAAGCAAAAGCGTTAAGAAAATTGAGGCATCCCTCAAGATCTGAACAGCTGAGATGTTTTCTTGATGGCGAATAATTAAAAGTATTTGGGCCCTTAGCTCAGTTGGTTAGAGCGTCCGACTCATAATCGGCAGGTCGTAGGTTCAAGTCCTACAGGGCCCACCAGAATTAAAGGCTGCATCTGCAGCCTTTTGTTTTTTTAAGAATTTGATAATAGGCAGGCCCGTGAGCAATAATTTCATTTTTACATCAGAATCGGTTTCGGAAGGTCATCCGGATAAAGTGGCAGATCAAATTTCAGATGCGATTCTGGATGCATTGCTGAAACAAGATCCTAAATCAAGAGTCGCTTGTGAAACCCTGGTTAAAACAGGTATGGTCATTCTTGCCGGTGAGATAACGACTGATGCCTGGGTTGATACTGAAGCGTTGGTTAGAAAGGTCGTGTGTGATATTGGCTATGATCATGGTGATATTGGCTTTGATGGACAAAGTTGTGCGGTTCTCAATGCGATAGGTAAACAGTCCTCCGATATTGCGATGGGTGTCGATGAAAAGGAAGATCATGAACAAGGCGCCGGTGATCAGGGTTTGATGTTCGGTTATGCCAGCAACGAGACTGACGTACTAATGCCGGCTCCGATTACCTATTCTCATTTACTGGTGAAAAGACAGGCCGAAGTTCGGAAGAATCGAACATTGCCTTGGCTGAGACCGGATGCGAAAAGTCAAATTACCTTCCGTTACGAGAATAATAAGCCTGTGGCGATTGATGCTGTGGTTTTGTCGACTCAGCATTCCCCCGAAATCGGCGCAAAACAGATTCATGAAGCCGTCATGGATGAGATTATTCTGCCGGTACTGCCTAAAGATTGGTTACACAAAGACACAAAATATTTTATCAATCCCACCGGGAATTTCGTGATTGGCGGCCCCGTTGGCGACTGCGGCCTAACCGGCCGGAAAATCATCGTCGATACCTACGGCGGCATGGCGAGACACGGTGGAGGCGCGTTTTCTGGTAAAGATCCATCCAAAGTCGATCGTTCTGCGGCTTATATGGCACGATACGTCGCAAAAAATATCGTTGCAGCAGGTTTGGCTGAGCGCTGCGAGATTCAAGTGTCCTACGCAATTGGTGTCGCTGAACCGACCTCTATCAGCGTTGAAACCTTTGGTACAGGAAAAATAAGTGAAGACCGGCTTGTCCAGATTGTAAGAGACAATTTTGACTTAAGGCCAAAAGGACTGATTGCAGCGTTGGACTTGTTAAAACCTATTTATCAGACAACTGCGGCTTATGGGCATTTCGGCAGAACTGAAGAGAGCTTCAGCTGGGAAAAAACGGACAAAGTCGACGCATTGAAAAATGCCGCAAAATTATAATACAAGCCACAGGATAAGCTAATGAATAACCATGATTATAAAGTTGCCGATATCGGATTAGCGGAATGGGGCAGGAAGGAAATCAATATTGCCGAAACCGAAATGCCGGGCCTGATGGCTTTGAGAAAGGAATTTGGTGCCGAACAACCACTGAAAGGTGCCCGTATCGCCGGATGTCTGCATATGACGATTCAGACCGCCGTTCTGATCGAGACATTAACAGCATTAGGTGCTGATGTAAGATGGTCGTCATGTAATATTTTCTCAACCCAAGACCATGCGGCCGCTGCAATAGCGGCAAGCGGTGTTCCTGTTTTCGCCTGGAAAGGCGAAACCGAAGAAGAAGCTGAATGGTGTATTGTTCAGACCATTGAAGGACCTAATGGCTGGCGTCCGAATATGATTCTGGATGACGGTGGCGATTTAACGGTAATGATGCATCAGAAATTCCCTGAATTAATGGCTGATGTAAAAGGTTTATCGGAAGAAACCACTACCGGCGTGCTCAGGCTGAATGAAATGGTTGCCAACGGCACGCTTAAGGTGCCTGCTTTCAATGTCAACGATTCAGTCACCAAATCCAAATTCGATAACTTATACGGATGCAGGGAATCCCTGGTCGATGGTATTAAGCGTGCCACCGATGTGATGATTGCCGGAAAGATCGCAATAGTTTGCGGTTATGGTGATGTTGGTAAAGGGTGCGCGCAATCCCTGCGTGGATTGGGGGCGACAGTCTGGATTACCGAAATTGATCCGATTTGCGCACTGCAAGCTGCAATGGAAGGTTTCCGCGTGGTAACCATGGAAGATGCTGCTCCTATTGCCAATATTTTTGTGACTGCGACCGGTAATGCCAGCGTCATTACTCACGATCATATGAAAGCCATGAGAGATCAGGCTATCGTGTGTAATATCGGCCATTTTGATGCGGAAATAGAAATCGCTGCATTGCGTCATTACACTTGGGAAAATATTAAGCCCCAGGTCGACCATGTGATTTTTCCTGACGGCAAGCGTCTGATCGTTTTAGCCGAAGGGCGATTGGTGAACCTGGGTTGCGCAACAGGTCATCCCAGCTTTGTTATGTCTAACTCATTCTGTAATCAGGTGCTTGCGCAGATTGAATTATGGAAAAATGCACATTTGTATGAAACAAAAGTGTATGTCTTACCCAAGCAACTGGATGAAAAAGTTGCAGCATTGCATCTGGAACAATTAGGCGTACGACTGACCAAGTTGACCGATCAGCAAGCAAAGTACATCAACGTGCCGGTTGAAGGTCCTTTCAAGCCTGAACATTACCGCTACTAAGACTTAAGCAGGCAGTCCTTATCGGGCTGCCTTTGTCTGACTTACTATAACCAGACTGATGCAAACACAAAAAAAATACCAGCAGCTGCTTAGTTTCGAATTCTATCCGCCCAAAACTGAAGAAGGGGCATTGAATTTAAAAGGTGTGCATCAGAAGCTGGCAAAATTGAAACCGGATTTTTTTTCGGTAACTTTCGGCGCCGGTGGGTCTACGCGTGATAAAACGTTTGATACCGTAGTCAAAATTCAGGAGCAGGGAGTTTCAGCGGCTCCGCATTTGTCTTGTGTGGCCTCAACCAAAGACAATATCCGGCAAATGTTGTCCAGTTATCAGCAAAAAGGGATCACAAAAATCGTGGCATTGAGAGGCGACATACCTTCCGGTATGATGTCTGCAGGTGAATTTCGCTATGCCAACGAACTGGTAGATTTTATTCGTACTGAAACCGGCAATGCGTTTCAAATACATGTTGCAGCCTATCCGGAAGTGCATCCTCAGGCAAAAAGCGCCACTGAAGATTTGCGTAATTTCAAACGAAAAATTGATGCCGGTGCTAATGCCGCCATCACGCAATACTTTTATAATGTGGAAGCCTATTTTTATTTTGTGGATGCCTGCGAAAAATTGGGCATAGATTTACCGATAGTTCCCGGTATCATGCCGATTACCAATTACTCACAGTTGTTTCGTTTCTCGGATATGTGCGGCGCCGACATTCCAAGATGGATGCGCAAAGGATTGGAATGCTTTGGTGATGACAGGGCGTCGATTATTGCTTTCGGCAATGAAATAGTCACGCGTTTATGTCAACAGCTTCTTGATTATGGCGCGCCAGGTTTACATTTCTATACGATGAATCAAGCTGATCCCACTTTGGCTATTCTTGATAATCTGGGCTTTGGTGCATAAGAGAAGCGACAACAAGTTAGCAAAAAGGGGCGTAAGCCCCTTTTTTTATAGCGAAAAAACGGTGATTTTTTTATCCTGCCTGCCGGTAGTCAATAGTTGAGAGAACGTCGAATGAGAGTTTCAAGAGTCTTTGTGGCTAACTCACTGGAAAAAGGTCAAACGATAGCATTGGATGATGAGGCGGCACACTACGTCAAAACTGTCCTAAGACTTAAGCAGGACGCCGAGATTATTTTATTTAACGGTCAAGGCGGCGAATATATTGGCAGTCTGAGTGAAGTCAGTCGGAAAAGTGTCAGAGTTAAACTCCATCAATGGCGGGCAAAGGATGTGGAATCATCGCTGTGTATTGCTATGGGATTGGCAATTTCTCGTGGTGATCGTATGGATTTTGCTGTTCAGAAAGCCGTTGAATTGGGGGTAACTGAGTTGTCTCCGATATTGACAGAGCGTTGCGTTGTGCAATTAAATGCCGATAAAGAAGAAACACGTCTTAAGCATTGGCAAAAGATAGCCGGGCATGCTGCCGAGCAATGCGGTAGAACCTTTGTGCCGCAGTTAACGCCGGTTATGAAATTGGACGAATGGTTAAATATGCAAACCGGACTCAAGCTATTTCTGGATCCTTTTGCCGAAAACTCATTGGGCAATTTGCAACCGGAAGCGCATCGAGTTACGTTGTTGACCGGTCCTGAAGGCGGATTTGCCGAGCATGAACGTTTTTTGGCAAAATCGGCAGGCTTCATTCCTGTTAAATTAGGCCTGCGTATATTACGAACCGAAACGGCCGCCTTGGCTGCGCTGGCAGCTATCCAGACTCTATGGGGCGATTTTGCGGCAATCAACAATCCCAGTTCATGAAATATTTATTCTATTCTTTGATGCCGTTGGGCATTTTATTGGCAACAGCTTCATTAGCCATTGTTTTCAGTTATGGCATTTTACTGGTATTGGGCGATGTGCTGTTATTGTCGAAACTGACGAGTAAAGTGACGCAGGTCTTTTTAATAATCAGTATTTTTCCTATAAAACATTATCTTAATCTGAGCTGGAGCGAGTTGGGCTTTGTCCGGAGTAAAACATTTTTTAATCAACTTTTGATTGGTTTGGGTTTAGGATTAATCACGTTGTTGCCCGTTTTTCTAATCTTATTTGCATTGGATGTTAATGTTTTTGATACAGACCGTCTATGGACACTGGGTAGTCTGCTACAAAAAACAGCCATTGCTTTAGTGCTGGCACTACTGATTTCATTGATTGAAGAGCCCTTGTTCAGGGGCGTTCTGTTATCCGGTTTAAATACAAAAATGCCGGTGATGGCTGCCATTTTGATCAGTTCGACATATTACGCATCGTTGCATTTTTTAAAAAGTCACACGGTTGTCAGCTATCAGGACATTAGTATCCCGGGCGGTTTTATGCTGCTGGGCGAGGCGCTATTGAATGTAATCGATCCGAAGAATCTCCAGGCATTTCTTGCGCTGCTCATGGTTGGCCTATTTTTGGGAATTGTCCGGGCCGTTTTTGGTTTCAGTTTGGGAATGGTTATTGGTTGCCATACCGCGTGGGTGTGGCAGATAAAAATGAATAAATCCTTGTTCAATGTGAATCCGGATTCTGATTACCTTTATCTGGTCAGCAGTTATGACGGGGTCATCGGTCCATTAGTTACCGGATGGATGGCGCTGGTGATGACCGGCTATTGGCTTTATTCCCGCTATCTCAAGATCCATTGAATTAATCCCTAAAATTATTGAACTGCAGCGGCATATCCAGTTCTTCCTGTTTGAGCATGGCGATAACTTCCTGTAAGTCATCAAGCTTCTTGCCCGTAACACGGACCTTATCACCTTGAATGGCGGCCTGGACTTTTAATTTTTTATCCTTGACCAATTTAACAATATTTCTGGCTAAGTCCGATTCAATACCTTGTTTCAAGGTTACAATTTGTTGAGCTGTCCGGCCGGTGATCTTCGGTTCGGCTACATCCAGGCAGCTGATATCTATGCCTCGCTTGGTCAGTTTCATGTTTAAGATGTCCAGCATTTGCTGTAATTGAAATTCGGAGTTTGCGCTCATCGTAACCAGTCCGTCTTTTAACGCATAGTTAGCACCGGAACCTTTGAAATCAAAGCGGGTGGTGACTTCTCGATTGGCTTGATCAACCGCATTGGTGGCCTCGTGAGAATCAAATTCGGAAACGATGTCAAATGAAGGCATAAAAGAGGGTGCTCAGCAAAAAAACAACACTATAAGTATTTGGATCTGATTATTCAAGATGTCCTTTTGCAGACATTACTTATTGCTTTGATACGTAATTGACGTATCGCGTCTCCGATTTGAGACCCTTGCAAGCCCTCGGCTAATAGTGCAGAAATATCGACAGCAGCGCCCACTTTCGCAGCCATCATGATATGTGCCGATTGAGGATAAGGCCTGTTTTCCAGACCCTTCCTGCCTTTGGCATCGGCTTCACAGGCCAATAAAAAATCGGTTAAGCCAGCAGGGTTCTTAAACGCGCCAAGTTTATGCAGCATATCGGTCAGCGTAGAAGGCCGCAATTCAAAAGCCCGGTGGCAATGTGTGTGATACTGCATGACGTGTTTAGCTAAATGTTTAAAAGGATTAGGGACTCTTAATCGTAAGCATAAGTTTTCCAGCAGTGGAAGTCCGCTGTTTTCATGACCATGATGATGGGGAAGTTTATCCTTGGGTGTTATGCCTTTTCCCAGGTCATGCATCAGGGCGGCAAAACGAACCTCTGGTTTTGATGTCAGACTTGCAGCCTGTTCCAGGCACATCAGGCTATGGATGCCGGTATCAATTTCGGGATGATAGTGTTCAGGCTGCGGCACGCCAAACAACGCGTTCAGCTCCGGAAACAGGATCGGCAGAGCGTGGCAATCTTTCAATACCTCAAAAAATAGAGCGGGTGTTATTTCGCAGAGTGCTTTGTATAGCTCGGCCCAAACCCGGTCAGGAACCAGATGGTCAACTTCGCCGTTCTTTACCATGGTTTGCATTAGGTGCAGCGTTTCGTCTGCGATTTTAAAGCCCAGATGACCGTAGCGAGCAGAAAAGCGGGCGATTCGCAGAATCCTGACCGGATCTTCACAAAAAGCCGGTGAAATATGCCGAAAGATCCGTCGTTCAATATCTTGACGGCCGCCAAATGGATCAATAATTTCACCGGTATCTGATTTAGCGATTGCGTTGATTGTTAAATCACGGCGCATGAGGTCTTCTTCCAATGAGACCTCTGGATCAGCATGGATACAAAAACCTTTGTAACCGGGACCAATCTTTCTTTCCGTCCGGGCCAGTGCGTATTCGTCGCGGGTTACGGGATGAAGAAAAACGGGAAAATCCTTGCCTACCGTCATAAAGCCCATTTCCAGCATGGATTCGGGTGTTTCGCCCAGCACGACCCAATCCCTTTCACTTACAGGAAAGTTCAAGAGTTCATCGCGAACAGCGCCGCCAACTAAAAAGGTTTTCATGTGGATGCATTCAATTGGAAAGGGTATTTCATATTTGGATTGTCGCAACAAAAGAATATTATGAATTTCCCGGCTAGTATAACGATGAAGCGTGAGCTCGCCAAAATTGCACAAATCATTTCAGGAGTCAGAGTGATAGAAATCATCGTAATCAGCATGTTGACAGGTGTTTTAGCCGGATTTTTAGGCGGGCTATTAGGTATTGGCGGCGGATTGATCATTGTTCCTGTGTTGCTGATAGTGTTCAAACATCAAGGGTTTGAACAAGAAATCATCATGATAACAGCGGTAGCAACCTCGTTAGCCAGCGTCATTTTTACAGCGCTAGCGTCATCTTTGGCGCATCATCGCTTGGGTACATTGAATTGGAACAAAGCGTTACAGATGGTCCCCGGAATAGTCATCGGAGTTTTGTGCGGAGCAATGCTCGCAGAACGTCTGGTCTCGAATTGGCTGGAAACGGTTTACGCTATTTTTCTGATAATGGTTGGCATGCAGATGGCTTTTCAGCTTGAGCCCAAGCAAGGCACTATCAAAAAATCCGGGGTGCTTGATTTTGTTATATCCTGGATCATCGGTTTAGTTTCGTCTTTGGTGGGAATTGGCGGAGGTACTTTAACCGTGCCTTACTTGGTCAGTTGCCGTTATCCGATGCGTAACGCTGTTGCCATATCAAGTGCGTGTGGCATTCCAATCGCATTTGCCGGTGCATTAAGCTATCTGGTATTGGGATGGAATGTCGGTGGAATGCCAACATGGAGCCTGGGCTACATTTATCTTCCCGCATTTGTCGGTATCGTTGTATTGAGTATGCCCGCCGCCAGATTAGGTGCCCGGTGGGCGTATAAACTTCCGGCAAAACATTTAAAGCGTTATTTTTCGCTATTGATTTTTTTTATGGCGGCAAAATTACTCTTTCAATAAGAGTTCAGCAACAATTGATGGGGTGTTTTAACGGGCATGCGTCTTAAAGAAGCGCTGAAAAAATCAGCGCTTCAGGGGTGGTTATGATGATTCGCTAAGGATTATCCGGCGCCGATGGTTTTTGCGACCATTTCTGCTTCTTTTGAGCAAGACGGGTGTGCCCAACCGCTGGATTTTTTGTAAACAATTCCATCTGTGTTATTAGGTCCAACCCCTCCGGGGACAAGATTCAACTCTAGCGCTTCGCGTGTACGCCAGGCTATATTGTGATCAGCGCAGGATGAGTCGCCGCTGACGCCCAAAGCGCCAAGGACGGTAAATTGGTCGCCTTCTTTTTTATACAAAGCCAAACCACCGCCAAAGACATTAACGCCGCCGATTTTTTTACCCACCAAAGGATCATTTTCCAATCCGTAATTGCTTGATGGGCCGGCATAAGCCGCTGCAGTATCAACTGGATTGCTATGTTGCAAGCCATAAAGAGAGCCGCCGGGTTGAGTTGCGGTGTACAAATTGGCTGTTGACAGTGCCAGACCGGGTAAACTGAATGCATTGGCGGTATTGGCTTTTTGCGCAGAAATAACGCGGCTGCCGGGCCATTGATCCCCCCGGTCATTACCCGTCATCGCAACAGCGCAAACAATGCCGTCTCTGTCGACGATTGTGGCCCACATATCCAGACCGAATCCGCCATTGTTTTGACTTTGTGCCGCATCCAGGGCGTTTTTTAGCTGGGCTTGATTAGGCAGCTCATCGCAGCCGGCAAAGGCAAGGTTTGATGCAATAGCAAAGGCACCAAAAGTGGCTAAAGATTTGAAGTGTGTTGACATAAATTTCCCCTTTAATTTTTGTTAGTTATGTTTATCAATGGGTTATTTTCTTAACCCGGCATAATCATAATATAAGCAGGGGCATTTGTATTTGCCAGCTGCTAAAGACGATTCAGTTTTATCAAATTGCCCTGTGCTGACCTGGGTTTGCTTTAATAGATGATATCAAGCAACCGCAACTGATTTGCTGAGAACAGAATAAGTGATGAATGCCTTGATTCGCTTAAAAAAAATTTAATAGTATAATCGTAGGTTATTTTTAGGTTATTTAAGGAGTGGTTATGCGAGTTATTCAGGAAGCTCTCACGTTTGATGACGTTTTACTGGTGCCTGCCCATTCAACGGTGCTGCCGCGCGATGTAGAAATGAAAACAAAATTAACGAAAGGGATTACCCTCAATATTCCTTTGGTTGCAGCGGCTATGGATACCGTGACGGAAGCAAGGCTCGCCATCGCGATTGCCCAGGAAGGAGGCATCGGCATTATTCATAAGAATATGACAGCTGAGCAGCAAGCGAGGGAAGTCAGAAAAGTAAAAAAATACGAAAGCGGTGTCATTAAAGATCCGATAACCGTCTCTCCCGATGTCAGTATTCGCGAAGTGCTTGCATTAACCCGTTCAAAAAACATTTCCGGCGTTCCTGTTGTTGACGGCGATGAACTGGTAGGGATTGTAACCAGCCGGGATTTGCGTTTTGAGACGCGTTTTGATGAACCCGTGTCAACAGTGATGACGCCAAAAGAGAGACTGGTCACCGTCAATGAAAATGCTGATCACAAAGAGGCAATTGCGCTGCTTCATAAGCATCGCATAGAGAAGGTGCTTGTTGTGAACAAGGATTTTCATTTGAAGGGCATGATAACGGTTAAGGATATTCAGAAAGCCAAGGATTATCCTCAAGCGTGCAAGGATCATTTGGAGCGATTGCGGGTCGGCGCTGCTGTCGGAACCGGAGAAGGCACAGAGGAGCGCGTTGATGCGCTGGTCAATGCGGGCGTTGATGTAATAGTCGTCGATACAGCTCATGGGCATTCTCAGGGTGTGATAGACAAAGTGCGTTGGGTCAAGCAAAACTACCCTCATGTTCAAGTGATAGGCGGCAATATTGCTACGGCCGCCGCCGCCTTGGCATTGGTAGAGGCAGGAGCCGATGCCGTTAAAGTCGGTATTGGACCCGGCTCAATCTGCACGACCCGAATTGTTGCAGGTGTCGGCGTACCTCAGATTACCGCGGTTAGCAATGTAGCCGAAGCACTTAAACCGTCAGGTGTGCCTTTGATTGCCGATGGGGGTATCCGTTATTCCGGTGATGTAGCTAAAGCACTGGCTGCCGGTGCCTATTGTGTCATGCTGGGCGGTCTGTTTGCCGGCACCGAGGAAGCGCCCGGCGAAGTTGAGCTGTATCAAGGCCGCTCCTACAAATCATATCGTGGCATGGGATCTTTGGGCGCGATGTCGCAACAACAAGGTTCCAGTGATCGTTATTTTCAGGAGGGAACCGATACGGTTGAGAAGTTGGTACCTGAGGGTATAGAAGGAAGAGTGCCTTATAAAGGGAGTTTGTTTGCAATCATCCATCAATTACTCGGCGGCGTAAGGTCCAGCATGGGTTATACCGGCTGCAGCACCATCACTGATTTGCATGAGCGTGCCGAGTTTGTCCGGGTCACAACCGCTGGAATGCGCGAAAGCCATGTTCATGATGTGACTATTACCAAAGAAGCGCCTAATTATCATATGGATTAAAAGTGCACATGAAGGACTGAATCCGAGTGCCCCATATTGATATGTTAACCATTTACAATCCGAGTTTATAAAGTGACCACGCAACAAACACCCGATATTCATTCCGATAAAATTTTAATTCTTGATTTTGGCTCTCAATATACGCAATTGATTGCCCGCCGAATCAGAGAAATCGGTGTTTACTGTGAAATCTTTTCTTGTGATGCGGCGGCGGATGCAATTAGTAAATTTGCGCCGAAAGGAATAATTCTGTCGGGTGGGCCGGAGACGGTTACCCAGCATGATACGCCGCGTGCGCCGCAAATTGTTTTCGAGTTAGATGTGCCTGTTCTCGGTATCTGTTACGGCATGCAAACAATGGCCGAGCAGTTAGGCGGAAGAGTTGAATCTTCTGATCATAGAGAATTTGGTTATGCTCAAATTCGGGCCCGTGGCCATTCCAAGTTATTAAAAGGGATTGAAGATCATTTGTCGCCGGAAGGCTACGGCTTGCTGGATGTATGGATGAGCCATGGCGATCGCGTTGTGGAATTGCCGGATGGCTTTGTATTGATCGCAAGTTCGGAAGGCGCACCCATCGCCGGAATTGCTGACGAAGCACGATCCTTTTATGCCCTGCAGTTTCATCCGGAAGTGACGCATACCCGGCAAGGCGGGCGGATTTTATCGAGATTTGTAAATGAAATTTGCCGCTGTGAAGTGTTGTGGACGGCGGGCAATATCATAGAAGACAGTATCCGTGCCGTGCGTGAAAAGGTTGGGTCCGATCATGTGATTTTAGGTCTCTCCGGAGGTGTGGATTCCTCTGTGGTCGCCGCTTTGCTGCATCAGGCCATTGGTGAGCAATTGACGTGTGTGTTTGTCGATACCGGTTTGTTGAGATTGAATGAAGGTAACCAGGTGATGGCTACCTTTGCCGAACATATGGGTGTCAAAGTGATCAGGGTCAATGCGGAGCAACGCTATTTGTCGGCGTTGGAAAACATAGACGATCCCGAGCAAAAACGGAAAATTATCGGTAATTTGTTCATAGATATTTTTGATGAAGAAGCCGCCAAGCTCAAGGATGCCAAATGGCTGGCACAGGGCACAATTTATCCGGATGTCATTGAATCTGCAGGGGCAACAAGCGGTAAAGCCCATTTAATCAAATCGCATCATAATGTGGGTGGTTTGCCTGAAAATATGAAATTGAAGCTGGTTGAGCCACTGCGAGAATTGTTTAAGGATGAAGTCAGAAAATTAGGCGTGGAACTGGGTTTGCCTTACGAAATGGTCTACAGACACCCTTTTCCGGGGCCTGGTTTGGGTGTCAGAATTCTTGGCTCGATCAAAAAAAGCTATGCAGATTTGCTGCGTCAAGCGGATGCCATTTTTATTGAAGAGCTTTACCGGCATGAGCTTTACGAAAAAGTCAGTCAGGCATTTGCCGTCTTTTTGCCGGTCAAATCGGTAGGCGTGATGGGCGATGGGCGCCGATATGATTATGTTATTGCGTTGCGGGCCGTCGAAACAATTGATTTTATGACCGCACGCTGGGCTCATTTGCCTTATGATTTTCTTGATCTGGTTTCGCGAAGAATTATCAATGAAGTGTCCGGCATCTCGCGTGTAACCTATGATATTTCCGGAAAGCCTCCGGCAACGATAGAGTGGGAATAGAAACAAACGAAGCCGATGAGGCATGGATGCGGCATGCGCTGCGTTTGGCCCAGCGCGCCGAAGCTTTGGGAGAAGTGCCTGTCGGGGCCGTCATTGTCAAAGGTGATCGTTGTATAGCTGAAGCATGGAACAGCCCTATCGCGACCCATGATCCATCTGCCCATGCTGAAATACTGGTGATTCGCGAGGCAGGAAAACAGTTACAAAATTACCGGCTTATCGATACCACTTTATACGTGACACTGGAACCCTGTGTGATGTGTATGGGGGCGATTGTGCATGCGCGAATTGGTCGGCTTGTTTTTGGAGCAAGAGATGAAAAAAGGGGAGCCGTCTGTAGCGTCATGAATTTGGCCTCAGCCCCTTTTTTAAATCATAAAGTAGACTGGTCGGGAGGCGTTATGGAGACTATCTGTTCAGGAATGTTAAAAGATTTTTTCAAGGCTAGACGCTGAGTTATTTCAGCTTTTAGCCGATTTATAATGCTTGTGGCAGCATCGGCATAATCGGGGGTGTTTTCAACTCGGGTTCCGGCGGTTCTATCTGCATGGCATTTTTCTCAATGATATTTTCTTCTGTCAACCACACCAGCAAATCGAAATAACTTCTGATATTTTCCACATAACGTGTCGCCTCATTACCTCGTGCGTAACCATGCCGGGTTTTTTTATGCCATTTCGGCTGGCTAAGCAAAGGCAATCTTTTTTTGACATCCACCCATTTATCCGGATTGCTTCCTTGTTGAGCGGTCAGGATTCTTGCGTCTTCAACATGTGCTTTACCGACATTGTAAGCGGCTAGAGCAAACCAGGTCCGATCCGGCTCAGGAATTGGAGTTGGGATCTTGTCAATGGTCAGTGAAAAGTAATGGGCACCTCCTTCTATGCTTTGGTAAGGGTCGGTTCTGTTGCTGATGCCCATTTCCGAAGCCGTTATGTTGGTCAGCATCATCAGACCTTTAACTCCCGTCGGAGACGTTGTGTCTTTAAGCCAACGAGACTCCTGATAACCGATAGCGGCAAGAAGTCGCCAATCAAGGTGATACTGATCCGCTGCATTCATAAAATGCGTCTGATATTTGGGGAGGCGTTGCCTGATGTGGCGACGGAATGTGCAATTGCCTTGGTAGGACAAGACGTTGGCATGACCATAATGACGCTCCAGCAACTGCTCCAGGGTTTTATTTTGTTTGATCAGGCTAAAAAAAGAATTGACCTCGTCATAAAGACTTGAATCGCGGCTATTTTCAAGTGCCCAAGCCAAACGCCGGGGCTCTGAAATATCAAAGGCGATTTCCAGTTTGGGATAAATGCGTTGCAGCAACTGTAACTGGTTGGAATCTGCGAGCGTATAGTCGATCAGCCCTTCATTGACCAGATATAGCAGGGCATTGGTATCAAGATAGCTGTTGATATCCCATTCTAACTCGGGGAAGGTCTGTTGATTATCAAGCAGGGTTTGCTCATGACTGGTGCCTTTGACAATTTCGAAGACACCACCACTAAGGCTGGGAATATCCTTTGGGCGTCTTTTGTCGGTTCGGTAAATAAGCTGTTCGGTAATCTCGTCATACGGCAAGCTGAAACGCATAACTTGCTGGCGTTCCTTGGTAATTGTCAGGCCTGCCGCTGCTATATCGCCTTTTCCCCGGCTTATTCGTGTCAGAATGCCATCAAAAGTTTCGGGTATGACAAAGTGGGCTTCGACGCCCAGATGTTCAGCAAATAAAAGCGCCAGATCATATTCCAGTCCCTTATACCCATCAGGCCCCTCATAATAGGTCGTCGGGTCAATGCGGGTGAGGATTTTGATAATGCCTTTTTGTTTAATTTGTTCCAGCTTGTTGAGCATGGAAAAGTTCGCATCACAGGTCGATAAAAGTGCAATCCAACTGAAACAAATTAACAGTCTTGCAATGATGCGCACTAGCTACGTAATTTTTTATACGTATTAATCAGGTTATTGGTCGAACTGTCGTGGCTGGTGCTCATTTCATCCGATAAAAGCTCGGGCAATATGGCTCTAGCGAGCACTTTGCCAAGCTCAACGCCCATTTGATCAAAGGAATTGATATTCCAGATGACGCCTTGTACAAAAATTTTATGTTCGTAGAAAGCAATCAAAGAGCCAAGCGTTTTTGGCGTCAGTTTTTTGAATAGAAAGGAATTTGAAGGTTTATTGCCTGAAAATACCTTCGATGCGACCAAAGCTTCGTTTTCTCTATCAGAAGCAGAAAGAGAGGCTTTTACTTCATCTGCAGTTTTACCGCGCATTAACGCTTCCGGCTGAGCTAAAAAATTTGAAATTAAAATTTCATGATGGTCAGGTAACTCGTAATGACTGTAGGCAGCGGCAAGGAAGTCGCAAGGAACCAATTTGGTGCCTTGATGCATCAGCTGATAGAAAGCATGTTGACCATTTGTGCCTTGTTGTCCCCAAATGATTTGCCCTGTACTGTAATCAACTTTGTTGCCGTGCATATCCGCGCTTTTACCATTACTTTCCATGTCACCTTGTTGCAAGTAATCTGAAAAGTGCCGCATGGATTGATCATAAGGCAGAATGGCATAGGATTCGGCGTTATGAAAATTGTTATACCAAATACCCAGCAGTGCCATGATTACCGGAATATTTTTGTCAAAAGGAGTCGTCCTGAAATGTTGATCGACTTCATGAGCGCCAAGTAGAAGTTCCTCAAAATTATCCATACCTACGTTTAGAGCAATAGATAAGCCTATGGCAGACCACAAGGAGTAGCGTCCGCCGACCCAGTCCCAAAATTCAAACATGTGATCAGGGTTGATACCAAATTCGGTCACATTCTCGATATGGGTGGAAATGGCGACGAAATGCTGGCTGATCGCACTTTCATCTTTGGAATGTAGTAACAACCAGTTTCTTGCGGAGCGTGCATTAGTCATCGTTTCTTGTGTGTTGAACGTCTTGGAGGCGACAAGAAACAATGTGGTTTCGGGTGATAAAGGTTTAAGAGTTTCAATCAAATCCGCTTGATCGATGTTTGAAACAAAATGCACTTTAAGGGACTTTGATGCATAGGGTGTCAATGCGGTTGAAACCATTTTGGGACCTAAATTAGACCCGCCAATGCCTATATTAACCACATCGGTAATTCGTTTACCGGTATATCCAAGCCATTTTCCACTTCGGACTTCGTCGGTGAAATGCCGCATCTGTTTTAAGACGGCATTGATTTTTGGCATGACGTCCTGATTTTCAACATAAACCGGGATATTGCTCCGGTTTCTAAGCGCCGTATGAAGCACCGCCCGCTGTTCGGTATGATTAATTTTTTGGCCGGAAAACATCGCTTCTGTTTTTTCGGTCAGGTTTGAATCGATTGCCAATTCAACCAATAACTCAAGTGTTGTGGGTGTAATTAGGTTTTTAGAAAAGTCGAACAATATGTCGTTGAACTGAATTGAAAGTTCATTGAATCGTCTGGGGTTTGACGCAAAAGCTTCTCGGAGTTGGAAGTTCTGCAGTGATGAATAATGATTTTGCAGTGCTTTCCAGGCGGGGGATCTTGTAGGAGAAGGCATTTATTTTGGCTCCAGAGTGGGTAGGTGGTCAAAAAAAATTCAAAAACAGATGCATATCGGTACGATTGCCAGTATATTAGATTTTGGTAATGTACTTGCTTCAAACGATGGGTGTGCGCATAGCATTAACTTTATTTGTATAGGGTGATATGTTAGAGTTCATTGCCGTTATGGGGTGAAATTATACATGATGGACTTGAGTTTTATGACAATTGTTAATCACTGACCCCATTCTTAAGAATAAGTCTGAGAATAGCATAAAGCGATTATCGACAATAATAATTAACTACTACAACTGGAAGGTACTATGAATAAATCAGGTTTAGTAAGAAAGGGTTTGCTAACCATAATAGGGTTAGCTTTTTCTGCTACGTTGTGGGCGCATGGTGGTGCAGCGGGTACCGATACTGATCAGTGTAAATTTGAATTGGAGCCATCGCATTGGATTCATTACACTGCGTATCAGCCAAAAGCATTTCCTGCGGAAGACTTTTGTGGAAGTATTCCCAGCACAGGTACGTTGACGCAGCTTGTTTTTGATTATCAGGATGTTCGTTACCGGAATATGTCAATTGAATTCGAAGTGACAAAAGAGCCTGAAGGTAAACGTGTTTTCTTTCAAGAAGCCGCAAAGCATAAATCAGGGACTGTTGTATTGTCTTTGGAAAATGGAGTGCCTGAACCAGGCAAATACCTGATCCATATTACGTTGGTTCCTGATCAAGGCGAAAGACTGGATGCTCATATGAGCTTTACAGCCGGCGGTGGTAAGGCGGCAAGTAAGGGAAGCTATGGTCTGTACGCATTTTTCTTATTAGCAGGTTTGTATGTTTTTTACCTGTCTAACGCGGGTTTCAAGAAAAAAATTGACGATCTAATAACAAAATTGAAAAACGCTTGATTATTCAATTTTAGCTTGTTCTGACAGCACCCTCTTTAATACAAGCTTGGGTGCTGTCAAATTAAGCCATTCGCATAGCAAGATTATTGATCGCTGTTTGTAAAATAATCAGTAACAGCAGTGAAATTGAATAAACATGCAGTTTGGCCAAATTTGCTAACCAGCTTCTCAAATAAGAAAATAATTCTGCCATGGAGTGTGACTAAAAATTCTAAGGCGGCAAATTTTGGCGTTTATTCTTGATTGTATGCCATACCTACAAATACTGATTTCAGTGGGAACTACCCGGAGCGGCTAAGGTCAACATGAAGAGTTACTAATTCATCTTGTAGCTGCTAGAGGCGTTAAGTTACTACGATTTAATGCAGTTGCATTATTTTGAAAGAGTCTAGGAAGCGTGTAGTGCTTCAGTTACAAAATATATACTTGTGGACATCGTGTAAGTCACTGATAAGATGAGCCAAGAAGTTTAAATTCGATTAGGTGGTAATAATGAAGTCTGGAATCTTGACGGTTTCGGCATTAAGTTTGTTGCTGATGGCAACTTTGAGTAATGCCAAGGAAATAGAAGAACATAATAATCTTATGGATCACGGCGGCGGCCATCTAATGGATATGGGCGGCGGCATGGTGATGGGGCAGAACACAGAAACCCTTCCTGGCGGCTGCGATAAAATTGCTGCGACAAAAGAAATTACTGTTCATGCCGGTCATAAGTACGCTGAAAAATTTCCTGGTCGTATGTTTGCCTTCGATACGCAGGAATACCAGTTCGAGCCTTGTACCAAGTTGACTGTTCATTTCATTAATGAAGACAGCATTCGACATCAATGGATGATGCATGGCCTACCTAAATATTTATATCCTAAAGGTATGTTTCACTTAGAGGTGACCGGCCCCGGCAAAATTTCCGGAACCTTGATCCTGCCCCCGGGCGATAAAACTTATCTGGTTCATTGTGATATTGCTCAGCACATGGAAAAGGGAATGAAAGGCCAGTTAAAGGTAGGTAAGGGAAGCGGAGATTTGCCTAGCATACCGGGGGTTACCGCTTATGTTATACCCGATGACTATGGAATGGCGAAAGTTGATATACCTGTGAGTCAGCAACCTGCTATTAATCCTAACGCGGCTATAGAATCAAAACCAGTAACTGCACCCTCTGTTCAAGACCAAAACGACTCCTTAATTTCAGGTGTACTGGTTATTGGCCTGGCGGCAGGGTTACTGATTGCTCCATTTATGATGCGTAAGTTCAAGGGGATGAGCGTTTCTGAGGTGGTTTCCTATTTGTTTGAATTGATCGGGCAAGGCATCGGGTTTATAACAAAATTGATTGCCAAGCTTTTTAATGTGATTTCATCAAGCAAAAACAAATCTTTACCTGAGAAATAAGGTTTAATTCGATAAAGCCCCTGCTGCATTTGTGTCAGGGGTTTTTTTATGGGCGATAGATTGGGACGTTTTTATTGGAGTTGTTAAGTCTGTTTTTTAGCGCATTTATCTCATCCACTCTCGCGCCCGGGGGGTCGGAGATTGTTCTGGGCTATTTGGTCGTGGGCGGTGGTTATGATGTGATGATGTTGGTCCTGGTAGCAACAATAGGAAATACGCTAGGAGCAATAACAACGTGGTTTCTAGGTTTGTGTGCTGCAAAAAAATTCCCAGTGGAAAATTTACTTCCAAAAAACAAACAGCGAGCAATTGATTGGATGAGATCCTGGGGTAAATGGTCTCTATTGTTTTCTTGGCTGCCTGTTGTTGGTGATGGCTTTTGTTTTGCCAGCGGATGGTTAAAATACCCATTGATTACTTTTGTGTTGTTTGTAACAGTGGGGAAATTAAGCCGGTATGCGATAATTGCTTGGCTGCTTGTAGAGGGGTGACATTTTGGTTATCCCTGGGTTATAAAAAAATTTAGAGTCAAAAATGTTAAGACACTTTCCTAAAACCGGTGTGGTTTATGAGCATAGAACACGCGATTATTTCATAGCAGCGTTTACTTTTTTTTGTGTGGCCGTCTGTCTAATATCAGACGCTAATGCTACCTTGGAAAAACAAAATGCGTTGGGTGTTTGTGGCTGGGTATTTTTATTAGGGCTTTTGTTGGGAGAGAATCACGAAGTCAGAATACAAGTGCTTATAGCGGTTATTTTCGCTACGATTGGGGAACATTTTGCCTCGCCATTTATGGGTGGTTATACCTATCGTTTTGAAAATGTGCCGGCCTATGTTCCTCCGGGGCACGGAATGGTTTACCTAACTGCTGTAGCTTTGGCCCGATCCGGTTTTTTTCAGCGTTTTGCCAGGCAAATTGCAGCTTTTGTTGTCATCGTTTGTGGCTTATGGTCAATATGGGGAGTTAGCGGTTTGCCAGAACAAGGTGATTCGGTAGGCGCTTTATTATATTGTGTATTTTTAGGTTATTTATTTAAAGGCCGATCGCCTATGGTCTATCTGGCGGCATTTTTTATAACCACTTGGCTGGAATTAATTGGAACTGCGATGGGAACTTGGGTTTGGGCGCCGATTGATCCAGTGTTGAGTTTGCCTCAAGGTAATCCACCTAGCGGGGTCGCTGCATGGTATTGTTTGGTGGATGCGGTGGCCATGATGGGCGCTCCTCCTGTATTGAGAGCGCTAAAAGCAAGCTTGGGTTATGTGTTTTTGAGTAAGTCAATACCTGAAACCTGTCAAAGTACAGAAAGCGAATGAAAGAAAACTGGTTTTTGGGAATTTCGGAATGATCACGTCACTGGAGATATGAGATGAAAAAATTACTAATATTGATGTTATTGACCACATCGCCGCTTTTTGCCGCTGATTGGACGCTAAGTTCAAAAGATACGACATTTAGCTTTATGAGCACAAAAAATGCAGCTGTGACTGAAGTGCATACTTTTCTGAATATTTCAGGAGAAATAATCGGCGATAAAGCCAAATTAGACATTGATTTAGCCAGTGTTGAAACTCAGATACCTATTAGAAATGATCGAATGAAAGAACATTTGTTCGATATTAAACAGTTTCCACAAGCAACCGTTGAGCTCAAGCTTGAGCCCAAAATCTTTGATTCCTTGCAAAAAGCTGGATCAATGAAAGATCTACTCGTAAAGGCTAATTTAGATCTGCATGGCATGAAAAAAGAAATTAGTGCCAAATTGAGAATAATTAAATTGGCCGATAATAAGCTTGTTGCTTCCACATTAGAACCAATTATTTTGATTCCCGGCGATTTCGGCCTGGAACCGGGTGTTAAAAAGTTAATGGAAATTGCCAAACTAAATAGTATTAGCAGTGCGGTACCGGTTACATTCAGCCTGGTATTTGAAAAAAAATAAAGAATCTTTTACTCACTGGGAGAACTCAATTGAGTTCTCCCAAGCTTCATAATATATGAGTGCTTGCTTCGAGTGCTCATTAATCAAAAAGACTTAATTCACAATTGACCTAAAGCAGAATTGCTTTTAGCCGATCCCATCGCTAGCTGTAAGTTTAGTCCAGGGAAATCCAGTCGCCTCAGGCTAGATTAGGCGATTTAATCGAAATCGTTTAAGAATTAATAATGGGTTCGAAAATTTATCAATAACTACAAGAGACACTCAATTTTGGCAAAGACACAAACAAAAGCTAAAAATATGAAGCAAAGAAACGGGTTGAAGATTTATAAAAGACTCTTAACTTATGTCATTCCTTATTGGCGCTGGTTCGCAATAAGTGTCATCGGCTTTATGCTTTATGCGGCAACACAACCTCTGTTTGCAGCAATCCTGAAGCATATTATTGATTCTCTGCAAGGTAACACGCGCGAAAGTATTCATATTATGCCGCTAATCTTTGTTGGACTGATGCTGGTGAGAGGTGTCGGGGCCTATTTGGGAAATTTTTTTATTGCAAAAGTTTCGACCACTGTAGTGCATGTTCTCAGATGTAAGATATTCGATCATTATACGCTATTGCCTACAGCGTATTTCGATTCAAACAATAGCGGCTACATGATGTCGCGAATTACTCATAATGTCGGAGAGGTTACGCAGGCAGCAACTGATTCAGTGAAAACGATTATCAGAGAAGGATTAACAACGATTGGGCTCATCGGATATCTTATTTATATAGATTGGATATTGGCGCTCGCATTTATGTCGGTAACGCCATTTATTACTTGGCTAGTGATCTATGTCAGTAAAAGGTTGAGAGCGTTAAGCCGCAAGATTCAAGATACCGTAGGAGAAATGACGCATATCACTTCAGAGCTGGTAAGCGGGCACAGAATTGTCAGGAGCTATGGTGGGGAAGAATACGAAAAGGAGCGGTTTAAAAAAAGCAGTCAGTATCACAGGCGTCAAAGTTTGAAATTAGAGGCTACATCAGCAATTCACGGGCCTTTGATGCAGTTGATTATAGGTATTGCTTTAGCCGGTCTGATGTACATGTCGCTGGTTATGATGCAGACCGCGACAGCAGGTGAATTTGTAGCATTTCTGACGACGGCATTTTTACTGCCAAGACCAATTCGGCAATTAAGTGATGCAAACTCGAAAATTCAAAAGGGAATGGTTGCCGCAGAGTCATTATTTATAATCCTCGACGAGCCTCCCGAATCAAATGAAGGCCCCTTAAGTATTGAGCATTGTAAAGGTAGGATTGATTTTAAAAACGTCAGCTTCAAATATGAAGGCTCGAAAACTTATGCAATAAAAAATATAAGCTTTACCGTCTTGCCTGGGCAGACGGTTGCGCTAGTGGGAGCGTCGGGTGGTGGAAAGAGTACGCTGATCAACTTGCTGCCGCGCTTTTACAATTATAAAGAGGGGCAAATATTGCTGGATGGCATAGAGATCAAGCAATACACCCTGGAAAATCTACGTAAGCATATTGCTCTAGTAACTCAGCACGTAACACTATTCAATGACACGGTTGCAAAAAACATTGCTTATGGGCATTTAGAGGGAGTTGCCTTAGAAAAAATAGCTAATGCAGCTGAAGCGGCTTATGCGATGAATTTTATCGAAAAAATGCCAAATGGTCTTAATACTGAAATTGGTGAAAATGGCGTTAAATTATCAGGCGGTCAAAAGCAACGTTTGGCGCTTGCCAGAGCGCTTTTAAAAGATGCGCCGGTTTTGATATTGGATGAAGCGACATCTGCACTAGATACTGAATCCGAACATTACATTCAGGCGGCCTTGAGTCAGGTGTTAAAAAACAGGACGACTATTGTCGTAGCACACCGATTATCAACAATAGAAAATGCAGACGTCATCATCGTCCTGGCTAATGGACAAATCGTAGAACAGGGCGGCCACAAAGAATTGCTCAAGAAAGGCGGAGCCTATGCAAAGCTTTATAACATGCAATTTAAAGATAAAAACAACGACTTAGTTATTGCTAGTCAAACCGAGTAAACAAATCCAAAACAAAAGCTTGACAGATTAGAAAGATATTGTAGAATGTGCAGCTCTTCAGCGGTCAGGACGACGGTGAGGGGTCAGGGAGGGAAGAAAAGTTAAACAAGGTGTTGACAACGAAAAGCGAGTCTGTATAATAGTCAGGCTCAACAGGGCGAAAGTCCTGGCTCTTTAACAAGTCGATCAAAATAATTTGTGTGGGTGCTTGTGGCGCGATGTCTGGCAGTTAAAAAGATAATCGACGCAAGTATTACACGTTAATTCAAGTAATGACGTTTAATTCTGAAGTCGAGCCAAGATTGGTCACTCATCTAACTGAGTGGCAAACCATATTAAACTGAAGAGTTTGATCATGGCTCAGATTGAACGCTGGCGGTATGCTTAACACATGCAAGTCGAACGGTAACAGGCCTTCGGGCGCTGACGAGTGGCGGACGGGTGAGTAACGCGTAGGAATCTGCCTGGTAGTGGGGGACAACGTGGGGAAACTCACGCTAATACCGCATACGCCCTACGGGGGAAAGCGGGGGCTCTTCGGACCTCGCGCTATCAGATGAGCCTGCGTTAGATTAGCTAGTTGGTGGGGTAAAGGCCTACCAAGGCGACGATCTATAGCTGGTCTGAGAGGACGATCAGCCACACTGGGACTGAGACACGGCCCAGACTCCTACGGGAGGCAGCAGTGGGGAATATTGGACAATGGGCGAAAGCCTGATCCAGCAATACCGCGTGTGTGAAGAAGGCCTGAGGGTTGTAAAGCACTTTCAATTGGGAGGAAAAAAGTAAGGCCAATACCCTTGCTCTTGACATTACCTTTAGAAGAAGCACCGGCTAACTCCGTGCCAGCAGCCGCGGTAATACGGAGGGTGCAAGCGTTAATCGGAATTACTGGGCGTAAAGCGTGCGTAGGCGGTTATTTAAGTCAGATGTGAAAGCCCTGGGCTTAACCTGGGAACTGCATTTGATACTGGGTAACTAGAGTTTAATAGAGGAGAGTGGAATTTCAGGTGTAGCGGTGAAATGCGTAGAGATCTGAAGGAACACCAGTGGCGAAGGCGGCTCTCTGGATTAAAACTGACGCTGAGGTACGAAAGCGTGGGTAGCAAACAGGATTAGATACCCTGGTAGTCCACGCCGTAAACGATGTCAACTAGCCGTTGGGTCTTTTAAAAGACTTAGTGGTGCAGCTAACGCATTAAGTTGACCGCCTGGGGAGTACGGCCGCAAGGTTAAAACTCAAATGAATTGACGGGGGCCCGCACAAGCGGTGGAGCATGTGGTTTAATTCGATGCAACGCGAAGAACCTTACCTACCCTTGACATCCAGAGAATCTGTTAGAGATAGCGGAGTGCCTTCGGGAACTCTGAGACAGGTGCTGCATGGCTGTCGTCAGCTCGTGTCGTGAGATGTTGGGTTAAGTCCCGTAACGAGCGCAACCCTTATCCTTAGTTGCCAACAGGTCAAGCTGGGAACTCTAGGGAGACTGCCGGTGATAAACCGGAGGAAGGTGGGGACGACGTCAAGTCATCATGGCCCTTATGGGTAGGGCTACACACGTGCTACAATGGCCGGTACAGAGGGCCGCGAACTCGCGAGAGTAAGCAAATCCCAGAAAGCCGGTCCTAGTCCGGATTGCAGTCTGCAACTCGACTGCATGAAGTCGGAATCGCTAGTAATCGCGAATCAGAATGTCGCGGTGAATACGTTCCCGGGCCTTGTACACACCGCCCGTCACACCATGGGAGTGGGTTGCAAAAGAAGTAGGTAGTTTAACCTTCGGGAGGGCGCTTACCACTTTGTGATTCATGACTGGGGTGAAGTCGTAACAAGGTAGCCCTAGGGGAACCTGGGGCTGGATCACCTCCTTACAAAGACGCGCCGACACGTATCATGAGTACCCACAACAAATTATTTTGATCAAGCACGACACGAGCCTGGGCCTGTAGCTCAGTTGGTTAGAGCGCACCCCTGATAAGGGTGAGGTCGGAGGTTCAAGTCCTCCCAGGCCCACCACCTTGCAAAGCGCCAAGGCCGGTAGACGGGCGAGGGAACCTACTTAATGGGGCCATAGCTCAGCTGGGAGAGCGCCTGCCTTGCACGCAGGAGGTCAGGAGTTCGATCCTCCTTGGCTCCACCAAGAAAGACACAGGCTGTCGACGATACATCAACTCTATAAGACTTTATCCTGCCCTTTGTTTAGGCAAGCGGGGCGAGGTTTTATAGACTTGATAAGTAACATCATCAAGGCTCTTTAACAATTTGGAAATCTGTACACTGTAAATTCATAGCTGGAATGCGCAAGCATAAAAGCGAAGAAGATACATAAACGAGTTCAAGAACACCGAAGCGCAAGCGAAGGTGAACTGAATGAGTTCTCAAGCAGAAAAAAAGCGAACATGTCAGCTGATCAAACCACAGCCGGCCTGGAGCACAGGGTAACCCAGAAACGGGAAGCCACTGAACGCCAGACTGATTGGGGTTATATGGTCAAGTGAATAAGCGCATACGGTGGATGCCTAGGCGATAAGAGGCGATGAAGGACGTTGTAGCATGCGATAAGCCGCGGGGAGTTTGCAAACAAACTTTGATCCGCGGATTTCCGAATGGGGAAACCCAGTCAGGATAACCTGACTATCCTGCACTGAATACATAGGTGTAGGAAGCAAACCCGGAGAACTGAAACATCTAAGTACCCGGAGGAAAAGAAATCAACCGAGATTCCCTTAGTAGTGGCGAGCGAACGGGGACCAGCCCTTAAGCAATTAAGGCATTAGTGGAACAGACTGGAAAGTCTGGCGATACAGGGTGATAGCCCCGTACACGAAAATGCCTCAGTTGTGAAAACGAGTAGGACGGGGCACGTGAAACCTTGTCTGAATATGGGGGGACCATCCTCCAAGGCTAAATACTCCTTATCGACCGATAGTGAACCAGTACCGTGAGGGAAAGGCGAAAAGAACCCCGGAGAGGGGAGTGAAATAGATCCTGAAACCGTATGCGTACAAGCAGTAGGAGCGGACTTGTTCCGTGACTGCGTACCTTTTGTATAATGGGTCAGCGACTTAATCTCAGTGGCAAGCTTAACCGAATAGGGGAGGCGTAGCGAAAGCGAGTCTGAACAGGGCGTTCAGTCGCTGGGATTAGACCCGAAACCGGGCGATCTATCCATGACCAGGCTGAAGGTGAGGTAATACTTACTGGAGGGCCGAACCGGGATCTGTTGAAAAAGATTCGGATGAGTTGTGGATCGGAGTGAAAGGCTAATCAAGCTCGGAGATAGCTGGTTCTCCTCGAAAGCTATTTAGGTAGCGCCTCGTGTATAACTGTTGGGGGTAGAGCACTGTTTCGGCTAGGGGGTCATCTCGACTTACCAACCCGATGCAAACTCCGAATACCAACAAGTTTCAGCACGGGAGACACACGGCGGGTGATAAGGTCCGTCGTGAAAAGGGAAACAGCCCAGACCGTCAGCTAAGGTCCCCAAATCTATGCTCAGTGGGAAACGATGTGAGAAGGCCCAGACAGCCAGGAGGTTGGCTTAGAAGCAGCCATCCTTTAAAGAAAGCGTAATAGCTCACTGGTCGAGTCGGCTCGCGCGGAAGATTTACCGGGGCTAAGCATAGTACCGAAGCTACGGGATTGCACTTTAGTGTAATCGGTAGAGGAGCGTTCTGTACGCCTGTGAAGGTCACTTGAGAAGGTGGCTGGAGGTATCAGAAGTGCGAATGCTGACATAAGTAACGATAATGGGGGTGAAAAACCCCCACGCCGAAAACCCAAGGTTTCCTGCGCAACGCTAATCGACGCAGGGTTAGTCGGTACCTAAGGCGAGGCCGAAAGGCGTAGTCGATGGCAAACAGGTTAATATTCCTGTACCGGTCGTAACTGCGATGGGGTGACGGAGAAGGCTAGGTTAGCTACCTGTTGGAATAGGTAGTTTAAGCGTGTAGGGAGTCAGACTAGGCAAATCCGGTTTGGCAATCCTGAGGCGTGATGACGAGTCTCTTTAGAGACGAAGTAACTGATGCCATGCTTCCAAGAAAAACCTCTAAGCTTCAGGTTACGAGTGGCCGTACCCTAAACCGACACAGGTGGGTGGGATGAGAATTCTAAGGCGCTTGAGAGAACTCGGGTGAAGGAACTAGGCAAAATGGTACCGTAACTTCGGGAGAAGGTACGCCTTGAGTAAGTGAAAGCCCTCGCGGTTGGAGCTGAAAGAGGTAGCATTAAACTGGTGGCTGCGACTGTTTAGCAAAAACATAGCACTCTGCAAACACGAAAGTGGACGTATAGGGTGTGACGCCTGCCCGGTGCCGGAAGGTTAATTGATGGGGTTATCTTCGGAGAAGCTCTTGATCGAAGCCCCGGTAAACGGCGGCCGTAACTATAACGGTCCTAAGGTAGCGAAATTCCTTGTCGGGTAAGTTCCGACCTGCACGAATGGCGTAACGATGGCCACACTGTCTCCACCCGAGACTCAGTGAAATTGAAATCGCTGTGAAGATGCAGTGTACCCGCGGCTAGACGGAAAGACCCCGTGAACCTTTACTATAGCTTGACACTGGACTTTGAACCTATTTGTGTAGGATAGGTGGGAGGCACTGAAGCAGCAACGCCAGTTGTTGTGGAGCCAACCTTGAAATACCACCCTGGTATGTTCGAAGTTCTAACCTAGGTCCATTATCTGGATTGGGGACAGTGTCTGGTGGGTAGTTTGACTGGGGCGGTCTCCTCCTAAAGAGTAACGGAGGAGCACGAAGGTGTGCTCAGCATGGTCGGAAATCATGCGATGAGTGTAAAGGCAAAAGCACGCTTGACTGCGAGATAGACACATCGAGCAGGTACGAAAGTAGGTCTTAGTGATCCGGTGGTTCTGAATGGAAGGGCCATCGCTCAACGGATAAAAGGTACTCCGGGGATAACAGGCTGATACCGCCCAAGAGTTCATATCGACGGCGGTGTTTGGCACCTCGATGTCGGCTCATCACATCCTAGGGCTGAAGCAGGTCCTAAGGGTATGGCTGTTCGCCATTTAAAGTGGTACGCGAGCTGGGTTCAGAACGTCGTGAGACAGTTCGGTCCCTATCTGCCGTGGGCGTTTGAGATTTGAGGGAAGCTGCTCCTAGTACGAGAGGACCGGAGTGGACGAACCTCTGGTGTTCCGGTTGTCACGCCAGTGGCATTGCCGGGTAGCTATGTTCGGACAGGATAACCGCTGAAAGCATCTAAGCGGGAAGCCCCTCCCAAGATGAGATCTCACTGGGACCATGAGTCCCCTGAAGGGCCCTGGGAGACTACCAGGTTGATAGGTCAGGTGTGGAAGTGCAGTAATGCATGAAGCTAACTGATACTAATTGCCCGTGAGGCTTGACCATATAACACCCAATCGGTTTGGGTGGTGTAAGCCGACAGACGCTTTAAATATGCGAGAACGTGTACAGATTTCCAAAGAGACGGCTGAAGCCGACGCACTAGACCCCTAGCGCGCCCTTCGACGCCTCAATGCGGCAGGATTGACCTGCCAAACCAGTTTGCCTGGTGACCATAGCGAGCGTGGCCCACCCGATCCCATCCCGAACTCGGCAGTGAAACCGCTTAGCGCCAATGATAGTGTGGCAGTTTGCCATGCGAAAGTAGGGAATCGCCAGGCTCTTATATCAAACCCCATCCAGGTTAATCCCTCGGTGGGGTTTTTTTTGTTTTGAATATTTTCGCGACCGTGTATTTCCGGTTTAAAAAAATTATTCTCTATTGTTCATCATAGAAATTGCTACTGCTTCGGCAATCTTAATTCCATCAACAGCAGCAGATAATATTCCTCCTGCATAGCCAGCCCCTTCTCCGGCAGGAAAAAGACCTGCCGTATTAAGACTTTGGAGAGAGTCATTCCTTTTAATTCTAATTGGGGATGAAGTGCGAGTTTCTACGCCTGTTAAGATAGCATCATTCATAGCGAATCCCTTAATCACTTTGTCAAAGGCAGGTAATGCTTCACGAATCGCAGATATGACAAATTCAGGCAGACAGGAAGATAGATCGCATAAGTGTATCCCCGGCGTATAAGATGGTATGACCGAACCCAGCTGAAGTGAGGGCTTACCTGAAAGAAAATCACCAACTAGTTGAGCCGGCGCATCATAATTTCTACCCCCCAATTCAAAAGCTAATTTTTCCCATTTGCGCTGAAAATCGACACCGGCTAATGGGCTGTCAGGGTAATCATCCGGTGAGATATCGACGACGATTGCGCTGTTGGCATTTCGTTCATTGCGTGAATATTGACTCATTCCATTTGTAACTACATGGCCAGGTTCAGATGTTGCAGCAACAACGGTTCCACCTGGACACATACAGAAACTGTAAACAGTTCGGCCATTATTGCAATGATGCACCAGCTTATAGTCTGCGGCACCCAAGAGCGGATTTCCAGCTTGTGGCCCAAAACGACACTGATCGATCATTGATTGGGGATGTTCAATACGAAATCCGATAGAAAACGGTTTGGACTCAATATAAACGCCACGGTCGAACAACATTTTGAATGTATCACGCGCACTGTGGCCTACGGCTAATACCACATGATCACTGGCTATAAATTCTCCACCAGAGAGAGTGACGCCCTGCACCTGACTATTCACAATCACAATATCTTCAACTTTGCTTTGAAAACGAATAGTTCCACCCAGTGACTCAATTTCGGCGCGCATATTCTCAACCATCGTAACCAGCCTGAAGGTTCCAATATGCGGTTTGTTCACATATAAAATATCTTCGGGCGCCCCTGCTTTTACAAATTCCGTCAGTACTTTCCTGCCCCGAAACTGTGGGTCTTTGATTTGGCTATATAACTTTCCGTCTGAGAACGTACCCGCTCCTCCTTCCCCAAACTGAACATTAGATTCCTGATTGAATTGTCTCTTTCGCCATAAACCGAATGTATCCACTGTACGTTCGCGAACCGCTTTACCCCGCTCAAGAACAATCGGCTTAAATCCCATTTGTGCCAGGATTAGGGCACTAAACAGACCACAGGGGCCGGTGCCGATTACAACAGGTTGGTTTTTAAGTGAAGAGGGTGCCCTGGCAACAAAACGATAAGCCATATCCGGAGTTGGTCTCACACAGATATCATTTGCAAAGCGCTGCAACAAAGTCGCATCGTATGAGGTTTGAATGTCTACCGAATAAATAAAACAAATATGGCCTTTTTTACGTGCATCGTAACTGCGTTTAAAGACAGTGTAAGATAATAAATCGTCTACAGAAATGTTGAGCTTGTTGATGATCGCACTTTTTAAGGCAATGTCATCATGATCAAGAGGCAATTTAATCTCGGTAATTCGAAGCATAGATTAGTTATGTCAAAGTCAATTGAGTCGGAGGTTAAACAGTATGACGCATCAGAATGGCTATTCCGGCACTTGCCAATCGATTTTCCAGCAACCTTCATCGTTTGTCAGGTGCTTATTAAGCAGGGGTAACAGCTCACGAGCTTGGCTTTCCAATTGCCAAGGCGGATTGATGAATAACATGCCGCAACCTGTCATACCGGGTCTGGACGAATCGGGTTCAGGACAAAACTCTATACGCAATTGCCTGCGGATGCCGGTAGCAATCAATGTTTTCATCAAGTTTTCAGTTATTCCCCTGTCAATTACGGGATACCATAAACAATAAATGCCTGTCGCAAATCGGTTAAGAGCTGCCTTGAGCGATTCTACAACGAGACGATAATCTTCCTTTAATTCATAGCTGGGGTCTATGAGAATTAGGCCCCGCTTTTGAATGGGAGGCAATTTTTTAAGTAATGATTTTAATCCGTCTTCCTTGCTGACAGTTACTTGCTTATCACCTTTAAACAAATCGAGTAATAAAGGAAAATCACTGCTATGCAATTCGCTTAATTGCATGCGGTCCTGATGTCTGATCAGTTTTTTGACTAGCGCGGGAGAGCCTGGGTAATGTATCAATGACTTACCCATGTTCAGTGATTTGATTACCCCCAAGTAGGTGGTTAATACAGGCGGAATATCAGTTAGTTGCCATAAACGTGCAATGCCTCGAAGGTATTCGCCGGTTTTTTCGGCGTAGGCTGATTTTAATAAATAGCGACCAGCACCGGCATGGGTATCGATGTAGACGTAGGGTTTCTCTTTTTGATTTAGCGAAGTGATTGCCAAGCTTATCAGGCTGTGTTTGAGCACGTCGGCAAAATTGCCGGCATGAAATCCGTGTCGATAACTGAGCATGAGATAACCTTATAGAGCCAGGGGGATAATCCTGTTAAATGAAGCCGGTAACTGACATTGAGCAGTCCCGGCCTTGATTGAGGTTTTAAAACAATGCCGTTTGATGCAGCCCGAAGACGCTGCATCAAATGGCTAAACCGGAATTATAAAGCGTCTGAAACTTGTCTTTGATAAAACGGCCACTTTTTGACGTGTAAATGTTTTCTTATCGGGGTTTTGATAACCGAAACACATAACGCAATTGAAAAAAGACACCAAACGGCACAATATTCGTTGGGATCGGTGGTGGTCAGGTCGGACACTAAAGGGCCTATCAAATAATGAAAGCCTACAAAACGCCATGATCCGTACATAAGTGGTAAATAGAATGCGACCAGTATGTAGGAAAATGCATGCAACCCCCAATTGAATCCAAATAACCATTGAACCGGTTCCGACATAATGCCATTCAATGGCATTTGCCAAGCGATATGCCAATCGCCGGAAACGGAGCAAGTGCCCGCCCCACAGAAGCCCTCAATGCCGATATTACATTTTCCTGCCCAATCAAATGGAAACATTTTGATGAGCATGGCGAGTGTACCTATGGCACAAATCGTATATACCGTCGTTCGTATTTTCAGCTTCACACTTTCCGGTATGAAGTACATGGCGACCATATTTACGAAAAATGGTTGAAATGCTATGTGAAGATATCCCAGCAACGTCAAGACCTGATTATTGGGATCACTGCATTCATCAATATAAATATACGTAGCCGCCTGAAGTAACTCCATTAATGCAAAATAAGTCAGCGGGATCCATAATTCTTTTGATTCTCCTTTTCTTGCCACATAAAGCGCTGTTGTCAACCCGGCTGCAGCCAGCACGGTTGATGCTTCACCACTCCAACACATTGTACTTTTCTCCCCTCATTGTGTAGTCATGCGAACGGTCAAACGGGTTGCCTTCACATTTTATAATTTGTTGCCTCAACTAAGAAGGCAACTGCAAACCGGTGATTATATTACAACTTTCAGGTAATAAGCGCCTTTGATTAATCGAAGAGGCAAATGATAAATAAATAATCTGACTTTAATAAGGTTAAAAGTTTCAAGTCGCTGATATTTAATAAGTAATCTTCGGTTGATTGACAGCTATTTATGCTCATCCTTAATGGTGGGAGCAGTCGTGTCTGAATCGGACATGGGTTTCGGTTTGACAGGTGCTTTTTTCCAAACGCCCTCTTTTGAAAAACAGCTCCAGCCCCATTTCAACCAGTTCAACAGTGATACAGCCAGCCATAACGACCAAGCCAGCATCAGTATCCGATAAACAATCAACGGAACAGAAAATACGGTTGAAACAGGCAGTTGAGCCTCACTTCTATCCTGATACCAGTTTAGAGAATAAGCCGAAGATTGATTGCCGATGATTTGCATGTCAGGTGCTCCCAGCAAACCCTGTTCGACGGCGATAAACAGAATCGTCAATGACATCAGAGTCAATGCGCCCAGTCCCAGCTGCACGGCATTGAAATAGCGGCTAATTGATTCAGGGTATTGAGCTTTTGCACCCAAAGCAATAAGCCACAAGACCACGATTAAACCAGAAAGAATGGAGACTTGACTTAATCCAATCAACAAAAGCAGCCATTGCCAATGCTTTATAGGTGTTAAGGCAATTTTACCCAAACCCAACGCCAGTCCGGCAAGAACTATCAATACGCCCCAAAAAAGAACTGCTGGACCAAATTTGGGGCCCAACGTATAGAGGATCCATCTATCCTGACCCAGAATGACTTGCAAATCAGTATTTACGCTGGGTAAACCCAAATCCACTTTCGATGTATCCATACGGAAAGAGAGGCCTTCAGGTTCCTGCCATCTCAGGCTAATGCTTTGTTTACCGGGGCTCAAAGGCAGCGTCACCAGTCCCTCTTTGGCGCGAATCGGTTGACTTGAACCCTGGATAATAACGGATTCCAGTTCAACATCCGGTGCCAGTTTTAGGGTGTGCTGGGTACCCAAAGAACTGTTAATGGTTAATTGCAGGTCCACCTGACGTGACCTTTGCCCGGGTTTCGTGCTTAAGCGGCTACTTTCAATGGTTAAATTTTGACCTTTAACAGCTTCAGGTCGGGTTACCTGAATATCAAGTTTTTCACCCGGCCAAGGGTGCCATTCTGGTTGCCAATAGCCTTGTTTGTCGACGTGCATCATGGTAATGCCACGGGTTTCAATATGCCAGACCGGACTAATATCGGCGCGCCATACTTCAATCCAGTCCTGAGTTTCCCCGGCTGTCAATTGAATCGCATCTGCTTTTTCCAGAACAGAATCCCAGCGCAGAACCATTTGGTCAGCAGTCATGTTGACCTGAACCGTCTTATCGTTGACGCGTATACCAGCCGTTGTGACGGCCTCACCGTTAATTAGGGGTAGGGCAAGCACAATCGCCGTTCCGGGTGGAGACATGCGAATGACTTGAGTCGATATCCGCCAATCCAGTCCCAGGTGTAAAAACCGTTCAACTTTGACAAATGGCGGGAGAACGCCGGGTTCCAGAGTCGCCGTTTTCGCTGTTCCGGCAAGTTGTTGCACTCGGGTGAATTGCAATTGGCCGTCTGTTGACCCATTTTCATGCAGTCCATTCACTTCCCATCCGGAAAGACTGATTTCTGTGTAATTGGGTTGTAACCCCAGAGGCAATGTAAATTTTGACAATACAGGAGGAGCTCCCCGCATTGTTACTGAATGCCGACCTCTGGTTAATCCCAGCCACAAGCTATTTTCTTTGCTGAATAAAGCGGTTGCGGGTTTGCCGTCTACCAGTACCTGATTGGGAAACCATTGCTCGTTTTGTGCCGGTAAAGGCAGGCTTACAGATTGCTCGGTATGAATTTCCAGGTCTATGTTCAACATCTGATCGGAAATTGTCAGCTGCATATGAGAAATCTGAGCACAGCCGGGTAAGCAGTCAGGGGCTTCCAGCATCCGGTTTTTCAGTTCCTCCAGCAAAGTGGGATCGGGAAAAGCCGCAAAGGTATCCTGGCTTGGAAGCGATAACAGCGGCAAAAGCATCAAGCCTGCGAGGCTCGGAAACCTTATGTTGAATGGTTTAAGATTCAATCCGAACAGTAATAGCCCGAGTAAAACAATCAAAATCACTCTGATAAAGTTCAGCAACATGGACATTGCCGGTGACAAATACCATAGGCTGATGACTTGCTGGCTATCAACCCAGCCATTCCAGGATAAATGAACTTTACGCCATTGCCACTGAGGCAAGCCGGGACCGGTTTGAATCCGTGCATTGGGATCTGTATGGGCCAAATTCTGATTGGGGGTGGCATAGTAATCGCCTTTAGTGGCGTTGGACAGACTGCGCATTTTAGTTTGGGGTGCAGTAGGTGCCGGTGCAACTGCCATATCGCTCAAAGTCTCAGAAACCTCCATTGAGGGGCTGCCTCCCGCAGCATAATTTTGAACCTGAATGGTGTGCCACGGCTGTTCGAGTTGCGGATAAAGCCCCATTCGGACTTGAGCTATCATAAAAGGAATGGTTACAACAACCAGATAGAGGCCAAGTGCATTGCGAATACCTTTAACCAGGGTAAGAAATTTACCTTCCGGTAATACTCTGATAAGCGCTATGGAAGCCAGAATAGTGAGCCATACCCATTGAGGGGCTCCAGGCTCATGCCAGATCAGGATAAGCGTCACCAAGGCAAGCGCACCCCAGCTGTAGTTCCATAGCTGGGCCGTTGCCAATGCAGCGATAAGGACCAGGAATAAATCCAATAATGTCCATCGAGAGAGCCAGCTATCCGGTGCATTATCGACGCCTCCTGCAGCAATCAGCCGCCATCCTGGGGGAAGGTTGAGTTCAGCATTAACCTGGCTGAAACCCTGATCCCAGCCTACCGCCTTGAGTGTGCTGATTTCACCGATTATCCGGCTGTCTGCATCCAGTATAATAGATCCTTTTCTGACCTCAACACCTTCTTTGGCAGTGGTTTTGTTGACTGTAATTAATTGATTCTGACCATCCAGACTGACTTTTCCCAACTGTATGCCAGGTTGAGCGTCCAGCCGCCAGCCACGGGATAGCATACCGGTAATCCGGTCATTCACGGTATAACCCTGGCCGTCAAAGTCCAGCCAGAGCTTACGCGTCAGACTTAATTGATTGGGTTGCGGTTCCGCATCGCCGCGGCGAATGATTTTAAAACTGAAAGACTGACCCGCATTGACGCTGTAGGCGGGTAATTGTTGCCATGAGGGGGGTAAGTTCGTTTGTGAAGGATCAATCGGAGTAAGGCCTTCAATTTCCAGGACGCGTAAAGCCGGCCGCGCATTAAAAACCCAAATCTCGGTTTGCGGCCAATTAGGATCATTTGGATTCAAAACGACAGGCTTGGAGGCTGCAGAGCGTCGGGTCCAGATGTCCAAACTCCAGCGGCCCGGGCGGGCCTGTATCAACAACGTGCCGTCCGGTTCAAGCCGGGCCGGTAATGAGCTGTCCAACTGGAAAGGGACAAAACCTTCTAGTAAAGGGGCGTTCAGTTTAAGTTCGCGTGCAGTGCCGGTAACATCGATATCAATGTGGGTAATCATCTGAGTAGGCACTTCATCAATCCACTGTCTGAAAACCTGAAGCGATTGACTGTTTTGCAGGCTTTCCGGTTTTGCGGCACCGCTTTCACTGCCTTTCAACCAGAGTTGGCCTTGCTTGATGAGCGGTGAAGTTACGCTTTTGTTATTGATAATCAGGGAAATCAAGCCTGTGTCATCAGGGATTCGCAGTGTTTCGGGAATGGTATCCCATAAAAAATAACCGGCAACCTCGTAATAACCGGCGGTCAGTTTGATCATGGGCCGGTTATCCCTGAGGGTGACCAACGCGGGCTTCTGATCGACTGTTACCCCTTGCGGCCAATGGAGACTATCGCCCGGCAAGACTATCCAGCTCTCATTGTCGACTTGCCATCCGGCTTTAAAATTTGCGCCCTTGGGCGTGAGTGACAGGGAAAGCTCGGATGGCCAGCTGCAACGTTTTTGTTCGTAGTTGTTATAAAGAAAAGGGCAGTCAAGGTTTGGATGATCTTTTAAAACCCAATCGACCCAAGGTTTTAAGGGCTCCGGGACCAGATCCTGCTTGAGTGGTTCTGCGTGAGCCCATCCGGTGGCTAACCAGAGTGAAATGAGCAAAAATCGAAAGGGTGTCGTCATAGTGCACTCCAGTAATGGAAACTCAGTTTTTGCATGATCATCTCTGATAAGCCGGATTTAGAGTGTTGGGTTACTCCAAATGGTTTGCCCCATTTTTAAAAAAGCCACTCACGAGTCCGGCAGAGCATTTAATAGTTTTTGATAAATACCGCCAAAACCGCCGTTGCTCATCAGCACAAAATGTCCGCCGTAACGGGATTCAAATTTCAGTTTGGCAATGATTTCGTCAAGGGTCGGGCATATCAGAATGTTATTGGCATAGTGTGTAAGCGCCGTTAAATCCCAATTAAGATTTTCCGGCTGATAAATGATCGCTAAATCAGCCTGACTTAAGGATTCTGCCAGCGTGCGCGTATGAATGCCCAAGCGCATCGTATTCGATCGGGGCTCAACAATTGCAATAATGCGTTCGTTTCCGACTTGTTTGCGCAAGCCGTCCAATGTGGTCTTTATTGCCGTAGGGTGGTGGGCAAAGTCGTCGTAAAGCGTTACGCCATTAATGGTGGCTAACACTTCCATCCGGCGTTTGACGTTTTTAAACGAGCTTAATGCCGAGATCGCATCAGCTGGATGGATGCCGACATGATGAGCGGCGGCGACGGCAGACAATGCATTATAGACATTGTGATCACCGGTCAAGGACCAGTCCACTAAACCTTGCTCTTTTCCTGCCAGATACAGCAAAAACTGACTGCCGTCCTCTTTTAAAAGGCCGGCATTCCATTGGGCTTCACCGTCAACCGATGTTAATTGCACCGGTGTCCAGCAACCCCTGGAAATAACGTCACCCAGATTGGCATCGCTGCCGGGGGCAATGATAAGTCCTTCGCTGGGAACGGTTCTGACCAGATGATGAAATTGCTTTTTGATCGCGTCCAGATCCGGAAAAATATCGGCATGATCAAATTCCAGGTTGTTCAGAATGGCAGTTCGCGGCCGGTAGTGAACAAATTTTGAGCGCTTGTCAAAAAATGCCGAATCATACTCATCGGCTTCAATTACGAAGAATGAGGATTCGCCCAAACGGGCCGAAATACCGAAATTAAGTGGAATGCCGCCAATCAGGAAACCGGGGTTAAACCCCTGGCATTCGAGAATCCAGCTCAGCATACTGGTTGTCGTTGTTTTGCCGTGAGTTCCTGCTACACCCAGCACCCATTTATCTTGTAACACATGCTCCGCCAGCCATTGCGGGCCGGACACATAACGCAAACCGGCGTTCAAGACCGCCTCAACTTCCGGATTGCCGCGCGATAAGGCATTACCGATAATGATCAGATCTGGTTTGTTCTTTATATTATCGGCGCTGTAACCTTCCATAAGCAGGATACCCTGCTCCTCCAGTTGAGTGCTCATAGGCGGGTAGACATTTTGATCGGAACCGCTGACTTGATGCCCTAATGCTCTGGCAATCAGTGCGAGTCCGCCCATAAATGTTCCGCAAATACCAAGAATATGAATATGCAAAGTAGGTCCTTTTATCAATAGTTAGAAGTTAAGTTTTTAGTCAGTACACATCAAATTGCTATCACATCGGCAATTTAGCTTTTAGGGTGCTGTTTATTTTTTCGGTTCAGGCGCTTTTACACCGGTTTTCTCTTGCCCTGGTTTTTGTGTAGGGTCAGTGGTTGGGGGTGGCGAAGCCGCAGGTGTTGGTTGACCCTCTTGAGGCGGCGCGCCTTCGACTGGAGGCTGGCCTTCAGCAGGGGTGGCCCCTTCGGCCGGAGTTTCCGAATCAGGCAATACCGCCGCTTCTTTAGCACCCGCCTCTTCAAGCAGTTTTATGATATTGGTGTGCCCAGCTTTTTTAGCTTTGGCCAGCGTAGAAATGTTCAGCTTGTCTGCTGCATTAACATCTGCACCTGCTTTCAGAAGAAGCGACACCACCTCTTCTCGTCCAAATATCAGCGCGTCCATCAAGGCCGTGTTGCCCAGATTATCGGCCATATTCACGTTCGCGCCGTATGATAACAGTGTTTTGATAATGCTTACATTGCCGTTAAAACTTGCGCCCATCAGGGCTGTCCTGCCTGCAGACGCCGGGCTGTTGACATCAATCCCTTGTGCCAAAAGCGCTTCGACTCTGGCGGTTTTGCCTTGAACAGCGGCAGAGAACAAGTCTTTTGCGTCTTCGCTCAGCGCTGAAAATGAGAAGGTCAGCAGCAAAACGACAGTGACGCTTTTCATTTTCATGATGGAAGGCTTGTTTGAGTTTGATATGCGATGAAATGACACAGTTATCCGGGGAATGGCTTACAATTGATACTTATCTTGCGATTTTCCGAGTGGTAGTCTTTTTAGACGGTTACTTGATATTGTGTTTTTTGAAGTGTGTTGAGTATATATCATCTGTCCATGAGCGAAAAAAATAAAATACAGGTCCTTGCGTTTCCGCAATTTATTGAATCCCAGTCACATCCGGAATCCAATCGGTATGTGTTTGCTTATACCATCACCATCACGAATCAAGGTGCAATACCGGCAAAATTGCTGACCAGGCATTGGCTGATTACCGATGCCAATGGTAAGGTTCAAGAAGTTCGGGGTGAAGGTGTGATAGGCGAGCAACCTTATCTCAAGCCTGGGGAAAGTTTTCGTTATACCAGCGGGGCGATGATAGAAACGCCGGTCGGTATCATGCAAGGGCAATATACAATGCGTTCTGATGAGGGCGAGAGTTTTAATGCGATCATTCCCAAGTTTACCTTATCGGTTCCTCGTACACTGCATTAGCCATGTCTATCTATGCTATCGGCGACATTCAGGGATGTTATGACGATCTGATGAGATTGCTGGAGGCAATAAAATTTAATGAAAATGATGACCAGCTCTGGTTTGCAGGGGATTTGGTCAATCGCGGTCCAAAATCACTTGAGACCTTGCGCTTCGTTAAGTCGCTGGGCGCTTCCGCCATTACTGTCCTGGGCAATCACGATCTGCACCTTTTGGCCATGGCTCATTCGGTGCGTACAGAGCGTAAAAAAGATTCATTGAGCCAAATTCTGGAGTCTCCTGACCGGGATGAGTTACTGGATTGGTTAAGGCACAGGCCTTTATTTCATTTCAATGAACAATTCTGTCTGGTTCATGCGGGTTTACCGCCGCAATGGGATTTTGATACGGCCTGTGACATGGCGCGGCTGGTTGAATCGGCTTTGCAGCACGATGATTATCCCGAGTTATTGCAGCAAATGTACGGTAATAAGCCCAATTGCTGGTCTTCGCAATTAAAAGGCAATGACCGCTTGCGGTTTGTTATTAATTGCATGACACGGATGCGTTATTGTGACGATAACGGGCGGCTGGATTTTGACCACAATGGTCCGCCCGGGACTCAGCCTAAAAGTTTAAAGCCCTGGTTTGCCATGCCTAACCGCAAAAGCGCAGGCCTTACTATAATTTTCGGTCATTGGTCTTCGTTGGGTTACAGTCTTCAGAATAACTGCTACTGCATAGATTCCGGATGTTTGTGGGGTGGCGAATTAACCGCATTGCATTTGGGTGATCCGGTTTACCGGGTATCTGTTCATTGTCAGGGCTCATTAAAGCCGAATGCGAAAATGGCCTGATCGGCTTATTTATGCCAACGCTGTTTCATGTACTCCATTGCCTCCTGAACATTCAGTTCCCGGGTGCCGCCTCCAGTGCGCAGATACAGTTTGGGGTCATTGCCTTGTTTGATAAATACAGGCCGACTGGCCGGTAAAACGATCACACGGCAGATGTCTTTAAAATCCAATGTATGAAAAACAATACGAATGAATTGGCAGGTGTCTGCTCCCATTTGGCTGGCAATTGCTGACATGATCAGTTGCTCATAGGCGTCACGGCCGGGTTTTTTGAGTGTTTGATAGTCTTTGTTCAAGTTGAGTAAACTGCCGTCATCGGCCACTCCTATCAATAATGTTCCGCCATTGGCATTCATAAAACCCGCTAAGGTTTTCAATACAACGCCTTCCAGGGCTCGATTAACCCGCTCTTGTTCCATATCCCATCGAAATGACGATTTAAATTCCAGCAGAGGACCTTCGCCCTGGCTGATCAATGCCAATAGATCTTTGCCCAGTTCTTCGCTCAGTTGCTGGATTTGAATCCAGCGTTTGTGCATAACGGCATAGGTTTTTGCCGTACTGAGGCCAAACACCATTCCAACGACGGCGTAAAAAGCTGTTTTTTGGGGTGAATGACCGGCCAATGCATCAATCATTTGACCCAAAACAAAACGCGTGACATTAACCGCATTCTCATCAAACTTCTCATGTTCATGGTAATAAACGAATTCATTGATAGGAAACAAAATAAAAAAACCGGCAGCAGAGCCTATCAGGGCAGCAAACAAATAAAAAAGACCGGTTCTGTAATGTTTGGTTGAGATGCTAAGGCTAAAAATAGGCTTCATTGTTTGGATCAATCTAAACGGTTTGGATGACAACGCAAGCTAAGCTTAAATGAAACTACTCCGCCTGATAAGACTCTTTTTTACTCGACATTTATCCTCAATCTTAAGCCAAATTATTAAGGGCAATCATTTTAAAAACAGCATTCCTAAAGTCAGCGGGATACAGTACGGATTGCTATGTCTTTATTTTGTCGGCAGATTCAAAAACGAAGGCAGTTTAAGATGAGAATTTGAAAGCGGAAAGCACTGAATTTCAGCGCTTTCCGGAATTGAATGTAATCAAAAAAATGTATCTGCTCACCCCCTCCAATTATAGTGGGTGTAGGTTGTTGATTGAAAAGCTTCTGCAACAGGGATGTTGCAGAGAGCTACAGGGACGTATTGATGCGTCCTTTGAAATCAAGCATCTACACCCTTAATTCAAAGAGGGCGAGTAGTTACCAAAAAATCAAAGTTGATGAACGGTTTTCGGTTTACTCAATGTAAAATTGCCGCATCATACCGAGTCCTTCATGTTCGAGATTATGGCAGTGGTATAGAAACAAGCCCTTAAAGTCCTGAAAAGGTTTGATGATTTCAACCTCTTCGCCGGGCATCACAAGCACGGTATCTTTCCAACCCGTATCGATAAAGCCGTCTTTGACCGTTTCATAACCGTCAGAACCCATGGGCCCGATTTTGCGCGAGAGAACCTGATATTGCTGACCATGCAGGTGGATAGGGTGAGCCATTGACAACATCATGCCGCCTTCTCCCATTCCGCCCATCATGCCCATGCCTCCTCCTTCGTGGTCCATGCCTTTCATGCCGCCACCCATTGACATGCCGCCGTGTTCGCCGCCGGCCTTGTTCGCGGGACTCTTGCTACCCTGACCATGGTCCATTCCGTCCATCATGCCCATGCCTCCTCCTTTGTGATCCATGTCTTTCATGTCGTCGCCCATCGACATGCTGCCATGTTCGCCGGTATTTTTAGCGGCAACTTTAGATTCAGTGCCATGCTGCATGCCCTTCATCTCATTTTTGCCGCCATGCTCGGATTGTTTGCCGGTTTTGCTTGCAGAACCATGCTGTCCTCCTGCAGGCCCGTGGTCATGGAATATTTTTATTTTCTTGATCGAGCCTAATTTAACTTTTTCAAAATCCAGCACTTTATCCATTGAAAATGATTTTCCATTTAACTGAAATGCCATGGGCTTTTCAGAGATGGCAATGGGTATTGGTTTGGCTGCATTATCAACATCCTTGATCGTTAGGCGGTCAAAATTGACCAGACGGGAAGGCAGTTCAGGTGAGTCAGATGCTTTAGCGGTAATTTTGAAGGTTGCAATAGGAAACTTGGCGCCTTGTGCCAAGCTAGTCATCATGCCACCCATGCCACCCATGCCACCCATGCCACCCATGGACATCATGCCATGCTCATTGGATTTGCCTCCGGCGCTTTTTGACTCATCGCCATGGTCCATCATTTTCATCATGCCCATGCCGCCATCCCCGTCGTGCTGCATGCCTTTCATTTCGCCGCTGCCGTTGCCCATGGACATGCCTTCGTGGCTTTTTTCCTTATCTCCGGAGGGTTTGGAACCTTTACCGTGCTCCATCATGCCGCCTTGTTCGCCGTGCATTTTTTCATACCTGGCCGGCATCGCACCGGTAAAAGGCAAACTGTACATTACGAGCTTGGAACCTACTTCGCGGCCACTGAAGTCAAGCCATAAATCGACTCTTTCTCCGGGGGCGAGCATGATATAAGGCCTGGTTTCCGGTTTTTCCAGCAAACAGGCATCGGTGCCGATCGCGGTGAGCGGCGTGCCATCTTCCCAGCCCAATTTATAGATTCTTGAATTGGAGCCGTTTAATGCTCTAAATCGATAGGCGCGCGTTTTGACAGAAAACTCGGCATCGGCTTTGCCGTTGATGACAATGGTGTCGCCTAGAAACCCCATCATTTTTTGCATCATGCCGTGAACATATTTCAGTTGATTGGCAGTGCTGAATTTTCGATCCTGAATAACGAATGGCAAATCGAATTCGCCTTGAGGCAAGTTCAGGGCTTTTTCTTCATCGTCAGTAACTTTAATCATCCCGGCTAATCCAAAATAAACCTGGTCTCCGGTTAATTCATGAGCGTGGGAATGGTAGAAACTAGTGCCCGCCCGGTTCATTACTTCAAATTCATAAACATAGCGTTCGCCGGGTTGAATGGTATACATCGGGTGGCCGTCGCTTTTCTGTGGGACATGCAGGCCATGCCAATGAATAATCGACGGTTCACTCAATTTGTTGTAAAAGAAGATCCGAACCTTTTGGCCTTTGACCAAGTTCAGGATGGGGCCAAGGTAATTGCCTTCCAGATGATGCAATGTCTCAGCAGGTCCCTTGAGTAGCTTACCGTAATAGCGTTGTACCTTGGTTTTAGCACCCTCTTTTAGAATGGATACAAACGAAGGGCGCGCAGTAAACTCAATTTCAATATCGGGATTAAAATTGGGTGAAGGTTCGCTTTTGATTTGATCGGCAGTGGCAAAAGTCAGCCCCGGCAATGAGGCCATTGCCGCCCCAAAAAAGGAATATTGGAGAAACTGGCGTCTTTGGTTGTTAATGGGTGTCTGCATTTTCCTTCCTCTCTCTTTTTTTTGTTATTGGGGTTTATAAACCCTGTTTAATGATGCGGTCATGCAGGAAACGGTAAGTTTCCGGAATAAGTTGACTTTGTACTGTGTTTGCGAACATAAGCCTTTTTACATGACGCATTAAATAAGCATTCGCTTATGTTTTTGATGATACGCTTATTTTATTCACTTTCAACTTGGCGTTAGGCTAAAAAATAAAAAACAGAGGTATCTGCTCGCTCCTTCCGAAGTTATTGGGTGTAGGTGCTTGATTTCAAGCGACGCATGAAACCATCCCTGTTGCAGAAACCTTTTCAGTCACCTACCTGCACTCTCTATTTCGAGCTGGCGAGTAGTTACAACAGACTTTCAATCGCTGAGCCTTTTTGCAGTTTACTGCTGACGAGAGGCTCATTAAATCTTTATTGGGCACGTATCAATTTAATAAAACTGTATTTAAACGAAACGAGTGGGTCATCGTCGATATCCTCTCTTGCTGATTCAAGCCAATCTTCCTTGTTAATTTCCGGAAAAAAGGTATCGCCTTCGAATGACTGTTTAACTTCAGTCAGGTAAATAATGTCAGCGATAGGCAGTATAGTCTTGTATAAAGACGCGCCGCCTATAACGAATACTTCATGTTCATTTGTGTAATGCGCCAATGCGGCATCAGGATCATTGAATATCAGGCAGCCCGGCTGTTGATAAAGGGGGTTGCGCGAAATGATAATGTTGGTTCGGCCAGGTAAAGGCCGGCCAATTGACTCAAAGGTATGGCGGCCCATAATAATAGGTGCGCCCATTGTGATTTTTTTGAAGCGCTTCAGGTCGGCTGACAAATGCCAGGGTAATTGGTTATTGATGCCTATGGCGTTATTGCTGGCCATGGCGACGATGATAGATAGCTTCATGATTTTAACAAGACTGGTTTGATGGATGACTAAAGAGCGAATTTGACATGAAAGACATATTAGTCGTATTTACAGGGGGAACGATAGGGTCTTCAATAACAGAAGGCTCTATTGATACCGATCCCGCCAACAGTTACAAGCTGATCGATTTGTACCGAAAAACTCATGATGCTGAGCAGGCAATTCAATTTAAATGCCTGCAGCCGCTCCAATTGCTCAGTGAAAACCTTCATCCGTGTGCATGGACAACCCTGATCAAAGCTGTAGAAGCGGAGCATCCGGATCAATGGGCGGGGATCATCATCACCCATGGAACCGATACGCTCGCTTATACTGCGGCAGCGCTTGGTTTTTATTTTAACAAATTAACCGTGCCGCTTTTGTTGGTGTCCAGTGATTATCCGCTCGATGATAAAAGGGCCAACGGTTTGGCTAATTTTGCCTGTGCAGTTGAGTATATCAAGCGGCAGATGCGAGCCGGTGTATTTGTGCCTTATCGTAATCAGTCGGAAGCGATGCATCTGCATTCAGGGGTCAGATTGGCATCAAGTTTACAGTTAAGTGGTGATTTTATCAGCGTTCAATTCAAGCATCACCTGGAGTTCGGCGCACAAGGTTTCATTGAGCTGACTGAACAGACACGGAAGCCCTGCATTACGAATGGGCCAAAGATGCTGCCAGTATTTTCAGATAGCATTTTAATGATCAAGCCTTATCCGGGGTTAAATTATTCGCACCTGGATCTGTCGGGCGTCGATGCCGTGCTGCATGATTTATATCATTCCGGAACAGCCTGCTCATCAATGCAATGGGGCGCGTCTTGCTCTCTGGTGACTTTTATCAAGCGCTGTAAACAAGAAGGCGTTGTTGTTTATCTGGCGCCGGCCATCAAGTCCGAGGCGGCGTACCAAAGTACCTGTGAATTATTGAACGCGGGTGCGAAGATGATCTGGAATATGTCGATTGAGGCCGCTTACGTTAAACTCTGTCTGGCGTTGGGTAATTTTGAACGTGAGCAGGAAATCAATGACTTTATGGTCAGCGACATTGCAGGAGAATTGCTTTGATTGTGAAGTCGGTCACGGTATTTGCTGAGAAGTAGAAACAGTTTGTTTCTTTAATCGTGTCCAGATAATCGCCAGAGAGGTCTAAAGTGCATTGATTTAAGAGGCTTTGGACGATATAATCTTTTGTGTTTTTGTTCTGGGGTTGAGCGTGGCAGATAATCAATTGTCGTCCATGTCGAAAATTTTAACTCTACAGGGCATATTGATAATAGTTACCTCGGCAGGCTTTGCAATTTTCAGAGGGCTACCCTCTGCTTATTCACCTTTTATGGGTGGTATTGTCGCGTTTTTGCCAAACCTGTATTTCATCTTGTGGGTTTTTCGTGCGAACGGGCAAAATGCAAAAAAGATTGTCAATTCTTTTTATGCCGGGGAATCAGGAAAGCTCATTTTGACAGCGCTGCTGTTCTTTTTGATTTTTCAACTCCCAGATATTGAATTTTTACCGCTGTTAACTGGTTATGTTGCAGCATTGTCCGTTTTTTGGTTTGCGCTGATCTTGCGCTGGTAAACACTAAGAGAGAGGAAAAATGGCTACTGAAGCTCATGCAGCCGAAGGGGCAACCGGATATATCATTCACCATTTAACACCGTTAAGTGTGGGTGAAGGTTTTTGGACATTGCACCTGGATACCTTGTTTTTCTCGGCAGCTTTAGGTGGTTTGTTCATCTGGTTTTTTAAACGGGCTGCTGATAAGGCAACTGCGGGTGTGCCGGGGTTGGTACAAAACTTTGTCGAAATGCTGATCGAGTTTGTAGATACTCAGGTAAAAGACAGTTTTCATGGGAAAAGTGAATTAATTTGTCCTCTGGCGCTGACTATTTTCTGCTGGGTCTTTCTCTGGAATTTTATGGATTTGTTCCCGGTGGATATTTTGCCGGCGATCGGATCGATGATGGGCATCACTTATCTGAGAGTCGTGCCCAGTACGGATTTAAACGCGACATTCGCGATGTCCATTTCTGTCTTTTGTTTGATTATTTTCTACAGCATCAAGGTTAAAGGTCCTTGGGGTTTTGCAAAGGAACTGATGTTTCAGCCTTTCGGTCCCTGGCTGTTACCGTTTAACTTATTGCTGAAAGTCGTCGAGGAAATCGCGAAGCCTATCTCATTGGCTTTACGGTTATTCGGAAACCTGTATGCCGGTGAGCTTATTTTTATCCTTATCGCATTACTGCCATGGTTTATTCAACCCGTTTTGAGTTTTCCATGGGCAATATTCCATATTTTGATTATCACTTTACAAGCATTTATATTCATGGTTTTGACCATTGTCTACCTGAGTATGGCGCACGAAGATCACTAATATTTTTTTTAACATTCTAATTTTAATCATACGTTTGGAGGTATCATGGAAATTGCATCTTTAATTGCTGACGTACAAGGCATGACTGCAATTGCAGTAGGTCTGGTTTTGGGTATGGGCGCTTTAGGTACTGCGATTGGTTTCGGTTTGCTGGGTGGTAAATTTCTGGAAGGCGCAGCGCGTCAACCTGAAATGGTACCCATGTTACAAGTAAAAATGTTCGTTGTTGCGGGTCTGTTGGACGCGGTAACGATGATTGGTGTTGGTCTTGCGTTGTTCTTTACTTTTGCTAATCCATTCCTGTCTGCGGTTGAAGCAGCGGCTGGTAAGTAACAGAAATTTCCCCACAAACAACAGCAACAAGAGGAACGCATCATGAGTATCAATGCTACTCTGATCGGGCAAATGATTACATTTGCGCTTCTGGTGTGGTTCACCATGAAGTACATTTGGCCCCCACTGTTTCAATCGTTGGAAGAGCGGAAAAAGAAAATAGCCGATGGTTTGGCGGCTGCCGAAAGAGGTCAGCACGAAATGGAATTGGCGGAGAAAAAAGCACTTGGCGTTTTACGCAATGCTAAAGAGCAGTCTGCCGACATCGTGACAATGGCTCAAAAACGGGCAAACGAGATTGTTGAGGAATCAAAAACAGTTGCCAAGCAGGAAGGTGACCGCTTATTGAATGCAGCCAAGGCACAAATCGATCAAGAATTACAGCAAGCGAAAGAAGGGTTGCGTAAGGAAGTCTCTTCGTTAGCCATAAAAGCGGCGGAGCAGATTTTGAGTGCCGAGATTGACGAAGGCAAGCATCAGGAAATCGTTAGCAAAATTTCTAATCAACTAGGTTAAGCAAAATGAGCGAACTCGCAACGCTGGCAAGACCTTATGCAGAAGCGGTATTCAAAAGAGCAAAGGAAACCGGTACAGCAGCCAAGTGGTCTGATTCATTGGCTTTCATTGCCACTGTGATGCGTGATGATGTCATTGCTGAGACCGCTGAAAATCCGAAAATCGGAAGAGATAGATTTTTAAATCTGGTGCTTGATATTTGCCAAGAACAATTAGATCAGGAAGGCCAAAACTTCCTTAAACTACTGGTTCACAACAATAGGATTAAACTCGCGTCCGCAATTGCCCAAATTTACGACCAGCTGAAAGCCGATGATGAAGGTTATATTGATGTTGAAGTTGTTTCTGCTTTTTTTATAGCAGACGAACAGCTGAATCATCTGACCGCCACATTGGAAAGAAACCTGAAAAAACAGGTACGCATGACTATTTTTATTGATCGTGCACTTATTGGCGGTTTAGTGGTGCGAGCAGGCGACAAGGTGATTGACGGATCCATCAAAGGCCAGCTTCAACAATTAGCAAAGAGGCTCTAAGTCTAGAGTGAGAAACAGAACATGCAATTAAACCCATCTGAAATAAGTGATCTGATCAAAAAGAAGATCGAAAATTTCGACCTGAACGTCGAAGCCCATACAGAAGGTACAGTAGTCAGTGTAACTGACGGTATTGTCAGGATCCATGGCCTTTCAGAAGCAATGCAGGGTGAGATGCTGGAGTTTCCCGGCAACACCTACGGCATGGCGTTAAATCTGGAGAGAGATTCGGTGGGTGCTGTTGTACTTGGTGCCTACCAGCATATTACCGAAGGCGCTACCGTAAAATGTACCGGTAAAATTTTAGAAGTACCCGTAGGCGAAGCCTTATTAGGGCGTGTTGTGGATGCCTTAGGTAATCCTATAGACGGAAAAGGCGCAATTGAGACCACTGAAACTTCGCCGATTGAAAAAATCGCACCAGGTGTAATTGCACGTCAATCCGTTGATCAACCGGTTCAGTTAGGGTTGAAGTCAATCGATGCGATGATTCCGGTTGGCCGCGGGCAACGGGAATTGATCATTGGTGACCGGCAAACAGGCAAGACAGCCATTGCGGTAGATGCCATCATCAACCAGAAAGGGACAGGCATCAAATGTATCTATGTGGCTATCGGTCAAAAACGTTCTTCAATTGCTAACGTAGTCAGAAAATTGGAAGAGCACGGTGCAATGGAACATACGATTGTCGTCGCGGCATCGGCTTCCGAATCTGCAGCGCTTCAGTTTATTGCACCTTACACCGGCTGCTCAATGGGCGAATATTTCCGGGATCGTGGTGAAGATGCACTCATCATTTATGATGACTTGACCAAACAGGCCTGGGCTTATCGTCAAGTTTCATTATTGCTGCGCAGACCGCCCGGTCGTGAAGCTTATCCGGGTGATGTGTTCTACCTGCACTCACGTTTATTGGAAAGAGCTGCACGTATCAATGCAGCAGAAGTTGAAAAACTGACCAATGGCCAGGTAACAGGCAAAACCGGTTCCTTGACTGCTTTACCGATCATCGAAACACAAGGCGGTGACGTCTCGGCATTCGTACCAACCAACGTGATTTCAATCACTGACGGTCAGATCTTTTTGGAAACCAACCTGTTCAATTCAGGTATCAGACCTGCAGTAAATGCCGGCTTATCGGTATCACGGGTCGGTGGTGCAGCACAAACCAAAATTATCAAGAAGCTCGGTGGCGGTATCCGTCTGGATTTGGCTCAATACCGAGAATTAGCGGCGTTTGCTCAGTTTGCATCTGATCTGGATGAAAGTACAAGAAAACAGATTGAGCGCGGTCAACGGGTAACGGAATTGATGAAACAAAATCAATACGCCCCGATGTCGGTAGCGCAAATGGCAATATCGTTATTTGCTGCGAACGAAGGTTATCTGGACACCGTTGATGTAAAGAAGGTACTTGATTTCGAATCGGCATTACAAGGCTATATGAAAGCCGAGCATGCGGCGTTGATGCAAAAAATCAACGAGAAAGGCGATTTCAATGATGAGATAAAACAAGGAATGAAGGACGCAGTAGAAGCCTTTATTAAAACTCATACCTGGTAATAGGTCGTCAAATGGCTGTTGGTAAAGAAATACGTACAAAGATCGTCAGTATTAAAAATACTCAGAAGATCACGCGGGCGATGGAAATGGTCGCTGCGAGCAAAATGCGTAAGACCCGGGATAGAATGCAGGCTACCCGTCCTTATTCTAAAAAAATAAGCCGGATCATCAGGCATTTGGCTCAGGCTAATCCTGAATACAAGCATCCTTTTCTGATTACTCGAGATGTCAAGAGAGTTGGAATTATTGTTATAACGTCTGACCGCGGATTGTGCGGAGGTTTGAACTCCAACCTGTTCAGGAAGGCGTTAACACAATTATCGCTTTGGGAAAAAGATCAGATAGAAGTTGATGTTTGTGCAATAGGGGGCAAGGGTTCCGCGTTCTTTAGCCGGCTAAGCGCTAACTTGGTGGGCCAGGTTGCCAAGTTGGGCGATGTGCCTCATCAAAGCGACATCATCGGTATCATCAAGATTATGCTGGATGCCTACAATGATGGACGGATAGATGAACTTTACGTTATCAGTAATGAGTTTATCAACACAATGACCCAGAAACCAACGATAGAGAAACTGTTGCCGATAGTAGCAGTTGAATTGGAAGAGGATTTGAAAAGTCATTGGGATTACATCTACGAGCCTGATGCAAAGGAACTGTTGGATAGCTTATTGATCCGGTATGTTGAATCGATCGTCTATCAAGGTTTAGTCGAAAACAATGCTTGTGAACAAGCTGCAAGAATGATCGCCATGAAAAGCGCATCGGACAATGCTGGAAATCTTATCAGCGAATTGCAGCTCATTTACAACAAAGCACGACAAGCCGCTATCACTCAGGAAATTTCAGAAATTGTTGCCGGTGCTGCAGCCGTTTAAACCAAATTAAAGCGACACAAAGTTAAGAGGACCACATAATGAGTCTGGGTAAGATTGTACAGATTATCGGAGCGGTTGTTGACGTGGAATTTCCACGCGAAAACCTGCCAAAAGTGTATGACGCACTGAATGTTGAAGAATATGGACTGACACTGGAAGTACAGCAGCAATTGGGTGACGGCGTTGTCAGAACCATTGCGATGGGTACAACCGATGGTCTGAAAAGAGGCTTAGCGGTCAATAATACTCATGCAGCAATTTCTGTCCCGGTTGGACAAGAAACCTTGGGTCGTATTATGAATGTGTTGGGTGATCCGATTGATGAAAAAGGCCCCATCGGCGAAAAAGTAAAATGGGGAATTCACCGTGAAGCACCCCGTTACGACGAACAAGCAGCGGCGACCGAGTTACTTGAAACAGGTATCAAAGTTATCGACTTGGTCTGCCCTTTCACAAAAGGCGGAAAAGTAGGTTTGTTTGGTGGAGCCGGGGTTGGTAAAACCGTCAACATGATGGAATTGATCCGTAACATCGCTATCGAGCACAGCGGTTATTCCGTGTTTGCCGGTGTCGGTGAAAGAACCCGGGAAGGAAACGATTTTTATCACGAAATGACCGATTCGAATGTAATCGACAAAGTTTCGCTGGTATACGGACAAATGAACGAGCCGCCCGGAAACAGACTGCGAGTTGCATTGACAGGTCTGACCATGGCGGAGTATTTCCGCGATGAAGGCCGTGACGTTCTGTTCTTCGTGGATAACATTTACCGTTACACGCTGGCAGGTACCGAAGTATCGGCCTTGTTGGGACGGATGCCGTCAGCGGTAGGTTATCAGCCGACGCTGGCTGAAGAAATGGGTGTCTTGCAAGAGCGTATCACTTCGACCAAAACCGGTTCCATCACGTCAATCCAGGCGGTCTATGTTCCTGCTGACGATTTGACCGATCCATCGCCTGCAACCACGTTCGCTCACTTGGACGCAACCGTCGTATTATCACGTCAGATTGCTGAATTGGGTATTTATCCTGCAATCGATCCGTTGGATTCTACCAGCCGCCAGTTGGATCCATTAGTTATTGGTCAAGAGCATTACGATGTGGCCAGAAGCGTACAAGGCATTTTGCAACGGTACAAAGAGTTACGCGACATTATCGCCATTTTGGGTATGGACGAGTTATCCGAAGAAGATAAATTGACGGTATCCAGAGCCCGTAAGATTCAGCGTTTCTTGTCTCAACCGTTCTTCGTCGCGGAAGTATTTACCGGTTCACCAGGAAAATATGTGTCGCTGAAAGATACCATTGCTGGATTTAAAGGCATTATCGATGGTGATTACGACCAAATACCGGAACAAGCGTTCTATATGGTCGGAACTATTGATGAAGCGTTAGAAAAAGCAAAAGCACTCAAAAGTTAATTAATCAGGTATAACCGAGATGACTATGACAGTTCATGTGGATATCGTGAGTGCAGAAAAGGAAATCTTTTCTGGTACAGCGGAAATGGTATTTGCTCCTGCAGAGCTCGGCGAAGTGGGTATTGCTCCACGGCATGCCCCTTTGATTACTAAATTAAAACCTGGTGAAGTCAGGGTTAAAGTAAGCGAAACAGAAAGTTATCCTTTCTATGTGTCGGGTGGTTTGTTGGAAATACAGCCTCATTTGGTGACGATTTTGGCTGATACAGCAATTCGAGCTAAAGATATCGACGAAGCTGCCGTGCTTGAAGCTAAAGCACGAGCGGAAGAGGCATTGGCCGACAAATCCGGAAAAATCGACTATGCTACAGCTCAAGCTCAGTTACTTGAGGCGATGATGCAGCTTAAAACATTAGACCGGCTCAGAAAAAGAGGCGGATAACTGACAATGGGCCCAGCCCAAAAATCAAAGCCCGGTAACGTTGATACGTTGTCGGGCTTTTTTTGTTTAAAGGATACGAGAATGAAATTAACGACAGTCATACTGGCCGCAGGTAAAGGCACTCGAATGCGTTCTGCTATGCCGAAAATATTGCATAAAATTGCCAACCGCTCATTGTTGGAACATGTTTACGACATGAGCCGTGCGCTTGACAATAATGAAATCAAAATCATATACGGTCATGGCGGCGACCAGGTATTAGAAAAGCTAAAGCATCTAGAGGCTGAATGGACCGAGCAAAAGGAACAGTTGGGCACGGGCCATGCTGTTCAACAGGTTCAATCCCAAATTGCGGATGATGCCATCGTCCTGATTTTGTATGGAGATGTCCCTTTACTCAAGCTAAACACCGTTCAAAAATTATTGGAGGGTGCGAAAGACTCGCTGTCCTTGCTTACCGTGACGCTAGCAAATCCCAGTGGATACGGGCGTATCGTCAGAAATGAACACAATAAAGTTATCAAAATAGTTGAAGAAAAAGATGCCGACGCCGCCCAAAAAACAATCAATGAAGTCAATACCGGCATTATGGCGTTAAGGGGCGGACTGCTCAAATCGTGGCTGTCCCGTTTAGAGAACAATAACGCGCAAAAAGAATATTACCTGACCGATGTTATTGAGATGGCCGTCAATGATGGCTTTGAGATTGTAACGTCACAACCGGCAACGGAAGATGAGGTCCTAGGTGTCAATAACCGACTGCAGCTGGCTCACCTGGAAAGAGTCTTCCAAAAAGAGCAAGCCGAAAAACTGATGACGGAAGGCGTTACACTGGCCGATCCCGCGCGTTTTGAGGTCAGAGGCCACGTTGAAAAGCTGGGTATCGATATAGAAATTGACATCAACGTTATTTTGGAAGGCTCAATCAGCCTGGGCAATAATGTAAAAATTGGCGCCAACAGCATTATTAAAAATGCCATCATTCATGATGACGTCGAAATTTTACCCAATTGCATCATAGAAGACGCAGAAGTGGGCCGCGGCAGTCGGGTCGGTCCCTTCGCACGGTTAAGACCACAAGCCCTATTGGCAGATAATGTGCATATTGGTAATTTCGTGGAAATCAAAAAGTCCAAAATTGCGACAGGAAGCAAGGTCAATCATTTAAGCTACATCGGCGATAGCTTGATAGGAAGCCATGTCAACATTGGAGCGGGAACGATTACCTGCAATTATGATGGCGTAAATAAGTTCCAGACTATAATTGGTGATAACGCGTTTATTGGTTCGAATTCGCAATTGATTGCACCGGTTTCGATCGGCAACAACGCAACCATCGGTGCGGGATCGACGATTACCAAAGACACGCCCGATGGTCAGTTGACATTGGCGCGAGCCAAACAAATTTCAATAGCTTCCTGGCAAAGGCCGGTAAAAAAGGAGAAATAATATGTGCGGAATTGTGGGTGCTGTAGCACAAAGGAATGTTGTTCCTATTTTGATTGAAGGGCTGAAAAGGCTTGAATACAGAGGTTACGATTCTGCCGGGTTAGCGGTTATCGAAGACAATACACTGTATAGGAAGCGAGCCTTGGGCAAGGTCAAAGGCCTTGAAGCGATGATTGCCGAAGATGCCATTCAAGGCTTCATCGGAATTGCACACACCCGCTGGGCAACGCATGGCAAACCCAGCACCGCCAATGCGCATCCTCACATTTGTAGAGAAAAAGTAGCGGTCGTTCACAACGGCATTATTGAAAATCACGAACAACTGAGAAGTCAGCAAAAATCTGATGGCTATGAATTTACTTCAGAAACGGATACTGAAGTGATAGTCAACGAAATATATAGTCAGATGGAAACTACGCCCGATCTGCTGGATGCAGTAAAAGCCACGATAAAAAAATTAGAAGGCGCTTATGCGCTGGGGGTTATCAGCTATACCCAGCCAAACAAACTGATCGTTTGCCGCAAAGGCAGCCCATTGGTGATCGGTATTGGAATAGGCGAGCATTTCATCGCCTCGGACGTCGCGGCACTTTTGCCGGTGACACAGCGTTTTATCTTTTTGGAAGATGGCGATATTGCCGAATTGACCATCGATAGCGTAGTGATTTTCGATAAAGACGGCAACCGCGTGGAAAGGCCGGTCAAAGAAAGCCAGCTAAAAGCCGATGCAGTTGAAAAAGGCACTTATCGGCACTACATGCTCAAAGAGATTTATGATCAGCCCTGGGCAATTTCCGAAACCCTGGAAGGCCGGTTTATCGATAACCGCTTACAGGACAATGCTTTCGGACATAATGCCCCGGAGATTTTCAATCAAGTAAAAGCGATACAAATACTGGCGTGCGGAACCAGTTATCACGCAGGTCTGGTGGCTAAATACTGGTTTGAAAAATTAGCCCGGGTGCCCTGCAATATCGAAGTTGCCAGTGAGTTCAGGTACAGAAAGCCGGTAATTGCTCCGGACACATTGGTCGTCACTATCTCTCAATCCGGCGAAACCGCCGATACTCTGGCCGCATTGCAGGAAGCAAAAAAATTGGGCGCTAAATATTCATTGGCGATTTGTAACGTGCCTGAGAGTTCATTAATCCGCGAATCGGATTTAGTGATGATGACCCGCGCAGGTCCGGAAATCGGAGTTGCTTCAACCAAAGCCTTTACCACTCAACTGGTAACGCTGATGTTACTGGTCATCGCAATAGGCAGGCGTTTCAGTTTAAGCGAGGTACTGGAGAATAAAATTGCTTCACAGTTATTCAGTTTGCCTGGAAAGATCGAAGAAGTACTGAAGTTAGACGATGTTATCAATGTTCTGGCAGAACAATTTGCAGAAAAGCAGCACGCCTTATTTTTAGGCCGCGGCACGCATTACCCGATTGCAATGGAAGGCGCACTGAAATTGAAAGAAATTTCCTACATTCATGCCGAAGCTTATCCTGCCGGGGAATTAAAACATGGTCCGTTAGCGTTGATTGATGCCGAAATGCCGGTCATCACTGTGGCGCCCAACAACAGTCTGCTGGACAAGCTGAAATCCAATATTCAAGAAGTGAGCGCCCGCGGCGGACAGTTGATCGTATTCATGGACGAGTCCCTGGTGACTCAGCCGGATGCGAATGTTCAGATAGTCAAGATTCCTTCTGTCGATAATGAAATTTCACCGATTATCTATACCATTCCATTACAACTTTTGTCATACCACGTTGCCGTCTTAAAAGGCACGGATGTCGATCAACCCAGGAACCTCGCAAAATCAGTCACTGTTGAATAACGAGCGGTTTAGGTGAGATGTTTGTTGTAGGAGAGTAATAAAGTATCATACTGAGTAATAAAGTATCATACTAAGTAATAAAGTTGCATATTAAAACCATCTTAGTCTAGGCTTGAAGAACGAGCAATGCAGGATGGTTTAATTATGGCTAGAAAATCATACGGAACTTCGGAAGTAAAATTTCAAAAATGGATCAAGGATGGCCGGGGTTCTGGTAGAGGTATCGAGTACAAACCATGGATAACAGTGCGAGATCTACCTTCGGAAGGTAGGTCTCATCGAATATTCGGGCATAAATCGCAACGTACCCATCACTTATTATCTGATCTCGAACTTGCAGTATTTCTCTTGCTCGAGTGGCATTCAGAAGTTATAGAAATCCGAGAGCAGTTTCCTTTAGAAAGAGACATTACCAGTAGGTTGGCTATTGACATTGGTATTTCTCATCCAGCCATTTCTGGCTTTAAACAATACATGTCCTCTGATTTTTTAGTAAATGCCAAGGATCTTAAACGACCCAAGTTCGTGCTTCAGGCTAAATACGCAGATGCACTAAATGATCCAAGAACTATTGAAAAATTGGAAATTGAAAGGCGCTACTGGGTTGAAAAAAATATACCCTGGCAGATTGTTACAGAAAAAGAAATTCCTAGTGTTGTCGTCAAAAATATCAATTGGCTTTATCCTGCAAAGCGAGATGAAATAAATCACGAAACTGTTTTAGAACGAGTCCAGTTCTATGCTCACCACTTTCAGAAATCGCCAGATATCTTGATGATCGATATCTGTAAATCTTTAGATATTGCTTACGACCAGCCTCCAGGCGAATCACTTCAAGAAATTCGCCAATTACTTGCAAGACGATGTTTCCTATTCGATTTATTCACACCAACAATAAAGTTAAAAGCTAAGCAATTAAAGTCGAGTAGCATTAATCATTTAGTGGAGACACTTCATGTTTCAAATCAATGAGATATTGAAATACAACGGTGTAACATATCGAATTTTGGCTTTGTTATCAACACAGGTAGTCTGGATTCGAATCGATGATAACAGTTCATTCCCATCACTCATTGATCTAGAAGAACTACGATCAGCTATTGATGAAGGAGAACTTACTCGTGAAAAAGAGTCATTTAGTCAGTTATTATTGCAAATGCCAGAAGATGGTTCTTTACTTAAACTCAAGCGAGATGAAAATTATCAGCTCATAAAGCCACTGGTTGATTCGCCAGAGTTTTTTTTGCCAAAGGTCCGTGCAGAAATCATTAACCAGATTATCGAAAAGCATGGTACTACAAAACAAACGTTATATCGTATTGCAAGACGTTATTGGCAACGAGGACAGATACCGAATGCGCTGCTTCCTGACTATAAAAACTCTGGGGCTAGAGGGATAAAGCGCGTTGCTCAAAACAAAAAGCTTGGGCGTCCAAGAAAATATATGCCTGGAGTCGGTGTTAATGTTGATGAGTTTATTGAGAGGCTGTTTCGCGTAGCAATAGATAAGTATTTACTAACGGATAAAGGCTATTCTTTTCCTTATGCTCATCGAAAGTTCAAAGATATATACGAGACCCACTTTCCAAACACTCCAGAGGAAGAAATGCCTACTAATTGGCAAATGAACCATTTCTACAAGCGAGAATATAAATTAGTCGAAAAACTTAAAAAACGTTCAAGCAAAATTGAATTTAATAAGGATATTAAACCCCTGAGTTCTACTGCTAATATGCAAGTTCTTGGTCCAGGCTCAAGGTTTGAAATTGATGCAACAATAGCAGATATTTATTTAGTTTCCGATAGCGACAGGGCCAACATAGTTGGTCGGCCTGTGGTTTACATTGTTAAAGATGTATTCAGTAGGATGGTTGCAGGTTTCTATGTTGGCTTTGAGAATCCATCATATGTCGCAGCTATGCAAGCATTAGTGAGTGCCATGACGAATAAAGTAGCATACTGCAAAAAATATGGGTTTGATATTGATGAAGAAATTTGGCCTGTAGTCGGGCTTCCAGATGCCATTCTTGCTGATCGAGGGGAACTATTAGGTCATCAAATTGAAAGTTTAGAAAACAATTTTTCCGTTAGAATTGAGAACACTCCTCCTTATAGAGGTGATGCTAAAGGTATTGTTGAGAGAAGTTTTAAGACTCTTCAAGCTGATTTTACCCCCTTTGCTCCTGGTGTAGTAAAAGGCACAAAAATTAAAAAAAGGGGTGATAAAGATTACCGGCTAGATGCAAAACTATCTGTTCGAGATTTTCAAGAAATTGTTCTTGCGTCGATTCTCTTTCACAATCAGTATGCGACTCTTAAAAAATATGACCGTGATATTGATATGCCAGCAGATTTGCCGTTAGTTCCATTGCATCTATGGAATTGGGGAATTCAACACCGTACAGGACGATTAAGGTCAGCAAACGAGGATGCTTTGCGAGTCAGTTTATTGCCAAGAGTGAAAGTGAGTATTTCTGAGCTTGGTATTAGTGCTTTTGGTATTTACTTTACATCATCAGAAGTTATACAAGAAGGTTGGTTGCATCGTTCTTCAAGCGTATCTCGGCCTATTAATCTTGAGGCTGGTTATGATCCTGGGTCAGCAGATAATATCTACTTGTTTCCAAAGAAAAATAGTGTGGAATATTGGACATGTAAACTTGCTCATCGCTCACGGGAGTTTTTGAATTGCTCATTCTGGGATGTTTGGCAAGTTCAAGATCAGCAAAAAAAAGTAATGGCTCAAGTAGGCCAGGTTTCTGATAAGAAGAAGCGAGAGCATGAGCGTTTTATTAAATCAAAGATAAAATCTGCTTTATCAAAAGCTCCAGATACCAGTGGGTTAACGAATGCAGAGCAAATCGCCGCAATTAATGACAATAAACGCAAAGAAAAACAACAGGAAAGGCAAGATTCGGCTTACCGACCTCCGGTCGTTGATAATAAAAATACAGCTCAGGTTATTCATTTAGGGGAGCAAACAACTGAAGATTTTAGTTACCCTAATCATATCGATGAACTTTTTAATGAGAGCGAGTAAATGTCTTTACCAAGTAACTTCGTAAATGCTGTTTACTGTGATCCTGGCGCAGATAGGTATAAAGGCAACCCGTTGATTGAAGCTTTGCCGCCAATTATGTCTGTCCAGCAAATTAAAAAAGGACTTACAGGTAAGGTTGAATTTAATCCTACCGATATATATGCTGATGGCCGAAAACGTGCGCATATAATTTCTGCTTTATTGGATGATTTTTTTCAACCAATTGCTAATCATCTTCAGTTGGAAGAAAAGATATCAATTATGATTCGAAGCGGCTATGTTGGTCGTAATTTAAGTGATGGTTCTTTGAATCGCCATATGCAAAATGGCTATGAACGTATTATGAGTGGTCAATTAGACAGTTTCAGGTTTGCTAATACACGCTCAACAGCTCGGAGTTTATCGTTGATTGGATGTTCTGGGAGCGGCAAAAGCTCGACAGTGAATCGAATTTTGGCGACCTATCCCCAGGCTATCTTTCACGAAGAGCATAACTTCACTCAGCTAAGCTATTTGAGGATCGAATGTCCCAATAATGGCTCGTTAAAGAGTCTCTGCCTTAATTTTTTTCGAGAAGTTGACAGAGTGCTACATACAAATTATGAACAACGATATGGGCAAAAACGGTATGGACAACCCACTCTGCTAGCATTGATGAGCCAAGTGGCTACTCATAAAGCAATTGGTATGTTGGTGATCGATGAAATTCAAAGGCTTAACAGCAGGCGCTCTGGGGGGCAGGATGCCATGTTGGAGTTTTTTGTTGAATTAGTTAATACAGTTGGTGTGCCTGTGATTTTGATCGGCACACCTAAGGCCAGACCAATTTTCGAATTAGAGCTTCAATCTGGTAGGCGCAGTGCTGGATTTGGTTCGCTATTTTGGGAGCCCATGAGAGCTACAAAATCTCTTTCAGATTGCCAAACGGGCAAATCAAAAAGAACAGAATGGATCGCCTTCACGGACACACTTTGGAAGTATCAATGGTTGCAAAAGCGCGATGAGATTATGTCCGATGAAATTAGGGATTGTTGGTATGATCTTTCTCAGGGTGTATTAGATATAGTTGTAAAACTCTTTGTGCTCGCTCAGCTCAGAGCCATAGCCATTGGTCTTGAAAGAATAAACGTAAAGTTATTGCGACATGTCTATGATGAAGAGCTTAAACCAGTACACCCTATGCTTGCAGCTTTAAGATCAGGCGATCCTGAGCTTATTGCAAAATATTCGGATCTTCATGTTCAAGATATTGATAAAAAGGTTCTTGAACTTCGCAAAAAAATAGATGACTACCAGCTGGATGAAAGTTCTGAAAAAGAGCGATATGGAGGCAATGAACAGGCATTGCGGCTACATAGTTTACTTAGGGGAATGGATTGTCATTCAGACCTCCTCGTTCCGTTAATTGAAAAAGTATTTGCTGATCATCCCAATCTATCTGTTAGAGAAATGATTCCACTCGTGCTAGAGTGGTATGAAAATTTAAATCAGAAGCAAGAAAAAGCACCTTTAAATAATATGATATATATTAAGGAAAAGGATTGGCATAAGTTGGAAACTGACGATATCAGATTTAAGTCATCGCAGGGTGAACAAAGTCTGATATATGAAGCTCTTAAAAGCCAAGGTATCATTTTTGATCTCCAACACTGGCTCGAAAAAGCTGGTTAACAATGTTGGGCTTTCCGGTCCCCTATACTAATGAGCTGATATACAGCACTGTGGCTCGGGCTGGAACTCATTTGGGCATAGAATCACCTAAAGAACTTTTAGATGAGGTTTTTGGAAATCGCAAGGTGATTGCGACACTAGATTTACCATGCCACTTACAAAAAATTGCTGATCTGTACCCGGAAACATTAAACTTGGATGTCGAAAATTTGGCTAATCGGCATACTCTCCTTCCTATTTATACTCCATTTGTCAACGAAAATAGGCGCCTACAGTGTCTCAAGTGGATGTCTGGTGTTTCTCAGGGAGCGGTTCATTTGGCGCTTGGCGTTGTGGCATCAAGAGTTCAGCAAGGTCAGAACCTCAGGTATTGTCCAAAATGTTTGGATAATCAGCAATCCTTACATGGAGAATATTATTGGTATAGGCAATGGCAGGTATTCGGTGCGGACTGTTGCCTAGAGCATGGGCAGCTTTTGACTTCGAATATTGAGCGTCATGGGTATCATCGACATGAATTTTTCCCAGCAACACCAAAAAACTGCCCAAACAATAGGCAAAACGAGTCTTCCTATCAGTCTAAGGCGGTAACAAAACAAGTTCTTAGTATTTTGAATTGCTCATCTTTGCTGTCTCCAACTTGTCACCAATGGACTAGCTACTACAAGTGTATTGCAAAAAATAGTGGTTTAAATCGAGGTCATCAAATTCAGTATGCGTCGATTAAGCAAAGAGTTATAGAGCACTGGGGTCGACAATGGTTAAGTGCTCATGGATTAACTCCTAAAGACGAGCAAAGCTGTTGGCTTCGCACGATATTTAGAAAACACAGGAAGTCATTCAGTTACCTTGAGCACATTGTTGTGTTGGATGCTTTATTATCTTCCGGCTGGCAATTTGAAGACGAGATTAAATCAGTATTTTCTCATCCTAGAGATCCATATAATTCCTATAAAGTTCCAGTTATCCAATTAGTTAATGTAAGTGAAACAAATGTATACAGGGAAAAGTGGATGAGCTTGCTTTGCCATTGTGGAGTAAAACAAGCCAGAGCCAATAGTGGAGGTGCAGTATATGCTTGGTTATACCGGCACGATAGGGATTGGCTTTTGGATGTAGATAAACAACATCAATTGCCTACAAAAATTGTAAATAATAGGGTTGATTGGAAGGCTCGTGATAAAACTATAGTGCGATCACTTTGCAAAATTCGAGATGATTATGAGTTAGATTTGAGCAATCCTCGTCGAACCATGAAATGGTTTCTATCTCACATTAACCAAGCATCAACAGTTGAGAAGAAAATTTGCAATCTCCCGCTAACCAGATTATTTTTTGATAAATATTGTGAATCTATAGAAAATTATCAGATTCGACGAATTACCAATATAATTAATTCTGTACCTTTGGATAGCCATAACTGGAAGCCATGGAAAATATTGAGATTGTCGGGTCTAAGTGAAGAACGGTTAAGAGAAAAAGCCCGTCGATTTCTGGAATTAATAGTAAGGGAAAATGGATAAATTTCGATTTGATTATTTAGAGGACGAGGTAAAAATTCTGGGGTTTGGAACGCTATTCCGATTACAAAATGGCAGTCAGTGGTCAATTAATATTGATTATTACCCTCGGCAAGAAAAGAATTACATGCGAATGTCTAATGCCCCTGTTTTAGCACGAAAACGTTACCTAAATGAAACACAGCAGCATAAAGCTCCAGGTTTTTTAAGGGAGTTTACTATAGATACTACGTGTCTTTGGAATGTCAAAAAGATAAAAGATTGTCCCGCATTAAAAAATACTAAAAGGGAAGAAGCAGAACAAAGTTGCTTTGTTTTCGATGATGATGGTGTGGCTATCTATCTTCCTCAATTTGAGCTTGCTAGAGCTCTATTCTTTCATGACAACTATCTCTCTAGAACATCGCTTGAGCCAGATTATTTAGCTGCCGAGTTTGATATTAAGATAAATAGGGATGTTGATCGAGCTCTTGTTAACGTAATGATTTCATCAAATTTTTCACTTAAGCATTTCAATGATCCAGGTTGCCGGAGGGTTTTGAGTTGGATATTGCTTGATGAGAATGCTCGAAAATCTTACGAGAGTATCGGGAAGCACCAGAAAATGAACGGTTATGATGTCAACTGCTATCGACACTGGAACTTTAGTTTTGAGCCTCCACCATTGCCAAATACCAAGTTCAGCGTTAGGGGATGGATAGACAATGAAACTAAAAGTATGTTTGTTTACGAGATTCATGGTATTCGTAACATAAGAGCTGAAGTACCATCAGAGGTTGACTTCTTCCACCCCGATTTTGAACAACCGGTCCATGGATCAAAAAGGGGTGCTGCTGCATCAGGAAATAATTTACCATCTGAGCATATTATTCATGATGGCATTACTCCTAGCTCTGATACCCAAAGAGTAATTCTCAGACCGGACACTATAGAAATTGAGTTTGATAAGCCTATAAAAACAAACCGTATCGCAAATAAGAAAACATCCGCAAAATCAGGTAAAAAAAACGACAGTGAACCCGATTATGTATCTAAGGATGCAAGTACCGATGAATCAGATATCACAGGGAATCTTCCTGGTGCCGATTGGAACAACATAGATGACCAAACAGATGATGCGTATCTTTACATAAACAAGTTTACTTGTTTTTTTACAATGACTCGTTTGCTTGAAAAAAAGGATGAGTGTTCGGTCATTAGATTTCCACTTCGCAAATTACCTTCTATTCCTCGGTGTAATAAACACTTACTGACAACGGATAGAAACCCCAGATGCTTGGCTGTTATTGAAGTTTCAATTTCTGGAAAAATATTCCACATACTTGAGGTCGACACTTCTGATGCAGATAAACCGTTATCGACAAAGTTACTAATCCTAAAACCAACATCAAGTTTAGAGCAGGATTTAACACGCTTAGAGGAAGAACTTGTACGCGGATCTTTGCGATGGCCTTCGAAGTTGCTTGATCAGATGTGCGGTAAAAACAACCATCACGGTATACCTCACCCCAAATCGGGACATAAAGGGGAGTTAGATTCAAAGTCCATTGAAGGCTGGGCAGATCGGTTTTATTCACGAATACTGGGAGCAAGCAGGGAGTTGACATAGAGTCAGCTATGATCCGTTTTACGGATTAGCCCATATGAAAGAGGAAGTTGATATGCAAAAAACAACCCATCAGGCCGCACCTTATTAAACCGCTACAGTAAGTTATTGTTCTATTAGTATCTAACGCTAAGCCAAAAATATTAAAAACCAGCTTATACTATTTACAAACTAACTGGCAATTTACGCAGTAGAAACATTAGGCTCAATAGAAATAATGGACGACAAGAGTAATTTTGCTTTCTTACAGGAACACGACCCCTTATTTTTTCAGTTAGCTACTTCTGCCGAGCACGCATTTGCCAGTGACCCTAACATTACACTAATCAAACTGCGCCAATTAGGCGAAGCGATGGCACAAGATTTGGCGGCGCGATGTGGCATTGAGTTTGATGACAAAACCAGTCAAGCCGATTTATTGTTCAAGTTGAATCGTGAAATTCGCTTGGAAACCAATGTTGCCGAGCTGTTCCACACCTTGCGAATAGAAGGCAACCGAGCGACCCATCAGTTCAAGACTCAGCACAAAGAAGCCCTGGATGGTCTGCGCATTGGCTATCTGGTTCCATCAGGCATTTGGTAAACAAGGCACAAATTTTAAACCGGGTCCCTTCATCGCTCCAACCGATCCCAGCCAGAAGTTAAGAGCGCTGACCATTCAAATTGATCAGCTCAAAGCCAGGCTTCAAGATGCCAGTGAGCAAGTTGAAACCAACCAGCAGCTGATCGAACTAAGCGCACGCGAAAAAGAACAATACGCAGCATTGGCCGAACAAATGGATGCTGAGGCTCGCCTATTCGAGCAGTTGGCTCAAGAAAATGAACAAAAATTATGCCTGGAACGACAAGCTTTTGAAGATCGTTTACAAGCCATGCAAAAGGAGTTGGAAACACGCGGGCCGGCTAATCAAAAGGTTGGCGCAACTATTAAAAAGGCAGCTGCAGAACTATCCCTCAATGAAGAATTAACGCGTATTCTAATTGATCAGCAACTGATTGCCGCAGGCTGGCAAGCTGACACCGAGGAGCTGACCTACCAAAAAGGCGTAAGACCCGAAAAAGGTAAAAACAAAGCCATTGCCGAATGGCCGACCAAAGGCAAACAAGCTGCCGACTATGTATTGTTCGCCGGATTAACCCCGATTGCAGTAGTAGAAGCCAAACGCGAAAACGTCAATGTTGCCGGTAAAATAGCCCAGGTCGAACGCTATTCTCGTGGCTTTATGCCTATCGGCAACATTGAGACTGCCTGGCAATTAGAAGGCCGCAGTATCGCATGGCCCGATCATGAAGAGGGTCACTATCAAATCCCCTATGTGTATTCCTGTAATGGACGGCCTTTTGTTAAGCAATTGGCGGAGCAATCCGGCACCTGGTTTCGCGATGTCCGAGAGCCTTTTAACTTAGCGAAACCATTACCGGACTTTCATAGTCCCGATGGTTTGCTGGATAGACTTCAACGCAGTAAAACCGCAGCGGAAGACAAGCTACGCCAAGAAGGTTTTGCGTATCTACGATTAAGAGATTATCAGGAAAAAGCAGTTCAGGCTGTCGAAGCGGCACTGGAAAACAATCAGCACAATTGCCTATTGTGGCTATGGCAACCGGGACGGGTAAAACCCGAACGATTATCGGTTTGATGTATCGCTTTTTGAAAACAGAGCGCTTCAAACGTATCCTTTTTCTGGTGGATCGAACCGCGCTTGGTCAACAGGCTATCGATGCCTTTAACGATTCACCGCTGGAACAAAACCAAACTTTATCCAAGATCTACAACGTTGCCGAACTTGGCGATATGGCCGCCGAAGCGGAAACCCGCATTCAAGTGGCGACCGTGCAAGCCATGGTCAAACGCATTTTCCAATCCGATAACTGTAACTTTAAAATAAAGAATCATACTTTCATGATCCGTAAGACATTGATTTAAATGTATAAGTTAAAATGGCTTTTAAAATAAAGTAGCATACTAATAGCTAGTAGCATCAAAAAATCAACCCAAAAACTTAAAATAAAGAACCATCCTATTCTTAAATATCAACTACTTATAATAATTTATATCGCGGATCCAATAGCTCCTGACAACAGTGGCGATTGATTAACCGACTCTTCGTAAGTCTTACTGTATATGATTTTCAGTCCTATTAATACGCCTAAGCGCGCGCAGCTCCTTCTTCGTGCCTTAATCGTTAACTTTTCAAGGCAAGTCCAAAAACCTGCTGATTTAAGTTGGCCAATGAACCGACACTCATCCGCAAGGCCCTTTGATCTTGACATTAATCATGTACTCTCTGTTACGGAATCAATTGGGCTAAAAAGACAGCTTCAACTTTGACGTCAACTATCCTGACACAGAGGGGATCAAAACGGGGTGAACGGTGGTGCCGGACTTGATCAGTTTTTGGAGTTGATTAGAGCCTATTTCCCCAAGGACCTTAAAGAGCGCATTAGTATTTCCACATGCCATAAATACAAGGGTCTGGAAAAGTCGATGGTAATCGTGCTGGATGCCGTTTTACGGCGCTATCCCATGGTCCATCCGGATTGGGTATTTTTCCGGATACTGGGTGATAGTCCTGAAAAAATAACGAACGAAGAGCGGAGGCTGTTTTACGTGGCGCTCACTCGAGCGGCAAAAAAGCTGGTCATCATGACTGATGGCGAAAACAAATCGCCTTTTTTGTATGATATAAAAACTAATCGTTTTTTCTGGCAGGCTATTAACTGGCAAGACTATCCACCGGTAGCCGGGCAATCAAGCCGAATGGTGGTTAAAGTGGGTAATCAGGAGTCTCGTAGCGGCGGAGGAACATTTGCGATCAAAGACCGACTGAAAGCGGCAGGGTATCAATGGCAGTCAGTAGGTTGGCCGTGTTGGGAAAAAAGCTTCCCCGCCATTGGCTTTAGTATTGAGGCGATCAAGAGCGAAATAGGGAACGAGCTCGCGAACGGTCTAGAGGTTAAAATTACAAATGATGTTGATGAGCCTATAGCCTGTTTTCTAGTTAATGACGGGCTCTGGCGGGAGCGTTGAGTCAATGTTAAGTATTTTAAATAAACGCTGTAAGGTAGATTCATGATAGCAAACTGCCCAATTTGTCCGCCAAAAGTAGGTGACTCAATTTGAAATCCAGGTGAATCTATCCCTACTTGTCTTGTAGCGGTTTCCCCTTGCAGAATAATCCTCCATCACAGTCGATTTTTCCGACCCAAAGACTATTATGGTGTTATAAAGTTGCGGTATTAACCCCTCCGAATCTGATAAGAAAAATGCATGATTGAAGACATCAAGAAAACCCTCTGGGCCACCGCCGATAAACTGCGCGCCAACATGGACGCCGCCGAATACAAACACATTGTTCTCGGCCTGATCTTCGTTAAATACATCTCCGACACCTTCCAATCCCGTCGTGCCGAACTCACGCGTAAGTTTGCCGATAGCCAGGATGATTATTATCTGGAAGACGCTGACCCGGAGCTGATTAATGCAGAACTGGAAGACCGAGATTACTACAAAGAAGTCAACGTATTCTGGGTGCCCGAAGCCGCCCGCTGGGAAAGCTTACGTGCCCAAGCAAAGCAGGCCGACATTGGTAAACGCATCGACGACGCACTATCGTTGATAGAAGCCGAAAACCCCAAACTCAAAGGCATCCTTGATAAACGCTACGCCCGCGTGCAATTGCCCGATGGCAAACTGGGGGAGCTGGTCGATCTGGTCTCGAAAATCGGCTTTGGTGAAACTTGCAAGGTTGAAGACCGGGTTAAAAATCACTCCCGTGATCTACTCGGACAGGTTTATGAATACTTTCTTGGCCAGTTCGCCAGCGCCGAAGGTAAACGCGGAGGCCAATTCTACACGCCCGCATCCATTGTTAAATTGCTGGTTGCCATACTCAATCCCCATAAAGGCCAGGTCTACGACTCTTGTTGTGGCTCAGGCGGTATGTTTGTGCAATCGGAAAAATTCATCGAAGCCCACGGCGGCAAATTAGGCGATGTCTCCGTCTATGGTCAGGAAGCCAATCCCACGACCTGGCGACTGGCGGCGATGAACCTTGCCATTCGCGGTATCGACTTCAATCTGGGCAAAGAACCCGCCGATAGCTTCTTGCGCGACCAACATCCCGACCTGCGTGCAGATTATGTCATGGCCAATCCGCCGTTCAATATTTCCGACTGGTGGCACGGCAGCCTGGAAGGCGACCCGCGCTGGGTTTACGGTACGCCGCCGCAAGGCAATGCCAACTATGCCTGGCTGCAACACATCCTCTACCACCTCAAACCTACAGGCCGCGCCGGAATTGTGCTCGCCAACGGCTCGATGTCTTCCAGCCAGAACAGCGAAGGCGAGATTCGCCGGGCTATGGTGGAGGCCGACAAGGTTGAAGTGATGGTTGCTCTGCCCGGTCAACTGTTCTTCAACACCCAAATACCTGCCTGCCTGTGGTTTCTGGTCAAAGAAAAACGTGTCAGGCAAGGCGAAGTCCTCTTCATAGATGCCCGTAAACTCGGCAGCATGATCAGCCGTGTGCAATGCGAATTCACCGATGACATCATTGAACAAATAGCCAACACCGTTGCCGCCTGGCGTGGCGAAAGCGCATCAGGCGAAGCCTATGCCGATGTCGCAGGTTATTGCCGTAGCGTCACCCTGGCAGAAATCGCCGAACACGGCCATGTCCTCACACCGGGTCGCTATGTTGGTGCAGAAGCAGTTGAAGAGGATGACGAAGCCTTCGCCGATAAAATGCAAAAGCTGACCGAAAAGCTGGGCGAGCAGATGGCTAAGGGTGCGGAACTGGATCAGTTAATACGCCAGAAGTTGGGGGGACTGGGGTATGATTTCTAATTTGTCTGATGTAGAGAGCGAAGAGATAATAAAACTGAATTTATGCGGAAGCAAATATCCGTATGTTTTTGTTTCTGATGTGTGCTCAGTAGGCGATGGAGCTCATAGTAAAGTAAATCGAGTTTCTGAAGGTCTACCTTATTTAACTTCAAAGAATATAGGTCAAGGAAAGTTAAAACTTGATAACTATGATTGCATATCAATAGAAGATTTTGAACGACTGTTCTCCCAGAACAGTAAAGCCATAAGGCGGCCTATGGCTGGAGATGTGCTTATAGGAATTATTGGAACGTTTGGTAACGCGTATTTATACAAAAATAATGACCATTTTGGATTCGCCAGTTCAATCGGTATTCTTCGTCCAAACCAAAAATTACTTCTACCAGGATTTTTGTACTACGCAATTACAAGCCCGAAATTCAAGAATGTTCACTCAAACTATAATGCAGGGTCAGTTCAAGGCTATACAAATATTCCGACGATAAAAAAACTCCAATTGCCATTGCCTCCATTAAACGATCAGAAGAAAATTACTGCATTACTAACCAGCCTTGACGACCGCATCACCCTATTACGTGAAACCAACACCACCCTCGAAGCCATTGCCCAAACCCTTTTCAAATCCTGGTTCGTGGACTTCGACCCGGTACGCGCCAAACAGCAAGGCAGGGAGCCGGAAGGTATGGATGCCGAAACCGCCGCACTCTTCCCCGACAGCTTCGAAGAATCAGAACTGGGCTTGGTGCCGATGGGGTGGCAGGTTGGAATTCTAGGCGACATTCTCGTGGAATCGACGAAGCGTGTTGGAAAGACAAGTGCTATTGTCCTTTCAGCTGTGCAATCAGGTGAACTGGTTAGGTCATCAGAGCATTTCACAAAAAAAGTTCATAGTGAAGATATTAGCAAATACAAAGAAGTTTCTAAGTATGCTTTCGCATACAACCCATCTCGGATAAACATTGGCTCTATTGGCATCAATGAATTTGATTCAATTGGAGCGGTTAGTCCCGTTTATGTGGTTGCGAGACCAAACACGAGAGAACTCGGCTATTTCTTATGGCATCATTTGAAAACATCTAATATTCAAGAATGGATAAAAATTTTGTGTTCTGGAACAGTTAGACAAAGCCTTTCATTTAAGGATTTTTCTTCGATTCCAATTTTAACCCCTCCACACGAAATATTGTCTTCATTTCTGGATATAAGAGATAGTCTGTATGTAAGTGTGAATGCGAACCGTGAGCGAATTAATTTGTTGACCACCTTACGTGACATTTTACTTCCCCGCCTAATCTCCGGCCAACTCCGCTTGCGAGAAGATGGCAATCAATTTAAAGAGTCAGTTCAATGAAACCTTTACTTGGACAACTGCAACGGATCAATGTACGTGAAGCTTGGAAAAACGAAGCCACTGATTTCACGCCTTGGCTTGCAGAGGTTGAAAATCTCCACAATCTGGCGGAGGCACTTGGCTTATCGGAACTGGAGCTGGTGCAAACCGAGTATCAGGTAGGTGATTTTAAACTGGATATCCTCTGTACTGACGACGATGGTGAGGTCATTATCGAGAACCAACTCGAAAAAACCAACCACACCCATTTGGGACAAATAATCACTTATGCGGCAGGCATTGGAGCGAAGAAGGTTATATGGGTAGCGGAATCCTTTCGCACTGAGCATGTTGCAGCACTGGATTTCTTGAATCAGAACACTACGAGTGACCTCAATTTCTTTGGAGTAGAAATGGCACTCTGGCGCATTGCTGATTCACCCATGGCCCCGAGTTTCAATGTTGTGGTTAAACCTAATGACTGGAGCAAGTCCAGCCGTGAAAGCGCCCGCATGGCTGCAACCACTACACCGACCAAGCAGCTACAACATAAATTCTGGATCGGATGGATGGAGTATCTGGAAACAAAGAAGTCTCCGATCAGGCCACAAAAACCCCGTGCTCAACACTGGCTTAGCATCTCGCTCGGACGAGCGGGATTCAGTATTGGTGCCACGGTTAATTCCCGTGAAGATAGACTGGGAGTTGAAGTTTATATTAATCATCAGGAGGCTAAGAAATACTTTGGCCAACTCAAGGCGCAAAGCCCATCCATAGAAGCCAAGCTAGGGTTTATTTTAGATTGGAGGGAGTTACCTGATAAAAATGCTTGCAGGATACTAATCTTCAGGAATGATGCACCCTTGACTGATGAGACTGCATGGCCCAGCTATTTCGACTGGCTGACGGTTACTGCACTGAAATTGGATCAAGTCTTCCGACCCCTTGTGAAGGCACTCATATGACCGAAGACCAACTGGAACAAGAAACCCTGAGCTGGCTGGCGGATGTCGGCTACACCTCAGTCTATGGCCCTGACCTTGCCTTCGACGGCAAGACGCCCGAGCGCAGCAATTACAACCAGGTGGTTTTGGTGGAACGCTTGCGTAATGCGATCAACCGGCTGAATCCTTGGGTGCCGTTGGTCGCCCGCGAAGATGCCTTACAACAGGTCTTGAATCTGGATACGCCGGTGTTGCTGGCAGCCAATCGCCACTTTCATCACTTGCTGGTCAACGGCGTGCCGGTGCACTATCAGATCGATGGCGAGACCCGCGGCGATTTTGTCCGTCTGATAGACTGGGACTCACCCGCATCCGGCCCTGGGGGCCACCTTTTCCCGGAGGGAGAAGGAAAAAATGAATGGCTGGCAATCAATCAGTTTTCCATCAAAGGCCACAAATATACCCGGCGGCCTGACATCATTCTATTCATTAATGGCTTGCCATTGGTGCTGCTGGAACTGAAAAACCCCGCCGATCCGACGGCCGATGTATGGAAAGCCTACGGGCAGATACAAACCTATAAAGAGCAAATACCCGATGTATTCCAGTACAACGAAATACTGGTCATCTCGGACGGCACTGAAGCGTTGATGGGTTCCCTGTCTGCCGAGGCTGAGCGGTTTATGGCCTGGCGTACCATTGACGGATTAACGCTTGACCCGCTTGGTCAGTTTAATGAACTGGAAACACTGGTCCGCGGTGTCTTGGCTCCAGACTATCTGCTGGATTTTCTGCGCTTCTTTGTCCTGTTTGAAGATGACGGCACACTGGTCAAGAAAATTGCCGGTTATCATCAGTACCATGCGGTGCGGTCGGCCATCACTCAGGTCATTGCCGCGTCAAGACCCGGCGGCAGTCAAAAAGGCGGGGTGGTCTGGCACACGCAAGGTTCAGGCAAGAGCATCACCATGACCTGTTTTGCCGCCCGTGTGATGCGTGAAATAGCGATGGAAAACCCGACTATCGTGGTCATTACCGACCGCAATGATCTGGATGGGCAATTGTTCGGGGTGTTTTCGCTGGCACAGGATTTACTGCGTGAGCAGCCCGTGCAGGGCGAAACGCGTCAAGATTTACGGGCCAAGTTAGCCCATCGTCCCTCTGGCGGTATCGTCTTTGCGACGATTCAAAAGTTCATGCCCGGAGAGGATGAAGACAGTTTCCCCGTGCTGTCGGACCGTCATAATATTGTCGTGATAGCCGATGAAGCGCACCGCACGCAGTACGGTTTTGAAGCCAAGCTAAAAACCAGAAAAGTACGGGGTAACGCGTTGAGTAGTGATCGGTCGACTCAGCAAGGTGCCGTCTCGGATGCTGCCTCGTACTACCAGGTCGGCTATGCCCAGCATTTGCGAGACGCCCTACCCAACGCAACCTTCGTCGCTTTTACCGGTACCCCGGTAGCCTCCGAAGACCGCAACACCCGCGCCGTGTTTGGGGATTACATCCACATCTACGATATGCAGCAGGCCCGGGATGACGGAGCGACAGTCCCAATTTATTTTGAGTCGCGCCTGGCTAAACTGGGTTTGAAGGCCGAGTCCTTGCCTGACATTGATGCCGAAGTGGATGAACTGGCGGAAGACGAAGAAGATGATCAGCAAGCCCGGCTTAAGAGTAAATGGGCGGCGTTGGAAAGTATTGTCGGTGCAGAACCCAGAATCCAGCAGGTGGCAGCCGATCTGGTTGCCCACTTTGAAGAACGCAGTAAAGCACAAACCGGTAAAGCCATGATCGTAGCCATGAGCCGCGAAATCTCGGTACATCTTTATAACGCGATTATTGCCCTGCGACCCGAATGGCACGATGATGATCCCGAAAAGGGCGTGATTAAGGTGGTGATGACCGGTTCTGCCAGCGACAAGCCCTTGCTGCGGCCCCATATCTATTCCAAGCAAGTCAAAAAACGACTGGAAAAACGCTTCAAGAATCCCGACGATCCCATGCGGTTGGTGATCGTGCGGGATATGTGGCTCACCGGCTTTGATGCGCCATGTGTGCATACGATGTATGTGGACAAGCCGATGAAAGGCCACAACCTGATGCAAGCCATTGCCAGGGTAAACCGCGTATTCCGCGATAAACAAGGCGGTTTGGTGGTTGATTACATCGGCATTGCCAGCGACCTGAAACAAGCTTTGAAAGAATACACGGCCAGCAAAGGACGCGGCAGCCTGACGGTCGATGCCCATGAAGCCTATGCCGTTTTGGCAGAAAAAATGGATATTCTGCGGGCTATGCTGCACCCCTTCGATTACAGCGGGTTCCTGACCGGAGGCCATAACCTGCTGGCAAAGACCGCCAACCATGTGCTCGGTATCGAAGAGGGCAAGAAGCGCTTCTGCGACACGGCTTTGACGATGTCCAAGGCCTTTACCTTATGTTGCACGCTGGATGAAGCCAAGGCCGTGCGTGAAGAAGTCGCCTTCTTCCAGGCAGTCAAAGTACTCCTGACCAAGAAAGACATCAGCAGTAAAAAGAAAACCAATGAAGAGCGTGAGCTTGCCATTCGCCAGATCATCGGCTCGGCGGTGGTATCTGAAGAAGTGGTGGACATTTTCAACGCGGTGGGTCTGGATAAGCCCAATATCGGCATCCTGGATGAAGACTTCCTTAATGACATGCGCAACCTGCCTGAACGCAACCTCGCCGTTGAATTGTTGGAGCGTTTGCTGGAAGGCGAAATCAAAAGCCGCTTCGCCAGCAATGTCGTGCAGCAAAATAAATTCTCTGAACTGCTCGTCAACGTCATCAAGCGTTATCAGAATCGTTCTATCGAAACCGCGCAGGTGATGGAAGAGTTGATCCAGATGGCAAAGAAGTTTAAGGAAGCCGTCAATCGAGGCGATGATCTTGGCCTGAATGACGATGAACTGGCCTTTTACGATGCGTTGGCAAACAATGAAGAATCGGTGCGTGAACTGGGTGATGAAGTACTGAAAAAAATAGCCCATGAACTGGCAGAAAATTTACGTAAAAGTGCCCGCGTCGATTGGTCGGTACGGGAAAGCGTTCGTGCCAGTTTGAGGTTGATGGTGAAGCGGATATTGCGCAAATACAAATACCCACCAGCCAAACAGGAAGAGGCGATTCAACTGGTGCTGGAGCAAGCCGAGAACTTGTGTGCAGATTGGGCTTAGATTGTCAATTGACACTGACCGCCGAGAAGCGGTGGCGCAAGATAGAGGGGTTTAAACGGTTACCGGAAGTGTGTGTTTAATGTGGCCCCATAAACCTCGCAAACACGATACTTAACAGGGTTGCCCAAGGAGAGAGGCAATATGAATGCCTCTCTCTTTAGGGTTTCTGGATTACGGTCGGAAGATTAGTTTTTTCTTCATCAAAATTGGCGATTAATTCTTCAGTGTCCTTTATTGATCTACTGAAAACTATAGCCGGTTGTGACTTATGATAATGGCTCATTATGAGAATAATTCTATTTAAATAGGCTGTGTGAAAAACGTGACTGGAATCAAGACTCAAAGGCGCTACCATAGAAACCAATCAAATGGTTGGAATTCTATTTTTGCATAGCTTTGGTTGGAAGTATGATCACCTTGCTCCGACCCATAAGAGAGATTCGGATAACAATTTAAGCTTCCCAATACCGGTCATTGGCAAAGTGGCACTATCGACCCCTAGCGGTAGATCGGAAAGGGAATCTTGGATGACTGGAGTCGGCCATTGCAGTCATTGGAATTCATCCCAAACTACGTCAACAATGTGACATATTGCTGACGTTTGGATGTCAATTATGGTTGAATGCTCACTATACCGACAACTCGCACATCCGCTCTGATACAGTCATCCGGATCGAAGGCCAAAGTGAAAATTGCTCTGCTTCAACTGCAGTCGGTAACAGTATTGCCCTCAAGTCTCAGTCTCGATCACATAGCCGACGACAGACCACAGACAACATATTGAGTCCGATAGAACACTCCAATCCCCGTTCGATTCCTCCTGATCGTCATCTGCCTTTTCCCATTATTGCGGGAGTCGCATCCCGACATCAGCAATTCCGGCCCGGATAGCCTTAACGACAAATTTAGCGGAGAGCAAGCATCCAATTCGATGGAATTGGTCGCCTTTGTTTTTGCCTCCATCATCAACGACGGCCTTGGCCGCAAAAAACGCAGGTTTGTTGGCTGCGTGCCTTGCGGCTTCATAGACGGAATAAATCTCCATATCGAAGCCGGCTAGTTTACGTTGTCCTGACGCTAGGGAAGACGTCTTGCCATCTTGTGCTATGACGGCACTTCCACTGCTAGTCGGTGCATCAGCCTGGACATTGCAGGTCAGTCGCTCCATCACATCTGGAAGCTCTGACTTGCCAGCATTTAGACCTTCCAACAGGTACTCTTTCAAATCAGCATCTGAACAAAGCTCAAGCAGTTTGTTGTGGACGTCCACATCAATTTGCACATCATAGTGTTCAGATTTGAAGCCTTCGTTGCTCCATTTTCCCGCATCGTGCTGGTGGCAAATCTGAGTTACCAGTAGGTCATAGATTCCGGCCCCGCCGGTTACTCCACCACAAATCCCACTCATGCAGATCAGACGGGGCTCAAAGCGCTCCAGCGCCATGGTCGCAACGACCGCCGCCGCGACGAGACCCATGCGGTGCGCTCGAACGATTACGCCCTTGTAATCGCATATTTGGACTTCTCGGCAAACGAGTCCTGATATGGTCTTGACTGGCCCCCAAGTATCGGTCAATCCGACGAAAGCATTAATCTCCTTGTCCAGCGCGCAAACAATGACGAACTCATACTTCTGCTTGGGTTGCGCTGCCAATAGCTTCAGCTTCAATGCTTCCTTCCACTCACCATGGCCATTGAAGGGGATCACATTAATGTCGACCGCGTTTAAATCGTACACAGAGCCCCCCAAGTCCTCGGTGTAGCGCGTAAGCACGACTGCTGGGGTTCGGAACGATTTGCTATCGTAGTCCCTAGTTGCAGAAACCAACTGATCACTATGATCCTCGACTGTGTCGTCCTTTCCCGATCTGGGCACAACGAGATCAAGAAGGATTAAATCGAATTTCGTTTTGGCGATTTCGCGCGTATAGTCACACCAATTCCTTTCACGCTGAATCTCAGCGTCGGGAATGATTTGATTGATTTCGGCTTGAATCTCTTCATACTTACTGTCTTCATCTTCAAGTATCAATATCTTCATAGTCGCTCCAGAATGGACGTGACCTCGGCCTTCCATCGAAGGTCATCTTCCACATATCTCACACAGCCGGCTATCTTAATGCCAAACTTTTCGAGTATTTCTTGCTGTGCCAATTCCACTGGAATCGGCACTTCTTCTATCGGAATGTCTGGGTATTGCGTAAGGATGATGCATGATGTGTTACTGCCGGAAGACTCAATTTCAAACAACACATCTAGACCTCCTGAAGATAGAGGAAATGGGGAACCCGCCCCAGCCTCTGGCTCATGACTGTGAATTGACATGTCGATGATAGCAAGATCAAAGGTAGATGTTGCCAGCACGGACGAAGCCGTTGCCAACGCGTGGCATTCCACGATCTCGATACGTCCAGAAAAATGCTCTTTCAGGTGAGCGCGAATGCTGTCCATCTTGAATGGATCATCTTCGACAATCAGGCACCGGGTATGCTCAATGTTCAAGGTCATAGGTAAGTCTCACGTGTACTTCATTACCCAAGACTTCGTACTGCTCAAGGGATAAGTCTTGGCGGTTATGGGCAAGCAGTAAGAGCTTCGAAATTCCGCTCTTTCCTTGATACAAATTGGCATCCTGAAAATTTGCCTTCTTTCGCTCTTCGATGACCGCAGAAACTTCAGCCGGGTCATCTGATAGACGAATAGAAGACGATATTTTCACTATTAATAGTTTCTGCTTACCTGACGTAATTTCGAAATTTCTACGGACGGGGCGGCTACGGTCACCATGCTTGGCCGCGTTCGCAACAACGACAGCCAGCGAGTCGTAAACAATGTGGTATGCGCCGCCAACCAACTCGACCTCGCCATTGCTGTTCTCGTCTTCCTGCGGGTTGAAATCAGGTGTGGTGTCCTTTATCTCAGCGACTATGGCGTCAAATAACAACGATAGGGATGCTTTGGGCGCCACAATTGATGGTCGCTTGAACCATTCAAACACCGCGGCGATCTTACGGTCGATGGAATGCTCCAACTCTCGACGGAAGGACTCCGCCAACTTGGTATCTGCTAACGCCACAGATGGTAGCAGTTCGTTTTCGAGGAATGGGATGTTTTTTAGCGGCACTTGCAGGTTTTTCAGGTATCTATTGACGGCAATCAGGTCACACTCCGCAAGCCTCCAACAATAGTCGATAATATCCAGATCTATGCCCGCCACAGTTTTCGTCTCGGCGTATGCTGTGCTTATGGTGTTGACTGCAGCACTAAGAATCTCAAGCTTTTGAGGTCCATACACCTCGGGCTGAAGAAGTCCAAGTGGCTTCGCCTTGGAATTGACATGCAGCCGGTCCCTGATAACCTCTTCAATCGAGCGATTGTATGCATCCTTCCAAGCGCTCCATTTCGCCACAAACTGTGGCGAACGAGATAGGTGTCCAAATTTTTCGCCCTTTTCAATCTGGTTGATAACACTGGAGTATAGATGGCCGTGAAAGGTACCATGTCGAATTCTCCGACCAATATAGGAGGCGATTCCAAAAACAGGATTCGAGCAGAATGCGTTGTAACACTGTCCCATTACGAGCGAAAGAATCGTTTCATCGCAATTTACAGAAACCCCTTTTCTCCCCGAACCTGTGGACGTTAGTGCACTGTTCAGCTCAATCATCATCTCGTCTTCGATCCACGATGAGAATCTCGATGGGTCCACATAAATGCGATGGTCATCGATCTCATTTCGAACCCGATTAAGTTGATGATCGATTCGAACTGCCCGGGCGCGCTCAAGGAAGTGCTCATCCTTGGTGAAGCGAGCCATCCACTCATGGAGGGAGGCCCGCACTTCCGGGATGTCTGCGCGGTGAGGCGCAAGCTTGTTCAATTTTGCGAGAAAGTCCTCGGTGGAAATTTCGTAGATATACTCTGAAACGTATGGGTGCGTGGACTCATAGGCTTCGACGAGTTTAACAAGAGCCCCGTCGTGTTCCTTTATTGTAATGTTTTCCAAAAGCTTTCTAAGTTGAAAACTGTCAAGTTCGTTCTTACTACGTTTGGCGAGCAGAAGAAGCAAGATCAATCTCACCAGACCATCCCTCGCCAATTTTGCTGCCGTCCGTACTGCCTTGATCGGAACAGTCCGAGAAAGATCGCGAGTTAGCCCCATTAGAGTGAACAAATCGTCCCTTTCGAAACCGATCTGCCCATCGGAATGGTACAGCCAATAGTTGAATACTGCCGATCGGGTTGCTGTGCCCGACAGCTCAAGCTTGGCCAGAAATTCATATGGGTGTTTGGTGAATGGGGTCTTCCCTACCCTCAGTGTCAGGATAGTTGTCGCCTCTAAAATTTTATAGAGGTACAAAATGCAAACCCGTTATAGTGAAGAATTTAAACAGCAAGCCCTGAGTAAAGTATTGCAACGCGGTGATAAAAGTATTCAATCGATTGCCGATGAATTGACTATCAGTGTGTTTACTCTGAAAGGCTGGCTTAAACAGACACGATCCAAATCAACAACAAACACTATGAATCAACAACGTCCTAAAGACTGGACTCGGGAACAACGGTTTGAAGCCTTGCTAGCCAGCGCGGGCTTGGAAGGCGAAGCACTCAATGCCTTTTGCCGTGAACGAGGCTTGTTTACCCATCACCTGCAAACGTGGCAACAAGACTTTATTAAACCTCTTGAGGTCACCGAACCCAGCCAAGTCTCAAGGAAAGCCTTGAAACCCTTGGAGAACGAGATTGCACAACTGAAGAAAGACCTGCAACGCAAGGAGAAAGCCTTGGCAGAAGCCGCCGCTTTGTTGATTCTTCAAAAAAAGTGCCACGCGTTCTGGGAGGAAAAGGCGCCATGATCCCTCTTGCAGAACGCACCCATTTACTCACCTTATTTAACGAAGCGTTTGATCACGGAGCCCGTAAAGCCAAAGCTGCCGAGGTGATGGGGCTACCGCTACGCACATTACAACGTTGGCAACGTCCCGAAGCCGTGCCGGTTGACGGTCGCACGCGCCGTCAACACGTGCCTTGTAATCGTTTGAGTGACGAAGAACGCGCTCAGGTATTAGCCCTAGCCAACAGCGATGAGTTCAAAGACAAAACACCGCATCAGATCGTGCCGATGTTGGCCGAACGCGGCGAGTATTATGCCTCGGAGTCGACGATTTACCGCATTTTTCGCGAGGCGAAACAAGTCAAACACCGTCATGCCTGCCGTCCATCGGTCGAGCGTAGTAAGCCGAAAGCCCTCATCGCGACGGCACCGAAACAACTGGTGAGTTGGGATATCACCTATTTGACCAGCCTCATCAAAGGCCAGTTTTTCTATCTGTATCTGTTCATGGATATCTTCAGTCGCAAGATTGTCGGCTGGCAAGTTTATGAACAAGAAAACAGCGAACTGGCGGCCGATCTGATCACGGATCTCTGCCAACGAGAAGGGATTCCACCGCACCAGTTGGTGTTACATTCCGACAACGGCAGCCCGATGAAAGGGGCAACGCTGCTGGCAACCTTGCAGCAGCTTGGCGTCACACCCTCACGGAGTCGCCCGGCGGTGAGTAACGACAACCCGTATTCCGAGTCGTTGTTTAAAACGCTGAAATACGACGCCCAGTATCCGACCCAACCGTTTGCCTCGGTCACCGCCGCCAGGGACTGGGTAACCGACTTTGTCGCCTGGTACAACCATGAGCATCGGCATAGTGGCATTCAATTTGTAACGCCTGAGCAACGCCACAGGGGTGAAGATCGGGCGATCCTGAAGCAACGCAAGGCCGTTTACGAGGCCGCTAAAGCCAAAAAACCGGAGCGCTGGAGTCGTAATACCCGAAACTGGGAATGGCAGGCAGAAGTCTGTTTAAATCCCGATAAACCGAGCGATAGTGCGGTAAAAAATACCGACACTACCGTTCATTAATTTTCAACTCATGCGACAACTACGTTGACATTTACCGTTAATCAGGCATTTAGCCGGATTACCGGCTACAAAGCCGAAGAAGCGATTGGCCGGACCCCGACCTTTCTCAGTTCCGGGCGGCATAGTGAAGATTTCTATCAGGCCCTATGAGCAGCCGTAAATGGCGGTGGTTACTGGCACGGAGAAATCTGGGACAAGCGCAAGAATGGCGAGATATTCCCGTTGTGGCTCACCCTGACCGCCGTGGCTGACGGGGAGGGTGAAATCACGCATTACGTCGGCTCATTCACGGACATCACAGTACAAAAGCAGGCCGAAAAGGTTTTGCTTGAAGCGCGTCAGCGTCTGGAAAATCAGGTGGCAACCACAAAAGAGGAGCTGGAAAAACGCAAGGAAGAGACCGCAGAGATCAATACCGCGCTCAAGGTTCTTCTAAAGCATCGTGAAACGGACAAATCTGAAGCGCAAAATGCGCTGTTGTCCGAGGTGGAGGAAACCATCAGCCCTTCCTGAAAAAATTGAAAGGGGCCAGTGCCGGACGGCGTCAAAGCACCCGCCTGATCAGTATTCTTGAAACCAATCTCCAGCATCTGGTGGACTCCTACGGGGGGGCCACTACGCTATCCGCGGCCCTCCACCACTTGACCCCCGTTGAGATGCAGGTGGCGTTATTGCTCAGGCAGGGGTTATCCACAAAGGTCATCGCTATGACCTTAAATATCTCGCCGGGAACCGTCAGTATCCACCGGAAACACATCCGCAAGAAATTAGGCTTGGACGGCAAGGCAGCCAATCTTCAAAATTACCTAAAGTCATTGACCGAATAAGATAAGACTACAATCAGTCTAATTTCCCCCGAATGGGTATTTTATATATCCATTTCATACCCTTTAATACTCTATTTTAAGTGATTGTCTTTTACTCTATTTAGGGAGTATAAATTTATTAGTTTTTGATGAAATGCTTCATCGCTGTGTTCCACGGAAGCGCATATTTCACAGCTTCTATAAAGGCATCCTGCATTCAAATTAAATGCATTCATAGCGAAAACTGTTTAAAGCGTGCAGCTTTTATCGATGACCGCCCATTTGAGTCTGTTGAGAATGTCAAGGCCAAGACAGGTTTTATTCGAAAATTAAAAACCCAATTTTTTTGGGGTTGTCTAGGTATTTGCACGTATCGTTTATTTGTTTGTTATCTGATTTAATACATTCTGATTTAGTGATATTGAAGTTTGCACCCTTAAACCCGTCACCAACATAATAAAAATAAAACGGGTCTGATTCGAAACAGGATAAAACTTGTTATTACCGAATCAATATCAATATAAACACAGGAGAGTTATTATGAAAACGCTAAAACAATTCCAGCCTAAGATCCTGGCTGCGGCAGTTTTAATAGGATTATGCGTAATGAGTACCAGTGTATTTGCTGCTCCGGCTAGCGGAGTCGGCGGTGGTGGAGGAGGTTCTGGTGGGGGAGGTTCTGGTGGAGGAGACGGTGGTGGTGGCAGCGAGGCCCCGGATTTAGGGGATCTTTTCGTCCTCTATCGCAACGCTGACGGTATTCCCGTTCTTACCGCAGATTCCTGTCAGCAGCCTCTTGCGGCCGCTTCCTTCCCCGGCTGTATAAACATACCGGAAACTTCGGACTGTCGCCTGATTCCTGTCGATCCCGGTACCTGCGCAGTCATGCCCGGTTATGAAACTTTCACACAGGAGATTGAGTTCGGCCGTACCAATGTGGCGCGCTCGCCAGCCTCGGTGTTTGATCAGCAGTTGGAGGACGTCGTTGTCCGGCTGTCCACAGCCGACTGCGTCACCCGGGATGCTGCCGGGCGGATGGTGACCAGCACCGTTACGGATGGCGTTGTTGAGTCGGCTGCCATCGACTCGCCGCTACAGAACTTGGCTATCTACAAACAACTCATGCTGAATGGTTATCTAGGCGCTGAATCCGCTCCGATTGAGTTGCCAGCGGATGAACTCGACATCGCTGCCGTGGGCATTGGCGCAGCCTCCGACAAGGGGGGGCAAGGTCAGCGTGGACATGGTGGTCTATCTGAATCAGATCCTCGGCCTCACGGACGAAAGCGTGACAACCACGTTACCCAAGAAGTGCATCGAGGTCAAGGAAGAGGTGATGGGCGTGATCACAATGGTCAAGAAGTGCTTCCTCGACTACGGAGCCACGGGCGGAAACTTTACCCATGACCGTGGCGCGCACTTCGGGGCGTTGCCCGCACCGGCCTACATTCCCGCCGGCGCTCCTCAGCCAGGTTGGACCGAGTATTTGGGTGTGTTGGATTCTAATCCCTCGTACCCCACTTTCTACAGAGCTCAAGGCCCTACCCTGGACGCAGTGCCTGAACTTAAGGCCGATACTCATTGGATGGGATCTAACATTGGTGGTTTCGCTACAGCAGCCGACGATGCCCGTGGGGTCATCAACTACTTGCACAGCTGGCCATTGCCGGAAGACTTCGCGACTGCGCAGACCTGTGATGCCTCTAGTGACATCCATTATGACGTCTCAATCAGCGCGGATTCTGGGCTGCAAGTGCCCGTGCGCATGGTAGCGGGCACGGAGGGCAGGGAATTCACCTTGGCCGTTGCGAACGCAGGTCCGGATACGGCAACAGGCAGCGTGCTACTAACTGCCGTCGACGCTAAGGGAGTCTCCATACCGACCTTCCCCCGGTCCTACATCTTCACGCTCACACCCGGAACCAGTAAGAGTTGGACCGAGGCTTTCAGTATTAGCTACAAAACCACGGTCACTTGGACGGCGACTGTCACAGCTGATCACGACGTGAACAAGAACAACAACAGTGTCACCGAGATCACGACGGTAATAGGAAAAGGTGGCGGTAAATCATCGAAATAAGCAATCTAATTTCGGTTAGCAAGCAAGGCTGGGCGAGTCAACATACTTTCCCAGCCTTTTTAGGCTTATTCAGAAGGGATAAAGGAGCAAGACCATGAAGACATACCTTGTACATTCAATATTTGCCATCCTGGGAGTCGGAGCAGCTGCGGCTTTCGCTAAACAGCCTCCGGCGCCCCCCTGGTTCACATGGACCACGGTCGTGAACAACAACGACGTGATGCCCCCGAGCCAGAAAAAGTTCAACAGCTACAACCAGCCCTCGGTGAACCTCGACGGTCTGGTGGTCATCCGGGCTCGCAGTCATGGGGGGCCGGGAGACACGGGCGGCGGCCACGTCGGTGAGGGCGAGGCGACCACCGTTGGACCGGCTGCGAGCGATGGCGGTAACGGCGGCATAGACACCGAGCACGGTAACCAGCCCGTTCACGGTATCTACACCCGCGATATGAGAGTGGCCAACAGCCCCATCGTTAGAATCCTCGACCGGAAGACAGAGGTTCCCCAGCCGAACAACCTCGGCACCAAATTTGTCGAGACCCCGTCCTTCCCGCGCATCGACATGTTGTCGGACACCATCGCTACCCGCGGCAATCACCAGCCGGTGTGGACATACGGCTCTGAGGGTGATGAGACTCGGGCTGGGACCACGGGCGTCTACACCAACCCCTTCGGCGATCTGATCACCGGCGCCGCTAAACTCGGCGCAGTACCCGGCCTAGGGTTCTTCGCAGTCCCCGGCCTCCAGTCTCTCACCATGTTCGACGTTTTTCCCGGCGCACCGGCGGTGACCGGCGGAAGCACCATCGTGTTCAAAGGCAATTTCACGGTGGACAACGTCGGTAAAACCGGAGTGTTCTACCGCAATCTGGTCGACAGTGACATCAACGGTGGATCCGGTGGAGGAACGAATCCCGTTGTGCTGATCGCTAACAATATCGTCACTAAAATTCCTGGCACCACTCAGGTGTTCGGCTCCACCTCACCGCCCAGCGCGGCGAACGGCAGGGTAGTGTTCGCCGGTTTCGACGACGAGGAGAAACCGACCCTGGGCGGCATCTATCTGGCGCCGCTGGCGCAAACACCGTCACTCAAGACCCTCGTCAGCATCGGCGGACGGGTTCCCGGAGAGGGTGTCAAGAGCACCTTTAACAATCTTGGGGAGGGCGGCGCGTTCGACGGTCGTTTCGTAGGCTTCTGGGGCGCCTGGGGGGCGAAGACCCGGACGGTGCGTCTGTACTGCCCGACGGAAGGCAACAAAGACCGCATCGACTACTGCAACCAAAAGCTTGTGTGCGAAGACACGGGAGAGATCATCGGGGATGAGAACAGCACCTGTGACGAGACGGGCTGCTGGCAGGAAAAAAAGGTCCCCGTGAACCAGGGCATCTTCGTCCACGACACACTGGGCGGCACTACGCGGACAGTGGCCAAGACCAAGGCGCGCTTCGATGAGTTCCTGTTCTGGAACTACTCCGGCAAGACCCCTTGCGTGGGTGGTGGTCACTCCGAGGAAGGCGCCGAGGACGATGGCGAGCTTACGCGCTGGCGTTCGTCCGCCTTTGTCGCGGTGTCGGGCCAAGCCACCGCCTTCAAAGCCGTCGCAAGTGGCGGTGAGCAGGGGGCCTGCGGGTCCTGTCACAGCGGGGATGGCGTGGGTTCGGTTCCGCCATCGCCGTTTCATGCGCGGCTAGTGGGCATTTATCTCAACCGGCATCCGGGGCAGGACATCATCACTGTGCTCGATACGCGGACAGACGGGCAGAAGATCGATCCTGAAGCGCCGGCGGGCTCAAAGGTCACTGAGCTGGGTATCGAGCGCGAAAGTCTCCGCGGGGACTGGCTGGTCGTTAATGCAAAGATGGGCATTGAAGGTGGCACTGAAGAAGAAGCTATGGCCGGTATTTACCAAACCCGCGTGCCAAAATAAATCGGGGAATCTTCCCCTTCCGGCTTATCGTTGCTTTAGTCTCCGAGTCAGGTTGGGCAACAGCCTTATTGTTGCCCAACCTTTCAATGTCCGATAATTGAACGACAATTTAAATTTTTCAAAACATTTATCGAGTTGAATTTTAGAAACGTCGGACGAAAAAATCATGTCTGACCTCCTAATGAAAAAAATTACGGGTCCGGCAAGAAAGCCTTTTTTAACAAGCCATTATTCGTGAGGTTTAAATCATGAACATGAAACACCTGAACGATGCCGGTATTACCGGCCTATTTCTGGCTGCATTCGCGTTTAATGCGTTTGCTGAAACGGACCAACCTCGCGTGCAGCAACAGCAGCAATTTCAACAGCAGCAGCGTGAGCAGATTCAGAGCCGAGAATACATGCAGTCTGATCAAGAGTTACAACAGCGCGAACAGAACCGCACCATGACGGAAGAGCAGGAGCGTTTGCAGCAGCAACAGCAAATGCAAATGCAACAACATCAGGAAATGCAGGAGAGAGCTCGGCAGAATGATATGATGCAAAAAGGAGGTCAGGGAATGGGGCCGCATGGCGGCGGCATGGGCGGAGGTATGGGCGGTGGTCGCGGCCGGTAATGAATTGTCTGGCCCTCTTCTATACAAGGCAAGTGATGGAAGCAGGGCCCAGGGCCGCGCTCAAATCAAGCAAAGGGTATAGGTGTTTTTGTTTTCACTTATTGTTACCGGAAACTGAAACGGGCGTCCAAATGCTGATAAGCGAGGCATGATATTTTATGACTTTCCCTCAATTGTGTAGGGGAGAATTTTATATTCAAGGTAGATTAGAACAGGTTATAGCCGTAAGCCAACCCAACATTTCAAGGCCATGGCGATAATGGTTGGGTTGCCAATTGCAGGAAATCCAACCTTATGCTGAATAAATCAAGGAATTTGGCAAGATGAGATTAAAAGAAAAAGACGTTGAGGTCGGCTATTTGTATTTGACGACTGCCAATCAATACCGTGCGGTGCTGGCGATGAAAGGTGACTTTATAATTTATGCGCCCGGTTCCGAAGAGGCTGAACCCTTAAAACTGACGGTCACTGAGATGCCCTTTGAAAATCAGCCATTCAAGAAATGCCAGATCGTTACCTTTGCCAAAAAGGATTATCAAGTATTTGATTTCAATGGCGCTGATGCGATCAAACATCGGTTGGATGAAGGACAGTTAGCTCAAATAACCGCTCAGTGTAATGCCAAGTCTGCTATTGCGGCTCTGTTAGCCGAATAAAGTAGTTATAACAGAAAAAAACTTTCGTCCTGTGCGGGTCAAAGGGCAGTGGTTTCCGGTCATTACCAGATCAAATCATCAGGAATCTGGTATTGCGCATAAGCATCATCGGTGGTATCGGCGTTCTTTTTTTCGACGTTAAAAACGATCACGCTGGCTGCATCGCGCGACAGTATTTTTCTTGCTACTTCGGAAGATACCACTTCATAAGATTGCCCCAGCTTGACTATGGCAAGCCGGCCTTCGGCAATCTGATCCCGCATTTCAGTTGAGACATAAATCCGCTTAACTTTATTATTGTCCGTAAAATTATAAGCCAAGCCATCACCCGCTGTGGGCAGCCGGTTTAATTCAATAATCTGTTTGATCTGGGCAGCCAACTGTTTTTGCTCTTCCTGCTGCTGCCGTATTTGATTAAGCTCTCGATCGCGCTCCAGCTTTTCGGCTTGGGCTTTTTGAGCCAGCTCTTTAGCCTCATCAACCACTTCAACGTTATTTTTACGCTGCTGCTGGGTTTGTTTGCGTTTATCGGATTTAACGCTTTTGGCCTGAGCCGAGCTTACCAAGCCAGATTTAAGTAATTGTTCTTGTAATGAAAGTTTCATTTTACGATCTACGTAACCCCGTATTTCAAAGTGAAATAAAAAACAAATGTTTCAATCCGGCTTTTTCTGTTTGTTTTTTCGTAATTACTCAGCGTAATTAACAACCATCCCAAATATGATATTGGTTGGCATGATCACGCGCTCATGCCGTTAAAGAATAAAGTCCGGTAATCTGCCTTCAAAAAGCAGAGTCAGTGCATTGGTGGCAGAGACATCGTTTTTACAGCAAGTCGATAAATAACTCCGCACACGGCAAAAGATTTTCGCCCCTTCCATAGATCGGAAGCAACCGGAAATTTTCTGATGCAACTTAGTCATGCGAATATCATTTTCCCCCTGATTATTGGTAAAGGATACCTCCTCGTCGGTCATGAAGCGTAGCGTTTCTTGCTCAAAATCGCGCAATCGTTCCAGTAAATTTCGGGATTTGCTCCGTTTGATGCGGCCCCTCTTGTTGCGGTCTTTTCCTTCCGGCTCTGGCGGTGGCGGGCATTCCAACTCCGCCTGCTTCACTAGTGCCCGGTATTGTTCGCGGTACTGAACGGCTTGATCTTCAGTTAACCTCCCGCCCTGTGAATAAACCTCATCCAGAATGTCTTCTAATAGATCAATCATCAATTTTGCCCAGGCCTGCCCCTCTTCTTCATGGGCAAAAGCCAATTCCCGTAAGTGATGGGCATTGCATAAGGCATGCTGACAAATGAGTTTGAAATACGGTTTCCAATGGTCGTGAACCAGGATACCGGTAAACCGTGTTAACAGGGGTAAGCTTGCCATGGCTTCCAGTCCGCGTTTTTCATGCGCATAATACAGCGTCCACAGCGGACTGGACACGCAGTGTAACCAGCGGTTTTTGCCATTGATATTGATGCCGGTCTCATCGGCATGAATGACCCGCGTATGGCGTAGTTTGGCGATCAGCTTTTGCTCAAACTGCTCCAGCAGTTCATAGGCCTGTTGATTATAGGTAAAAATCGATCCTTCGCTGATGGGCAAGTCCAGTTGCTCCTGAAAATGCTCTTGGACCCGGTTATAGGGAATCAATTGATACTGCGACAAATACACCGACTGGGCTTTGACGCCGTTGCCGTACTGAACGGCTTTAGTCACACCCGCTGGAAAGGGCGCTGTAAAGCGTTGCCCCTGCAGATTTTCCAAGATTTCGGCTTGGTATTCGATCACGACGCGTCGAATGTCAATATCAAACACTTGGCGAGAGTCGAAACCGACCACCGTATAGTCGCCGGGCGGCAAAAGACTTCGGTCGACCGTCAGGGGTTTAATCACATCGGGATTATCACTCTTTTCCAGCGTGGTGCCAATGCGCCCCGGTTGACCTCCGGTTTTTTTGCCGGAGTCCCCTTTATCACCTTTTCCGCTATTGCCAAACCGATTGGATGAAGGTGGCTTGCTACTGTTACGGCTGTTCAAGTTCAAACGGCCCGCCATGATCTGCACCAGCAGAATCAGCACGGCCAATACCGAACGAAAAGCCGGTGACAATTGCGATTCCTCGGCAAGCAATTGCTGAGCAGTTTTGATCGTGGCTTCCACGTCAATGTCATTGACTGTCAAATTAAATACCGTAAACCGTTTGGAATGACGCTATTATAAGGCCGGTTTCAGAACTCGAATTTTGCCTTCGAGGATGACCTAAGCGCCACGAAAGGTATGGGTAAGCAATCTGCTGTGCTTGTAAAGCTCTCCGGCTTTTCTTGAACGAGCTGGAGGCTATAAATAGCAAGCCTAAAGCCTTTCGATGAATTGCTTAAAATTACGGTTATTTGCGAAAAAACGTGTCAAGCATTATTTTTTATTTTTTGAAAAAATTACGCTGAGTAGTTACGTTTTTTCTAGCTGACAACATGACCCGTCCAAGTGAACCGGGCAATAGGATTTCTTTTAAAAGTCTAACTATTTTATCAATGTTGTCCATCATTTTTTGAATAAGCCCCATTTTATCTGGGCCCCAGGCTTGCGGGCAGAGGGTGCTTTACCTAAACTATGCCGGTAAACACTTTTTTCAGCGGAAATTATGAAATCAATAGCCATAATCATTGCCGGCTTGGCTTTGACAGGATTACTCAGCGCATGTTCCGGGCACAAACCCGTAAAGACGGTCAGCACCAGCAAGGAAAGCGCTACTAAAGCGGTCAAACCTCAGGCACGAGCCGATCGGAATCTGTATTACCTGCCGCCTCCGCCGATGCCCGATCAACGGACTGTGGAGGATGTTCTGCAAGCATACGGCCCGTATGCGACAAACAAACTCGCCCATTATTTCGCCAAGGCCAAGGTGGCTTATCCCCCTCGGGAAGTCACCTTCATCGCCTTGAAACAGGAAAGGAAACTGGAACTCTGGGCCAAAGATAGCGGCGAGTTCCGTTTTATTCGCGACTATAACATCCAGGCGGCCAGTGGCGTGGCCGGTCCCAAATTGCGCCAAGGCGACAAACAAGTGCCGGAAGGAATTTACCGCATCGTGGGACTCAATCCCAACAGCAATTACCACTTGTCGATGAAATTAAATTACCCCAACGAATTCGATCTCTTTCATGCCTGGCAGGAAGGGCGTGCCCATCCGGGGTCGGATATTTTCATTCATGGCAAAGCCGCCTCTATCGGTTGCCTGGCCATGGGCGATGAAGCGATAGAAGAACTGTTCGTTCTAGCCGCGCAAGTGGGTACCGATAATATGAAAGTCGTGATTGCTCCGCATGACCCCAGGACCTATCCTCTGGAGGCTGGCATCTTTGGTCTTCCGGAATGGACCCATGAACTCTATTGGAACATTTCCCGTGAAATCAAAGCCCTTTCACCGGTGGAGAAGTCCGCAAAAAAGGGCTTGTGATTTTAAGGCCGGATTTTGTTAGCCGGCCAAGTAGAGTGGGCAACGCTTTTTTGCCCAGGCGGAGTTAACGCCATGATTTGAGATGATGGGCAGAAAAGCGCTGCCCATCCTAACTGTTATCGGATCACTCGGCGCGTAGTGCATTTAACGGATTTAATCCTGCCGCTCGGAGTGCTGGAATGACGCCGGCAATGATGCCTATCATCAATGATACAACCAATGCCAGGGCAACATACGATCCGGCCAATTCAATGGGTAAGGCCGGAAACAGGAGTTTTATCGATTGCACCAGCGCAAGTCCGAAAGAGATACCTGCGATACCGCCTGCCAGGCTGAGCGCCAAGGCTTCGGTCAAAAACAGTTTGAAAATATCGCGGCGTTCAGCGCCTATCGCTCTCAATAATCCGATTTCAGGGATGCGCTCGGTTACGGCAATGGTCATCATGGTTAAAATACCGACCGATCCTACCAGTAAGGAGATTCCACCCAGCGCGCCGATACCCAGGGTGAGTATGGACAAAACCGAGTTTAGCGTCTTAAGCATGCGGTCCTGCGTGACGATGGTAAAGTCTTCAAAGCCATGACGCTGTATCATTAGGGCTTTAATGGCGGCTTCCATTTCTTCAACCGAACTTCGGCTGTCATAAAGCAAATTTATTTCCATCAACCCTTGCCGGTTGAACATTTCCAGCGCTTTGCCTGCTGGAATGAAAATCGTGTCGTCCAAATCAAAACCCAGCATTTGGCCTTTGGGTGCCAATACGCCGATTATACGAAAACGATCACTGCCGATTCGAATACGTTTTCCTAAAGGATTTTCCGTTCCAAACAATTCTTTTCTCAAGGTGCTGCCAAGCACTGCCTGATTCCGGCTGCTGTCACCTGCCTGGCCGCTAAGAAAGCGGCCGCTGGTGGTGTTGACTTTCCATATCACGGGTAAGGCCACGCTGACGCCAAACACGTTGGCGCGGCGCTCTTTGCGCTCGCTTTGAATGGCGGCATTACCTTGCACCATAGGCATGGCGGCGATAATGTGTCTTAGTTGGCCCAGGCTTTGAGCATCATCCAGCGTCAGCGGCCTGACGGTGCTGATGGTTGCGCCGGATAAACCGAAGGTTGTTGTTTTTCCGGGAGTAACCGAGATCAAATGACTTCCGAATTGGGTGAATTCAGTCAAAACGAATTGATGAATCCCGCTGCCGATGGAGGTTAAAACAATCACGGATGCAATGCCGATGATCAGGCCGAGTACGGTAAGCGATGAGCGCATTTTGTGAGCGTTCAGGGTTTGAAATGATAATCGGATCAGATCGGACCAATACACACATTCACCTTTTGGCCAGTGCCGAAATGGGATCAAGGTTTGCCGCTTTTCTGGCCGGCAAGATGCCGAACACTAATCCGGTGACTAATGAAACGGTTAAGGCCGCCAGCGTAGCCCAGCCCGGCAGATAAAACGGAAATTGTGGATAGATACGCGCAAGACCCAGAAATGAAACTTCACCCAAAATCAGGCCAACACAAGCACCTGCAATTGAGAGCAAGACTGCTTCCGCAAGAAACAAGGCAATAACCTGTTGCTTTGTTGCGCCCAGCGCTTTAAGCAAACCGATTTCAGCAGTTCTTTGTGAGACGCTGACCAGCATCACGTTCATGACCAGGATGCCAGCGACGGAAAGACTGATTGCGGCGATGCCGGATACCGTATAGGTTAGTGCGGTCAGAATTTTATCGAAGGTGGCAACGACGCTGTCCTGAGTAATGACCGTGATATCTTCCTCGCCCTCATGGCGTGCCTTGATGATGGTTTTAATCTGTTCCATGGCGGGGGCAATAGCCGCCTTGGATTTTGCTTCGGCTAAGATCCGGAACAAACCGTTGGTATCAAATAAGACTTGAGCGGCTTCGACCGGCACAATGACAATTTCGTCAAAGCCTACGCCGATAGACTGCCCTTCCTGAGCCAGTATGCCTATTACGCGAAAACGCCGGTCGTTGATGCGAATCCACTGGCCTAATGCCGGCTGCGTCGGGAACAATTCCTGTTGCAGTTTATGCCCAATCACGCAGACCTGTTGACTTCGGCCTTGAGTGCTTTCCGGCAGGAATCGGCCTTGTCCCATAGTCAAGTGCCGGACCTGCTGAAGCGCATGCGTCGAGCCCATGATATTGGCTTCCCGTTCAAGATTTTTATCCATCACCGATACCGGCGCGTTGCCGATTGATATCGGTGCGATAGCCGCCAGATAACGGCTTTTTGATAACGCATAGGCATCTTCAAGCGTCAGATCGCGCGGCGTTTCTCCCATTAATGGGGGATGTCCTCCTATTGTTTCGGTCCTGCCGGGCAGAATGATCAGCAAATGTGTGCCTAATCCTTCGAACTCGTTAACGATATACCGGCGGGCACTTTCTCCGAGGCCCGTTAGAACGGAAACGGAGGCAATGCCGATACTCATCGCCAGAATGATCAATGCAGTACGGACCGGTTGCGCTTTGATTGCCGTTAATGCGTGTGTCGTGGTGTCTCGAAATAGCATGAAGTCGATTAATCAAATAAGTGAATAATTAACATAAACACGGGGTCTTTAATTCACGGACATTAAAACACGATTATAAGACACATGATATTGATTGCAGGACGACGCTAGCCGTCTGGAAATCAGTAAAAACGACGCGGCTCGGGATGAGGAAATGCTGGAATCACTGGAAACGGAGGTCAAAAGGAAGTGAATGTCCGACCCCATCCATGGCTTCTGGACCTCGGCAATCCAATCCCCCGGCATTCTCTGACCGGGGCAGGCTAAGCGTATTGATTTCAGGGTTTTTGGGGCGAAAGCAGCGAACGCTTGAGATCGGTAGAAAACGGTTCCTTGCCAAACCAGATGTTGAAATAGGCCAGCCCTTTTTCGGGATCATCCAGTTTTGTCATCAACGTGTCATTCAGAAATAACGATAGGCCTTGTTTGGGCGTGTAGATCAAATCGTAATAATCGCCGTCCTTGATGTCACGGTAACCCTGGTTGAACTCGGCAAATGATGCGCGCCAATCTTCAAATTGCTGACCCAGATTCAATTTGAGATATTCCTCTGAAGCTTCTTTAAACGCGTTGGCTGGAATGGACTTTTCATACACAAAACGCAATCGCTTGGGCGTTTCGGAAAATATGTCGTTCAAGCCATCACAGGATTGCAAATAAACGGCCGCATAGCCGACATGAATCCACCGGAACGCTTTGAGTTCTGCCTCACTGCAGCGCGATAAGGCCACTTTTTCGGACGTCAATTGAGAGGGTAATTGCTCGGTTGCGTAAACCGTGTTGCTTAGCAACAGCAGCAGCAAGCCCGGGCAACTTATCAGTCGTGTAAGCCGTTTTTTAACCATTGTAAAAAGCCTCCAATAACGGGAATGTGCAGATACAAGCCCTGCATACTGTCCCAGTAGTCTTGATGTAAAACAATCTTGTTGTCGCTGTTAAAACGCAAATGACTCATGCCTATGGACGTGACTTGCCGGTCCTGACCCATCACCGTAAACCCGGTAGCCATAATCCATCTTACAAACACGTCGTCACCCTGACTCTGAACACCCAACACTTCCAGTGATATGCTATCCAGGTTGCTTTGAGTCTGTTCCATGTAACGCAGTAAAGATTTACGGTCGTGTAAAGTGACCAGCGTGTCGTTAAAGTAGAGTTCTTCAGCATACGTGTCGCCTACTTTTTGCGCCAGAGGGCCTTCATTGAGGCCACTGTAAAGCTTAACAAACGGCTGTATTCGCCCGTTTTGTGCGGCATCCGGTTCCGGATTTATCAAGGATAAATATTCTTCAACCGGGTTGGGGTCTACGGCGCTGCAGCCCTGGAAAAGTGCGGCAATCAATATCCAAATAGGAACGTTAGTCATGCAATACCTCGTTTATTTTCAAGCGCAGTATTACAACACCCGATGCAGTTTTGCGTGAACAATTTTGTAAAATACGTTCACGCAATTTTCACGCGGCATACCCGTACAATGGCCACCAAAGAAAGTACAGAAAAGGAAAACATCCATGCAAATGCCAAACCCGTTAATCAAATTTCTCAGCTGGTTTGATAACAGTCATGTCAAAGAAACAGATAATGTTGGAGAAACTATAGACTGGCTGCGTGTCATACCCTTTGTATTAATGCACCTTGCCTGTCTATTCGTGCTAGTGGTTGGCTGGAGTCCGGTTGCCTTGTGGGTAGCCTTTTTTTCCTATGGCATACGGATGTTTGCGATCACCGCATTCTATCACCGCTATTTTTCTCACAAAGCCTTTAAAACCAGCCGCGTTTGTCAATTTCTGTTCGCCTTACTGGGCGCTACCGCCACGCAGCGTGGGCCTATCTGGTGGGCATCGCATCATCGCCGGCATCATCGCTATTCGGATAAAGACCAGGACATTCATAGTCCCAGACACGGCTTTTTATGGAGTCACATGGGCTGGTTTCTTTGTTTGAAACACTTCAATACTCGCGAGTCGTGGGTACGGGATTTACTCAAATATCCGGAATTACGCTGGTTGGATCGGTTTGACATCATCATGCCTATCTTGTACGCCTTTGGACTACTGGGTTTGGGCAACTGGCTGGGCAGTGCTTACCCCGAGTTGAATACCAGCGGTTGGCAAATGGTGATTTGGGGCTACTTTGTATCGTCCATCGTGCTGATCCATTGCACCTTGTTTGTCAATTCATTAGCGCATGTTTGGGGTAATCAGCGCTACAAGACTGAAGACGACAGCCGCAATAACTTTTTTATTGCACTGCTTACTTTGGGTGAAGGGTGGCATAACAATCATCATCATTATCCAGTTTCAGCTCGCCAGGGATTCTTCTGGTGGGAAATCGACATCAGTTATTACATTTTAAAATTGATGGCTATGACCGGCCTTATCTGGGATCTCCAGCCGGTGCCCAATCAGCGTTTGACCAGCGATTTAATAGCCAGGGAGTCGACACTATGAAAATCGCCATTGTCGGCAGCGGTATCTCCGGCATTTATGCGGCGCACTACTTGAGTCAAAAACATCAGGTGACGCTTTACGAAGCCAATGCCTATGCGGGCGGCCATACCGACACACACCATATTGCGCTTGAAGGAAGAACTTACCCTGTGGACACCGGTTTTATTGTGTTCAACGAGCATCATTACCATTATTTCTGCCGCTTTCTCAGAGAGTTGGGTCTGGAATCTCAGTCTTCGGATATGAGTTTCAGCGTCACCGACGCCAAATCGGGGCTGGAATACAACGCAACGACTGTGGATAAATTGTTTTGCCAGCGGCGCAATATAGTCCGGCCCCGTTTTTACCGGATGATTGCGGATATTTTCAGGTTTTACCGGGAAGCCCCGCAACTGCTTGAATCAACTGATGATACGCTGGCCTTGGGTGATTATCTGGATGCAAACGGCTACAGCCAGACTTTTATCGACGATCATATCTTGCCGATGGCCTGCGCTTTATGGTCTGGTCCGCCCAGCGTAGTCAGACAGTTTCCTGCGCGTTATCTGGTGGCGTTTATGGCCAATCATCAAATGCTCAAGATCAGTGACCGGCCTGAATGGCGAACGGTTGTGGGCGGATCATCCAGCTATGTTGAAGCGTTTAAAAAACGATTCCAGGGCGAATTAAGGCTGGGCTGCCCTGTTCAATCCGTTCTACGTGATAATCAGGGGGTCTCGATAAGCAGTCTTCAAGATACGCAAACCTATGATCGGGTTGTATTGGCCTGCCACAGTGATCAGGCCTTAAAGATACTGACGGATGCCAGTGACAAGGAGCGGGAAATTTTAGGTGACATGACCTATCAGTTGAATGAAACGGTATTGCATACCGATCCGGCGTTGATGCCCAGGCACCCCAAAGCCTGGGCCAGCTGGAACGCACTGAAACTGGACGAAGAACAAGCGCGGTGCACAGTCACTTATTACATGAATTTATTGCAAAATATCAATGCTCCCGAGCCCTTGCTGGTGACGCTCAACTGCACGGATCGTATCGACCCTGCCAAGATTTTGGTTAAACGGACATACCACCATCCGGTTTACAACGCGGCAAGTCTTGCCGCACAAAAACGGCGAGGGCAAATCAACGGCTTTAATAATACTTATTTTGCAGGTGCCTATTGGGGTTGGGGATTTCATGAAGACGGTGCGCGCAGTGCGCAAGATGTCATTTCACTGATCAACACATGAACAGTCGCTTATTGATAGGGTGGGTCAGGCATCGCCGGTATGCACCAAAGCCGCATGCCTTCCGTTATCCGGTATTCATGACCTGGCTGGATCTTGATGAAGTCGAGCAAGTGATGAACAACAGCCGGTGGTGGAGCAATGAACGCTTCAACCTGGTCAGTTATTACCGGTCGGATTACCTGGGCGATCCACAAATGACGATTGCCGATGCGGTAAAATCCAGAATCCAACAACAAACCGGAACCTGGTTTGAAGGGCGCATTATTTTGCTGACGCACTTGCGCTATCTGGGCCACAGTTTTAATCCGGTCAGTTTTTACTTTTGTTATCCGGATGACTGCAAGCAACCCCGGTTTATCCTGGCCGAAATTACCAACACACCCTGGGATGAGCGGTTCAGTTATTTACTGGATACCCGGGACAGTCCGGAACATGCTAACAAGTGGTCGTTTCGGTTCGACAAGTTGTTTCATGTTTCGCCGTTTATGCCGATGGACCAGCACTATCATTGGCGATTCAGCCTGCAGGACAAGAAGCTGGCGATTCATATGGAAGTGGAGCAGGATTCTGTGCCTTGTTTTGACGCGACGCTGTTACTCAACACCATACCATTGACCGTGCAGACCATGCTCAACATCCCTTTGCATTACCCTTTCATGACGCTGAAAGTCGTAGCGGCTATTTACTGGCAGGCACTTAGGCTTTGGCTAAAGGGCATCCCTTTTTATCCCCATCCGGAAAAAATAATCGAGTAACCAGGAGACAACACCATGAATGCAACGACAGCCGAGTTGAACCTTGTTCCGACAAAGCTTGATCTTCAGCTCAGAAAGGCGTTTGTGAACAAGCTTTCAAGAATCAAAGACGCCCAGCTGACTATCCAGGATCCCCTGGAGACTGTGGTGCTGGGAGAGAAGGCCAAGGACGGCCTGAGCGCTAAAATTGTGGTGAAAAATCCGGATTTCTACCGGCAGATCGCGCTGAACGGATCGATAGGCGCCGCTGAATCGTACATGGATCATGGCTGGGAAGCGGATAATTTAACCGGGGTCATTCAGATTCTGGTCCGTAACCGTGATTTGCTGGACAGTATGGAAGGCGGTTTGGCTGCGCTTGCCAGTTTGTTGCTTAAATTCTGGCATTTTGCCAATAAAAATTCAGTGCAGGGCTCCAAACGAAACATATCGGCTCACTATGATCTGGGCAATGATTTATTTGCATTGTTTCTTGATCAACACGGCATGTATTCTTCGGCCACCTACCACGATCTGGAATTAAGCCTGGAAGAAGCCTCAACCGCAAAGCTGGACCGCATTTGTCAGAAGCTGGCGCTGCAACCGGACGATCATTTGCTGGAAATAGGCACCGGCTGGGGCGGCTTCGCCGTTTATGCGGCCGGTCATTACGGCTGCCGTATTACAACGACGACCATTTCACAGGAACAATATGACGCCGCCAAACAACGTGTGGCCGATGCCGGTCTGACTGATCGCATTGAAATAGTGATGGAAGATTACCGGGATCTGCAAGGCCGGTATGACAAATTGGTCTCCATAGAAATGATAGAGGCGGTGGGTCATCAGTATCTGGATACTTATCTTAAACAATGCGCCGCACTGCTCAAACCGGATGGTTTAGCTCTGATTCAGGCGATAACCATTGAAGATCAGCGCTACAAGCAAGCCTTAAAAAGTGTTGATTTTATCAAGCGTTATATATTTCCAGGCAGCTTTATTCCCTGCATTAGCGCGATAGTCGACAGTGCGGCACGGTGCACGGACATGCGTTTGATCAATCTTGAAGACCAGGGCGAGAGTTATGCGATGACCTTGAAAAGCTGGCGAGAGCGCTTTATGGGCTCGCTGGAACAGGTCAGAGCCCAAGGCTACAGTGAATCGTTCATTCGAATGTGGGAATTCTATTTGTGTTACTGCGAAGGAGGGTTCCGCGAAAAGTCGATTTCCAATGTTCAATTACTCTGGGCTAAACCCGGAAACCGCCGTGCACAATGGTTGCCAAACAATGGTAAATGAACGCATTCTCAACATGGTCTGGATGCAAGCCTTGTGGTTTGCTGCGGTAATCGGTGCCGCAGCAGACTATAACTGGCCTGCAGGCCTGGTCTTGTTGGCGTTTATCGTCTGGCAGACACGGCCGGCGCGTCATGCCAAAGGCGATGTGCAATTGGTGCTGGTTGCGGTGGTCATGGGTTTTCTGTTTGACACGTTTTGGGTAAAACTCGATTGGCTGGTTTTTCAGGCCGCAGCAACACCAAGGCTGGCGCCTTTCTGGATAGTGATGCTCTGGGCGGGTCTGGCGTTGACAATCAATCATTCTCTGGCTTGGCTGCAAACAAACAGGAGTCTGGGGGCCTTGATGAGCGGAGTGGCCTGTCCACTTTCCTATTTGGGCGCAGAAAAACTAGGCGCCGTGCAAATTGTCCCGGATTCAAATTTATGGTGGCTGGTGATGGGGGCAACATGGGCAGCCGTCGTGCCGTTTTTGCTGTGGTTAGCCATCAAACTTAAATCAGCGCTTTGATACCAGGAGGTATTGAATGTTTAGTTTAACCGTGGTCGGCGTATTAAGCGTGATCGCTATGCTGATGGCCTGGGTCTGGCAGCAGAACCACCGCAATGCAGGGATTGTCGATGTCATCTGGGCATTCGGTATGATGTTTGCCGGGCCCTGGTATGCTTTTACCGGTTCTGCACCCGTGTTATTGCAATTGAGCCTGGCTTTATTGACGATGGTCTGGTTTATGCGATTAGGGCGTCATCTTGCTCTTCGCGTATTCAGCGAACAGGAAGACGGCCGTTACAAGGCGATGCGTTTGGCCATGAAAGAAAACGCATCCAAAGGGTTTTTAGGCTTTTTTTTAGTGCAGGCCGGATTTATCTGGCTCTTGTCTTTACCTTTCTACGCTGTTGCCCAAAACCAAAATCCATCTACTCAGTTGATTGTGCTGGCGCTGGTTATTGCCGAACTGGCTTTTTGGGGCGAGGCGGCTGCCGACCGGCAATTGGCTGAATTTCGTAAAAACCCTGATAACAAGGGGCGTACCTGTCGCAATGGCTGGTGGCGTTATTCAAGACATCCCAATTATTTTTTCGAATGGCTGCACTGGTTTGCGTATCCCTTAATGGGTTGGGGCAGTGAGTATCAGTATTGGTTATGGTTGGCGCCGGTGGTGATGTTCTGCTTTTTGTATTTCCTCACCGGTATTCCGTTTACAGAGCAGCAAGCTTTACGAAGCCGGGGCGAGGATTACAGGCTCTATCAACAAACCACTCCCATGTTTTTCCCTTGGTGGCCCAAGGCTTAGCTGTTAGCGCCGGGTAGGTTGGGTTAGTTGGCAGGCCTAATCCAGCAATCAAAGCACTCAACTGCCGAAAACCCATCTGTTGGGTTTACGGCTATCGCTTAATCCAATCTACGCTGAGTAGTTGCAACGTTTCTTACAAAAACCAAGAGGTTCACGATGAGCTTGATCGCACTGGCAGAAGCCGGAAAAGTCCCCGATACCCTCATTAGATGGGGTATTAGACGTTTATTAAAACAGCGTTTGCACGAAGAATTCGCCGACGATGTCGAACGCCAAAGTCAGCGTTACCGTGACTTATTGGCAGAACTCAGGCTAAGCCCGATTGCGATAGAAACCGAGGCAGCCAATCAACAGCATTACGAAGTACCGGCCGCTTTTTATCGGTACGCTTTAGGTAAGCATCTAAAATATTCATCCTGCTATTGGGATCATGAGACTGATAACCTGGATGAAGCCGAGGCAAAGATGCTGACCATCAGCTGCGAACGGGCTGAACTGACAGACGGTCAGAATGTGCTTGAATTAGGCTGCGGCTGGGGATCTTTGACGCTATGGATGGCCGCGCATTACCCCGGCAGTCGTATAACCTCCGTATCAAATTCCAACAGCCAGCGTGAATATATCAATGAACAGGCCCGTCAACGCGGTTTGAACAATATCGAAGTCATAACCTGCGATGTTAATCAACTGTCGCTGGATCGAACCTTCGACCGTATCGTTTCGGTAGAAATGTTCGAGCATATGCGTAATTACGACAGCCTTTTAAATAAGGTTGCGTCCTGGTTAAGGCCCGGCGGCAAGCTGTTCGTACACATTTTTTGCCACCGCTATCTGGCCTATCCGTTTGAAACAGAAGGCGATGACAACTGGATGGGACGGTATTTTTTTACCGGCGGAATGATGCCCGCCCGCGATACGCTGCTGCATTTTCAAACACAGTTATCTATCGAATGTCAGTGGGATGTCTCGGGGCGGCATTATCAGCAAACTTCTGAAGCCTGGCTTAATAATGTGGATACCCACAAAGAGGCTATTTTACAGTTGTTTGGTGAAACTTACGGAAAGACGGAAGCCGCGTTATGGGTGCAGCGCTGGCGACTGTTTTTTATGGCTTGTGCCGAGTTGTTTGGATATCGCGGCGGTAATGAGTGGCTGGTGGCTCATTACCGGTTTGCCAAAACAGGATAATCATGCCAAAACAAGGTCTGCACTATAAACTGATCAAAGCGTTTTTGTGGCAAATTTTACTGATCAGTGGCGCGACGCTACTCGGTGTTTTTGCTGCAGCCAAAATCGTTGAAGATGTTTTGGTCAGGGAGGCCTTGCAAGGCGAAGCCACGCATTTCTGGTCGTTATACCAGACCCATGCGGATTTCCCCCGTCCCAATACGGCCAACATGAAAGGTTATTTGGCCAAAGGGGTGGACGACACAGAGGTGCCGCCTGCGCTGCGCCATCTGACGCCAGGCTTTGGCCGGGCGAATGTGGAAGGCCGTCATCCGATTGTTTATGTAGAAAATCAAGGCAAAGATCGGCTATATCTGGCTTTTGAAGAGCAGCAGGTTGCCGCGCTGTCATTTTATTTTGGTACCGTGCCGCTCAGTCTGGTTTTGGTGCTGATTTATCTGTTCGCCTGGCTTGCTTATCAGCAATCCAAAAAAGCCATTTCACCGGTTATCAAACTGGCAGAAGTGGTTGAACGGTTTGATTTTAGAAAACAAGGATTGGCTGAGCTGGATCTGAACGAATTGCGCGACTCAGGCGACAGTGATGTCGCAAAACTGATCGATGCACTGGATCATTTCACCGAACGGCTGGAATTGTTTATCGAGCGTGAGCAAAATTTTACCCGTGATGCCAGTCACGAATTGCGCACCCCGATGGCCGTCATCAAAAGCTCCCTGGCTTTGCTGCAACGACATACCGATTATCAGCCCAGCGAGCGCAATGCCCTGGCGGTGATTGAAAACACGCTAAAAGACATGGAAGAACTCATCGAGACCTTGTTGCTGTTAGCGCGGGAGGAATCTTCGCCGCTGCCGGAAGAAGATGTCTTGATCAACGATTTATTGGCGACATTGGCCGAACAAGTTAACCGCGTTGCCGGTTCGGATCATCTACGCCTGGAAATTGAACAAAACTGTCTGTTGTCCACCGTCGCTTCGGAAAAAGTGCTGCACATTCTGTTCACCAATCTGCTGCGAAATGCGTTCAGCTATACGCGAGAAGGCACGATCAGCATTATCATCGACGAAAACCGCGTCACCGTCTCCGATACCGGAATCGGAATGGAACAAGGCCAGCTGCAACAAGTCTTCGAACCTTTCTACCGGGCCCAAAACGACAACCGGGGACACGGCTTGGGCTTGACGATAGTCAACCGGCTCTGCAACCGCTTTGGCTGGCAATTAAAAATCAGCAGCAAACCCGGCGAAGGCACACGCGTGTCGGTCTATTTTCCCAAAGCCAAACGGGTGGGCGGAAGGCGTTAGTTAATTCGGCAGGATGTGGTTCGTTCCTCACCAACCTACCGAGTTGCCGTTCATGACTGACCTAATGATGTGGTCAAAGGGAATGACCTAAATTTACTAGGGTTGGCCGGTATTTGTTCTCTACAGCCCTTCTCCCCAGCGGTACTGGAAAGCGATTCCGACGATGTCGAAGTAACTGCCGGTTTGAGAGTAAACGCCGGTATTCCCATGTAGTTTGACGGAGAATTGCTTGCTGAGAGGGAAAGCAAGGGTTCCGCCGACACGCCAATTTTCCTGACGGTTATTGCCCTCTATTTGATCTTTAGTGGTTTCTCCACCGGTATAGTAATTGGTGTCGAAAGCGCCCCAAATGCCGCGTCCGAAGCTATAGATCAGGTGCCCTTGAAGCGAATAAATAGGATCTTGTTCCAGGACATGTCCCTGGAAAGGCTCATCGTTGTCGGTGAAGAAGAAGGCTCCGGCTGCGAGCTCGGCGGTCAATGGCCCCCAAGCCTTGGAAATGCCCAGTTCGGGCTTGATAAACCAGCGATTGGTGCCGATGTTGACAAGTTTTGTAGGGTCGTATTGCCCACCAGGCGCTGCTACCGCAAGACTGAGGCCGACAATGGTATCCTGTTGATAGCTGGCGAATTCTTTCATTGACAGAGCGGGGGCACCATAAATATTGACGTATAAACGCACCAGCGGATCGGCAAATCCGCCGATTTCTCTCGTTCTTGTTTCTCCTAATACGTCCGCTTCACCCGATATCCAGGCATGGGGAATGATGATGTCAATCTTTCCTGACTGCCCCCAAAAATCCAGCGAACGGACATAGGCAAGGACAGCGCTGTGAGTTTCTAACTTGCCGTTGGTGATGGGTACCGACGGCGCGAAAGTGACATTGCCACTGGTGTAAGCGTACCCTGCCACCAGAAAATTAAGACCAACGGGAATATTGGAGTAGGATCGGGGTTCAATGTCCGTCGCGCTTACTGAAAACGGCAGGATTCCAATTAGCGTAGGCACGGCCAGTCTGAAGAAACCAGACAGGATGAATGAGGCGCCTCTAACATAATGACTCATAGCTTTAACCAACCAGTGAATGTCCTGCTTTGCTCAGCAAAAACGGTTTTTTCTACCACCCGTCATAAATCAATTGACTGACTACCAGGCCGGCCATCCAGATCAATTGGGAGGGTTTATGTGAATCCTCAGTCAATCAAGCGGCGGGTAATTTGCGCGTATTCGCGTTGAAAAATCATCCGCATCACCGGCTGCCTTGGCCAGAGGATTGATATGGGCACGCTGCTGTAATTCGGCGAAAGGAAGCGTTTGATCCAGCCGTTTCGATTCGTAAAGATATTCCGGCAAATAACCGCTGAGTAAAATCTTCCACGAAAAGGACAGATGTTCGGCATTGACCCATGTTCTCACCCAAATGGCAACGGTGCAATTGTCCAGCAAGGTATTGTAAAACGCCGGTTTTTCGTACAATTCGTTGATTTTTTCTATATAACTGAGAAATAGACGGCGGCCGTTTTCTTTGCCGCCAGTGGGCTTGAAAAGATAACCTTGCTCGGGAGGGTTGTTGCGGTAGTTTGTTCGAAGCCGAATGACATCGCGTTCATCGGCGACGATATAAATTAACTCGTATTGCCGGAAAAACCCTTTGATGGTGGAATATTCTTCATTCATCTCTTTGCGGGTTTCGATGGAAACAGCCAAACGTCCCTGTTCGCCAAAGTTGAAACTGAGGATGGTATGCGCGATGGCCGGGCCCATCCAATAAAAAGCGAGGAGTTCGACCTCTTCGAGCTTGCTGACGTTATAGGTTTTGTCGTAATAGGCCGGGTCATAATCAAATTCGCTTCGATAATCGAAGTTGCGGATATTATGCAGGGTGACCCGGTCTCCATCGACGGTTGCATAGGCCAGTTTTGCAACATCCTTTTGCCAGACTCGATCATTGGAGGGCGAAATGCAAAGCCATCCTATCAGGACGATAATAAACAGCGTCAGATGCACCCTAAAATATCGAAAACGCTGGCAGAGCCCCAGGACATCCAGTAAGGCTAAAATGCCGGATAGACCAAAGAGGACTGCGAAGCCGGTTTGCCATGAACTTGTCATGGAATCGCCGTAATACAGGGCCAGCGCTCCCCAGGCAGTAGTTCCGGTCAGAACCAAACCCAAAAAAAGTTGTTTAAGTATTTTTTTCATAATTCTACATAAGGCTAAACTATCGACCATGATAGCCAACATAACTAATATATCATCGCATACCGTTCAAATTTAGGAATCAACGGACCGGCACGATTTAATGTTATTAATGTTATGGGCTTGCTGCCAAATTCAATCAACTGACATGAGACAAAACCTATGACTGCCGAAATCATAAATCACACTGACAACATTATCACGGTCAAAATAACGGGTAAGTTGAGCTATCCGCAGCTGATCGCCATCCAGAATTCCGCCATCAGTATTATCCGGCAGCAAGGCAATATCCGTATGTTGATTATTGCTGAAAACTTTAAAGGCTGGGAAAAGGAGGGTGATTGGGGCGATTTAACGTTTCAGACAGAAAACGATGCTTACATTGAGAAAATGGCGATAGTGGGTGAAAAGCTATGGGAGGAAATGGCCTTGATGTTCAGTGCCAAGGGGTTTAGGCAATTTCCCATAGAGTATTTTCAACCGGACGATTTACTGAAAGCCCAACAATGGCTTAAAGAAGATTGAGCCGGCTTAAGAACAATAAAGTGTAACTATTCACAGCGAAGCACAACAGTCCCTCTCCAGCCGGAGAGGGCAGGGTGAGGGGAAATTGGAAATAAGGAAATAGGCTTCAATTTATCCCCCCTCATCCTAATCTTCTCCCGAGGGAGAAGAAAGAGTCCGTCGTGCTGAATAGTTTCCAAATAGTTACGCAATCAGCAGTTTTGCACGCCTCAGTTTAAACGCTCGGTAATCACTCACCCATCGGGGCCGCCCGGAGATTCATGATATGAAGTTTTTTGCTTTTTATTTGTTGACGGTGTTTTTCTATAGCCTGGTTTCCCGGCGTCTGGAACGCACACTTTTCACCGCGCCAATACTATTTACGCTGGCCGGCATGTGTCTGTTTATCGGCTTTCCGGTTCAATATGCTCAACTGGAACTGAGCAGGGACGGTTTATTGCTGATTGCTGAAATAGGTTTGGTATTGACGCTGTTTACCGATGCGGCACATCTCAATTTAAAGAGTTTGAGGTTCAAAACAAACCGCGATCTGCCTGTTCGTTTGCTGACCACAGGCATGTTGTTGACCATCGTCCTGGGTTCCGCCGTCGCAATGCTCGTTTTCGGACGGTTCACATGGCTGGAAGCCGGTATACTCGCCGCCATTTTAGCGCCAACCGATGCCGGTTTGGGCGTGGTCATTGTCAATAGCCCATTAGTTCCGGTACGCATCCGAGAAGCGCTGAATATCGAAGCTGGACTCAATGATGGTCTTTCCGTTCCCTTTTTAATGTGTTTTACGGCCTTGGCGTTGTACAGTCATGAAGGCGTCACCACAGTATTGACTCGGTTTCTGATCGAACAGATCGGTTACGGCTCTTTGATTGGGAGTGGCATCGGCCTTGCGGGAGGCTTCCTGCTCGGGCTGGCTTGCCGTAAGCAATGGATGGCTAAACCCATGCAGCAACTGGGGCTGGTGGCTTTACCTTTATTATGTGTGTTGGCCTCCGAAGCTACTGAGGCCAGTATGTTTATTGCGGCTTATGTTGCCGGTTTCGCCGTTCAGGCCGGGTTCTCGGAAGCGGGCAGACACAGTGTTGAATTTACAGAAACCTGGGGACAATTATTCGACTTTTTTGTGTTCTTTTTGTTCGGCTTGCTTTTCGCCCGGTCCGGGCAGGACTTCGCTGCGGTGCATATGATCTACGGCTTGTTGAGCCTGACCGTTGTCCGTATGTTGCCTGTGGCCCTGGCTTTGATAGGTAGCGGTTTAAGCCGGTCCACGGTGTTGTTCATGGGCTGGTTCGGGCCGCGGGGACTGGCTTCTATTGTTTTGGGACTGGTTTATCTTGAGCAGCATGCCAATTTACCCGGCGATTCTGATATTCGACTTTCAGTCATGATGACGGTGTTACTGAGTATCTTTTTGCACGGCTTTAGCGTGCTGCCGGGAATTCGCCGTTATACCTTAAAAATAGCCTCGCTGAATTCCGGTGCTCCGGAACTTCAGCAAAACGAGCCTGAAAATCCTGCTTAATTTACCCACAACAAGGGCACTTACCATGTCTACATTATTACAACTATGCCTGCTTGCTGCTTTGGGCCTCTCTCTGTCAGCCTGCTCCAGCGTAACTGTCACGACCGATTACGATCATTCGACGTCTTTTGATCACTACCGAACCTATACCCTGGCGCCTTCAACCGATCAAGTCGGGTTATCACCTTCAAGTGAAGCTGCACTGCGTGATACCTTGCAGACCCAGCTTGCAGCCCGCAGCATATCCGAAGTTAACGAGAAAGCTGATCTGCATGTGGTCCGGCACATTTCGACCCAGGAAAAGCTGGTGGTTCATCAAGCCACCGATTTGAGTTATACGAGCCTGCCTTATCGTTACGGCCGTTACGGCATGTGGTCCGGAGCCCCGCCCATGTATACCGATGTATCCCAATACACGGTAGGGACTCTGATTCTTGATTTTGTGGATGCCAAATCTCAAAAACTGGTCTTCCGCGGCATTGCCACGGGCACGGTCAGCGACCCGGAAACCAATGCCGAACGCATCCGTGAAGCCGTAGAAAAAATAGTCCAAAACTATCCCGGTGGTATCAAACAATAAGTAAAGGACTCCTGAGTAACAGGCTGTTTCCGCTAAACCCATAAGCCCGTCATGCCCGTCCGAGTGCAATATTTTGTTTTAGCAAACTCCGGATGATGTGAATGCGTTGTTATGAACGGTTTGGTGGATTTGATGGGCTTCGTGTTACTCAGCCCATCCTACGCGACACATTTAGTAGGATGGGCTGAACAAAGTGAAGCCCATCAACATAAACAACACTTTTCCAAGGAACAATCATGACCGACTATCGCCGCCTGTGTATTCCCGGTGCTTCGTGGTTTTTTACCGTGAATCTGGAAATGCGGCAGGGTAATCGTTTGCTGGTGGAACATATCGATGTATTGAGCACCGCGTTTGCTTATGCCAAACAACGCCACCCGTTGCGGCTGGATGCGGTAGCGATAATGCCGGAACATCTGCATTGCATCTGGACGTTGCCAAAAGATGATGCGGATTTTTCCACGCGCTGGAATTTGATCAAGGGTTATTTTTCCCGCCATTTGCCAGGCGGTGAAAAGGTTTCCAAAAGCCGCGCGAGCAAACGCGAACGCGGTATTTGGCAGCGGCGATTTTGGGAGCATTGCCTGCGCGATCAGGACGATTTTAACCGGCATGTCGATTATAATCATTGGAACCCGGTCAAGCACGGCTGGGTTCAGAGGGCTCAGGATTGGCCGTATTCCAGTTTTCATCGTTACGTGCAAGCGGGGGTTTATCCGCTGGATTGGTTGGCGGATGGCGTTGAGGAGATTAAGGGTGATGATTGAATAACTACGGAGCTGCTGCCCAACACCGATGGGCTTTGCTCAGCCCATCCTACGGCATTGATGGTTTTCGGATGATGACGAAAAATCAGATCGTAGGATGGGCTGAATGAAATGAAAGGAAGAATAAACAGATAACAGGTTTTCGACTGACCTGGACGGTAAGGAAATCAGTTTATCCCTTGCTAAACAAAACGATGTGATTAACCTCAATGAAGATTTGCTGCAAACAGTCAACATCAATTGAACGGCTTTGGTGCGAAATAAATTTCCATTGTTACGGGCGGTGAGGGACTTAATTTGCTTATATCGTAGACGCGAGCAAAAAGAAGGTTATCAGCAAACCTTGTTCGGCAATCCATGCCGAAATGACGGCGTTGATGTTCTATCAACAATTAACGAAATGGTCTTGAAATGTTGGGTTGGCTATTGCTAACTGCAACTTACCCGATGCATCACCTTATTTTTGTTGCTCCGCTGAATAGCTACGTTTTGGACTTTATTAATCGTGGCGATATAAAAGCGCCCGTTTTCATCAGATACTGCCCTTTCGCAGCATTTCGGCGAATACTTCCGGCGGAACCGGTTTGCTGAAGAAATATCCCTGAATTTCATCGCATTGTTTTTCGCGTAGAAAATCGAGTTGATCCTGTGTTTCTACGCCTTCTGCGATAGTTTTGAAGCCCAGTCCTTTCGCCATGCCGATAATTGCGGTCACGATAGCGGCGTCTTCGGTATCGCGGCCTAAGTCTCTGACGAAGCTTTGGTCTATCTTAAGCTTATCGATCTGGAACCGTTTGAGATAGCTCAATGAAGAATAGCCGGTTCCGAAATCATCAATTGCCAGTTTGACGCCCAATGCATGTAATTGATTGAGCGTACTGATGGTTTGTTCGGTGTTTTCCATGGCGATGCCTTCAGTCATCTCCAATTCCAGCAAGGCAGGGTCCAGTTTATATTCCCGCAAGGATTGGGCAATTAACCGGTAGAGCCGGTCTTGCCGGAACTGTGCGACGGATAGGTTGACCGCAACAGGGACGATATCCAGCCCTTCGCTTTGCCATGTTACATTTTGGCGGATGGCTGTATGCAATACCCAGTCACCAATGTCGACAATCAGTCCGCTCTCTTCGGCAATAGGAATAAAACGGCCCGGTGGCACCATGCCTTTCTGAGGATGCTGCCAGCGTATCAATGCTTCAACACCAATAATTTTTGATGTTTTCGCATCTATTTGCGGCTGGTAATAAAGGATGAGTTCATTTCGCTCCAATGCCTGACGTAACTCATTTTCTACCTGGAGCATTTCATGAGCATGCTGATGCAATTGGCGAGTGAAAAATTGGAAATTGTTGCGGCCATTTTGTTTGGCACGGAAAAGAGCGGCATCAGCGGATTGCGCAAGCTGTTCGAGTTCGTTGCCGTCCTGCGGATATTGCGCGATGCCGATACTGGCGGTTAGCGTCATGCGCTGACCTTCCAGAGTAAAGGGCTGGGCAATCAGTTCCAGCATTTTTTGGGCAACATGCGCCGCCCCTTCCGCATCGGTATTGGGCAATAAAAAAATGAACTCATCACCGCCCTGACGGCACACGGTATCATCCGGGTGTAAATGTTCAATAAAGCGGTTGGCCAGCTCTTTAAGCAACTGGTCGCCAATGCTGGGACCCATTGAGTCGTTAACTATTTTGAAGCGGTCGACATCCAGATACATTAACGCAAATGAACTGTTGGCTCTCTGCGCAGCAGCCAGGGCGAGTTGTGTTCGATCGCGCAGCAAATCCCGGTTGGGAAGATGTGTCAATGGATCAAAATTGCTTAGAAATTGGATACGTTCTTCGGCCGCTTTGTGTTCACTGAGATCGTTTAAAATACCGATATGATGAGAAATGCGGCCACTCGGGTCGCGAATAACACTGATGGAAAGCCATTGAGGATAAAGACTGCCATTTTTGCGCCGGTTGATCACTTCACCTTGCCAATGGCCTTGATTCAGGATTTGCCGCCACATATCCTCATAAAAGGCCTTGTCTTGCTTTCCTGAAGAAACCAGTCTGGGATTTTTGCCTAACGATTCCTGAAACGAGTAACCGCTGATTTCCGTGTAGGCGGGATTGACGGAAACAATCTTGTTTTGAGCATCGGTGATGATGATGCCTTCGCGGCTGAAATCAAAGACCTGAGCATTCAGGCGTAGCTGTTGTTCTGCTTGCAAGCGCTCGGTGATGTCCTGAACAGTGCCATTTATTGCTATGGGCTTGCCTTTCGCGTCACAGTTCAGTTCACCATGCATTTCGAGTATCCGTTCGTTACCCTCCGGCAGCAGCAATTTGAATTGATGCGGGCCGGCCGTCTCATGTTCCAAAATGCCGTTGAGCCATTTTTGCAAGCCCGGTCGCTCTTGGGGATGAATCCGTTTTGTAAAAGCTTCAAGGTTTTGTTCAAAGTTGTCATGGGTTGTTTGAAAAATGTGGTAGGTCTCGTCAGACCAGGTGACATTATTAGCGGGTAGGTCAATACGCCAGCTGCCTATTTGTGCAATACGTTGAGATTCGGAGAGCAGTTTTTCATTATCACGCAATGACATTTCAAGGCGTTTAAGTTCGCTAATATCGGTTGAAATACCGCAAAGACCATAGATGCTTCCATTTTCTCGCCGTAAGGGGATCTTGACTGCCCAATAGCTTGCAGCTTTGCCTGTTGATGTGACGATATTCGATTCTTCAGTCTGAACGGCTTTACCTTCGACCAAAACACAGCGGTCATTTTTTCTTATTTGTGCGGCGCTTTGTTCATCAAATAATTTTTCATCGGTAGCGCCAATCACTTCGTCCATTGTCAGGTTCCAAAGTGTCAGGCAGTTACGATTAACAAACTGGTAACGTCCTGCTTCGTCTTTGATATAGATACAAGCACTGACATTTTCCAGAACCGCCGACATTTTAGCTTCATTTTCAGCCAAAGCCTGTTCGGCCGCTTTTCGTTCGGTTACGTCCTGACAAGAGCCAATATAGCCTTGAAAAACACCCTGATCGTCAAAGTAGGGGGCGCCATTGTCGAATATCCATCGGTATTGACCGTCATGGTGTTTAAGGCGATATTCCATGCTAAACGGTTTTTGATGATCGAACTGACTGAAAAACAGGTCTTTGCACTGGTGAATATCATCAGGATGTACGCCCTCCATCCAGCCATTACCCAGCTCTTGTTCCATCGTCCGTCCGGTAAAATCGAGCCAGACCTTGTTGAACCAGGTGCACTTTTTATCGGTATCCGATACCCAAATTAGCGCCTGAGAAGATTCCGTGACAAAACGAAAATGGGATTCGCTTTTATACAGGGCTTTTTCTGTAAGTTGTCGCTGATTTTCACGATCGAAATTGTCCAGGGCGAAACTGATGTCGTCAGCCATTTCCTTAAGAAGATTAATGGCATCCTTATCGAAGGCGTCTTTTTGTGCATGATAGACAGAAAAAACCGCAAAAGGTTTGTCATTGCGCTGAATGGGAAATGCCGCTGCCGAATGCCAGCCGAATGTCTTGGCGCTCTCGTGCCAATGACGAGTCATTGGATCGTTCAAGTAGTCTTTGACAATTACCGGGCGATTTTCAAGCAAGGCCTTTCCTGTGATGCCGCAATCCAACTGGAGGTCCCCGCGCGAAGAATAATCGAGATTGTCAAGAAAGGCTAATCCCTCTCCATATCGGGCTACCGGTTCGATGCGCTGGTCTGATTTATTGAGTTGTCCAATCCATGCCATTTTCATCCCGCCGAAATCGACTGCGCATCGGCATACGAGAGGAAACAGCTCGCTTTCGTCTATCATGCGGACAATGGCCTGATTGGTCTCGCTTAGCGCCTGGTAAAGATGCGTCAAGCGCAGGATGCGCTGTTCGGCATTTTTACGTTCGGTAAGGTCGCGTAAAATTGTTAAATAAAATTGACTGTTCAATTGGCTCGCGCACACTTCTGCTGCAAATTCGCTTCCATCTTTACGCACATGTATCCATTCTTCAAGATGAGTGATTCCGGGCATCATTAGGTTGACATCAAATTCCAGACGGGAATGTTCATGTGTCGCCACAATGTCGGGCAAGCGCCGTTCTAAGAGTTCATTCCGGCTATAACCCAGCATTTTGAGGGCCGCAGGATTAGCATCGATTAGACGATGGTCCCGAGATATCAGCAGAATCCCATCCCCGGCTTGCTTAAACAAAAGTCGGAAACGGGAATGTGCACTTTCACGTCCGGAGGATAAAAGCCACGTCAGCAGGCTTAACGTCAGCGTGACAGCGATTCCTGCTGTGGCTATCAGTAGGGCATGATCGCCCGAAGAGATACGATCCTTAAAAGCGGGGGTTGTACTGAGTTGCAGTATCCATTTGCGGCCGCCGAATTCTAATTCACGGCTGGTTTGTAAGCTACCTGATAGTGCCCGGGCATGATGAGATACAGCGTCAGAGTGATAAAGGGGGATGGGGTCGTAATCGGGAGAGCGATCATGAATATCAAAATCCAGATCGGGATCAATCTCGCCGCGCAGTCCGGCCATAAAATCGTTCATTCTAAAAGGAACATCAACCCAACCGGCATTAGCCGCTCTAAGCTCGGCTGGGGTATTGAGTTTTACGCCCTGTTTATAAATAGGCAGGTACATGACAAAAGCAAATACGTCCTGTTTGCCGGCATCCTGCACCAGGGTGATTCGTGGTGTGATCGCAATTTCGCCCGTGTCCCGTGACAGTTCCATGGTTGTTCGTGCATGGGGTAAGGTAAAGGTATCGAAGCCAAGTGCTTTTAAATTGTCATCGGTCAATGGTTCAATATGCGAGATTGGCGCATAAACGGCGCGTTGACCTTCCGGTTTGATCGAATAGTCCGGGATATTTTGTTTTCGTATTTCAGCGATATGCCGGGATTTATCGGAGTGAGGCACTAGGGTTACCAGACCAATGCCTTGAACGCCGGGGAGCTTTGCTTGTACGTTCAGAGCCTGTATGTAAGATCTGAATTCTTCAATCGAGATGTAATCCGAGCCTTCAAAGAAGCCTTTAACGCCTCGCATGACAACCGAATAGTTGTTGATCCGGCTACGGATAACTTGGGTTGCCATATCACTCGAAGACTCAAAGGCGAGGCGCAAACGTTCGATGCGTTGTTGTTCCGCATGCCGCCATAATGTGGTAGTAATGCCTAAGCCGCTCAATAGCACCAAGCTGAAAAAAATCCAGGGGGTTAAGCGGCGGTTGACTTCGCCAATAAAATATTTGCCGGAGCGATGAGTCATGCCTAAAACCGGAATATATAAGTGGAATATTCTGAACAGTATAGCAAAGTGACTAACGGTTGACCTTACTCCAAATTCTAAATCATTGGTAACTGTTCAATGGAGGTATCTGCTAACGCCTTCCTAATTTTATTGGGTGTAGGTGTTTGATTTAAAAGGATGCATAAATACGACCTTGTAACCCTTGTTGCAGAAGCCTTTTCAATCAGTCACTTAAACGCTTGAGAATGGTTATGTAGGGAAGCTCAGTATTGACTGCGCAAAAGAAGAGGAGGCATTCTTTTCTTGACTTACAAATAAGAATCATTATCATTAATATCGTGATGTGTTTTTAACTCCCCATCATAAGCCGCGGGTTTACAGAAGCTTTTATTTTGATGCAATGACTGCCCGCATTAATATTTGATTACTTGCGATTGAGGTCGGCATGTCAGATAGCCATGAAATATCAATTGTTAAGCAGGAATTAGAGCAAATGCATGCAAAAACCTGCTTGCTTATGACGCAGTTTATTGGTGGACATCAGTGTCCAAAAATTGCACACATGATCGTTAGTCATCTCCAATGGCTGGTTTCTCATACCCGAAACTCAGGCAGCCCAAACTCGTTGGCAATGTATTTACAGCTGCTGGAGCATTGGCAACAAGCAACGCAACTGTTATTGGAACGCAGGGCCACCAGACATAAAAAACAAGACTCTGTCATTCTTCACTAATCCCATCAATTCATGGACAGAGCCACAATTTGCGAGATGATTTCCTGTTCTATGAAAAGCTATTGTGCTTCTGTGCGGTGGGACAAGGTAATGATCTTGGGAGAGCATTGTGTGTTCGCTTATGCCGCCTTGCATACTGCACAGGTATCGGCCCAGGAGCAATCACCACTGGACCCTGTACTTAAATTGGATGGCATGGTTATTGAGGAGGTTCAACCGGTTGAGCCTTTGGATATGCCCGGAACGGTATCCTCTATTAATGCGGAAACCATTGAAAAAAGGCTGGTTCGCAACATCAAGGATTTAATCCGTTATGAGCCCGGAGTGAATGTCGGCAATGATCCCCAGCGATTTGGGGCGTCCGGATTTAATATCCGTGGCTTGGGTGGCAATCGTGTATTGATGCAAATCGACGGTGTGCGTCTGCCCGATGCTTTTTCAATCGGCTCGTTTGCCTCGGCAACACGCAATATGGTTGATATGGACGCGCTAAAATCGGTAGATATTGTGCGCGGTTCCGGATCTGCGCAATACGGCGGCGATGCCTTGGGTGGAACAGTCAGTTTCGTCACAAAAGATCCGCGTGATTATCTCGATATTTTTGGCAACGATTATTACGCTGATACCAAGCTCGGTTATAACAGTACCGATAAAAGTTTCCTTAAGACCGCAACACTGGCTGGAGCTGCCTTGGGTGTCGAAAGCATGCTGCTGTTTACTCATTCAGAAAGCAGTGAAACCGACACGCAAGGCGATAACAAAGAGTTAAATCCAAGACGTACCGCACCCAGTCCGCAGGATAATGAAATTTATAACGTTTTGAGCAAATTGCTCTACCGGTTTGACGAAAATAATGTGCTGCGATTAACGGGCGAATGGATGCACAGTCAATCGGAGATTGATGCCCTGCATGCCAGGGATAAGGATTATACCAATCGGTTTGTGCACAGCTTGATAACCAATGATAGTCAAACTCGCTGGCGGATTTCATTGGATCATACCCTGGATAGACTCGATTTTGCATTATTCGATTCTTTGTTCTGGCGTGCTTACCGGCAAAAGTCTGCAACCACTCAAATTACCGATCAAGATCGCACCGGAAACCGTGTTCTGGAGGGTCGCCATTTGATCAATCGCATATTCAGTTTCGATAACGATGATACCGGCGGTGAAATTCGTTTCGGTAAGCAATTTTCCACTGGGTTTGTAAATCATTCATTGGAGTTTGGCGGGCAATACAGTCAGAACGATATCATTCAAAAGCGCGACGGCAGCATGACCTATACCAGCGGGACATCAAACGGCCGGTATAAACCCGGTCAAGTATCCAAGACCGTATCGGTAGAAACATTTCCGTTGCGCGATTTTCCGGCCAGTACCGTAACTAAAGCCGGTATGTACGTGCAGGATACACTTTCGCTATTAGACCGGCGGATTGAGCTTATTCCGGGTGGACGACTGGAGTTTTATAAACTTTCTCCGGAGCCGGATGCTTTATTTGAAAAATCGTCGGAGGGTATTGTCCCGTCGAAAATCAATGAGCATCAATTTTTACCCAAGTTCGGCGCATTGTTCCATTTAACCGATATGTTTTCAATCCACGGCCAATATGCCGAAGGTTTTAGAGGACCCAATTTTTCCGATGCCAATTCCGGTTTCGTCAATACGGTCGCCGGTTACCAAAGTTTGCCCAATCCCAATTTAAAACCTGAAACCAGCACCGGTGCCGAAATAGGTCTGCGAGGGAAAGGTTCGGCCGGATTATTTGATCTGACCTTTTTCCGTAATGATTATAAAAACTTTTTATTTTCAGACACGCTGTGTACACCGACACTGGCTAATCCTTGCTCAGATTACGGGGGATACCTGACTTTTCAGGAGGTCAACAGCGCTGACGAATTGAGAATCCAGGGCGTGGAGTTTAAAAGCGAACTTTATTTGAACAGTTTTTACGCGCCATTATCCGGTGCCAGCTTGATTCTGAGCGGCTCTTATGCGGAAGGCAGGAATCTGGATACCGGCACCGTCAACGATGCCGCGTTGCGCACTATCAGTCCGATGAAGGGCGTTGTGGGGCTGCGTTATGACGAAGCTTCGGGATACTGGGGGGCGGAACTGATGCTGACGCTGGTCAGCGCAAAAAAGCCGGATACTGCGCCGGAAGATACACAGTTTTTGACTTCCGGCTACGGTGTTGTCGATTTTAATGCTTATTACCGGTTCAACGACCATGTCGCTATCAATGCCGGCCTGTTCAATATTCTGGATAAAACCTATATCGACTGGGAAGACGTCAATACCCGCTCCGGCGACCCGCATTCGGATTTGGGTACTTTTGCCAATGCCGATCTTTGGGAACGTTACTCTCGTCCGGGACGCAATGCCGGGATTACGGTCAAAGCTGCTTTTTGAGGAAATATATGAATACGGCCTGCAAAGATATCAAAAAAAAATTGTCGTCCCTTTTCGATGAGCTTTTTACTCACGAGGGTTATGCCGATCTCCGTGTGGAGATGCGCATTCTCAAACGCGGGCAAAAGGAAGTGATTCTGCATTGCGGCAAGCAATACCGCTATGTGACGGATTTTCGCCCGGATAGCCCTTCAACAAGGAAGGCGCCGGTTATCGATTATCCAGACGTAACCCACACCGAGGAAGCAAAATAGCGAGGAACAGATTTTACAACGCTTCGCCGTAGCCGATTCTACCTCTCTCCAGGCCGCGGATTGACAGTTAGGGACTGAAATGTGGCGTTTATCAAGAGAAAATCAACCGGCCCTGCGTTTTCGCGGCGAGGAGCAGGGTCTTAACAGTAAATAGGAAGCACGTTATGAATGCGTTAACAAAACTGACTTTGAGCACAGCTTTGTCTGTTGTATCCGGTCTTGCTACGGCAGATTTTACAAACGGCCCAAATCCTTATGTGGCAGGCTACGGGTTTGATTCTCCGCAACAAGCCTCCTGGGGCGGATGGGCAAGAGGCGATGCCGGGACCCTTTATGCTGAATGGGATACATTTGATGATGCTTCTTATGCTGGACTGCGCAATGCGGCGCCCGATGCGGGTAGCGCTAACATCACGAATGCTTATATCGGTTGGAGTCCGGGAACTTTTGCTGCAGGTACCGGAAATTTGTACAGTTTTTCGGTGCCGCAGTCTTATCAAGTTCAAGTGGCTGGCTCAGTAGTCGCGGCGTTAACCAGAGCCGTTTTGCAAATTGAAACCTGGGGTACTCAGTTGGATTATTCCGCCATTACGATGAACGGTTTAACTGCCTCATACAGTGCTACTCAATTCTCTGACCCGAATTATGCGAGTAGTTTCGGTACGGTCGATCTGGTTCAACATCTGCTTTATTGGGATTTGAACCAGCCTTCCGCAAACGGCAACTATGTATTTAATTTTGGCAGTGGTCCTCATTCAAGTCTCGGTCAAGTCGCTGTCGATATTGGTGCGATTGCCTCTGCAGTGCCGGCGCCGGTGCCGCTTCCTGCCTCTGTTTGGTTTATGGGGTCAGCGATTCTGGGTTTGCTGGGCTTTGGCAAACAGAATCGTTCTGCTGCCTGATCAAAATATGATTTTGGTGCGGGGCGGATTGTTTAATCCGCTCCAAACTTTAGGGACGGGGTTTAGAAATCCCGTCTTGATCAGGAATCTGAATTAATGCAGGGTCGCAATAACCATAGGACATCCGTTCATTTGAGGGTGTCTGGTAACCATTACTTTAAATCCGAAGGTATATTGAATCAAAGAGGGCCGTAAAATTTTCTCGGGTATATCAAGGTCGATAATCTTTCCGTTTTTAAGCATCGCGATTTGGTCGGCATACATCGCTGCCAAATTGAGGTCGTGCAAAATAGCGATCACTGCGATTCCCTGAGTTTTCGCCAGTTGAAGCGCAATCCTCAGAATGCTGTGTTGGTGGGCAAGATCGAGGGCCGATGTCGGCTCGTCCAGAAACAAGTAACGCGCTTGATCATTGCCTGATCCCCAAATTTGTGCCAGAACCCTGGCAAACTGGACACGCTGTTTTTCTCCTCCGGAGAGTTGGGTGTACTTCCGATTGCGAAGCACTTCAATACCGCAGGCCGAAAGTGCTTCACTCACCACCCATTCATCGCGGCAAAGGTCTCGTTTATCCGAGTGCGGACTCCGGCCCATCATAACCACTTCATGGACGGTCAAAGGGAAAGCAAGACTGGAGCTTTGCGGCAAAATGCCTCTGATTTTAGCTAATTCGGCGCGTCGCCAGTCGGGTAAGGCCTTGCTGTTCATGGAGATGTGGCCTTCATAGGTGGGCAGATCGCCGCACAAGGCTTTCATCAGCGTTGATTTGCCTGCTCCATTGGGGCCGGCGATCGCTAGAAATTTTCCTGGCGATACCGTTAAGGAGATGTTTTTGATGATGGGCGCACGGCCCAGCGTCACACTGATGTTGTTTGCTTGTAACATGTTAATCGCCCATGAGTTTGAGCCGGAGTAATAGCCACAGGAAGAAGGGGCTACCCAATAAGCCGGTGATTATTCCGATAGGCATTTCGGCTGGAGCAGCAACACTGCGCGCCAGAAGATCGGCACTCAGCAGCAGGGTTGCCCCTAGCAAAGCTGAACCGGGAACCAAAATACGATGATCTGGCCCCAGCCACAATCTCAGCACATGAGGTGTGACCAGCCCTATGAACCCAATGATGCCCGACAGCGCTACCGATACGCCCACTCCCAGCGCTACTAAAATGATGACTACGGTTTTGACGGTTTCTACAGGAAAGCCCAAATGACCGGCTTCAGCTTCGCCCAACAACAAGGCATTGAGTGCGCGAGATAACATCGGCAGCATGATCAGCGGCAATAAAAAAAAAGGCAGGCCGCTGAGCAATACCGGCCAGGTCATTCCGCCAAGACTGCCCATGCTCCAAAAAGTCAGGGTTCGTAATTGCTCGTCATTGGCAAGATAGACCAGTAAGCCGGTTACCGAACCCGACAAGGCATTGATAGCAATGCCGGCCAGCAGCAAGGTGGAGATGTTGACGGTGCCGTTGACTGTGGCTAGCCGGTAAACCAGGAGGGTGACGGCAAAGCCACCTGAAAACGCAGCTAAAGGTAACAGTGTTGTGCCTAACCAGCCAGTCAGAGCCGGTAAAAATAACGGACCTAATATGATGACCGAAACAGCTGCCAGGGCGGCGCCACTGGAAATGCCGATCAAGCCGGGATCTGCGAGAGGATTGCGAAATAATCCCTGCATGGCTGCGCCGGAAACGGCCAAGGTGCCTCCAACCAACAAACCCAGAACCAGCCTGGGTGAGCGAATCGCAGTTAGTACGGCATGTTGCTCAGGCGTAAAATCCCAGGGTAAATCAATTCCGGCGGTATGGCCCAGGATGGCAAGGATTTGTAAGGGTTCAATGGTTACTGCACCGGTTCCCAGCGACAACAGACAGGTGATAATCACTAACCCGGTCAATAACCCTAATGCGTAGTGCCTATCCGATCGCTGAGTCACTTTTTGAGAGTTCGTAGGATTAACTGATTCGATTCGGCCTATGCTCATAATCCAGATTTTAAAACTGAAAAACTTTGGATTTGGCGGCTTAAATCCAAGGCAGCTTGACCGGTTCTAGGGCCGAAACCCAGTAAAAAGAGTGTATCCATGACAATAACGCGGTCTTTGTGTCCGGCCGGCGTCAATTTAATGCCGGGTCTATTCAAGAGATTTTCCAGGCCGCCGACAGAGTTGAGGGTTAAATCGGTACACAAAATGATGTCGGGTGCAGCTGTTATCAACGCTTCAGTGCTTAGCGGTTTATAGCTGGTAAAGCTGTTCATCGCATTGCTTCCGCCGGCTAACTGAATCATGGCATCGGCAGGCGTATCACTGCCGGCCGCCAGCAGATTGCCTTGTGAAACCGTCAATAAAAACAGGATGCGTGGCCGTCGGTCTGAGTGTCCGCGCGTTTTTTCCAGTGTGTCGAAGTCTTCGCTTAGCCGGGCAAGCAGGGGTTCGCTTTGGTTCTGCTTGTCTACTAGCGCCGCGATATGTCTGATTTTTTTGATGAGACCTTCTTTTGAATAGTCTTCCTCTATCGTTTTGACGGGTATGCCTGCAGCGCTGATTTGCTTTAATACAGTTGGTGGGCCTGCCACAGGAGAGATTAACAGCAAGTCAGGTGCCAGGGATAAAATGCCTTCAGCCGACAAGTTGCGCTGATAGCCCACGCTGGGCAATTTTGTTGCAGCTTCCGGATAGGAGCTGGTAGTGTCTGTACCTACCAATTGTTGACCTGCGCCCAAGGCATAAAGAATTTCGGTGATCCCGCCTCCTGCAGAGATGATTCGGTGGGCACTGATACGTTCATTTTCTCCGGTTACCTGAGGCAATTCAGCTGCTTGCACTGATAAGTGCGAACTCAAAAAGAGCGCTGCCGATACTGGCAACACGCTGCACCTCAGTAACATGAACAATCGTCGATAGTCTCTCATCGTGATCAATTTGACTGGCTTGAAGAACGGTTTGAGGCTGTCTTATGGCCCCTATCATTAATGGGGCGAAGCTGGTCCATCGCGTCGCCTTCGATAGTGAATGCACGCGCAAAGCCCTGAACAAAATTACCTTTTTGAGGCGTAAGACGGAACAAATGAAAATCCTGTAACTGTTTCAGGAAATTGATGAACTCACCAAATTTGGCTTCAAACAGTGACATGATTTCTTCGAACGCTTGGCTGTCTCGTGCCACTTCCAGGGCAGTGCATTGATAGGTTACGCGTTGCCGTGCAAACAAATTGACGGCTTTGTCTTCATCTTCAATAAACAGCACGCCCGCCAGCCCGCTATGGGCCATATTGCGTGTATGTGCGGCCAGTTCGCTGACATAGACATAAAAACTGCCTTCGTATTTTACATAGGCTGCATAGCTGGCTTCAGGGAAGCCTGTCGGGCTGACGGTAGCCATCAATAAGCTGTTAAACCGTTCCGGCAGTTGTTGGCAATTCTCGAGAACTTCGTTCATATCAATCGTTTTGTCTTTCATCTGGGGTTTCCTGGTTACTCAGTAAGGGCTGAATCGTTTGTCTCTTTAGTCAGCTGCGGTCGGTAAGTGATGAGGATAGTACTGTTATAAATAAGCCTGTATTCGTATGCAGAGCTAAAAGTTAGGGCGCCGTAATTTCAAAGACGCTTATCTTAACCGGCTTCCTCCGCTAACCTCCTCGCTAATCAAGTCGTTCCATAGGTTCATGCTGCCCGTTTCTTGGTCGGCGTTAAGTAACATCAACGCGATGATCTGATGATTGGCATCGACGAACTCAAGGATCTTCAGCACCTGTTTTTCATCGGTGCTTTGAGTCTTCACTCTAAAGCCGGACATGGCTTCCGTGTTCAGGTGGAGGCTAAAATGCTCGTCCAAAATGTTAAACCAAGGTCCGGTGATCCGGATATTATGGATGGGGCCTTGATAAACCTGAATGCATCCGAAATTTCTAACGCAGATGCTGATGCTCAAACCCTGCGCTGCTATTTTGTTTAAAAGAGGTTCTAATAAATCGGGTGTCAGAAAATCGAGGGTTGATGTGTCAGTTTCAACTTGGTTAGACACTATGCCCATGGTCATCAGGCCGGTATAAAAATCTTCGCTATCTCTGTGGCGATGCATTGTCTGCGTTACGCATCGGGAGTTGAATGTGGCGATGTTAAACCGGGTAAAGCGAGGCGGCGAGTCAATTGTTTGATGCTGGGATTGATCGGCGGATGTCAGTTGCTTGACCAGTGCATGGTACCTACTTAAATCACTGTCCGCCGTCATATAAATTTTATGAATTGCCGAGCCGTCAGCCGCAAAAAATTGCAGGCTGAAGCGAGTTTCGTTGAGGGACGGTTCCATCACGCCAAAAGCGGCATGAATCACTTGGGGCAATAACTGTAAATTAGCGGCGTCGCTCTTTACTCGGCAGCCTTCATCTGAATGGTGAATTACAGTATAAAGTCCGGTTGTTTCATGCACGGCAAAGTCATTTCGTGTCAAAGCCATGACGGTGCCTATTGTCGGTAATGCCTTAAATATCTCCGGCCAATCCAGGTTAAGCCGCGTCACTGTGCTGCCGCATCCCGTTGCAAGCAGTTCCGCTTCGCTCACATTCAGCGTTGCTGCTGCTTCCCTGATTCGCAGGCGCGGGATGGCAAGACACAGTTCAGTCCATTCTTGTTTAAGAGCCTGAGGTGAGTAGGGGTCGGTGTAGATGGGATTTAAATTCATGAGCATGATCTCTGATCAGTAAAAATGCAGTTGTGTAAACACATAATCCGGACGCACTGTTTTGAGTCGGGATCCAGCGGGTATAAATCTGCGGCGCATAGGTGATGATGTGCCAATAACTGCTGAATTTTTTCAGGCCTAATAGCCACCTGTATCCGTTTTTCATCCGAATGGGACGGTGTGTTTGTCTTTTTTTCTCGTATCCATTTAAGCGATAGGTAAGGCTGCCAAAGCCTGGAAAGTCTAAGGACGATGCTATTGCCAGTTGCCTTTAATAAATCAAGTCCACCCTTTTTGGGACTGGATGATGATTTTCTTATTGTCTGAACCGGTTGCGCAACATTAGAAAATAATTGGAAATCAGCTTTAAACATGATGGTTACCCTACAAAGCTAAAAATCTACCGCTGTCCTTATGAATTAGGAACGGTTTGAATTTATACTAATGCGAATCATTCCTATTTGCAAGAGAAAGAATAATAATTTGATTCCTCTTTGTCTAATCTGAAAAGCTGCAAGTGTTCTGATTGTCCAAAAAGTTATCAAAATTTTTGCAGACACATCCCTGCCAGTTACGGATAATGGCTTATGAATATTATTAATCCTACTCTCTCTTCCTCGTCCCCAGTTAGCGCTGCAGGCCGCTCATTTAACGAATTACCACTGCCGGAAGCTATGCTGGCGACGCTGCAGCAGCTTGAATACCTGAGCATGACACCGATTCAGGCCGCCAGTCTGCCGATTACGCTGGCGGGTCACGATTTGATAGCTCAAGCCAAGACGGGTAGCGGCAAGACGGCAGCATTTGCATTGACGCTATTGAACAACCTGAATCCGCGCCGTTTTGCGGTGCAAGCAATGGTTTTGTGCCCGACACGTGAACTGGCCGATCAGGTTACTCAGGAAATCCGCCGTTTGGCCCGATCTGCGGACAACATCAAAATACTGTCTTTGTGCGGTGGGACTACGATGCGGCCGCAGATGACGAGTCTGGAGCACGGGGCGCACATCGTTGTCGGAACTCCGGGCCGGATCATGGATCATCTGCAGCGGGCCAGTCTGAATCTGGAAGCACTTAATACGCTGGTACTCGATGAGGCCGATCGTATGCTCGATATGGGCTTTTACGACGATATCGCTTATGTAGCCAAGCGTTGTCCTGCCGGACGTCAGACCTTGTTATTCTCGGCGACTTATCCCGAGGGAATTGACCGGCTGGCAAAACAATTCCAGCGTAATCCTCAGGAAGTGAAACTGTTGGAACAGCATGAGGACAGCAAAATTCGCCAGCGTTTTTACGAGATCAAAAACGAGGAGAGGTTGCAAGCTGTTGGCATTTTGCTGAGACATTATCGCCCGGTTAGCACGCTGGCTTTCTGTAACACCAAACAACAATGTCGTGACTTACTGGATGTATTGCATAAACAGGGCTTTCATGCACTGACTTTAAACGGCGATCTTGAACAACGCGAGCGTGATCAGGTGCTGATCCAGTTTGCCAATCGCAGTTGTTCGGTGCTGGTGGCGACTGATGTTGCTGCGCGCGGCCTGGATATTAACCAACTTGAAGCGGTCATCAATGTCGATGTGACGCCTGATCCTGAAATTCATATCCATCGTATTGGCCGCACCGGCCGTGCCGAGGAAAATGGCTGGGCATTGAGCCTGTGTAGTCCTTCAGAATGGAACCGGGTCAACGCGATCGCAAAAATGACCCACAGCGAGCCGGAGTGGCACAGTCTTGCATCATTGGAAAGCGGGGGAGACAGCTCGCTGTTGCCGCCCATGGTAACGCTGTTGATTCTGGGTGGACGCAAAGAAAAAATCCGTCCCGGCGATGTGTTGGGCGCGCTTACCGGTGAAGCCGGATTCACCCGTGAGCAAGTCGGTAAAATCACGATAACCGATCAAACCACGTTTGTGGCTGTTGCCCGCGATATTGCCCGAGAAGCGGTTCGCAAGTTGTCGGCAGGTAAGATCAAGGGCAAAAAAGTAAAAGTCCGGATATTGAAGGACTAAGTTAATGCCATTCGCAATGAATCGATAGGCAGGATTGCAGGAGCGGGCCATGCCCGCGACCTAAGCGGGTTCAATCGCGGGTATGGCCCGCTCATACAAAATAAGCTTAAATTAACGGCAGTGGTGTTGGCCCCATCTCAAGTTGTCCCGTTCTACAAGTAAAGCCGCTAAAATAAAACTTGTTTTGTTTCGGCAGGAGAGATTTATGAGTCAGCGCCTGAGAGCATCCAATAAAGAAATAGTGGGCTGGGCGATGTTTGATTTCGCTAACCAGGCCTATACCCTATTGATCATAACGGTCGTATTCGGTGATCTGTTCACCCGGGTTATCGTCGGCGATGCGCCCGACTATCGCCTCGGTAATTTTCTTTGGAGCCTATCACTGGCTTTAGGTTATTTGGGGGTGGTCATTCTTTCGCCGATTGCCGGTGCCGTGATGGATTACACGGCCAGCAAAAAACGCTTTTTATTTGCCAGCTATCTGCTGACAGTGGTGAGTACCGGCGCGCTTTATTTTGTGGCTCCGGGTTATGCCTGGCTGGGTGTGTTGCTGTTGATCGTTTCCAATTTTGCCTATTCGATAGGCGAAGCCTTTATTGCCGCTTTTTTGCCCGAACTCGGACCTCCTGAGGATCTGGGGAAGATTTCCGGATTTGGTTGGGCGCTAGGTTATATAGGCGGTATGGTCTCGGCTGTTTTCGTCTTATTGGTTCTGGGCGAGGTGAGTGCTGAAAATTTCGAGAGCATTCGCTGGGTTGGGCCCTGGGCTGCTTTTTTCGTCTTTGTTACGGCTATCCCTACTTTTTTATGGGTCAGGGAACGTGGCGTGTCCAGACCTTTGCCGCCTGGAATCGGCTATTTGCGATTAGGCATCAGTCGAGTGCGTTCCACGATTGCGCATATCAAGGATCGCCGCGATCTGGCGGTGCTGCTGGTGTCTATTTTTTTCTCGATGTGCGGCATCTACATCATCATCACTTATGCCTTTATCTATGGTGCGCAGATTATCGGCTGGGACGAGCAGGTCAGAACCTGGATGTTTATAATCGTACAGATTACCGCAGCACTTGGCGCGGTAGCTTTCGGCTTTGTTCAGGATCGCCTCGGAGCCATGTTTACCTACCGTTTGACATTGGTATTATGGATGCTGGCTATCGCGCTGATTTATTTGACCCCTGCGATAAGCGATGCCCTGCGAACACACTTTGGCGTGGATTGGCAGGCGCAGTATGTCTTTTTGCTGGTAGGGAGTTTGGCGGGTTTGTGCCTAGGTTCCTGTCAGTCATCCACTCGAACGCTGGTAGGGCTTTTTTCGCCGTTGTCTCGTTCAGCCGAGTATTTCGGGTTTTGGGGCTTGTCGATGAAGCTGGCCGGTATGACCGGTTTATTGGGTCTTGGGCTGCTGCAGGTACTGGTCGGTCTGAAAAGCGCTATTTTATTCTGTATTGTCTTGTTCGGCGCGGCGTTTTTGTTCAGCCGTCATGTCAATGAGTCAAGAGGCCGTGCCTTGGCTGAGCAAGCGGATGCCGGGTAATTGGATATTGAGTTTCTCTCTGACTCTTTTAGCTATGAAAGTGAGCGATTCTAAGGTGTTGCGGTTGCTCGACTGACAGGTGTCGGCGGCAGGGATTGCCGCCGTCAAGTCTACATGGACGTATATACGGCGTCCTGTCTGACGAGTAACCGCAGCCTAACCACCAGCACTTTCATATAAGGGGGTGAAGAAATCATCTTCATGACCGTTAGGATCAAACGTTCTCCTGCCAGCGTCTGTAGAGTAAAGCCGACAACAAGGCGGTTTGTAACAACGCACAAACCAGAGCGCCACTTGCCGAATCCGCCCACAGCGGAAAAAACAGCGCGGCCAGCCAATTTTGCCCCGCCAGGGTGAACATACCCGGAAGGATGCCATACAACAACACGCCCCATAGCAGTGTCAGGCTTAAGGCGCGTTGTGGATTTTTGCCGTAGCTGAAAAACAGGTACAAAGCCACATCGCGCAATAACAGCAATAAAACCGGCAGCGGATAAAAATGAAAGCTGTTGCCCAGATTGCGCATAGGATGTTCAGACAAGCTGAGCAGCAGCGCGAAAGGTGTGGCCAGCAGCAAGCTAACACACCAGACGGGCAATTCTTCTGCGCTGCGCCGCCAATTGTGTTGCTGCAGATAAGTCAACAACCGTTTAATACGAATGGCTTCGTTACGTTCGATCACAACACCGATATAGCCGAGTGAGATGCATACCATAAAAGCCATCAGTGAAAACGGGTATGAGGTGCCGGGCAGGAAGCCACCCAAATAGACGATCAAAAATACCGCAAATGCCAGCCAGCACCAGGGAGTTGTCCTTATTCCCAATTCTTGTGACATCAACCGGTAGTTACCCACGCTGCACCAGAATAATGCCAATAACAGACTGATCAGTTCAAAATCCTGCTGAATGATGCGCAAGTGATACCAGGTTACCGCCGCCGTTTGCTGAAAATAGCCAAAACTGGCGAAGCGATTCCATGGCGCGATGATGAACACGCCTAATAAAACGATTAATAGCGTTGACCCGGTTTTGGTGTGTCCCTGACGAACGCTGATCTGACCCAATAAAAGGCTGAGTCCTTGTACCAGCAGAGCGCCTCCGGTTGCATAAAAACAAGGCCAAAACAGGGGTTGTCCCGGTTCACTGGCAATCAGATAAACCAGCAGGCAAATCAACCCGGCATACCAGACCATGATCGTACTGCCCAGCCATTTACCCCAGGTCATCTGCCATGGGCTTAATGCCGATAAACGTTGAGTATCCCATGTGCGGTCGCGGTATTCCTCTACCACGCTATCCATCGTTTGCCGGACACCCCATAGCAGCGTGATAATCAGAAACAAAGTCATAGCAGCTTGCGCGCTGCCGCTTGCCAACCGGTGGTTATCCGCAAAATAGCTGAACGTGAAAACAGCTCCGAGAATCAACGGAATGCCGATCAGCCGCGCATGTGAGCATTCCAGATAAAGCTGCCGCTGAAATTCAGGATTGATATTCATGGCCGTTGTTTAATGGTTTCCAAATAAGCGTCCTGCAAATTTCCGGGGGCGGGAGCGAACTCGCATACCGGTAAATCGAGTGCCAGTAACTGTTTTAAGATACGGTGCTGCTGCACGGCGTCACCGTCGATTGTCAGCCAGACCAGTTGATCGTTTTCAATTTTTAACAAACTGATTCCGGTCACTTGTTCCAGTATTTCCTTGAGATTGTTTATGGGTGTTGCCAGTGACAATTTGTAGGGCGTGCTGTAGATATTGCGGTTTTTTATTGCCACCTGTTCGACAATCCGTCCCTGACGCAGTACCAGCATGTCACTGCAATAGGCTTCCAGTTCAGCGAGGATGTGCGAGGAAACCAGTAGCGTCATGCCTTGTTGTTGTAAATCCAGAAAGAGTTCGGCCAACTCATGACGCGCTTCCGGATCCAGTCCTGACGCTGGTTCATCAAGCAGGACAACTTGTGGTTGGTGGATTATGGCCTGGGCGATGGCGACGCGTTGACGCAGTCCCCGCGACAATTCGCCGGGGTGCATCTCCAGCCGCTCGAGAATGTGAAGACGCTTGCAAGCATCGGCAACTGCCGCGTCGCAATCCTGTTCGTCTATCCCTTGGGCGCGGGCTACATAATGCAGGCACTGACGGACAGTCAGCCGTTGATACAGGCCGAAAAAGTCGGATAAATAACCGATGATACGGTGGCAATCGCGCGGCTGTTCCAGAACATCAATACCATCGATTCTAATCGCTCCGCTGATCGGCTGGTCCAGCGCTGCCATGCAGCGCAACAGTGTGGTTTTTCCCGCGCCGTTGGGCCCGGTCAATGCGGTTATGCTGCCCCGTTCTATCCGAAAAGAAACATCATCCAATGCCCGCAGGCCCGGATATTCAAAAATCAGGTGGTCGACAGCAATCATCGTAAGCGGTGTTTAGTTGGCAGATGCAGTTTGGCTGAGCCACTTAATGAGTTCGGTTTTGGCTTGGCGTGTCAGCGAGACAAAACTTTTTATTGCGCCCTGGGCGTCTGCGGATTCATTGATTTCTTCCAGGCGAAAAAAACGGGTACTGATAGCTTTTTTGTCTTTACCGAATAATTCAACCGAGAAGCTGAACAGGCTTTTTGCAGAATGGGCGCTGTCGAATTGCTGTTCAAAGTCGATCACATGTAAGTGTAATTGGTTCTCCGGAGGTAGTGGAAGGGATGCAAAATATCGGCTTAATAACTGGGTGGGTGGAGCTACCCATCGATCCAGTGAATAGGCTTTTACAAGTGTCGGTGCTTTGTACAGTTGGCGATAGCGGAGCCGGGTATCGTTCAGCCACTCAGGTGCGGAGATGATCAGGCGCCTGTCTGAATTGAGATCGTCATGGGACGTTATCTCAGTCAAAGGTCCCAGATCATGTTGCGCTGTGCCTAATGGTTTATTAAACGCGTTGCAACCAGTCATTAAGGCGCTGAGCAGGATTGCGCGAATGATCAAAGATATGTGTGTCATGGTGTCTCCTGATAGCCTGGTTCGCCAGGCCCCGGCTCTTCTTGCGGTGGACCCAGAATAAATGCCTGGGGATTGTCTTCCACCAGCGATGCCAGGCGTTTGACTTGCTGCAGGGTTGATTGGAACTCAGTGATAATGTCATTAAACCGGGGCAGGGTAGTATCAACCAGGATTTCAGTGGCTTTATCGCCGCCTTTTATCAGTCCGTCGGCCTTTTTACTGAGTGTTTTGATGCCGATTGCAGCGTCTCGGACGTCATGAGTCATCTTGTCAATATTTTTAAACGTGTTTTGAGCGTTATTTTTAACTTCCGGCATATCGGTCAATAAGCCGCTGAGCTGGTCTTCGATGCCGATCAATTTACTGCTGGCAATATTCAGGTTTTTCAGAATAGCCACGCCTTCCGCTTCATTTTCTTCACTTAAGAAATGATCGAGTCGCGCCATTAATTTTTCGGCTTTAGCCAGGATATCCTGACCTGAGTCCATGAGCCGGTCGGTTAATGAGGGCAGAAGAGGAATAAAATCGCGTGAACTCAAGCCTCCCGAGGGTAACAGGTCTTTGTTGTTGCCCGCGTCCTGCAAGTCAATTTGAGTCAGTCCGGTGACGCCTTTCAATCTCAGTGTGGCATAGAGTCCGCGGGTAAAGTTAAGGCCTTTTTCAACCTCTATGGGGATAAGTATGGTCAACGGATCTTCGGTATCAAAATAGACACGCCTTACCTTACCGACAGCAATGCCCCGGTAAAATACGGTTGACTCCGGATTAAGGCCGGAAACGGAGCCGCGCGTAGAGATCACATATAGCTCACGTTCTTTTTCAAAATTGCCGAGCCAATAAATAATTGCGGCGGTGCCGGTCAGCAAGATTAATAAAAAAAGACCGGTTATAAACGCGTGTGTATTTCTACCCAAGTTTTACCTCATTGATGCATAAATATTTTTTCGGCATTTTTGTTATGAAAAAACTGCCGGGCGAAGGAATGATCGCAGTTTAGCACAGCGCTTACCGGCCCATAGGCGATAAGTTGCTGATCCGCCAGAACGGCTACTTTTGTGCACAAGTCGTTCAATACATTCAAATCGTGAGTGACCATGACGACAGTGAAATTCAGTTCATTATGCAGCGCATCCAGCAAATCGACAAAACCCTGGCTTGCAATTGGATCAAGTCCCGAGGTGGGTTCATCCAGGAGCAGTAATTTGGGTTCAAGGATCAGCGCCCGGGCCAGCGCAACACGCTTGATCATCCCGCCGGACAATTCTGCGGGCATCAGCCAGGCATCTTGCGGTTCAAGGCCGACCATAGTCAGCTTTAAATTGACCAGATGTTCTATGAGTGAAGGATTGTTAAGTTTAAGTTCCCGCAAGGGAAAAGCGATGTTCTCAAACACGTCAAGAGAACTGAATAAGGCACCCTTTTGAAATAAAACCCCGCATTGGTTTTTAAGTTGCCCTGAAGCATGCGGCTGCCGGTAGTTGATATCATGGCCCAGTATTGACAAGCGCCCCTGGCTGGGTGCTTGAAGGCCTATTATTTCTCGCAGCAACGTTGTTTTTCCGCAGCCGGATGCGCCAACCAGTCCCAAAATCTCGCCTTTTTCCAGCGTGAAGCTGATATCGCGATGGATGATTTTTTTGCCAAATTGTGTCCACACGTTTTCAACAACGATGGCGGGTATGGCTTTCATGGCATCCCTACTTTCATGAAGAGAATGGCAAAGACGGCATCCACCATGATTACGATAGTAATGGCCGCGACGACGGAGTTTGTCGTTTCGTTGCCTAAGCTCTCGGTATTGGGTTTAATCATAAAGCCAAAGTGGCAGGCGACCAGCGCAATCAGCACGCCAAACACGGAAGCTTTTAACAGGCCGATGAAAATATTTACCAGTGGAACGGAATTCGGCAGTCGCACAAAAAATTGCTGCATGCTGATATCCAGTTGATGGTTGGCCGATAACATGCCGCCGAGTAATGCGGCAATGTCGGTCCATATCGTCAGCAAAGGCAGCGTAATTAACAAAGCGATCACTTTGGGGAAAATCAATCGGACTGAATGGGAAATACCCATCGCGGAAAGCGCATCCAGTTCTTCGGTTACACGCATGATGCCGATTTGTGCCGTCATGGCAGAACCCGAACGGCCGGCAACGAGAATAGCCGCGAGCAGTGGGCCCAGTTCCCGCAAGATGCTCAAGCCCAGGATGTCGATAATATAGATTTCCGCTCCGAAAGCTTGCAATTGCAGTGCGGATAAATAACTTAAGACAACACCGATTAAAAAACCAACCAATGCCGTAATTCCTAAGGCGCGAACCCCGGCATCAAAAATAGTCATAGAAATTTCAGCCCAGGGTATTTCGCCGGGTTTTCTGAGCAAATACAAAAAATCCAGAACCAGCTGGCCGATAAGGATGACGCCATCGTTTATCTGTCTGAGTGCGCCTCTTATTTGCTCACTCACCATGAGTAATTGGTGGGTCAGGTCTTTTTTCGTTTTGATTCGCTGAATAGGAGGGCATTCCTGCCAGCGTTTGAACAGATTCTGATGATCCGGCTTGAGTTGGGCATGTTCGGGCATCGTCTTGTCCCAAGCCTGCCAAATGACAAAAGCGCCCGCGCTATCCAGTGTTTCTATGTCCGTCAGATGCCAATGGGGGGCTGGTAACTCCTGGCAAGCCTTTAACTCTTTGGCAAGGAAGGGATGATCTTTCAGGCTAAGTAATGTCCAGGCACCGCGCAAACGTACGACACGGACATTTTTTTGTTGTGTGATTTCAATACGTGGCCTGGATACGTTCTCAGCCATTGAGCTTAACCTTAACTTAAAAAGCTTATTCTAACGCTAAGTCATGCCCATAGCGGATTATTTGCAACTTTCGACCTGCAAATTAATGGCAATCCTTCAAATGGGCTGCAGAATCAAACCTACATAAATTTGATCGGAAAGAGCTGTCCATGCTGGAAACGTGGCAGGCCTTAAATAATTATTGACAACACTGATAATAAGCCTACAATGCATTCCAGCTAGAAAATGTACTTTACCTTTGTTTACCGCTCGATGCCTCGTTTGTAGTCTTTCGTCCTGTTCTTCATCAGTAATTTCCAAATTTACCAGCTCTACCGCCTTTTTAAGGCTTTATATTTATTTTTCTCAGGATTTATTATGTCTACAATGACTACCGGCACCGTCAAATGGTTTAACTCTGATAAAGGCTTTGGCTTTATCGAACAGAAGCAAGGCCCTGACGTTTTCGTACATTTTAAAAATATCTTGGATACCAGCGGTTACAGATCGTTGAATGAAGGACAAGCTGTAAAATTCAAGCTTGGCATGGGCGTAAAAGGCCCACAAGCTGAAGAAGTCAGCGTTATCTAAGTTATAAAAGTTTCTGAGGTTTAGAAAAGTCGACTAATCGTTTAAGTTAGTCACTCTCTCTGCCCAGTACAATAAACCGGCACTGTTTTTACAGACTGCCGGTTTTTTTATGTCCGCAAGTTTTTGAAGCGGCAGGGGTTGCCGCCGTCAAGCTGATGCCGCTTTTGCACCAGTGTTTTGTTTCATTAAGCTTAACCTCAAATCTAAAAAAGCTTATCCTAACGCTGCTTTATTACACTGTGTGTGGGTTTACATTTTACAGACTGCCTCATCAGGGGCTATGAAACTTCATTTGAAAGGCAAGCTCATGGCAACACAAAATCAAGATTCATCAAACATCAGCCTGTATAACCGATGGCTAAACTGGCTTGATCGTAATGTTTATGATCTGGGCAGACAGATGCGAATAAGCTATGTTCCGCCTTTGATGGTTTATTTAGCCGCCGGTATTTCCGGATTAACAGGGATAGTCGGGACTTTTTTTGTAAAAGACTATCTTGGTTTGTCGGCCGAGTTTTTGGCGACCCTCAGTTTCTGGGTGATGTTGCCATGGACGCTGAAAATGCCCATGGGACATCTGGTGGATAGATATTGGCGCCATAAGGGGGCTTTTATTTATGTCGGAGCCGGCCTGATCGCCGCCAGCCTGATCATCATGGCGAGTCTGCTGGGTGATAGGGCTTATATGACACGGATCATGCCTGCTGAAACCTGGTATGTATTGGCGACATTGTTGGCGCCAATCGGCTATGTCATTCAGGATACGGTGGCGGATGCCATGACGGTTGAAGCAGTACCCCGAGTGGATGATCAAGGTCAGCCCATTTCCGAATTGCAAATGATGCTGGGGCACACGACCATGCAGACTTTGGGGCGAGTGGCCATTATAGGTGGCAGTTTATTGGTCGCGGGCGCTAATGTAATCGCATTTAATGGCGTTGAGTTATTGACCGAAGCTGAGAAAACAGCGGTTTATCTGTCGGTATACCATTGGGCTTTACTGATTCCGATTGTATCGGTGTTGGGCGTTATTCTGGCAGCCTATCTCAGGTCCCAACAGGAATGGCGATTAGCTGCCCAGGGGTTTGAGCAAGATCATATCGAGCAGTTGTTAGGCCGTGATGACCAGGAACCTGCCTCGATGAACCCTTGGATATTGGGCGGCAGCTTGACATTTGTTCTGTTTGCCTTGGTGATGGGGCTCAGTAATATCCCTTACAAAGAAGAGATCGTCTTTGCGGGTTCGTTAGCTATCGTATTATTTCTGATTAAATATTTGACATTGGAACTGGACGAACACGCGCGAAAAACCCTGTTCGGTACCGCGTTAGTGATTTTTGTTTTCCGTGCCGTTCCAACGACAGGTGCAGGAGAAACCTGGTGGATGATTGATGAACTGGCATTCGATCAACAGTTTCTGGCGCAACTGTCGTTATTGACCAGTTCGCTGACGCTGCTAGGGATGTTTTTATTCAGACGGTTTATGGCCGAACGCCCCATTACCCATATCATTGCTGTATTAACCATAGCGGGTACGGTACTTTACCTGCCTAATATCGGTTTATATTACGGGATACACGAATGGACCGCTGCGCATACCGGCGGTGTTGTCGATGCAAGGTTCATTGCCTTGTTTGATTCGGCGCTGGAATCGCCGCTGGGGCAAGTGTCAATGATTCCAATGCTGGCCTGGATTGCCAGTTCAGCACCCGAAAAAACAAAAGCAACCTATTTTGCCGTCATGGCGGCATTCGTTAATCTTGCGCTATCGTTATCTCAGCTCATCACCAAGTTGCTCAATAAAATCTTTATCATTACCCGAGAAATTAAAGACGCAACGACCGGCGCAATAGAAGTTCCTGCCGATTACAGCCAATTAGGTGAGTTATTATTTACGGTCATGTTTTTGGGGCTGGCCATGCCTTTATTGGCCATCTATATCACCCGGCGCTATTTTCTAAATGAAAAATACGCGACGAAAATAGACGGAAAATGATCAATTAATCTCGTCCGAATTGACATGAGCTCGGCTGCTGAATTAGAGTTCTGTAATCGTGCATTATCGATAAACCATAACAATAAATGAGAGAGGAGTAAGCAGCATGGCATCGCCCTTAATTCAATTAGCATTGGATTCATTGGATTTCGATCAAACCATCAATTTGGCTGAGCAAGCCGCGCCTTATGTTGATATTTTTGAGATCGGAACACCGTGTATCAAATTTAACGGTATAGAAATAGTCAAAGCGCTAAAAGCAAAATTTCCAAACAAACTGCTTCTCGTAGACCTCAAAACAATGGATGCCGGTGAGTACGAAGCAACTCCATTTTATGCGGCCGGAGCCGATATTTGTACAGTGCTGGGTGTCTCGGGCATGGCTACAATCGGCGGCGTGATTAAAGCTGCAAAAGCACATCATGCAGAAGTGCAGGTTGATTTGATCAACGTACCCAACAAAGTCGAATGCGCACGTCAAGCCGCCGAATTAGGCGCGCAAATTATAGGCGTTCATACCGGATTGGATGCACAGGCTGCGGGGCAAACGCCTTTTGCCGATCTTCAGGATATTGCCCGCCTGGGTTTGAATGTAAGAATTTCAGTCGCAGGTGGAATCAATCAGTCAACGGCACAAGAGGTTGCTGACGCCGGTGCGGATATCATCGTTGTTGGTGCGGCGATTTATGGTGCGGCATCGCCGGCATCTGCGGCACGCCTGATTCGCTTAAATGCAGACGGTAAAGCTACGCATCGGCATTTTGTGCTGGATAAAATTGCCTCTGTTTTGGCGACGACTCAAGACGCCTATAATGAGCAACTGACCGATATGCTCGATAGCGCTAGACGCATTTTTATTTCAGGCGCAGGCCGTTCCGGACTGGTTTGCCGCTTCTTCGCTATGCGTCTGGTTCATAGCGGCTACGACGTCAGCGTAGTCGGTGAAGTGGTAACGCCCAGTATTCGTCCGGGTGACTTGTTAATTGTGATTTCAGGTTCGGGCGAAACCGAACAATTGATTGCCTTTACCAAGAAAGCCAAAGAAGTGGGCGCCGATATTGCGTTGATTTCAGCCAAGGATGACTCAACCATTGGCGATTTGGCGACAGCGGTTTTTCAAATCGGCCGTGCCGATCAATACAAAAAAGTGGTCGGAATGCCGATGGGTACAGTATTCGAGCTGTCCACCCTGTGGTTCCTGGAAGCGTTAATTTCGCATATCATCCATGAGAAAGGCATTCCTGAAGAAATCATGAGATCAAGACACGCTAATCTTGAATAATGGTTTGAAGTGGCAAAATTCTCCTGAATCGGGAGAGTTGATATTTTCAAGATATCTTTTCGGCAGGCTGCCGGACACAAGCCATGGATGGCTTTCCTTCCTGAACCGGATATTCGCTTTCTTGCGGACAGATCAATCGCACCACCGAAGCCAAGTTGAAAAATAAAATATCTCCACAGTCGGTTCTATTACTCCTGTCTGGTCGAAAATGAGTTGGCTTGCAACTCAAATCAAATCCAAGGAGAATGAACTGATTGCGTTCTATGCTGTCCTTTGGAAGAAATAATAAAATAGCTTTGGGCAATGTAACTATTCAGCGAGGCCACAAAACAATGTTGATACACCGTGTATGTTGCGGTTGGTGATAGCCAACCCAACACTTCAATGCGATGGCGTTAATTGTTGGGTTGCTAAAAGCAGGCAACCCAACCTACTCTGGATAATAACTGGGAAATAACCTTAACTTAACGAAAAAAGAGATTGAACAATGATAAAAAGATATACCGGCTTATTTGCTACTGTGTTAATCGGTCTTTCATTAAGCTTGGGCGGCATTCAGGATGCTGAGGCCAAACGCTTCGGAGGCGGCAGCTCATTTGGTGGAAAATCGGCTTTCAGCATGCCTTATAAACGTTCTGCAGCGCAGCCTGCAAAATCCCCTTCGCAACAGCAAGCCACTAACCAAAATCAAACAGCTAAACAACAATTGGCCAAACGTGGCGGATTAATGGGAATGCTGGGCGGTCTGGCTTTGGGTGGTTTACTTGGCGCAATGCTGTTTGGCGGTGCATTTGAAGGCATTAACTTTGTCGATATCCTGATGTTTGCAGGTATCGCATTTGTGCTTTACAAGCTCTTTGCTGCCAAAGCGGGTTCGGCCAGAAAGCCGGCCTACAGTTACGAGCGATCCGGGTATGATGAAACAGGTTCAGACAATGCTGCAAACAATACTCAGCCTCAGGCTGCCAGCGGCTCTTCTGCATTTAATACGGATCTTTTATTCAAAAAAGATAAACCCGCAGAATCAGCTAATCCGGTTATGAATTTTCAGCGGGATGCGGATTTTAACAACCCAATTGTTCCTGCCGGATTTAATGAGGCGGATTTTCTTGCAGGCGCCAAAAATGCCTATAAGAGTTTGCAATCAGCTTGGGATCAAAGAGACTTGGCAGAAATTCGCAGTCTAACCACCGACAAGGTATTCGGCGAGATTCAAGATCAATTGAAAGCCAGCAGCGATGAAAATCATACGGAAATATTGAAATTGAATGCCGAGTTGCTTGAAGTAAGAGAAATCGGGCAAGATCTGGAAGCGGTCGTGCTTTTCGATGCGATCATGCGCGAAGATAATGACAGTCAGGCTAATCAAGTCAGGGAAATCTGGCATTTCACCAAAACAAAGAACAGCATTCAGCCAAAATGGTATTTGGATGGTATTCAGCAGTTGGAAGACTGATTCAAAAACTAGCTAAAATGTAGTTATTCTCCTGGTTGATCGAGTGACAGATTACGAACCTGTCACTCCAAAAACGGGCTCCATCTGGGTAAGTTCTTTCGTGTTTGACCCGCATCCCGGCATTCGAAACGATGTACACCACGCTGAAAATTCACAACAGCGCCAAAATTCTTCTGGTAGAAGACCATAAACCTCTGGCGGAGGCCGTTGGCGCTTATCTTGAGAGTGCCGGATTTATCATGGATTATGCTCATGATGGCCTGTGTGCCCTGCATTTGGCGACAACTCAGCGCTACGACGCGATTATCCTTGATATCTCTTTGCCCGGAATTGACGGATTGACGATATGCCTGCGCCTTCGTCAGGACGCGCACTTGTCAACGCCTATTCTTATGCTGACAGCCAGGGACCAATTGCAAGACAAATTGGCCGGTTTTCAGCATGGCGCAGATGATTATCTGATCAAACCATTCGATATGCCCGAACTGGAAGCGCGTATTGTGGCTTTAATTAGGCGCGAGCGGGGGGAGTTGGATGAGGCTGTCTATAAAATCCATGATTTGAGTTTTGATACACGCACCATGCAGGTCATGCGAAACGGGCAGATGATCCATTTGTCACCAACCTGCTTGCGTATTTTACGAATATTGATGCGCGAGTCACCCAATCTGGTTACCCGTGAGCAATTGGAACAAGAGCTTTGGGGCGAGTTGACACCGGACAGCGATACTTTACGCAGTCATTTATACAAGCTGCGTAAAGCGATCGACAAACCTTTTGAGCATCCTTTACTGGAAACTCAGCAAGGATTGGGCTTTAGATTAGTTGCTCCTGAATCGAACTGACCTGAAAAGCTTGTCAACTGTCTGACCATCCTCTTTGGCTATTCTATTGCTCTTTCGGCGCTACAATCTCGCAGCCTTGTCCATAAAAAACCAGCGATTTGATAAAGGGCGTAATGGCAATAGTTAATGACGTTCTGTTTATGAATGCCTTAACATCAACCTCAACAGCCTGATCAAAATGCTTGATCCATTCTTCGGTAATTTTGAGTTGAGCTTCCATTTCACTGAGTGCAAAGGGATCAAAATCGAACTCGGTTTTATCGACCGCCTGCTTCATGGCTTTTAACGCAATCGATTCAATCTGTTTAGCAAAACCATTGAACACTTCCGCGCCTTCTGCCTTTTTGATCCTGTCAATATCGCCGGGTGATGCATAGGTAAGAAATACCCCTTGAACACCTTGCCTATCATTCTTGCAAGCGCCCCCATCCATCATATTGATAAGCCGCAACTCTTTTCCCTCAACAAGCACACTGAAAGGAGGCATTTCTTCGGATTGGGGAATGCTTTGCGCTTTTTCCTCAGGCACGGGTGGTGCAATTTTTGTCTCCTCGGCCGGAAGCGGTTTAACCGGTTCGGTTGAACAGGCCGATATCACTAGCGCTAAAGTTAATAACGTAAAAAGTCTGATTAATGTCATGAGCGTATCTTTTTTAAGTTAGGTGGTTATAAACAGATTATCAGTATTCCATGTTTTTTCTTAAAGGCACTATTCGCGTTATTAGTTGAAAGGTCATCAAAGCCGTCATTCCGGCATCCAGGTCACAAGTATGAAAGTCCAACGCCATCCAACGACAATCCGTGCCGGGGCGACACCCACTATTTACCTGAACTTAGTCATCTTAAAGCCCGATTAAGCTTTTTATAAGTTTAATTTTGTAAGATTTAGCTTACGCACATGTACATATATTTGAGTCAGTGCTTTAAGTCAACAAGGGGAAAATTAATACAGATGAGATTGAGTTTTACTCATTGTCTTCCTGGACAGGCTCAAAAGTGTGCGTTGATTCATTAAATGGACTCTAACTTTATCAAATGAAACCTACTTCTGATTTTCTGCCAACCCCGTCACATCAAACTCAACCGATTTTATTAAACTCTTTCCCCAGCGGATCAAGAAAAGAAAAAAATCCATTCATAAAGATCCGAATAATTAAAGATTCAAATTAGGGCAAAACCATCGAAAGGTGGTGACGCAAAGTTTCCAGTCTAACGGAGTTACTCCTATGATAGTGGGATTGCTAAAATGGCAAAAAAACAATGATTTGGCCATTTTAATTCACATTCATGGAACTCCTTCGGGCAATTTATATAGGAGAAGAGTCATGTACTCATCTAAAAGCCGAAGCAGTGACAAAAACCAAACAAGTTCATTAAGTGTAAGCCAAGATCCGATTCTACATAAAGGAATGAACTTTAATATAAAAATGTCAGCAGTCATGTTTATATCCGCGCTGATTCCATTTACATCTACTTACGCCCAACAAGTGAACAACCCTGTAAAAGCAGGTGTGCAAAATATTCAGAAAAAAGGCCATTTTGCCCCTGAATTGTTTGATGATTTTGGAATCACTCAATCAACAAAAAAAGTGTTGCCTACCAAAGCAATTAAAGGTCGAAACCGCTCAGTAAAAGTAAATACCGATATACTGTGGTCAGATTCTTTAACATTAACGCTGTTCGATGATGTCGTTGTTACAGTGATAAGAGATCGTTTGATTGATAAGGTGAAAGGCAGTACCACCTGGATAGGACATGTAGCGGGTGAGTCCAACAGCGAAGTTTTTTTGACAGTGCGGGGAAGCAATATGTCAGGCACTGTGAGCATCGGGGATGATCTGTATGAAATCAATCTAGGTGCGAATGATCTGCATGAAATCACTAAAGTTGATCCTGCTAGAAATCCTGATCACGGCGATGACGCAAAAGCTGTTGAAGACTTTATTGCGGAGGGCGGTGAGATTGACACCACTGGTTCTAGTGAGCCGGTAGTAGCCAATGCCGAAATTAATGCAGGCACAGTAATTGATGTTATGGTTGTGTATACGCCGCAATCACGGATTAATGCTTACGGGCAAAGCGGTATCGAGGCTAAAATTGTAAACGCAGTTGCCAAAGCCAATCAATCCTATATCAACAGTCAAATCGATATGCAAATTAATCTCGTGCATATGGCTGAAGTTAGCTATGTAGAATCGGGATCAACATCAACAAGCTTATCTGATATCACTGGCACCAGTGACGGCAAGATGGATGCAGTTCATACATTACGTAATCAGTATGGAGCCGACCAGGTTGTTTTGATAACAACAGACACCAGTGCATGTGGAACAGGTTATTTAATGAGTAGCCCCAGTACTTCTTTTGCATCTTATGCATTCAGTGTCGTGCATGATGATTCCAAATACGCTTGTCTTTCCAATCACACATTGGCGCATGAGTTAGGTCATAATCAAGGCAGTCATCATGATCGTGCCAGTGCTACTTCAACACCTGCATACGATTACTCTTACGGCTACCGCTTATGTCAAACCGGTGGATTCAGAACCGTCATGTCATATGATTGCAGCGGCGGAACCCGGGTAGGCTATTTTTCGAATCCTAAAGTGACTTTCAATGGTGAATATACCGGAACGGCTACTGAAGATAACGCTCGTTCAATGACCAATACCAAAGCGATCGTGGCAGCATTCCGAGGGACTGTTGATAAGTCATTGCCTGTTGCTCCAAGTGGTTTGGCGGCTTTGATGTTGTCAGATAAGGAAATTAGCATCAGTTGGGCAGATAATTCTGGTAATGAAACCGGATTCAGATTAGAAAGATCGATGGATGGCGTCAATTGGACCGAATTTGCAGTTGTGGGTGTTAATGTTCGCAGCTTTACTGATGCGGGCCTTGTTGCAAATACGACATATCAATACCGGATAAGAGCCTACAATAGTAACGGTACTTCAAGTTATTCGAATATCGGTAGCGCTACAACCAAAGCTGCAGTCACTCAAACCTGTATTAATAACTCTCCGGCACTAAGCTTGGCGCCTACAGCTATTTACACAATGGCCGGTGCAACCGTTAGTTTTAATATAGCCTTGGCTAATCAGGATTCCTCTGTTTGCGGCGCTACCCTGTTTAATCTTTCCAATAGTGAGGGGGGAGCCATAGGGTCTTATACCCTATCTCCAGGTGCTTCGACTTCTACATCGTGGATGATAAATGCACCAACGATTGATGGTAGTTACACAAAGTCGGTTACTGCATCTGCTGTCTCACACAGTAGCGTAACCAAATCAGCTACCATCATTGTTGACGGTACCGCACCTACCGCACCTGGCAATTTAAAAGTGGCTATAAAAAGAAACTCACAAGTAGCGATTAGCTGGAGCGCTTCTACTGATTCAGGTTCCGGTCTTGATCGGTATGTAGTAAGCCGTAATGGAGTTAGGATTGCCACTCTTACAACCACCAATTATACCGATAAGCCTGGAACAGGTGTGATGACCTATACCGTTGAGGCTTTTGATAAAGTTGGAAATGTTAAAGGAAGCAGCACTTCAATTACAGTGGGGGGCACTGTTGTCAAAGACAGAAAGTAACAAATTTTTAAACGAAAAAAAAAGGGCGCTTATTGCGCCCTTTTTTGTTTCGATCAAAATTTAGATTTTAAGCGGCTTTGCCTTTCATTCTAGAAGCGCCGAAACCCAGCAAGCCAAAAGCCATTAGTAAAAGCGAAGTCGGTTCTGGTACGTTTGGATCATTTGGGTCATTTGGGTCATCGGGATTAACTGGTCCCCAATTTGATGCAAGCAAATCGCTTGAATTTCCATTTGAGCCAAGTTGTTGAAAAGAAACTGCGACTTGGCCTGAGTCATCGCCTCCGCCAATACCTGTCCCTCTGTCGCGCTCTGAATTGCGCCATAAATCAAAAGGATCCGTTGGAAGTAAGCTGAGAGTTAAAAACTTAAAATCAAAAGTTAAACTTTCTCCTGGAGATAGACGGCTTTCAGGTGTTGACCTTTCTCCAAGATAATCAAATTGAATGCCCCCACTTGCAGCTGAAAAGTTCCAAACTGGACTTACATTGATTATGTTGAAATCAGTACCCAATACAAGATTCGGATTCAAGTTGAAAGCTAATAAGTCAATCAATGAAGTGCTAGGGCTGGTGGAAGTATTTGAAAGGATTGCATTATAGATAGAAGAATCAGAAGTGTTTGTTATCTTGAATGTATAGCTATAAGAATCACTAAACGAGGTGCTACTTGCTGATGTTTCTATGTATGCCGCATTGGCATTAATACCAGTAAGTATGCAAAATGGCAGCAATGCTGCCGCTAATATTTTTTTATTCATATCGACTCCAAGTTTTAAAAAACTATTAATAAATGAGAAGAGTATTTTTTTTACAATTTAATTATTAAACTAAGATTTCAAAAAGTTTTATTATACATCTGCTCACTATAACGCAAAAAATATACCTATAGAAAAATATTACTTATTTATCAATTAGTAAGATGTTTTTATTTGGTGATATAATGTTAGTCACGATTAAGATTGTAAAAATAGTTGACATAATTAAATGACTTAATTTACATCGAATTTGTGAAAAATAAGCAGATCTTATGAAATACCGTTGATTTTATTGGGCTTGCGAATCATGGAGTTTGCTGGCGGAATAATTCACATTTTTTAATTAATTTGTCACTTAATCTGCACAAATTCGAATTTTGGTCTACGAGATTTTCAGAAGTCATTTGATTTACTAAATAAGTATTTAAGAAACAAATATTTATAATACTTAAATTAAGTAAAATACAAGTTGGCATATTTAGGTGTTGTAAGATTTATTGACACCTTTAGATCTTTTATGCGCTTTCTTGTCGATGAACAAATGTCTTCCGGTTTGGCAAAAGTGTTTAAACCGTTGCTCATACATTCCGCCAAAACTATTCAGTTGACCCCTGGCCCCCATTGAAATTACCATGACAATAAAGAAACGGGGGCATGCGTATGGGTCAGGAAATTTCGGTTTCACATTATGACTTGGGCGATTTCGACTTTTTTCATCAAAAGCTGCATGAAGAAACGGCGCTGCTCGCTCACTTAATTGAACAACAGGGGTTTTCGACCCGGCATCCGGTCGCCGGTTTTGAAATTGAGGCGTGGCTGGTTGATCAAGACATGCGGCCTGCGCCGATTAATGATCAGTTTCTGGCCGGATTGAATGACCCGCTGGCCTGTGCCGAATTGGCAAAATTCAATATAGAACTCAACAGCACGCCGACGCCATTGGCCGGCAATGTGTGCAGCCGCCTGAAAAATCAATTGCAATCGACCTGGAATAAAGCGGTCCGGCATGCTGACAGTTTGAACAGCCGGATCATCATGATCGGCACGTTACCCACGCTGGAGCAAGCCGACCTCAATTTGGGCAATATGTCCGATCTTAACCGTTACCACGCGCTTAATGAGCAAATCCAGCTTGCTCGTGGTCAACCGGTTCATCTGGATATTGTCGGGATTCAGCATCTTAAGCTGGATCATCATGATGTCATGCTGGAAGCGGCGACGACTTCTTTTCAAATTCACACGCAAGTGTCTTTGTCCATTGCACATCATTTTTACAATGCCTCGATCATTGCCTCCGCGCCCATGGTGGCGCTCTGTGCGAATGCCCCTTTTTTGTTTGGCAAAAACCTTTGGCATGAATCCAGAATTCCGGTTTTTGAACAAGCCATACAAGCCGGAGGTTATGCGGCAGCCGCTCAAGGCCCTGTGAGGCGGGTCGGCTTTGGTACCGGTTTCGCAAGAAAATCCATTCTGGAATGTTTTCAGGAAAATCTGGATCATTTCCCGGTTCTGTTGCCTGAAGATTTAGGTGGAGCAACGGAGAGTTTTCAGCATTTAAAACTGCACAACGGCACAATCTGGCGATGGAACCGGCCGTTGATCGGTTTTGATGAAGATGGAACGCCGCATGTTCGTATCGAGCACCGCACGCCAGCAGCCGGGCCTACCGTTGTCGATGCGATTGCCAATGCGGCATTTTTCTTCGGTTTAAGCAAAAGTTTATGCGATGACCTGGTTGAGAAGGGTTTACCGGTCAGCTTTAGTCAGGCCAAGGATAATTTTTATCAGGCCGCCCGCCTCGGTCTGGATAGCAAGATAGTTTGGTTTGACGGCAATGAGCATACTATCCGCCAGTTGTTTAAAACAGAGTTGCTGCCCCGGGCGATACTCGGCTTAAAGTCGTTCGGAATTTCCCGGTGCGATATTGAAGATTTTTTGGCTATTATTCAGCAGCGCGTCGCTAACCGTCAGACCGGCTCGCAGTGGCAGCGTGATTTCATCAAAAACAATCCGGACGATTTCACTGCCATGACCCGGCGCTATCTCACAAACCAAAACAAGGGTAATCCCGTAAGCGAATGGATGTTAACGTGAATAACGTGGAATTAAAGCAATATGACTTTCTGCCAGAAGGCGTTTTGGATGCTACGCCCGAATTATTAGTCAACCACTTGCCTCAACCGGCACTGATTCATTTAAGCGGAAAACAGGCCGCACCTTTATTTGTCTCGGTACTGTTGCATGGCAATGAGCCAGCCGGCTTGCTGGCTGTGCAAGCCTTATTAAAAAAATATCAAAACCGCAGTTTGCCGCGTTCAATATCGATTTTTTTCGGCAATGTTCATGCCGCCGGGGAAGGTTTAAGAAGGCTGAAAGATCAACCGGATTACAACCGTATCTGGCCCGGAACTGAATTGCCCGATTCACCGGAAACCAAGATTGCGCAGGACATTGTCGATGTGATGCGGGCCAAAAACGTATTCGCCAGTATTGATATTCACAATAATACCGGGCTAAATCCCCATTATGCCTGCATCAATAAGCTGGACAACCGCTTCTTGCAACTGGCCTCTCTTTTCGGTCGACTGGTTGTGTATTTTACCCGGCCAAAAGGCGTGCAATCGGCTGCGTTTGCCGAGTTGTGTCCGGCGGTTACGCTGGAATGCGGAAAACCTGGCCAATTGCATGGCGTCGAGCATGCGCTAGAGTATTTGAACAGTTGTCTTAATTTATCCGGGCTACCCGATCATCCTGTTCATGAACAAGATATCGATGTTTATCATACCGTGGCCCAAGTCAAGGTTGCCGATTCCGTTAAATTCAGCTTTCAGGAACCTGAATCAGATCTGCTGCTGGACCCCGACATTGAGCGAATGAACTTTAATGAAATTTCAGCGGGTACTGTTTTGGGCAGGGTCAATGGTTCTTTATCGATGCCGCTGATTGCTTTGGATGAAAGTGGACACGATATAAGCACTCTGTTTTTCCAAATTCAGGGCGGTGAATTGTCGGTGATTCGAAAAGCCATGCCGTCAATGCTGACATTGGATGAGCGCGTGATCAGACAGGATTGTTTCTGCTATCTAATGGAAAGACTGCAACAATTAGCGCCAACGACTTGAAATGTTGGGTTGCCTGTTTTATCGCAACCCAACACAAGGGTGTGGTTCATGTTGAGGTTAACGACAGGAACCCTAATGCATTTGAGACGTTGGTAACTGTGCGGCTGTTATGCTGCCCGTAATTCTTCATGCAAGATCTTCCGCAAAACCTCAGCTGTAAGGGGGGCGGACTCTGGGGACAGGCTGGTGCGGAGGGTTTCGTTAATCAGAGTTTGATAGCCTCTGCCGGTTTGCGTAGCGCGCTCGCGGAAGGCCGCGAGAATATCATCATCCAGAAAAATAGTGATGCGGGTTTTGCTTGGCGATTCAACTACTGCGCCGCGTGTGCCATTGGAAAAATCGTACTCGTCTTTCATGGTTTAGACCTCGTAAGTGCGCCGCTCGTGAGGTTCAGCGGAACGCGCAGAAATAACCCGGATTTCATCCTCACCCCGGTAATGATAGGTCACTACCAGAAGACGGCCGAGGCCGTCCATGCCCAGTGTCACAAAGCGTTCTTCGTCATGGTCGCGGTCTTCAACGGTAATGGCGCGTTCATCGTAAAAAACACCTTCAATATCAGCCAGATTAATCTGATGCTTTTGGATATTTAATAGGTTTTTGATGGGGTCGTTGGTAATGTTCATCAGTTTTCATTGTACATATAATGTATGTATTTTCAATCATTTTTGCGTCAACGCGACCATTGGGCTTGTAGCCCGCTTAGATTAAGCTGCTCTTTCCGAGATGAGTGGTTCTGCTATCAAACTATAAGTACAGGGAATTCCGATGAATAAACCGGTCATTTTAGCTGTTGTCCAGGATCCCGATCTTAAACAGATCATCCATACTCACCTGCATAATCAGTCTGCACAGGTTGTTGAAGCATCCTGTTACCGCGATGTTTTGCAGCATTACGACCTACTCAAATTTCAGTTATTGATTTTGGAATCTCCCTGGGTCGATGGCGAGGACACACTCAAACTTGCTGAGCTTATTCGCAGCCGTGACAGGCGATTTCCCATCATACTGGTCACCTCGAGCGGCTCCAAAAAGCTGGCAATTTCCGCCTTAAGATTGGGTCTTAAGGATTACTTCGAATTCCCCTTTCCAACCTGCGAACTGATTCAGGCGGTGACGCGTTGCCTGGATATTCGCCGGAGGTTGGCGTGCAGTGTGGAAACCTCGGGTCTTTCCGGGATGCAGCAGTTGATTGGTTCCAGCCGGGCTATGGCTAATCTCAAATCCTATTTACCAAAAGCCGCAGGCGTAGACAGTCATGTGTTGATCACCGGTGAGACCGGAACCGGCAAGGAATTGACTGCGCAATTCATACACCGTCAAAGCAAACGGGCAAATCAACCCTTCGTTGCCATCAATTGTGCCGCAATGCCGGACGGTTTGCTGGAAAGCGAATTGTTCGGGTATGAAAAAGGCGCGTTTACCGGTGCGCAATCAGACCATATGGGAAAATTGAAAATGGCGCACGGCGGTACTGTTTTTTTTGACGAGATTGGTGACATGAGTTGCCTGGCTCAGGCCAAAATTTTGCGGTTGTTGGAAACCAAGGAAATTTATCCGCTGGGTGGAAAAAGGAGCGTACCGCTTGATATCAGGATCATTGCCGCGACCAACAGGAATCTGGAAAAAATGCTGTTGACCAAAGAATTTCGGGATGACCTTTACTTCCGTCTGAATGTGGCACGGGTTCGTTTGCCGTCGCTTAGAGAGCGCAAAGAAGACATCCCCGACCTGCTTAATTATTATCTTAAATACTTCAATAAGCGGTTCGGACAAAATCTTCTCGGCTTCAGTGTCGAGGCGCTGGCGGCTTTTCTTCATTATCACTGGCCGGGCAATGTCCGCGAGTTGAAAAATGTACTGGAATCCATTTTCATCAACTGCCCCGTTGAGCGAATTACGCTGAACGACTTGCCTGAGCCTATCGGTGAAGGCATGGCGTTGGAAGACATTGCTGAAAAAAGCGAGCGAGAGCGGATGCTCGAAACATTAAGCGCTGTCAAATGGAACAAGAGCCGGGCAGCCGAGCAGTTAAGCTGGTCCAGAATGACGCTGTACCGAAAAATGGAGAAATACCATATTAGAGATAATTAACGTTCCAAAGTCAGATCAAAGTTGTAACAGACAAGGCTTTTTTGATACAAAGTGTAACAAGCCGGGTTACACTTTCAAGGACCACGAAATCATGAGCATTAATCGATTCCGCTGCTGATTACCCATCGTAAGTGTGTAACATTATGTTGTTACATATCGGACTGCTTGTTTTCTCATCGCATTATTTGTTGATATTTTTCATAAGCTTAACAAGGCGTGTGTCTGAAAGTTAATGGCACTGCTTTTGCTGGCTATTGATAAGCTAAGGCTGATTCGCTAACGGTAACGCCGTTAATCAGTATTCAAAAAGGAGTGTCAAGATGGAACTGAAGCAAGTTGAATCGTCAGATTTTGCGGCAAAAAGCACTTATGTTCATGCGATCTTGAGGCGCCGTAAATGATTTCACATGCGCTGACGATTGTGTTGAATGAGTTGAACCGGCATTTAACCGATAACTACGGGGCCGATGCGATGAATGCAGGCCGACTGGGTAATTTAGCCGAGGGATTTGGAAGCGGAGGCATTAACCCCCGTGACGTTCTGTATTTATCGCTGGTCAATATCAAGGAAGAAAAATCGCTAAAGAATCTGCCTCATTACACACGCAACGACGTTACGTTGCGGGCTTTATACGAAAACCCGCCCACTTTTCTTAATTTCCAGATTTTAGTCGTAGCGTCACACAGCAATTACACCAATGCGTTATTGATGCTGTCGCGGGCGATCCGGTTTTTTCAGGCTCAAAACGTGTTCACGCAGGATACTGTTGATCCCGGTTCGATCACCGCCAATGCGCCCGGTAATGCGCTTGATCAGCTTGAATCGTTCAAGCTTATTTTCGATTTGTATTCCCCGACGATGGAGGAAGTCAATCATCTTTGGGGCACCTTAGGCGGCAAGCAATACCCCTTCGTGATGTATGTACTGCGGATGCTGGATTTAAGATTTCGTGCTGTACAAAGCGAAAGCGGACTTATTACTGAAATTGATCACGATTTTCGTCATAAAACCGGGACGGACAATTTTTCATGAGCGAGCACATCATGCTTTCTTACCGACGTCTTTTTGAAGTCAGAGTGTTGCATCATTACTGGCTGGATCAAGGTGCGACCGCGTTTGATTTGATCTCGGTGCCTCGCAAAAAGGAGCAGCGGCTGCAGGATTTCGATGTGCGTCCATTACTTGAGATTACGCCGTCTCCGGCAACCCGAAAACTGTTAAAAGCCTATCGTGCTGTTTTTTGCAAAACGGCGTTGGGATTTATTACCGCAGTGCCCGAACAGGCGGTCATTTCCGGCAATACGATGTTCGAATTTATTGTCACGGTCCGTGATAAGGCCTTTTGTAATTACACGGCATTGACATTGAAACCCCAGCGGCTTATCGAAATGCAAGCCGGCGATGCTCAAAAAGTCCATCGCTATAAAGAAAATGTCCCTGTGTTATCGAATCTGACCGGAGTTTCACGAGGAACAGGAAACAATCGGGTTTTATTTTTATCCAGAGAAATTCCTGCGGCATCGGCTAATGATTCGGCGGAGTACCTGGTATTATCCGGTAATACGCTGAAGCAATTGTCTGGCGATAAGCCCGGCGCGACAGCGCACACATTAACCACTCAAGCCAAAAAAAATCCGGTGTACGTTCATCAAGGCGACATGCCGGTGCTGGCACTGCCCGGTGATTCAGGTCAAACGCGACGAGCCGTCCGTTTGCTTGACGGTATTCCAGACAACGTTTTTGCGTTGATACAACTTCATGCTCAGCGGCCTGGCGACAACCCATTCAGCCTGACCGACAATCAGGGCCACGCCAAAGCGATTCCGCCGGTTTTTGAAATTCGCTTTAAAAACCGCTCGACCATCCGGCAATACATCAATAAAAATTCGCGCTCGCTGGAATTTGAAGAAACAGATCCTTTACCGTTAACTTTTTTCGGCAATTCCGGAAGCAAACGAAAACCGTCCGAAACTTTGGTAAAACCCGTTGTCAGCAATTCAAAAGTCATCAAGCTGGTTTCGGAGATATTTGTCTAATCCTCAACATTAATCGGTAACTACTATGGCACAAGCGTATAAGACACCCGGCGTTTACATCGAGGAAATACCGAAATTCCCGCCTTCCATTGCTGCCGTAGAGACAGCTATTCCTGCTTTTATCGGCTATACCGAAAAAGCGGTAAGAGATGGCGAAACCTTAATCAACAAGCCGATTCGGATAGAATCCATTGCGGAATATGAACTGTATTTCGGCGGCTCGCCATCCCAGAATGTCACTTTATTTTTAGATACCAACAATCAGTTCGTGCGCTCGGAAGCGTTTGCGAAGCTGTACCTGTATGACAGTCTGCGGCTGTTTTATGCCAATGGAGGAGGCAAGTGCTACATCGTCTCGGTAGGTCCGTTTCCGGTAAGCGTCTCTTCGGCAACGCTGGAAGCTGCGTTATTGCTGCTTGAACAAGAAGATGAACCGACGCTGATAGTGGCACCGGATGTGGTTTCGGATACGAACGGCCCCTATGAGTTTCAGAAACAGGCGCTGGTTCAATGCAACAAACTTCAGGACCGGTTTGTTATTTGTGATTTGACCCAAAGCGTCACCAATACCGCTTTTAATGCTTCAGTTACCGCATTCAGAAACAGCATCGGCATCAATTTTCTCAAATACGGTGCGGCTTATGGGCCTTGGATCAGAGCCAATCTGCCGCGAACGCTGTTACACAGAAATATCACTTTGTTGCGTGAGGGTGTCAACACGGCGATTCAACTGGGCAATCTGACCAACGATGAAGCCACCCAGGCCGTTATCGCGGATTTACTGATCGTGGAGGATTTCGTCTCTGAAGCCCAAACGGTCAAAGACGCGTTGAGCGGAGACCCTGCCATAACGCTTGAAGATCACAGCAAGGAACTGACAGATAATTACAATGCCGCAACGCTGGTTGCCGACATTAAAGCAGCGATTAAAGTCGTAACCGACTTCATGGTCGATATCATTAACGCGATCGATGAACGGTATGACTTAGCGCCAACAGCTTCCGAACGGTTTAAGTTACGCACCGAAATCGAAAAATATATTGAGAGCGGCCAGATCAAATCAGCCTTTAGAGCGGTTGCTGATCACCATATCCACTTGGCCGCTTTAGCAGATCCGGATGCCATGCCGCTATTGTCGACCGGAGCCGATCTCGATGAGGTGGCCGGGTTTTTGGGCTTTACTGATAGCGCGACTTTGTTGAGCGCCGCTTCTGTCGATGTTTCGGACAGCTACAACGGTTTGTCCACGGTCAAGCAACGAGGCGATGTTGCAATCAGTGTAGTGTTGTCCGGAGTTAATGAAGCGATCACCTTTTTCCACTTTTTAGAATCGACCCAACTCAGTTATGAAAAAGCCTTGAACGAAATCTTGTTGGCAGGATTCGGACTTTATAAAAGTCTGGTGTCCAAAGCGGCCGATGCGCTGAATTTATTACCGCCATCAGGGGCGATTGCCGGTGTTTATGCGGCCATCGACAGGGACAGGGGTGTCTGGAAGGCGCCTGCCAATGTCAGTTTGAATGCCGTTACTGCTCCGGCAGTAACAATCTCTCATGAGCAGCAAGGCGAATTCAATGTCGATGTCAACGGCGGCAAATCGGTCAATATCATCAGGGCATTTACCGGTAAAGGTACACTGGTTTGGGGGGCTAGAACGCTGGCCGGTAATGACAATGAATGGCGCTATGTCAGTGTGCGGCGTTTTTTCAATTTTGTTGAAGAATCGGTCAAAAAGGCGACCGAACCGTTCGTCTTCGAGCCCAACGACGCCAACACCTGGGTGCGCGTTCAGGCGATGATCGAAAATTTTCTGACTGTACTCTGGCGGCAGGGCGCCTTGCAGGGGATCAAGCCGGAACATGCATTTTATGTGGCCGTGGGATTAGGTAAAACCATGACGCCGCTGGATATTTTGGAAGGCAGGATGATTATCGAAATCGGCATGGCTGCGGTGCGTCCCGCTGAATTCATCATCCTCAGATTCTCGCACAAAATGCCTGAATCCTGATTTTAGCGGCTGACATTCATTACATAGTAAGAGGGAAAAATCATGGCGCAAGAATATCCACTACCGCGATTTCACTTTCAAGTGGACTGGGGCGGTGCAAAATTGAGTTTTACCGAAGTGACCGGTCTGGTGATGGAGCGTGAGAAAATCGAATACCGGCACAGCGACAGCAAAGATTTCAGCAAAATCAGCATGCCCGGTTTAATCAAATTGAGCAATTTGACGATGAAACGCGGCAAATTTGAAGGCGACTTTGACTACAACAATTGGATGGATGAAATTGCCAATGATCGCATCAATGGCCGTCGTGACGTTGTCATTCGATTGATGAATGAAAAACATGAACCGGTAGCGGCGTGGGCAGCCACCCGTTGTTTTCCGGTAAAAGTGACCGCGCCCGATCTTAAATCCGATGCCAACGAAATTGCCATCGAAAGCATAGAAGTGGCGCATGAAGGGCTGAAGTTGATGAAAGTGTAACAAGCATGGTCGCTTACTATCCGCCTTTGGGCTTTTATTACAAAGTGGAATTCGGCATCAGTCAGATGAGCAATGATGTGCGTTTTCAGACCGTTTCCGGGCTGACGGTTGAATACGATTACGAAAGCTTTAAAGAAGGCGGTGAAAACCGGTTTGAGCACAAATTGCCGGTGCGTACCAAATACGCCGATCTGGTCCTCAAGCGCGGTATGTTGACCGATTCCAGCGTTATCAAGTGGTTTATCGACGCTTTTCGTGATCGCACTTTTGAACCGGCTTCAGTGAATGTGATTCTGATGAATGAAAAAAGCGAGCCGTTAAGAACCTGGAAAGTCGCTCATGCGATACCCAAAAAATGGCAAGTCAGCGATTTTAACGCCAATGAAAGTGCTGTCGTCATCGAGACGATGGAACTGACTTACCGGTATTTTACTGTGCAATCGTAACCGGACTTAGCGCGCTGCAAAAAGGAAAAAAATGCCCATAGAGATCAAAGAACTGCACATTAAAGTGACGGTTAATCCACCGCAAGACGTTAAAGCTCAGAAAGTGCGGGCATCGGTATCTGCCGGGCAAGCGTCAAACAGTGCGGTAGACAAAGAGGCTGTCGTCGCCGAATGTGTGGAGCAGGTTTTGCAGATACTCAATAACAAAAGGGAGCGCTAATGGCCGATAACGGAAAGCTTGAAAAAATGCTGATCCTGGCGTTTTCCGATTCTGAGAAAGCGGAAGGCGGGGGGGTATTGGAAGCTGATGAGACTATTGAGGCTTTGATCAATCCGGAAACTTACACGCTGGATACCAAACTCAAATTTTCCGAGTCAGGGCAGGGGCATGGCACCAGCGGGCAACAATTAAAATTCGAATATACCGAACCTGAAGAAATCACCTTTGAATTTCTTTTCGATAACACCGGTATCATCGACGGCAAACCGCGCGACTCTATCGCTGATGACCTCAAACATTTTAAAGAGGTGCTGACCGGTTATAAAGGCGATGCGCATGAGCCCCGGCATTTCAAGTTGGTTTGGGGTGAAAATTCTATTTTCAAAGGCAGGGTGGTAGAGGTCGGCATCACCTATAAGCTGTTCAGGCCGGATGGAACGCCGATTCGAGCACTGGTTAAAGTCAAATTCAAAAGCAGTATCGAAGAGCAAAAACGTGCGGCAAAAGAAAATAAAAGTTCGCCTGATTTAACCCATAGCCGCAAAGTGAAGGCGGGCGATACCTTGCCGTTGATGTGCTACAAAATTTACGGTGATCCTCGCTATTACCTGGAGGTGGCGAAAAAAAACCGCTTGAACAATTTTCGCCAGTTGCAGCCGGGCACCGAAATTTTTTTTCCGCCCATCGCCAAGACGGTTAAATCATGACCAACGAATCGGTCATTCCGACACCTGCGACACCGGATGTCTGCACGGTGGCTTTGCTGATAGACGGGGAGGAAATATCAGGGCAGTTTCAGATTTTAACAGTAGCCGTGTCAAGGGAGATCAATCGAATCCCTTCGGCTACGCTTCAATTGAAAGATGGAGAGGCGGCTAAAGCGACATTTGCGGCTAGTAACAAGGCCTATTTTATTCCTGGTAAGTCCATTGAAATACAGTTGGGTTATCGCTCGCAGAATACCCCCGTATTTAAAGGCGTCATCGTCAAGCACAGTATCAAAATCAGGAAAAACGAAAGTCTGCTGATTTTGGAATGCCGCCATCAGGCCGTCAAAATGACCGGTGGCATCAACAGCCGTTATTACACAGATAAAAAAGACAGCGACATCATGGAAGAGTTGATCGGATTGTATGGGCTGGCTAATGATGTTGAATCAACAGAACCGGAGTTAAAAGAAGTCGTGCAATACGAGGCCAGTGATTGGGACTTTCTGATGTGCCGTGCCGAAGCCAATGGGCATGTCGTCGTTGTCGCAGACGACAGCCTGAAGATAGGCAAACCGTTAACCGGAGAAGAGCCGGTGGTACAGGTGCGTTATGGATCAACATTGCTGGAACTGGATGCCGAAATCGATGCCCGTTTGCAAAGCAAAAGCCTCAAAGCCACTGCCTGGAATGCCGCCGGGCAGGAGGTCATAGAGGCCGAGGCCGCTGAGCCTTCTGCAATGAACAGCGGTAATTTGGCTCATGCCGATCTGGCTGAAGTTATGCAGGATGACAGCGAAATCCGCCATGGCGGGGGGCTGACGTTGCCGGAACTGAAAGCCTGGGCCGATGCGAGGTTATTGAAAGAGCGGCTTGCCAAAATCAGGGGACGGGCAAAGTTTCAGGGTTTTGCCGATGTGCAGCCCGGAAAGGTGATTGACTTGACCGGCATAGGTGAACGCTTTGAAGGCGCGGTTTATGTTTCAGGCGTGCGTCACACCGTGGCGGGTGGTAACTGGGAAACCGATGTGCAGTTTGGGATAAGCCCTGAGCTTTTTGCCGAAACTTACCAGTTGAGGCCGTTACCGGCTGCCGGTTTGCTGCCTGCGGTCAGCGGCCTGCAAATGGGTGTGGTGACTTTGCTGGAGAACGATCCTGACGGCGAAGACCGGATCAAAATCCGTTTGCCTTTGGTCAGTGCTTCTGATGAAGGCGTCTGGGCACGACTGGCGACACTGGATGCCGGTAATCAGCGAGGCACTTTTTTCCGGCCTGAAATCGGTGATGAGGTATTGGTCGGCTTTCTAGGTGACGACCCGCGATATCCTGTGGTGCTGGGTATGTGTCACAGCAGCGCCAAACCGGCGCCGGAATCTGCAAAAGATGACAATCACCGTAAAGGTTATATCAGCCGCGAGAAAATGGCCTTTACGTTTGATGACGAGAAAAAAGTCATTCTGTTGGAAACGCCGGGCGGTAACCGCATCACGCTTTCTGAAGATGAACAGGCTATTTTGGTTGAGGACCAAAACGGCAACAAGATCACGTTGGACAGTGACGGCATCACCCTGGAGTCCGCCAAGGACATCATTTTAAAAGCAACGGGCGATGTCAAAATCGAAGGAATGAATGCCGAAATCAAAGCCCAAACGGGTTTCAAGGCCGAGGGTTCGGCGACAGCAGAGATTTCCGGTGCCAGTACGACGATCAATGGCAGTGCCAGCACCACCATCAAAGGTGGCGTCGTGCAAATCAATTAGAGGTTGAACCATGCTTCCAGCCGCAAGAGTGACGGACATGATTATTAGCGCAGCAACGCAGGGCGCGCCTTTGCCCATCTTGCCGCCAGGCGCGCCGACTGTTTTGATCGCCGGATTGCCTGCCGCCAGACTGGGTGATACCTGCGGCGCCGATGCGATCATCAAAGGTTCGGCAACGGTGACGATAGGCGGTATGCCTGCAGCCCGTATTACCGATACAACAGCGGGCGGCGGGGCCGTTATGCCGCCCGGCGCAGTAACTGTGCTGATTGGGGGCTGAGTATGAGTTTTCTTGGGCGCGGCTGGTCATTTCCTCCTTCCTTTAGTTTTGCTTCCTGCACGGTTGACATGACCGAAGCGGAAGCCGACATTGTCGCCAGTCTCGAAATTCTGCTTGGCACGGCGCAAGGCGAGCGCGTCATGTTGCCTCAATACGGCTGCAATTTGCAGGAATTGCTGTTTGAAACGCTGGATACACGCATGAAAACGCTGATGGCCGATAAGGTCGAGTCGGCCATTTTGTATCATGAACCGCGTATCGAGCTGGAAAAGGTGAGTTTGGATGACAGTCTGGCATTGGAGGGTGTGGTGTTGATATCGGTGACCTATCGGGTGAAAACGACCAATTCGCGGTTCAATTTTGTTTATCCGTTTTACAAGCAGGAGGGTACCGATATCAACCTGACGGCAACGGTTAATCTTTTACCTGACAGTGATTGAGCCATGGCGACCGATGATTGCAAGCAAAACCGCGATCCATTGAAACTCATCCATGAGGGGACCAGCCAGGATGCGCGCTTGCTTGCAGCCTTATCGCCGGACTATGCGCCGGTCAATGAACATAAGCCGGAACACGGCATGGTGTTCGCCAAGGCCTATGCGGCATATTTAAATTATTACGGGTCCAATACCACCGTATCCGGTGACTGGCAGAGCTTTTTCAGTAAGGACGTTTCGGTGCAATTGGCTGTCGCGGCGGTACAGGATGTCGATAATTACCGCGCCTATGTCAAAGAGCGGTTCGATTATCTGAATGATCGCAGTCATAAAAATGAAACCGGAAAGCTGAAAAATAATTTAGGCCTGTTATTTTCCTGTGCCGGTTCACTGACAGGCCAACTGGATCGATTGAAAGAAGGGTTGCCTGCAGAGAGTGCGTTGAAAGCCACACTGGTAAACCGGATACAAACTCAACTGGCTCCCGCATTTAAACGGCTGATCAGTTATTACAAAACGGATTTGGCGCAAGCGTTACCCCATCCTTTGGTGGCGGATATCCCGGCTGATATTTCTGTGTTGGGCGTAAACGCAGTTAAATTCAGTGAGGTGCTGGCCGCAGGCTTGTCCAAAGACTGGATTAGCGGCGCAAACGATTGGGCCGCTTATCTTGCTGTGATCAACGCCGATCCCGGCATTTTTGGCCTTCCGCCGGGTGATGAGTTCGACCGGATTAATCACCTTGCCACGCATAATCTGTTTACGGCTGTTTTCGATCAGTTACTTAAAGTCTATGCACGCACGGTTGTTGACGCGCAAGCCGCATTAGAAGCCAGTTTTACCGGACAAGACAGTCATGATCCTCATTACACGCTGTTCCTGGCATTCCTGCGGTTATTCGAGCATGCTCGCGCGCAAATCAACACGATAACCGGGAGGCATCTGGATTTTTATTACCGGGACATTCTGCAACTCAAAGAAAAACCCGCTGAACCTTCGCAGGTTCATCTGCTGGTTGAATTGACCCGGCAGACGCAAGCCCATTTACTGGAACAAGGCAGCTTGTTTAAAGCCGGAAAAGATGGCGGGGGTAGAGACGCGTTTTTTGCCGCCACAGCTGATTTTGTTGCCAACCGGACGCAGGTTGGTGCGTTAAAGACGGTTTACCGGCATGACGATGAAAAACTGGGTTTTATTGGGCCGGAGAACAGGCATCAAAACCGGTTTTTTGCTTCGCCGGAAGCGGCTTCAGCAGATGGCTTGGGTGAGAAACTTCCGGAGCAAGACCCCACCTGGCATCCGTTTTTTAATAAAGTCTATAAAAACGGAAAATTGCAAACTATCAGCATGCCTGAAGCGGAACTGGGCTTTGTGGTGGCCTCTCATTATCTTTGGATGGCTGAAGGGACTCGGACCCTCACTCTTGAACTTATGCTTGCCGGAAGCCATAGCGGTTCAGGACCTGAATTAAAAAACGACATCACCTGTTGGCTCAGTGGTGAGAAAGGCTGGTTGGAAAAATCCGCTACATCCTTTATCCGTAACGGCAATAAGCTGACGTTAACCCTGGTCCTGGGCGGAGCCGATGCCGCTGTCACCGCCTATTCGGAGAAAGTTCACGGTTACGGTTTTGCGACCGCGCTACCTGTCTTGCTGGTTAAATTGCGGCATCGTGACGGTGTGTCATTCGTTTATCCTGAATTGGAACAATTTATCATCACCTCGATAACGCTGACTGTCAGTGTCAAGGGCCTACGATCACTGGCGGTATCCAACGATTTCGGTTCGGTGGATTTATCAAAGCCGTTTCAGCCATTCGGAGCTCAGCCGGTTAATGGCACCCGTTTTACCATGGGTTCCCAAGAAGTTTTTCAAAAGCAACTGGTGTCTGCTTCATTGACATTCGATTGGCAGAATCCGCCCCGTTATTACAGGACGCCGACCCTTTTCCCTTTATTGATCAGTATGCCCTTGGCGGCTAATGCTATTAATCAGCCACCCGGCGGCGGGCAGACGGTGACCCTCTTTGAGGACGAAAGTGCCGCTATTGCTGCAACAGATGATGACATTCCCACCATCGCGGTGGCTTATCTTAAAGACGGCGAGTGGAGTGATTCTGAGGGTTCTTTTGACTTTACTACCGATACGTTCTCATTGACCGGTCCGGCACAGCAAACCACCGGCAATTTTGCAGGCATGCAGGCAAACATTCCTTACCCTGTCAAAGCAGTCAACGGTTATCTACGCCTGGTTTTTCAAGGCGAGATAGGCTTCAATCAATACTTGGTGGATCTGACACATTTCCTGGCCGATATTGATCCTAAACCACCCGTTCATCCGGGGGCGCCAGTAGTCGGGCCGTTTGCCGAGCGCATCACTATGGATTACACCGCTCAGCAAACCTTGTCACTGTCGGGCGCAGCGGCGGGCACTGATCAGCAAGCCTTGTTTTTTCATGTAGGGCCTTTCGGACATGCGCTACAGAATCCCACGCTGCCTGCCGTAAAACCGGTTTATTTGCTTCCCCAGTTCGTTGTTGCTCGGGAAGAAAGCCTTGTGCCCAGTTCGGCGGAATTTTATATAGGCCTGACCGCACTCGAGCCGCCGCAAAATCTGGCTTTGCTGTTTCAGGTGGCCGATGGCACGGCCGATCCATTGACGGTAAAGCCCGATCAGCACATTCAATGGAGTTATCTGCGCAATAACGAATGGATAGCCTTCGAACCTAGCGAGTTGCAAGACGATACAGCCGGTTTACTTAAATCCGGCATCATTGTCTTTACCGTGCCTGTTGATGCCGATACCGGCAATACCTTGCTGCCTGGAGGAATGCATTGGCTGCGCGCCGCAGTCTCTTCCGACAGCGAGGCGGTTTGTCGTTTACAGAAAGTGACTGCGCAGGCACTGAAAGCCGGGTTTGTTGATAACGGCAGCGAGCCTGGTTTTACCGCAAAAGTCTTGGCCGCAGGCACCATAACAAAACTGGATCGCCCGCACGCTGCGGTTAAGAAAATCGATCAGCCCTTTGAAAGTTTCGGCGGCCGAGGAGCAGAGGAAGCTGAGGCTTTTTATACCCGGATCAGTGAGCGGCTGCGCCATAAGGATCGGGCGGTAGCCTTATGGGATTATGAGCATCTGGTGCTGGATGCGTTTCCAGCGCTTTATCGGGCCAAATGTCTCAATCATACGCACTACGAGCCCGGTGAGAGTGGCAATGGCTATTACCGGGAACTGGCGCCGGGTCATGTCACGGTCGTGACCCTTCCAAATCAGCAGTTTCACACCTTCAAAGATCCGCTCAAGCCTTTTACCAGCTTGGGCTTACTGACCAGCGTCGAAAAATTTCTGCATCAGCGTATGCCGTGTTTTGTGAAGCTGCATGTCAGAAATCCCCAATTCGAAGCGGTGCGCTGCGCATTGAAAGTGCGGTTTTATGAGGGTTTTGATGAAATGTATTATAAAAAAACCTTACAAGAGGCGATTATCCGGTTTTTATCGCCTTGGGCATTCTTCAGTGATGCCAGGCCTTCGTTTGGCGGAAAAATCCATAAATCGGTGTTGATCAATTTCGTCGAAGAACAGCCTTACGTTGACTACATTACCGATTTTTTGATGTTTCATGATATCGGTGATACCCAAAGCAATACGGATACAGATGTTGCAGAAGGATCCACTGCCGTTTCCATTTTGGTTTCGGCTGCCGAACACCGCATCGATGCGCTCAACCCTGCCGGTACACAAGCGACCGGCGAAACCTGTCCCTGCGAATCATGAACGAGCAATCCGTCACAATAGCAAAGCAACCGGCGCAAAAAACAGCAGAGGATTTTTTTGAACTGCGCCGCGAGGGTATCGGTTATATAGCCGAAATGGGCAGCCGTTTCTGGACGGACTACAACACGCACGATCCAGGGATCACGCTGCTTGAAGCGCTGTGCTATGCACTAACCGATCTGGCTTATCGTAGTAACTGGGACATCAAGGATATATTGATGCCGCCGCCGGCTGAAGCCGACCCGGAAAAGCCTTTTGAGGGCCAGGCTTTTTTCACTGCCAGGGACATCTTAACGGTCAATCCGGTTACACCGGATGATTTCAGACGCTCATTGATTGATTTGGAGCAGGTCCGCAATGCCTGGGTTTTCTGCAAGCAATGCGCCTGTGATGTCAATTATTACGCCGTTTGCGAGAACGAGACGGTCACACTGGCTTACCAAAAGCCGCAAAACAGTGTGCATGAGCCGAAAAAAGTCGGCGTGTTGGGGCTTTATGATGTCTTACTGGAATTGGAAGCCGATCCTGAATTGGGCGATCTGAACGACAGGAAAATTGAGCGTACCGTCAATTTAATCGATGCCGGCGGTAAAGCCTATCCATTGACAATAGAGCTTCGCTTTCCCGATTTGCAGCTAATGGACCGTAAACAATGGCTGCTGCTTTTAGATCAGCAGGGCGAATTCACGCTCTCTGTGCGATTGGGTGCGACCCAAGATTACGATGTACTGACGGATCCATTGCTGGACGATGCCGGGCGCGACGGCTATTTGCAAAAACATTGGCGGGATGTGTTTTATGCCGATTTTGTTCTGGAATTCTCGCCGGGCGTAGGAAGTGTCACAATAAACGATGCCGCATTGAGATTGTTTGCCGAGAGTAACGCCAGGTTGCTGACGACGGCCGCAGCGCTGCAAAAACAGCTGGCCGATACTTCCGTTTCTGGAATTATCAACCTTTACCGGCGAAAGCTGGCTGCAGTCAACGCATCGGTAAACCAGACCAAAGACTTATTACACACGGTTCGTAATCTGGATGAGGATTACTGTCATATACACGGTGTTGAGATTGAGGATGTTGCGGTCTGTGCCGATCTGGAAGTCGCGCCTGATGCCGATATCGATCGTGTCCAGGCGTTGATCTGGTTTGAGATCGAGCGTTACTTCAACCCTCCTGTTTATTTTTACAGCCTGCAGGACATGCAGGATGCAGGGATTGCTGTTGAAGACATTTTTAATGGCCCGGCTTTGGCCAATGGCTTTATCAAAGCTGACGAGCTTGCCAAAGCCCAACTGCAAACCGAGTTAAGAACATCCGATATCATCAATCGCCTGATGGACATTGAGGGGGTTTTGTCCGTCACCCAGTTGCTGCTGACCGGCTACGATTCGGAAGGACACGTCATCAAGGGCAAAGCCGATCCTGATTTCAGCCATCCGGCGCCGTTGTTTGATCCGAATAAAATCAGCGCATCATGGATACTGTTCATTGACAACCGCAAACAGCCCCGTTTTTACAGCAAACAATCGCGGTTTTTGTTTTATAAAAACGGCCTGCCTTTTAAGTCAAGAGCGGATGAGGCTCTGGATACCTTGACCCAGTTGCGCGGTGAGGCTGAACGGCCAAAAATCAAAAATGCCGTCAACGATTTACCCTTGCCCGCCGGTGAGTTTCGAAATCCTGAAGCGTATTATCCTGTCCAATACAGTTTGCCGTTGACCTATGGCGTGGGCGCCGAAGGATTGCCGCCTCAGGCTTCGCCGCAACGCAAAGCACAAGCATTGCAACTGAAAGCTTATCTGATGGTATTTGAGCAATTATTGGGCAATCAGCTGGCCCAGCTGGCAAACACGGCAGATTTGTTCTCGATGCAAGCGGGTGTAGACAGAACCTATTTTGTCAGACTGTTCAACGAAGAGCTGCTTGGCGGCTACGACGATTTACTCAGCGGGCTGGATAAAAAATCGCTGCAGGAATTGGTAGAAACCACGACTGAGTTTTTGGCGCGCCGTAACCGTTTTCTGGATCATCTTTTGGCCCGCTTTGGCGAACAATTTTCCGAATATACATTATTGCTGACGGATGTGGCCGGACAGCAGAAAGCCTTTGAGCGGCTGCTGGAAACCAAACTGGCTTTTCTAAAAGCACTGCCGATGATCAGCCGGAACCGCTACCGGTCTTTTCATTACCGTGAAAAGACCTGTTATGCCGGACAGTACCCGGTAATCAAAAAACGCGTCGGTTTGCTGCTGGGCTATCCGGACTGGCAGTTTGAGTTTATTCCGTCTGCTGCTGTGGGCGGAAAAGTCGACGTGGCATTCACCTTGGGTGAATACCAGGGAGCAACGCTAATCAGCGGGTCGTTAACAACAAATGACACGAGTGAGCCTGAACAGCAGGCCTATCGCGCTTTGATGCACACCCTGATCGATACTGAAACTTACACAATCAAGCAGGACAATGCAGACTACCGGCTGGAACTGATCAATGCGGAAGGGGATGTTTTTGCTGTGCATACCCGGTTATTTGAATCTGAGGACAGTGCGGCTTTAGCCAAACAAAACTTATTGGCCTGGAGCGCCAACGAACGGGCCTTGTTGATTGAGCATATTTTATTACGGCCGAAATTTCCCGGCGATGCGCTTTATCCTGTCTGTCAGGATACTGGCTGTAATACATGCGGCAGCGAAGACCCTTATTCGTTTCGATTGACCTGGGTCATGCCGGGCTGGGTCGCCCCTTACAACGAAAACCTGGAACTGCGCCAGTTTGCCGACCGTACGATACGCAAAGAAACACCGGCTCATTTGCTGGCCAAAATCTGTTGGGTTGGCAATAACGGGTTTATAGAAAATCCTTGCGATCCGGTTGTGTCGGATCTGGCCGGTTTGTTGATGGCACAAGCGCTCACCGGCGATGGTGAAAGACCGGATGAGTCTGAAGCCTGTGCTTGCGCGGCTGCAATTTACCAGGCGTTCAGTCAGGTTTTTAAAATCTGGTATGACGATAAAACCCTGGTTTACTTTCATGACGAGGCATTGCAAGCGCGGCTAGGCGAAGTGTTTAATGCCATTGATGCCGCGTCGCCAAGTTGCAATCTGCAGTTGACACCACTGCTATGGACCGGCATCACCGATGAGATGATCGATTATTTCATGCAAGTTGTGCACTACGGCTGGCAGTTTGAACGATTTGAGGACGCGTGGTGCCGTTGGCTGCAGGCCAATGCAGCATTTGATTGGACCGACGAGCGTTTGCAGGAACGTGTTTCGGCGCTTTTAAAGGCCGGTTTGATTAACGGTTCCGAAACCGCTGTATGCCGCTGCGCCGCCGGGGTTTTAGCCGAATACGGAACCCTGTTTTATCACTGGTTGGATAGCGCGATCATTGACGGCTTGGTGCTGGAGGATTTGCCGCCATTTACACCCGGGCCTGTCAGTCTATGCCCCGATCTAGATTTTAAAGCCGGAACCGCAGAGGCGCTGGAGACACTGCTGAAAGAGCGTTATGCCGCGTATACGGAAGTTTCTTACCGGTTGCGTATTGTTTTAAATTTATTGGCCGCATTAAAAAACACCTACCCCGAAGCGACTCTGCATGATTGCGATGACGGCAGTGACCTGAATCCGGTGCTGCTGGACAAAACGGCATTAGGTGCGCTCAGCTCGGCACAACGGCCTTTTGAAACTCTCTGATTAGGTTTAACGCCATGCAAGCTAAACAAGATCATTACCCCATTTTCGAAGCAAATCAGGTGCTGAGTAACCGGCATCTGAATGATGTTTTCAACTATTTGGATGAGCAAAACCGCCTGACGCGGGCAAATCTTATCGGTATCGGGATTGTTTGCGGTCTTGACGTTGCCTATCAAGCCTCGCCGGCTGCTGTTATCAAACTTTCCAAAGGCCTGGGCATCAGTTCGGAAGGGTATTTGCTGGCTGAACCCAACGATGTCGATCTGGTTGCGTACCGGACTTATAGCTTACCGGAGGGACTCAGCTATGTCCCTTTCACAGGTGCTGCGCTGTGGGAACTGTTTCCTGAGGGCGAGCCCAACACAACGCCCATCAGTCAACCGGCCAATTTCTTGAACAATAAAGTGGTTTTGTTGTTCCTGGAATTAAAAAAGGCCGGTTTACGCAACTGCAGTCCCAATAATTGTGATGATAAAGGCTCGGCAGTGACCGTGACGCTCAGGCGCTTACTGATCAGTAAAGAGGATGTGGACAAGGCGCTGGAATCGGGCAGTTCTGAAAATGAAGGCTTAGATGCGGATTTTGAAACCCGCTTGGCCGCCCGCCTCAATCTGCCTGATTTACATTTGCCCGCCTTCGATGTGCCGAATACGGACCCGTTGTCCGCAGAAGATGTGTTGACTGCATTTTTTGCAGTCTTTGGCAATGAACTTGCCAGTCAAACGCGCGACGCTTTATCGGCTGCTTATCAGGCCTTCAAGCCGATTGTTGATAAACAGAACGGCGGCGACCCGTTTGGTGGCTTCGATGCCAAATTCGGTTTTTTAAATACGGTGCCGCAAACGACGGTCCAACTTCGGTTTCTTCAGTATTACTACGATTTTTTTGATGATTTGCTGGCTGCGTATAACGAATTTCGCTGGCAAGCCATCGACTTATTCTGTTTGTGCAGTCCGCCGGAAGGTTTGTTCCCACGCCATTTAATGTTGGGGCTGGTTTTCCCTGAGGCGGTTACTCAACCCGGCTTGTACCGGCACCGGTTTTTACCGTCTCCTGCGGTGAGTCTCTGCGCGGAGCAAGTCAATACGTTGCAAGGGTTGTTTAATCGGTTGGTCAGGATGATCGCGCAATTCACCGATGAGCCGCCTCTGGCTGTCGTCAAAAAAGGCGAAATCGATCTGCAAATCCGCATTACGCCCAGCCGCTTGGGTGATGTGGCTTTATCGGCCAAAGCCATTCCTTATTATTATCTTCAAGACGGAATTCCAGCGCTGTTTGAGTTATGGAGTCCCTTATTGACTCGCCGGAAGCGGGCTGACCGGAATCTGAGTTACCGCTCGGACGAATATGCGAGCCAGCCTTTTGTGCTTGAACCGCTGCGCTACGATTGGGAGCCTTATAATTTTCTACGTATTGAAGGCCATTTGGGAAAGCCCTATCAACAGGTATTGCAAGCTCTGTTGAGTCAAAAAAAATCCTATCGCCTGCCTGTTGAAATCATCGCGTTGAGAGCCGGTGAACCGGACGAGCAAGATCAAGTTGATTTTGCCGATGAGTCCTGTCATTTCGACGACTTATTGATCCTGTACCGGGCTTACAAACTGGAAATTGCCTGTGCGGCTCGAAAAGCAAAATCGGTGTTGGGCGGCAAGAAAATAAAAAGCAATGAAGCGGTGCTGACGGCTGAAAATAATGCCCTCACTGCTGTAAATGCCAAAGAGACCGGTGGAACCCTGGGTGAGCTTTACAAGAACAGAACGGAAAAACCGGATCTAGACCGGGTCGCCGGTTTGCGCCAACCGGCTTTATTGAATGCGGCGATTTATTCCATGACGTTATTGGATCAGTTCGAAGCCGTTTTACCGGATGATCCAGAAGCTCTTGATATCGAGGCTGCGGTCAAACACATTGAGCGTATTAAAACCTGGACAGCTGAAATTGCAGGGCAAAAAGAGTCAGGTGACACCGAAGGTGAGCTTGATTGGGCGCAATTAGAATCGGCTTTGCTGAACTTGAGCAGCGAATGCAAACTGGAAGCGCTCGAACTGATCAAAAATGAAATCAAGCGCCGCATTAACGAAGTGCGCAAAAAAAGAGGGCTGAGTCATTTTCTCAAGCAACATCCCGGTATCAGGCATAAAGCAGGGGTGACGCCGGGCGGTACCTTTATTCTGGTGTATCACGAGACGGAGTCTGTAAAAAAGAGCGCCGGTTTCGTGCCCCGTAAACAGTCTAAATTCGGGAAATTGGTGGAAGCGGCTTTGCTAGAGTTGCAGGAAGGTGCCGTTATTGCCGATTTTTATCTGCCTTATTTGTGCTGCTCCGATTGTGCGCCGGTTCAATTTGTTCTGCCTAAAACGCCGCCGGTTATCAGTGTGGATATCGGTTGTACGAACAGCGACAAGCTCGCCGAGGTGTTGGTTTCGCCCAAAGGGGGGGTGACGCCTTATCGCATTAAGCTGGATGAACAAGACTACACCGGATTTGAGGGGGCGCCTTTGTTGCTCTCTGCCGGGGAACACAGCCTCAGAATAAAGGATGCAGAAGGCATCGAATCTGCTGCCTTGGCGATTCTGATCGCCGATCCTTTAATGCTGGGTGAGTCGGATTTTGATTGCGTTGACGGCAATAACTATGTTGCCGCCGTCTCTCTTCAGGGTGGCACACCTCCGTATTCAGTTAACGGCAAGGTCCTGGAGGGTGATGTCTTTACTTCAGGACCTGTTGCCAGCGGCACGCCGCTGACTATCCAGGCCGCCGATAGCCTGGGGTGCACAGAGACGGTAGTCGTCACGCATCGTTGCGAGCCAGTGTGTAATCTGCCGTGTGATGGTATGTCACGCCGTTGTGCATACCGCCTATGGGTGCAGCCGCCACAACGCGAAATGCCTTATGAATTTTTCGCTCTCGGAAGCGAGACTATCCGATTCCGGTTTAACGGTAAGGACTTTGAAATACCGGGGGAAAAAGTTTTTGCTGAAGTGACTGCAGCCAGCTTAAATCAGGATTTTGATAAAACAATCAGCGAGGCTATAGACAGGCTGAATCAATTGATCAACGAGATTCTGGTGCAGGCCTTCGGCGTTTTGGACAAGCCCCGTTTAATGCTGGGTTATAAGCCTTCAGCGGATTATCCTTTCAGCGTATTTCATATCGACTATTTCGTCTGCGAAACGTTTAGTCTGGAATTTGATTTCGGTTATGCCAAACCGGCCCCTTCCTTTGATATTAACGTGCGCTACACAAACGAAAAACAGGAAGAGGGTTCTGACTTTAACGGCCTGATATTCCTTGATCGCAGGCGCGAAAAAGAAAGCAGGGTGCCTGCTTTCGATTGCCGTGAACGCAATCAATGCAAGGGCAGCGCCTTCATAGCTTTATGCAAAAGCGCTGAACTAAAACCTGTTATCCAGATAGAACTGGCAGAAGATCGCCGCGTTATTTTAATTGGCGAAATTGACGGAGAAACTCGAGCTGATATCGCCGCCTGGGTCTGGGATTTTATCAATGCAGTTCCCACCGAGCCTTTGTATACGGGCGAAAAAACCGAGGTGGAATTCGAGAAAATCGCCGATCCGGTCAAGCTGACCGTCATCACAGCGGACGGTTGTTTTTTCAGTGTTGAAAGTTCGTTGGCAAGATGAACCACAGCATACGGCAATTCCGTCTTGAAGCCGAGATGACCGGCACAGAAGCCGAAAGTATCGCTTTGCAGCGGCAGTTGTCGCAGTTGACGGCCAGTAAAATTATTCCTGTTTTGGAACAGGTTTTTGAGCGCTGTTCGTCACCGGATAGGCATTTAAGTATTGATAGTCTGGTTATCGATGCCTGTACCATCGACTATGAACGCCTGGATCATGAGTTGCCGGAGAAAATTGCCGAGAGTCTTGCTAAATCTTTACTGGATTTTGAGTCTGTGCATGCGGGACTGAAACCTGATGATGCCGGCATCACGAACTACAAAAGCAAGCGGCAATCGGTAGAACAGGCATTGCTGTTTTTTTTAGTATCCGGACGCCTTCCGTGGTCTTTTAAGTTATTGCCGGACCAGCGTCTTGAGCAGCGGGTGCTTGAATTATGGCAAGATGAAGACTCAGCAGAGCAACAGCCTGGCAGCTATTTCATCCGGGAATTATTGGCTGCGCTTAAAAATGAAAGTGTCAGAATCCGCTTGCTTAACCAGTTTTCTCTGGCCTTTTGCGAGGCCTTGTTGACCCGCTTATCAGACAGGGCTAAAGCTGTTTTTGACGAAGTGATTGACAGGCTTGTTTTGATTGAAAGGCCGGTTGACGAAAAGAATGCATTTATCAGGTACATGATAGACAGGCTTTTGGTCATGATCGCTTTGGATCAGAGGCTTTCGGTTGCGGCGTTGATTAATAAAAGCCGGATTTTGCTCACTGATCAGGCACACAAACCGGAAGTTTGGCAGCAATGGCTGGAAGAATGCTGGCCGGGAAAAAGTGAAGACATCCAACGTAAGCTTGAGCCATCGGCTGAGGTGTCATTAAAGCAGGATTCCACTGATGCGGATCTAGTTGAAGGTCTTTATATAGACAATGCCGGTCTGGTTTTACTTCATCCCTTTTTACCGCAATTGTTTGAAGCCGTGGGCATTGTCAGCGGCGAAAAGATAAGTCAGCTTGATTTTGCGCTGAGTCTTTTACATTACCTGGCTACCGGTCAGGACAAGGCTCCGGAATACGAACTGGTTTTACCCAAACTGCTTTGTCAACTGCCTTTGTCTGCGCCGATTGCATCGCTAGTCGTATTACCGGACTACGCAAGACAGGAGGCGGATGCGCTGCTGCAAGCGGTGATAAAACATTGGGGGGCACTGCGCAATACGTCCATCGACAGTTTAAGAGGGACGTTTTTATTGAGGCCGGGCAAATTGACGGCACAAGCAGACGGGGATTGGCGGCTGCAGGTCGAACATCAAACCTGCGATATCTTGCTGGATAGCCTGCCTTGGAGTATCGGCATGTTCAAACTGCCCTGGATGCAGAAATTCCTTTGGGTAGAGTGGGGCAGTTGAATTTATGAAAGCGAAATCGGAAAAAGCATCGGCAACCATGCCAGCGATGGCTGCGAGTCGGCCATTTATCGCGAAAGCAGGGGAGGCCGGATTTTTTGAACCCGCTATGCCATCAAGAAAAAACGGCGTAGCGGAACAAGGTTTTACAATGGCTCAGAGCACCGCCGTACCACCCCCCGCTGAGGTGACGTCGTTGAAATCGGCATTGTTTGCGCCGGCACCGGCCACCGCGCGGCATATAGACTCGGGCAAACGCAAAGGCGCAGTGATAAAGGTCAGTTTCGGTACTTTCGCAAAAGGGGAAATCAAAGTCAGAAAAAACCAGGAGGCATATGAAACGGTGGATACCGGGCAACTGCCGATTGTGATTCCCGTTTTAAAGCCGCTTCAAGAAGCGGGGATACCCCTGATACTTGCCGTCAAAATCAAGAAAAACCTGATCGAGGGTTATCTCGCGCTAGCCGGTAAAGGTGTGCCCTCGAAAAAAAGTTTTCTAAAAACGCTTGGGGAGGGTACGCACATTCTCGGTTGGCAAGGGCTGCAATTCAAAGCTTTCGCCGATAACGCGATCAATGCTATCAGTGGCGGAGCTTTGCAATTCAGTCAAAATGATATTCCGGTGCGCTTGGGCGGTTTCTTGGACAGCAAATTTTCTGTTGGTCTCACCGACGACAGGTTACGGTTCGACGGTAACGGGCAAGCCAACATTCCCGGCTTGCAACCGACTCCGTTTCGTGTGGCTCTGGCATCGGACGGGAAAATTCGCGGCGAAGTCAGCACTGGCGTGACGTTTAAGAATTTCAGCGGGGCGGTCCGACTTAAGTTTATCGACGGGCTGATCGATGGCCAAGGTGATGTGCGTTACAGCACCGAAAAATTAGCCGGCCTCTTTCACATCGTCCTCACCGATCAAAAAACCGCGCGTGGGATCGCGTTTGGCGTGATTCCCCCTGAACAACTCAACAAGACCGCCCTGGATCAAGCCGGTTTGCAGTCTACTGACCAAAGCGCGGAACCGAAACCGGGACCTCGCGCGATAGCCGGCACCGGCACGTTGAATTTTGCTTTCAACGAGTGGTTGTCTGGCATGGCTTTGGTGGTCGTTGACGGCGAGGGTCATGTGACGGTCGTGTCGGAAATCAGGCCGCAAAAAGAGGTGATTCTGTTTCGTCCGAAGGCTTTTCCCGAATCGGGTCCGAAAACCCTATTTAGCGCCGGACCTAAATTCCGTTACGGTGTGCCTTATGTCGCCGATATTCACGTCGGTATCGACGTGGCGTTAACTGCTTGGGCGGTGCTGGGGCCCGGATTATTGAGAAATATTGCCGTAAAAGGCACCTATTCGACTGACCCACTAATCTTTAATCAATTCGCGTTGAGTGCTGATTTATATATTCAAGCTCAAGCGGAATTGGCACTTGCGCTAGAAGCAAGTGCCGGCATCACGATTCTGTTTCACGATATCGATGTCGGCGCCGGCATAAAAGGCGCGTTGGTGCTGAAAGCCTATGTAGAGGGCACGCCGACCATCGGTTACCGGGAAAAAGCCGATCCCGAGCAAGGTAAAAAAGGCGAGTTTTTTATCAAGGGCAGCGCGGTTGCCGTCGCTCAGCCTTTCTTTGCGCTGAAGGGTTATTTGTTTGTCGATCTGGACAGTCCCCGGTTATCGCCCGCGCCCGATAAACGCTGGACGTGGCCAATGCTCGATAAGGAATATCCGTTGGGGTCGGGTTGGGGCATAGGGATAACCGTCGGCGGTCCGGAGGGCTATGTTCTGGGTTCCGGCAAACCATTGGAAGTTGACCTCAATAAAGCGCAATTTGATGGAAGTGCGTTTATCGATAATGTGGTTGATGACAGCGTGCCGAAGAAACAGGCTCGTTCTAGCGCTCCGAAAAACCGGTTTTCCGACCAAATCAAGGGTCAAGCGCCGCCCCCTGAACTGTCTCAACCAACTGTCAGCATTGCCGGCGATGGCAAAAAATCCAAAAAACAAAAAGCGCCTACTGACGCGAAGCTGACCGAAAAATGGATGAATGCCGTCAGCAAAGGGTTGCTCCCGTTGCCACAAAAAGCCAACAAAAAACCGTTCGATGAGATGGGCTTGACCCGGGAGTTGAACAGGTTGCGCTCACGCTTCGATTTTACCACGATTTCTGCCCGTAAAGCCGGCGATAATTGGTTGGTCGTTGCCGAAATGTACGACAGAAATAACAAAAACAATCCCCTTGCTTTGAAAGGTGCTCCGAATAAGGAAAGCAAAACGGAGCCGTTGATTAAAGGCGAAACGGTGCAAGGCGACAACGGCTTATCGGAACGTGTAAACACCGGATTAAAAGCCTTGGCGCAAGTAACAGAAGGTTATATAAGACAAGGCGCCACCGAAGAGGAATTGACGGTGGCGGTCAATGCCGTAAGGCGAAAATTTTCTTTTAAAGCGATCCGTCTGTTCAAGAAAAACGCGTATTGGTATTACGCGTATGAACTCAATCCGAAAGGAGAATTGCAGGGACCTCAGGTAAAAACCGAAACAGCCAAAGATCCGGCTTACAAGCTGTTAGCTGTAGGTACCTGGATTGAAATCCTAAACCCCCAAACGCAAAAGAGAGCTTACGAGAGGGTAATCAGCTCAGTGAATGTGATTAGAAGGTCGTCGAGCGGAGAATCTAAGGCTGCCAGCTTTATTACCGATAAACTGGAAGGCGGCAGGGTAACTCATTCGTATGCGGATGAAGGCATTAAATGGAAACGCAGTCCTATTCCTTTTACGCACCCTTCCCAATACGTCATGCCGGCAGGCCACGGAGCTAAGTTTGTGCTAAAGCCGAAATATCATAATGGAGATTTTATCCGGACCCAGTTTTATAAAGACACATCCTCCAGCCGTAAGAAAATGGTAAAAAACAAGCTACCTGATCTACGAGTGGATCATGCCGATGCCCAACACTTCTTTAGTGAAGCGCCCGTGGCTCAGGAGGTGGCTCAAGGTTATCCGGTCATCAATGGTAAAGCCGTTGTCCCCGTCACCGAGGCTTCACCCGACCACGATCCGCCTATCGCCAAACACTGGAGTAAAATACAAGGCAACAATACCGGCCAAATCTCCCGGGAAAACTGGAATCGCAATCCCAAGACTTACACGCTAATGTCTTTAAAGCTCAACCTCCACTTAGGTAGCAGAGGCGAAGAGTATACGCCAGAGATCGGAATCAATTTTAAAGGACCCAATGAGTAGCCGCATTTATTGAACTGCACAAGGTTGGTGTAAATGCAAAGAAATCATTTCTTTTTGCGTGATCAGTATCAGCCGGGTGGCAGGCAACTGCTGGCCCATACCCTTCAACAAGGGGCGGCGGTTCAGCACTTAGGCGCGTCGGGTATGCGCTGGATTATTTCGTCGACAAGGACTATCACATTGCCGGTTTCCGAATGCTGACCATTCTGTTGGGTTTTTATCTCATCAACATGAGCTCGATCGACCGTAGCGCCGCCAATATTTTGCGCGCCTTGATCGAGTTCATACCGGGCGGTCATTTCATTACCCAGTCGATGAACAATCTTGGCGTCATCAGTAAAGCAGCGGCGCGGGTGGAGCAGAAATTGGCGGCGTTGGCCGACATCGGCAGCTCTTTGAAGGAATTTGTTGATTCATTGAGTTGGAGCGACATTTTCGATCTTGGCGATGTCTGGAATCGGGTCAAGCGTATTTTTATCTATCCTATCGACCGCTTATTCGAATTTTTAACGACAAAAAAGCATCGAAAGGTATACCTTTAGCACTTCAAATTTCGGCAGTGCCTAAGGAGGCAACGGGTTGTTCGGCAAAGGCTTTGTCAGTATGAATGCTGGCATAGAGCCTACATGGATGGTTTACGGCGTGCTTTGACGGCCACCCCGGTGCCGAATTTCGATTTAGGATGGGTATCAATTGCTGCTGGAGCAGCCTGGTTGTATAGACGAATCGCGTACTCCATTCGCGGCCGCTGCTCGGGAAGGCATTCAACAGGCCGCTCCGACGCGATACTCGAAATTCTTTGGTTATTTGCGTAATTTATTCATAGGTGATATCAGTGGAAACAGTTCCATTCAAGAGCATTTGGATGCATGCCATCCCGATTTTGCCGGGCAGAAGCTTGAAGAACATGTACGTTATGGCAAACGCGCTTGGGCAATCGATGACTCGATCAAAATTTTCCGATGGAATGAGTATTGACATGCCCGAACTTAGGCACTGTAATGCATAACAAGCAAGTCATCATTCTGGGCTCGGCATTCGCCTGGCTTAAGCAAGTCATGGTGGGTGTATTAAGCACGTACTTTGAAAAAGAAGGCGATTTTGAAGTAGGTGTTTTCGAGGTGGAGGGTGATGAATCGGGTTTGGCTCAATTCATTGAAATCCATCATCCTACTTACGGCGAATTCGTAATTTTAATGTTGACGCTGGTTCCCCATGTGATGCCTAATTTCTTTAACGAAGTCATTGCCGAATATTTACCCGAGGGCGGTGATTTTCCCGCATTTGGAGGCGTCAAGGGTGTCCATCACCGAGGTATTTTGCCTACCGGAGAAACAGCGCAGTTTATCTTGGCTGGCGATGACCTGGAAAAGCGTTTGGTGGTTCAACGTATTTTGAATAACGAGCATTGGTTTTACCGGAATCGTATTTTATGGCTGGAGCCAACCGCCGAAGGCGAGCCGGCGATGAGCGGGCGCTTGGTGTTGGATCCTGAGCTCGTTGAGTTGTTGACGGTAGGTACGGTCAGCAAGCCACGATTCAGTATCGACTTTCCGGCTGAATACATAGAAACTGAAATGACCTGGGACGATCTGGTTTTACCGCCGATAACGTTGCGGCAGATACGGGAAATCGAGCATTGGATTCAATACAACGATACGTTGCTGTATGACTGGGGCATGAAGAAGAAAATCAAACCCGGTTATCGGACCTTGTTTTACGGTCCGCCCGGTACCGGTAAAACCTTGACGGCAACGCTGCTAGGCAAGCAAACCGGCAAGGATGTCTTCCGTATTGATTTGTCCCGTGTCGTGTCTAAATACATTGGCGAGACCGAAAAAAATCTGTCGCGTTTGTTCGAAAAGGCCGAGAATAAAGACTGGATATTGTTTTTTGACGAGGCTGACGCGCTGTTCGGTAAACGCACCGAAATCCGTGACGCTCATGATAAATACGCCAATCAGGAAGTTGCCTATCTATTGCAGCGGATTGAGAGTTATAACGGTTTGGTGATTTTGGCGTCCAATCAACGGGGTAATATTGATGAAGCTTTCGTCAGGCGCTTTCAGGCCATTGTTCATTTTCCTATACCGGGACCCAAAGAGCGCGCTGAAATCTGGCGAAAGACGTTTCCTGCACAAATCAGGATTCATAAAGATTTGGATTGGGATAAAGTGGCGAGCCGCTATGAACTGTCCGGCGCGAACATTTTAAACATCACCCATTATTGCGCGTTGCAATGTCTGGCTGGTGACGTGCTGTTGATCAATTTAAACCGGTTGGAAACGGCGATCCAGCGAGAATTGATCAAGGAAGGCAAGGTTTTTTAGGCCAGTATTGTGCAGAGGTATTGCCGGCGTTCAGAAGCATTGGATGGCGTTGGAGGATTTCACATCCTTGTGTCCAGGACTCGCTTACGCGATCTCGCGGCTCTGTCAATCCATCCATGCCCGAATGACGGCGTTCCGAACAAGGCTTACGCCAACCCTCAAAGCTACATTAAAAGTTCAAACCGGGGGGGTGGCAAGCATTGATCCACGCTATTTGCGGTACGAACGTTTCTCTGCTTTTGCTTTTTTCGGCTGATTATCCAAACCTGTGTATTTGGTTTTAAAGCGCAGCGTTTTTTCTGTACGCGTTGAATCCAGGCTGCCTTTGGGTTGAAACAGAGGAACCAGATGCTGCTTGCCATTACCGATTAAATCCGCTCTTCCCATGGCTTTAAGCGCGTCTCTGAGCATCGGCCAGTTTTTGGGGTCGTGGTAGCGCAGAAACGCTTTGTGCAGTCTGCGTTGTTTGATCGATTTGGGGATAGAAATATCGGGCGCTTTTCTGCTGACTTTGTGCAGCGTGTCTTTGCCGGAGTGATACATGGCTGTTGCGATAGCCATGGGCGAGGGCAGAAATGCCTGGACCTGGTCCGCTCTAAAGCCGTTGCGTTTCAGCCAGACGGCAAGATTCAGCATGTCCTCATCGGTGGTACCGGGGTGGGCGGCGATAAAATAAGGAATCAAATACTGTTCTTTGCCCGCTTCCTTGGAATACTGATCGAACATTTGCTTGAAACGGTCATAAGAGCCCATGCCCGGTTTCATCATTTTTGACAGCGGACCTTGCTCCGTATGTTCAGGTGCGATTTTAAGATAACCTCCGACATGATGCGTCACCAGTTCCTTGACATATTCCGGCGATTCGACCGCCAGGTCATAACGCAGGCCTGACGCGATAAAAATTTTCTTGATGCCGGGCAACGTCCGTGCGCGGCGGTACAGTTTGATCAACGGTGCATGATCGGTGTTCAGATTGGGACAAATGCCGGGATACACACAGGAAGGTCTGCGGCACGCGGTTTCTATTGCTTTATCCTTGCAGGCCAGGCGGTACATATTGGCGGTAGGGCCGCCCAAATCGGAAATGTGGCCGGTAAAGTTGGGCGATGTGTCGCGAATGGCTTCAATTTCACGAATAATCGAATCTTCGGAGCGGCTCTGGATTATGCGGCCTTCGTGCTCGGTAATCGAACAAAAGGTGCAGCCGCCAAAACAGCCGCGCATGATGTTGACCGAATGCTGAATCATTTCAAAAGCGGGCACATTGGCTGTGCCGTACAGTTTATGCGGCAATCGTGAATAAGGCAGATCGTAGACACCGTCCATTTCCCTCGTCGTTAGCGGAATGGGTGGGGGATTAACCCACAGTTCACGGTCTCCATGTTTTTGAATCAAGGCTCGGGCATTGCCGGGATTGGTTTCACCGTGCATGACACGGGAAGCGTGAGCATACAGAATAGGATCATCCTTGAGTGCTTCGTAGTCGGGCAGACGGATCACCGTCTGAGCGCGATTGTCTCGGGTGATGCGCGGTTCGAAGCGAATCACGGAGCTGTCTTTATCCGGTTTGTCGGCACAGGCCGGTTCTTCCTGATACGGGTTTTGGGCGGGCGTCAGCGGGCCTGGCTTGTCAATTTGTGTGGAATCCTTGGTCACCCAACCTTCGGGCAGTTGTTTGACAAAATGGGCGGTACCGCGAATAAACGTCAGATCGGCTATGGCTTCGCCGCTAGCGAGTCTGTGAGCAATCTCGACGATTTGTCTTTCTGCGTTACCGTAAACCAGCAAATCGGCTTTGGAATCCAGCAATACCGATTTGCGCACTTTATCTGACCAGTAATCATAATGTGCGATGCGTCTAAGACTGGCTTCAATTCCGCCGATGATGACGGGTACATTTTTGTAGGCTTCCCGGCAGCGGTGCGAATAGACATTAACGGCCCGGTCAGGACGTTTTCCCGCTTCGCCGTTAGGTGTGTAGGCATCGTTGGAGCGAATTTTCTTATCCGAGGTGTAACGGTTGACCATGGAGTCCATGTTGCCGCCCGTTACGCCGAAAAACAGGTTGGGTGCTCCTAAACGTCTGAAGTCTTCAACACGGGTCCAGTCCGGCTGAGAAATAATGCCCACACGAAATCCCTGCGCTTCCAATAAGCGTCCGATCAGCGCCATGCCGAAACTGGGGTGATCGATGTAGGCGTCACCGGTGACCAGAATCACATCGCAGGAATCCCAGCCCAGTTGATCCATTTCTTCGCGTGTCATCGGGAATTCGGGTGCTATACCGTAACGGTGAGCCCAGTATTTGCGATAACCGAACAAATAAGGTGAGGAAGGTGATAAAGCGAGAGACGTCATGATTTTACTACTCGTGAAAAAAGGCTGGTGTTATTGCGTTTAAGATCGTGAACAAAAAAAGGAAATTCCAATTCAAAACGTTGTTGCAGAAGGTCCGCGCGTTCTCTTAAGGTTTTTATAGAAATCTTGGCAATGCCGGGATTAAAGGCAAACCCGATGATATTGCCCCGGCCGCGTACCGGTAAATACAGAACCCGCCAATCAAAAACTTTGCCTAATTGCCAGCATACCTGCTGAAACAAAGGTTTATCGGTGCCCCATAAGTTAATGGCCAAGATGCCGTCTTCGTTAAGCAAGGCCTTGCAATCGTCAAAGAAAGCCTCGCCACAGACTGAATCGGCCATGCCTTGATGATCGAAGGCATCGATCATCAGCAGGCCGTACTGACCCCTGTGCGTTAGACTGCGTTGACGGATAAAGTGCCCGCCATCGCCAATGATGATTTTTAAGCGAGGATCCAGCGGCAGATCAAAATGGCTGCGGGCAATTTTGACCACGCTGCGGCGGTACTCGATCACTTTGATCTTGCACTCGTCAAATTGATACAACATATATTTTGCCAGAGAGCCGCCGCCCAGACCTATCATGAGCACCTCGCCGGGGTCGTCTTTAAACAACAGCCAACCCATCATCGCTCTGGCATACATAGAATGCAGGCAATCGGGATTGTTAATGAGCATGCTGCTTTGTCTGGCCGAAGTGCCGAAATGAAGTGAGCGGACTCCCATTGTTTCGACAATTTCAATGATGCCCTCATCGTCATGGCTTTGAAAGACGAGCAGCCCTTCGTATTTGTACATACAGTTAGTGGCGGTAAAAACCTAGCTATTTTGTCTGAAATTAGCCGGTATGTCTTGAAGAAAATTAAATGAGGTCTGTGTTTGGAAAAAAATCCGGTAAATAAGCAAGCATTATTCGATAGACAAAGCCCAAAGATGGGCCGCAATCAGAGCCCGGTAAGGTGAAAAAGGCATCAGCCAGTCTCGGGTCTGTTCTTCGCTTATTTTTTCAGAGTGGCCCAGCAATGCCTGTAAACCCCGGCGGACAGCCACGTCGCCATGCAGCGATCCGTCCAGCCATCCGAAACCGCGCATCAAAGCGTAGTTGAGCGTCCATGGCCCTATGCCGCGCAGGCTTAACAAGCGAGCGCTGATTTCGTCAACCGGCAGTGAGGTTTCTATCCATTCGTCTAAAGGTAGCTGGTTTTCCAGAATCATCGCACTCAAATTAAGTAGCGTCCTGGCTTTGGTTTGCGAGTAGCCCGTTTCTCTTAATGTTATTTCATTTAACAGCGCAATCTGGGCTGCATCGGGATAACACATCAGCCCGTCGGAATGTTTCACACCTGTCCGTTGAATTAGCTTTCGCCGAATAGAGATCGCGGCAGGCACGCTGATTTGCTGGCCGGTAATGGCCCAGGTCAACGCTTCAAAAGGTGTCGCTGCCAACGGAACTCTTAATCCGGGGTTACGAAGTATTAGCGGGCCCAGTTGCGGATGATTGCGGTAAGTCTGCTCAAATGTATCAATAGGCTGAGTCAGGCCCAACATACGCTTGACCATGGCCGATAGTTTATCCTGCCCGTATGACTCACAGGAACCGTCTACTGACAACTCGGCTTCGGCCGTCTGATGTCTGAAATGAATCGTTAGACAGGCAGGCTGATGGTTCCAGATCAGTCCTTTTCGGATGAACCGGGTTCCTACCTGCTCAGCAACTGATTGAAGATCACGCCGATGAAAGGCAAGGAAATCTGCCGTTCTGAAATCAGCTGGAAGCTCAATCGTATGGAACAAATTAAGATGCCTATGTTAAGTGCGCATGTAGGAAAAAATTTATTATTTCAATCAGGATGCTTCAATTCACTCCTGATTACGTAGCACTTACTGCCAAACCAACAAATAATAGAGTGCTCGTCATACCGGCAAGGATTGCCGGTATCCAGTGTATAAGGATGTACTCATGTTCCTTTGCTACTTTGAAGCCTCGCATCCATGTAACCTGGACCCCGGCAATTCCTGCCGGGGTGACGCTATGAACAAAATTCATGGGAAGCAATAACGTTTAGATTTTAGCTGAAGCTTTTTAGTAATCAGAATTTCTTTTGTACGTGTATTTAAGTTTGATTAAAAATATCTGAAGCCTCGCTTGACTCGTTTAGATTTATCCTGTTTAATACGCGCTCTTTCAAGGCGAGCCCAGGTAGCTCAGTCGGTAGAGCAGAGGACTGAAAATCCTCGTGTCGACAGTTCGATTCTGTCCCTGGGCACCACAAATTATAAAGGCTCATGAGTTTTTGACTCTTGGGCCTTTTTTGTTGAGTCGAATTTTTTCTCCAATCCCATTACTTATACCTTTCGCACTTCAAATTTCGGCAGTGCCTAAGGAGGCGACGGGTTGTTCGGCAAAGGCTTTGCCAGCATGGATGCTGGCATAGAGCCTACATGGATAAATTTACGGCGTCCTTTGACGGACACCCCGGTGCCGAATTTCGATCTACGATGGTTATATTAGCGCAGATTGAATTGCAAGACTTTCGCAACACAACCATTAACGCCATGGCCTTGAAATGTTGGGTTGGCAATCGCCAACAGCAACCTACCCGATGCACTACCCTCGTTTTGTTGTCCCCGCTATAATCCAGGTTTGGCACAGCTTCAGTCAGCCTTCCATTGAAAACTTTCCATAGTGCTCTTGCACAACCCCGTTTCTTGTCCCTTAATCCAGCCCTTTCCCTCGCTAAAGCCTTCTGGCAAATCGGCCAAGGTGGGTCCAAACTTCCGGGTTTTACAGCCTTGGGCGTGAGGATTCTCACAGCAACACTTCATGGCGGCCACATGCTTTTTAAATAATGCCGAATCCACAGGCATGGGCGGCATCCAGCTATTTCTTGAGCTGGTGGTCATCCAGGCACTCAAGGCCGTATTGGGATGATTTGTCGCGGAATCAATCAGGTAGCCACAGGTGCCTGAGGTAGTCATGTTATGGCACTGCGTGCAGAGTTGATTCACGCCGTCTATAGGTTCGGTCGTGACTTGAAGGATATTATGGCTGTAAAAATAATTTTTAAACGGTTCGCCCACCGCTAAAAAAGGCAGCTTGGCCATCACCCGAATATCGGGCAAGCCGTTTTTCGAATTGATATAGGGGCTGTATTTGACACCATGTGGATTGTGGCAGCCCACACATCCGGCAGATGCTGTAAATTCCGGGCTTTTGAATGCCTTGTTGGCGTCGCGGTACCAGAGTTCCTGGGGAAAATCCTTCGGCGGTTTTGCCTGTTCAGAATTGAAGCTATTTAAAAATTGGTCTTTTGAGGGCAGTGGAGCATCCAGCGGCGGCAAGAAACCCAGCACTGCATCGCCATATTGCGTGACATAGCAGCTCTTGCCGGTAACGGTGTTTCGTAGAATGATGCCGATATCGTTAAAGGTATTGTAAAGGTAATAGAGCTCTTTTTTTTCAGCCGACGGTGCGTTTTCAAAGTGCGCCTTTCTTTGCGCCTGATTCATGCCCAGATTTGTTTTGGTTTGGCGGAACCAGTTTTTATCAAGCTGGTTGCCTTTTTGGCGGCAGTTCAGAATCATGATATTTTGATCGTCCAGATTCAAGACCTGGAGATGCGAATAAGTCCAGCAGCCCTGATCGCCGCCCAGCCAATGCGGGTTATCACATTTTTTGCTGTTGGAAAGCAGTCCCCAGTTATCGGCTTTGATTTCCTGTTTATTGACATAGACCGGAACCTGTTTACCATCCAGACAGGACAGTACGGGCAAGTCACGGGTGATGCCAAGCTCCGCCTTGCATTCTTTGACATACTGATAAACATCATATCCTGATGCCGCTTCATCAGTATCCGCTTTGTAAAATACCAATAATGAAAATAGTCCAATCAGAGTCAGCGCCAGTGCTGTTTTCATGATACTACCTCCTGTTTCAATCAACTCACTGTGGGAAGAGGTTGTTTTTTGATTCGCCGCGATAGGCGACATTCACATTTATTTCAATAACCTAAACATATTGGAAAAGTCGTCTGTCCAAATGATACTTTCAACTGGAGTTGCTCCAGTGTTTTTGGCTTGTTGTAATGCCGACACTTGCAGAAAGGACTGGTTTTTGCTGAGTAACGCCCAGTCGGCACGATACCAGCCCCGATTTTCCGAGGGCTGAGATTGCACCAGCAAATAGTCATAACCGGCACGCTTGGCCATGCCGCTGACCAATGGCCGCAAATCCAGATAATGATTGGTAATATGGATTGCCAATACGCCATCGGGGCGCAAATGACTTAGATACAATTGCAGAGCCTGCTCTGTAAGCAAGTGCATGGGTATCGCATCGCCATTGAACGCATCAAGAATCAATAAATCGAAAGCTTGTGGTGGTTCACGCTCCAGGGCCAATCGCGCATCGGACACGACAACGTCAAAGCGGGCTGCGGTATTTTTCAGGAAGGTGAAGTAAGTTTTAGCATATTCGACCACAGACGGATCAATGTCGTAGATACGAAAATAGTCATTCGGTTTGCCATAGGTCAACACAGTCCCTGTACCCAGCCCGACCAGGCCCACTCGCCGTCCTTGCTCTCTCGAAAAATGCGTCAGGGCCAGCCCGACTCCGGAATCATTGCCATAATAAGCAGTAGGCCATTGGTTTTTTTCTCCTGACAAAAACTGGAAACCATGATCGATGGCACCGTGCCTCATCACCCGTTTGGCCAAATCCGGATTTTCTAAAGAACGTTCTTCCACACGCAAAACGCCGTAAAAATTACGACTGACCCGGATTTTTCCGGAAGCCGCCTGAAAAGCCTGGTTGGCCAGATTCACTCCCAGCCAGATCAACATTGCGCCTGCCAATAACCAGAGCAGTGGCTTACGACGCTTCTGCCCTGATAACTGACTGTCCACTGCGACGGCATAAAAGGTCAGCACGCAACACGCAAACAGACTAATGTGAAACTCGTAATACATTGTAAACAGCAAGGGCGCCACGACGGCGGCGAAAATTCCGCCTAATGCCCCGCCAGCTGAAATCGCAAGATAATAAGCCGTTAACTGACTCGGGTGAGGCCTTAGTCGATAAAGCTCTCCGTGACACGTCATACAGCAGAAAAACAAGCCTGCACTGTAAATGCCGACTTGAGCTTCCAGCGTGAAGTTTCCTCCGCCGTAAAGCACCGCGACCAACGCGATAGCCGCAATCACCAGGGCAGGAATGAAAATCCGCCGTTGATACCAATCATGCCGGGCGAAGCAAAAAATATACGACATAATAAACAGGCTTAGCGGCACCACCCATAGAAAGGGGACGCTCGCCACATCCTGACAAAGCTGATTGGTCGTAGCCAGCAGCAAAGTCGAGGTGGCCGCAGGCAATGCCAGCCAAAACAGCCACAACAGAGAGGATGACAGCCTATCGGAGATGTGTGTTTCGTCATCAATTGCAACGGGTTTGGCAACAATTTTCTCTGCTTTTGCCAAGCGACGAAAATCCAATGCGACACCGCCGCATAACAACACGTAAATGAAAAAGCCTGCGGACCAGCCCAACGTCTGTTGTCCCAATTTAAAATAAGGTTCGAACAGAACCGGATAGCTCAATAATGCCAGCAAAGAACCAAAATTGGACAGCGCGTACAGCGTATAGGGAGAGCGATTGGGATTGATTCGAACTATCCATGCCTGCAGCAAAGGACTGGTGGTTGACAGGATGAAATAGGGCAAACCGATGCTGCTCATCAGTAGCAAAATAATATCCAGTGTCGGTTGATCGCTGTTTTCGGGTTTGAACGATTGCTCCGGGGTCACCGGCAACGCTAACAGTGCAAGCAACAATAGAGCGGCATGAATCAAACCCTGGCGCCGCACAGGAAAACAGTCCAGGTTGAGATGTGCATAGGCATAACCAACCAACAAAAACACCTGAAAAAAAAGCATGCAGGTAATCCAAACCGCAGGACTGCCACCAAACCACGGCAGGATAAATTTGCCAATAACGGGTTCGAGCTGAAACAGCAAATAAGCGCCCCAAAAACTGGTAAACGCATACACTCCCCAACGAAGACCCGCAGCGGATAATGAGCTACGCATAACTATCTCCAAAAAATCACATTGAGTTCAATACTGATCATGCGTCATAGCAGGGCACCTATCAGCTCAATTTAACCAGATTTATAGGGAACTTTAAAGGGGATGCTGCTCCCCTATTCAGAAACCAATTGAAGGCGCGTTTTTATGAGTACTTATTCGTTTTATGTCGAGCGGATCGTGTTGCGGGCAAAGTGCTTGTCAGAGTTGAAGATTATCCCTGGTCAAGCGTTGTCTTTGAATCTGAACCCATGACGAGTTGGCGCCAATGGCGTGCTGAGGGTGATGATGCCGGAAAATGAGTTATTGCGGTGAGCGTTCCATTACCTTCCGCGTTCAAAACGCGTTAGCCTTGCTTGTCTTAATGCGTGCTATCTCCGCGTCATCTTGTCCAGGGTTAAGGAATGCTCAACTGTTTGTAGCGCAATTCCAGCTTTGCTGAGGGTAATGGAATGGAGATGATGAGGTGTTGGTTGGCAATTCAGTAGAGCAATAAAATGAAGGTGATGCACCGGCTGGGTTGGCTTAGCAGAGCGGGACTCATCAAGCGAAGTACTCAACTTTATTAAAGTTTATCTGTTGGATTATGGCTATAGCCTGAGCCTCTTGCACTTAATTATTACATATCGGTACACACCAGGCCGGATCGTCCCTGATCGGCATGGTGGGAGAGATTTAAATGTCAAAGTCCAGTTCAAAACCGCCGTAGGCAAAGATAGGCATGCCTGGGCGAGGGCCGTGCGGCTGTCTTGAAACCAGATATTCTTCGTTGGAAAGATTTTGCACGCCACCGAGAATTTTGATGTTTTTGGTGACCTGGTAATAGGCCGAGACGTCGGCGACAATGTAATCGTCCGTTTTACCGAAACGCGAGTCCGGTTGTCCCGCTCCGTTGACTTGAACGTCCGTATTGTTAGCGCTGGTAAACGTTTCGCTGACATAATTGGCGGCCACTTCCAAGCCCCATTTATCAAAGTGAATACCACTGCCGAAGCTGAGTGAATATTCGGGAATATAGGGGACGCGGTTACCTTTTTTGCCGTAACTGAAAATTGATTCAGCATCTGTGGATGCAGCATCATTGAGCTGTTCGGTATCGGTATAAGTAAAGGACAAGAAATAAGGGTTACGAAAGCCCCAGCCAAAAGCGTCACCGGCATCGAAATTCATGCCCACTTCAACGCCTCTCGTGTCGACTTTACCGAAGTTTTGGTTGGCGTCGCTACCTGTGCCGCCTATGCTGTCGATAACCAATAAGTTTTCGAATTGGGTATAAAAACCGGTAATTTCAGCAGAAAATGCTCCGTGGCTGTAGCGTCCACCTAATTCGTAGGCATTGCTGGTTTCTTCTTTTAAACCGTCCACAACTGCGTCCTGAGGACCTGGAGGTGAAAAGCCGCGGTGAGCGCTACCAAACATCATAAAATCTTCGTTGAACCGGTAATCCAGGCTGGCACCTCCGGCATACATGTCCAATGAGCTAGAGCCTGTTTGAGTCTGATTCAAATTATTTTTGTTTTTTTGGTAAAGATGTTCATAACGAATACCTGGCGTAAAACCCCAGTTGCCAAGTTCGATCCGGTCTTTCAGAAAAAAAGCATAGGCTTGGGTGTCTTGTCTTCTATCATCCTGTTCACCGGGCAGGGTTCCGGGTGCGCCGAGATTGTTACCGACAATGACACCGTTGTTGTTTTGATCAAAAGTGATCTGGTGTTGAAAGCGCTTTTCTCCGTCCTCATGATACCGAAAGCCACCATTTATTTCGTGGTGAGTGACGCCTAAATCAAAGCGATAGTTGGCCATGGACTCAATCCCACCCGAATAATATTCGCGATTGTTGTCTCTTACTCGCAAGCCGCAAGCCAGATTGCCTTTTAAGCAGGCAAGTCCTTCGCCGTTTCTCCCGCCCGAAAGGGCTGCAGACAAGTCCATATTACCTCCTAGGCCGCCAAGGCTGAGTCTATCTCGGCGAATATCGTTCAGCTTGCTCCAATTTCGGCTGAATTCGCTGTAGGAAGCGGTCGTTACGATATCCAAGTTTTCGGTAGGAGAAATGAAATATCGCGCAAAACCGCCAAATCGCTCCGAATCGATATTGTCGAAACGTGATGCGGAATAGCGGCGGTAAGGGTCATTTTTAAAATCGGCTTCGCTTAACCCCAGATAGGTTTCATCGGCATCCATGCTGGAGTAACCGAATTTGACTTCCAGCTTTTGATACATCTCTGTATCCGGTTCCCAGGATAAACGCACCATGGGCTCGACTTGTTGGAAGCCGGTTTCATCGCCGTTGCGAAAATCAGCGGTTTCATCGATCGATTTGAAGCCGTCCGAACCCCGATAAAAACCTTCAACCAAATAACCGAAGCGGCCGTGATCGGTGTCAATCGTATCGCCGACATACCCCTGAGTTCTTACCTCGTTATAACTGCCATAGATAGTTTTGAGATAGGCTTTGCCGGTATCCGGTATTGCGGTAGACAAATAGTTGAGCACACCGCCGGTGATATGCGGGCCGTATTTGATCTGACTGGAGCCTTTTAATACCTCTATGCCGCTCATGCGTCCGCCGGCCGGGTTGTAATAAGCTGCCGGTGCAGAATAAGCGGCCGGCGCAACCAATACTCCGTCTTCCATAACCGTAATTTTTGCACTGCGCGTGGTATCGACGCCGCGAAAGCTGATATTGGGGAATAAGCCAAAGCCATCTTCTTCCCGAATATTAACCCCGGGCACTTTGCGTAAAATTCGGTTGATATCGCTATAGCTTTGGCTGCGGATATCATCGGTATCAAGAAACTGAGCCGAGGCCGGCATATCTTTTACGTCGTCAGGGCTTCCGATAATATTGACCGTTTCAAGAATTTTTGGCTCATCGGCTTTCTCCTCACTTTGAGCGGGCGTTGGAAGGCCGCAGGCAAGAATCGCCAGCGATAGCGGTGTACAAAGTCGCTTGGATTGCAACATATTATTTCCCCTGAAAAAGAAGCTCTTAGAGCTGTTTAGGTAAGGTTGAGTTTAAACTGAGACTGTTGATATCCTATATCACAGGCAAATGATAATCAATGTTATTCGTATAAACATTGCAGATAATTTTTACCTGTTTATGGGGGTGTGAAATAGTGAGATGCGGACCTGATTGTCATGTTCGCATTTTGTTTTAAGCGAAGTGGTGTTCAAGCCTGAAAAGCGGGCGATTACTTTGTATAAAAAGAGAGAGGGTATCTGCTCACCCTTCCGATTTTATTAATTGTAGGTGCTTGTTTCACACAGCTGTTTCAATGGCGTTTTATAACGCTAGCTTGCTTTTATCTTGGGGAGAAGAGCGGGCTTTTAATCTACTTGGGTAGATCAATATCCGAAATTGAATAGTGTAGAGATGTGATGCAGCAGAAATGGATCAAATAAAAACGGCACCCGCAGGTGCCGTTTGAATATCAGGTTTCGCTATGGAATTTAGAAGCGAATGATAGCGTCAGCTGAGATCAATACTTGGTCGTCTTCACTGTCGTCATCAAAAGCTGTGCCTTGGTCTACCCAGTCATATCTGACTTCAGGACGAAGCGTCAACCATGATAGGGGAGAATAATTTACGCCGGCGGTCAAAGCAAAATAATGATTATCTTGTGGTACAAAGCTGTTGCTTCTGCCTATGGGTTCACCCCTGCCGAATGGTGCAACCCTTGCGCCGTCTTCGTCGCGGAACCATTCAAAACGCAGGCCGGTAGACACTTGGTCGTTAACGGCATAAGTCAGGTATTGATTGATGCCGTACCAGTTAGCTGCGCCGCCGGTGGGGCCGTTTTCTTGTGTGCCGTAATCGTGTTGCAGCGTATAGTGCAGGCTATCGGTGATGTCATGATTGACCACGATGCTGTACATGGAGCGGTGATCCTCGTTTTGCCCTTGCCAGTCACCCTGATCGCCACCAATATAGGCAACGGCAACCGAGGTTTTTTCATCGTCGGTCGTATAAGAAACCGAACCTAAGAAATTGGCCGGTTCCTGAAAGAATGAATCCCACCCTGATACGACACCACCTGTGACACTGATGTTTTTGTTAATAGGATAAGTGAATAACGCGCCGGTATGCGTAAACGGTTCGCCATACTGCATGGTGTAGGCATGAGAATAGAAGAAATTATCCGGTGCGGTAACCACTTCATTGCCGATCAATGTATAAAAATGGCCGATTTTGGCCGTAATGCCATTGCCGATGGGTGCAAATATTGTGGCATAGACTTGTGGAAAAGCAAGCTTGTAGAAAGAGGTGCCGGAGCCAACCAAATTATCATCAAAATTATTTTGGGTGGTGAATCGAGCATCTGTTCCGTAAAGAATGTCGGCCCGGAAACCAAAATCCCAGCCGCTGCCTTCGGTATCGACGGCTCTTTCAATATAGCCATACAGCTGATTCATATGGATTTCGTTGGCGCGGTCGTTAAAAGTAACCGGTCCATTGAAGTTGTCTCTTGGGCCATCGGGGTTACCAGCAATACCGGTTGAAACCCAGCCGCCAACTTCTATGCCCATATCGTTCAGGGAGTTAACGTTAACACCTGTCAGACTTTCAACGGCGCCTTCACCTTCTGCATGTGCTAATAAAGGGGAGCACAGCAATGCGCTACAGATCGTAACCTGTAATCCCGTGTTCATTTTGTTTTTTACTGACATAAGTGATTCCTACTGTGGTTTGAATTAAAAATTATTTAACTAACAAGGCGTTAGCCTTAGTTTTTAAGTAGTCAGGTTAATTAATTTTTTAACTTAATGAAAAGTTTGATTTCATTATAGTCATTGTTGCTTATATGACAAATTGTAGTATTTAAACGCAGCAATTCCCAATTTAAAACCCTGATAAAATAAGGGGCACTTAAAATCAATCAATCGCAACATTAATAAAGCCATCGGTAGATACAAATGGACTTGGAAATAATTGACCTGATACGCCGCACCTTCGAAGACTTACCGGACTCCCGTAAACCCGGCAACAATCAGAAATACAGGATAGAAGATGCCGTTCTGAGTGCCTTCTCGGTGTTTTTCACGCAAAGCCCGTCTTTTCTGGATTATCAGCGACGGATGGAAAAACTCCACAATCGAAATAACGCACAATCGATTTTTGGTGTTCATCAAATTCCTTCGACCAGCCAAATCGGCAACTTGCTGGATCCCATTGCACCGGAAACACTCTATCCGGTGTTGGCCGAAGTGGGTGACAGATTGTACACACAAGGTTGCCTGAAGCCGTTCGTGAGTGTTGGCAGTACTTTGTTGGTGGCGCTGGACGGCACCGATTCCTTCAGTTCGGAAAAAATTTCCTGTCCATGCTGTACCCAACAAACGCTGAAAAACGGTCAGACCTTATACCGTCACACGTTGGTGACACCGGTCATTGTGGCTCCCGGACAAAGCCAGGTAGTGCCTTTGCCGCCGGAATTTGTTCGCGTCCAAGATGGCGTGGACAAACAGGATTGCGAACTGGCGGCGGCCAAGCGCTGGCTGACGAATTGGGGGCCTCATTACGCGCCCCGCGGCATTACGGTGCTGGGTGACGATTTATATTGTCACCAGCCGTTTTGTGAGGCCGTGCGGGCGCAGAACATGGCTTTTCTGTTTGTCTGCAAGCCTGATTCGCATGAGCTATTGTACGAATGGCTCGACGATTTTACCCGAATCGGTGAGATTCAAACGCTCGAGAAAAGCCGTTGGAACGGAAAACAACGATTGACCGAACGCTATCGGTATTTCAATCAAGTCCCTCTCCGCAATAGCGACGATGCATTAATGGTTAATTGGTGCGAAGTGACGATCCTCAATGCCAAACAAGAAGTGGTCTACCGCAATGCCTGGGCAACGTCACACACTCTCGACGAACACAATGTGATCGAGATGGTCGCCGCGGGCCGCGCTCGTTGGAAAATAGAGAACGAAAACAACAATGTCCTCAAGAACCATGGCTATCATTTCGAGCATAACTTTGCCCACGGCAAACAGCAGTTGTCCAACTTCTTGGCAACCCTCAACTTATTGGCTTTCCTCACTCATACGGTGCTTGAATGGCTCGACGAGGCTTACCGTGCCGTCCGCAATGCCGCACCTTCCAGGCGGACATTCTTCGAACAATTCCGAACCTTACTTCAATTTATGCCTTTTGATAATTGGCAGCATTTGATGCGGTTCATGCTCTATGGAGAAAATCAAATACCTAGAAAAACGTAAGGTTTTAAAATGGGAATTGCTGATTTAAACGACATTGTGTCTAGACAGCAGCAGGATCCATGCCGAATTTATAAGCTTATGAAATAATAGAACATCATGGTTTGATATTTGAATTAATAAGGCTGTTATGCACAAAATAAGAGCACAAAATGAGTTAAAATGCTCTTAATTGGTGCAGCAAGTAGTGCGGTTCATCTTTTGGTGCAAACCTGTTGTTTTTGCCTGAATCAACGGCTCTGACTGATTTGTGCCGACACACTGCTTTTTGCAGAGAGACGGCGATCGAAAATCAGGACTTATCAGGGTTATGTTAGCTAATCTCAATGAATTAACTTTAGCTATTGAGTTTCGTTCAATATAATTCCCTAAAAGCACGAATGACCGGCAGATATGCTATAAGTGAATTCTTATTGGTTGACCCTTGCAATTGCAATGACCAATAGATAAGACGCTGGCACCTAGTCCTGGATTAGTGCGGGTAGGTCTCCCATAGGAAAAGGGAAGGTAAGAGGCGTTTTGCGGCTTTTACACCACAGTTTGCCCACATTGAGATACCCGTTTAAAACTAATTAAGTCGAGACAATTTATGGAAAATTTAATGTTGCTCTGGCAGAGCACTGGGTTCTACAGCATACAGCCGGGACAGACACTGATGATGGCGGTGGGTTTTTTGCTGCTGTATCTCGCGATTAAAAAAGGCTTCGAGCCTTTACTCTTGCTGCCAATCGGTTTCGGCGCGGTTTTGAGTAATATTCCGGTTGCGGGTATGTCTGAAGAAGGCGGGCTGCTTTATTACCTTTACTTCGGCATCAAGACCGGTTTATTTCCGCTGTTGATATTTATGGGCGTCGGTGCCATGACCGATTTCGGACCGATGCTGGGCAATCCAAAAACACTCTTTCTTGGTGCGGCTGCTCAATTTGGGATATTTGCAACCTTATTGGGAGCGCTTGCATTAAATCTGGTTCCAGGATTGGAATTTACCATGAAAGATGCGGCTGCAATTGCGATTATCGGCGGGGCAGATGGACCTACAGCTATATATGTGGCCTCTAAACTCGCGCCCGATTTGTTGGGAGCAATTGCGGTAGCGGCTTACTCTTATATGGCTTTGGTGCCGTTAATTCAGCCTCCGATTATGCGAGCATTGACAACAGAACAAGAGCGCCTGATCGAAATGGAGCAACTTCGAATTGTCAGTAAAACCGAAAAAATCGTCTTTCCTTTGATGCTTTTACTGTTAACCGCGCTACTGTTGCCCTCTGCTGCGCCACTTGTGGGGATGTTTTGTTTCGGTAATTTAATGAACACGTGTGGTGTAGTGGAACGCTTAAGTAAAACTGCGCAAAATGAATTGATCAATATTGTCACTATATTTCTGGGTCTTTCCGTGGGCTCCAAGTTGAGTGCCGATGCCTTCTTGAAATATGAGACGCTGGGGATACTGGCATTGGGTGCAATTGCTTTTTGTATCGGTACTGCGGCGGGTGTGGTGATGGCCAAAATAATGAACAAATTCAGTAAAACGCCTATAAATCCCCTGATTGGCGCGGCGGGGGTGTCGGCTGTTCCTATGGCCGCAAGAGTTGCAAATAAGTTAGGATTGGAAAGCAATCCGCATAACTTTCTGCTGATGCATGCGATGGGGCCGAATGTAGCCGGTGTCATTGGCTCTGCGGTAGCCGCCGGTATTCTGTTAAGTCTGGTGCATTAAAGAACCGGGCAATGGTCCGCGGTACCCACAGAATTTCTGTCGGTGTCGGTGGTAACGATGATGGATAGGCCGTGTGCGTTTTTTACTGCAGAAACGTTAACAAACCGTTCCAGATTTAACATGAACATCGTTTAGTTTAAAAGCTTTCTGCAGGCAGCATTTAAATTAAATTTCCAGCGCCTCTCAATTTTAGTAAATACCTGTAAAACGCTTGAGCAATTTGGTTCAAGGTCCCCTAAATTGATTCCCAAAGGCCAGAGTCGTACAAGGCAGCATTGTGGCGAGCAAGATAAAAAGAAATTTATTATGATCATACTCAGTGCATTACTTTGGACACCGGCAGTGGGGGTGCTTTTTTTGGTATTGGCACCGGGCAGGCATTTTCAACTGATCCGTGGGTTGGGTAACCTGTTTGCCTTTATCGCACTTTTACTGGCCTGTTGGGTGACCTACCGGTATGACGCATCGGATGCCGGTTTGCAATTCAGCGAATATTATCCTCTCAATCCAAAACTCGGCAGCGCCTATGCCTTGGGTGTCGACGGGTTGTCGATACCGATGCTGGTGTTGGCTAGTCTTCTGACATCAATTGCTCTGCTTGCTTCATCATCGATCTCCGGCAGCGTCAAAGGCTACTACATCTGCGTTTTGTTACTTGAATTCGGGATGTTGGGCGTCTTTTTGGCTCAGGACTGGGCGTTGTTTTATATTTTTTGGGAAGTCACGCTGATTCCACTGTTCTTTTTAATCGATCGCTGGGGTGGTAAGAGACGGCATGCTGCAAGTATGAATTTTGTGCTTTATACGATGGGCGGATCGATTTTCATGCTGGTCAGTCTGTTGGCGATCAGTCAATACGTTCTTGAACATGGCGGATCACTGATGACCTCAATGAGTCAGGCCGCCGAGGATATGCCACTCTATGAACAGGTCCTAGTGTTTTTGGGCTTTTTAATCGGTTTCGGCGTGAAAATGCCGGTTTTCCCCCTTCATGGCTGGTTACCGCTGGCTCATGTTGAAGCCCCCAGCCCCATCAGTATTCTGCTGTCTGGTATTTTGCTTAAAATGGGCGCTTATGGACTGATCAGGGTTGCCTTCATGTTGCCGGAAGCCATAGAACTTTTACAGCCTTTACTGGTTTTTCTGGCCTTGTTCGGCATGCTATACGGCGCTTTGCTTGCCTGGCGTCAAAGCGATCTCAAAGCAATGATTGCCTATTCTTCGGTCAGTCACATGGGTGTTGTGTTATTGGGTATCACCGCGCTGAATCACTCGGGTATGACCGGTGCCGTTTTGCAAATGACGGCTCACGGACTGGTTGCCGGTGCTCTGTTTTTATTGATCGGTTTACTGTATGAGCGAACTCATACCCGTAATATTCAGGATTACAGTTCATTAATCAGAGTCACGCCCCGTTTTGCCATGCTGACTACGCTGACATTACTCGCGGCAATGGGTCTGCCGGGTTCGGTCAGTTTTGTTGCCGAATTACACGCTTTGATTGGCGGATTTCAGCAATGGCAGGGCTTGATGGTTTTTTTCAGTTTAAGTATTTTGATAGGTGCTGCATATTCGATCCGCACGATCGGCCTTTTGTTTACAGGGCCCGTCAAGCCTCAAATGCAGCATATTCCGGATTTAAAACCCGTTGAATTGGTTTCAGTCAGTATTCTGGTGAGCGGTATTTTGTTGTTCGGATTATTTCCTGCGCCGCTGATCAATCTTTCGACAGCCACCATAAACCATATGATTGATTCTATCAGTCACCGTGTTGATCACCTCGAAAGCCGCTCATCGCTAAGCAGCCAGCTTCTTCCTTTGGAACAACGTGCGAACTTGACCAGGGACGACGGGCTTTTTAATGATGGCATTGACGCCGTTATCGTCAGGTAACCAATGCTTAACCATTCTGAAGATATTGGCGCTTTGCGCGAACAACTGATGGCTGTTTTGCATCATCTGGATCATGTGCTTCCCGGACAGGCGCCTATCGATAACTTTGTTCACCACAACACCTTACACGGTTTCCAGCATTTGCCTTTTGAACAGGCTTTGGCTGATTTTGAAGCCCTGACCGGCATTAGCGGTTATTTGCCGGAAACCCAATTTCGAGCCTTTTACCAGCAGGGTCGTATTAACGATGACGACATACTGGCTGCACTGAGTCATGAAACCTGTCTCGATCCTAGACAGGTGATTATCAAAGTAGATACCAAAACAATCAGCATCAGTGAGATCGTTAATACGGTTTTGCTGCATGGATTGGAGCCGGTGAGCCCTGAACGTTTCAACTGGCTGCAAACCGAGTGTGCAGGGCTCAATTTGCTGCGCCCCGGTGTGTCTCAACATGCGCGAGAGCAGTTAGTAGCAGATGAGGATGAAGCTGTTGCGATCAACAGACTCTGGAGCACTCTCCTGGATAAACTGGGCATCAATGACGTCAGGCTGCACCCGGAAAATCTCTTTGATATAACGGCCGAGCAAGCCGAAGACTGGTTGGCAAGAAGTAAGATGCAGCCAACGGCAATTCAAAATCTGACTGTTGTTCAACAAATTCAGGAACAGGCAAAAAATACGTTGGATGCCCTGGTTGATGAGATCGGTGACAACATTACCTTACGCGGATTTGTTTTAGCGCTGACCGGTATGGATATTCTGGATGATGTCCGTCCCTTACTGATAAGGACCTGCGCTTCGGCGCTGGACGAGGGGCTTGCGCCATGGCAATTGCCTGATGTTAAGCGGCTGGGTCTCTATGATGCCTGGCGCTTAACCGCCAGATACGATGCAAATCCTTTTTTTCAGGAACTTCCGGACTGGCATATTCTTGAATCGCAGCTGCCGGATGATGCTGTGGATGCGATCGTGTTTCATTTAACGGCCCTGCAAGTTCCGCAGCAACAATGGCCGGGCTATTTGCGTCGCTTAGCGCTGGAATTGCCCGGCTGGTCTGGCATCATCAACTGGCGTGAGCACAACCCAAACTACAAGACAGCAAACGGCGCTCAACCCACGCTAGCCGATTATCTGGCGATACGATTGACCCTGGATCGGCTCTGGCTCAATCGTCTGTGTGAAGTTACCTGGAAAATAGAGGCCAAATTAGACCGGTTGATCTCGTATTTCCAAAAAAATCTTGCCGAGTTTTGGGTGCGCCGTCAACTTTACCGGGGCGTGCTGCCCGAATACCTGAGTCAGTCGGCTGAATCCCTGATTTTATTGAGCAGGACTGAGCGGCAGGACCGGAAAGACTGGTGGCGCCTGGCAGAAGAGCTTTGGACATGGCAGTCGAGTCCTTTAGCCCATCGGAACCAATCAAAAGAACATACGCTCTATGACAGCGGCTGGCGCTTGTTTTGTCTTTGTCAGCATTCAGGTTTAAACGCCCGTCACGTTCAATCGCTGAATAAAGCCGATCTGGAGAAGCTGCTGACGGTTTTAGACAGTTTTGGTGTGGCTGACCGCAATAAAGTGTGGTTATACGCCTACGAACATAATTTCCGGGAAAATTTGTTTCAAGGGTTGCAGGCCAATTACGGCAGAGGGCGATGGGCAACGAGGCCCCGACGACCTGAAGCGCAGGTGATGTTCTGTATGGATGAGCGAGAGGAAAGTTTTCGTCGCCATCTTGAAGAAATAAATCCCGAAATAGAAACCCTGGGCGCAGCCGGTTTTTTTGGTGTTGCGATGAATTACAAAGGCCTGGATGATCATGCGATAACGCCGTTATGCCCGGTGGTTGTGACACCGGTACACCAGGTTAATGAAATGCCGGTGGAAGGAGCTGAATCGGCAATGGACGCGCATCTAAAAGGTCTTGACCTCTACAAAAAGGGGATAAATCTGGTGCATCAAAGTCTGCGCAGCCACCTGTTTGCAGCCTATCCCTTGCTGTATGTCTTTGCGCCGCTGCTGATCGTTAAGCTGTTGATTAAATCGTTACTGCCGACGGTTAACTACAAGCTGGAAAAATGGCTTTACAGTTCCATTGTAAAAACGGTTCCAACCGGGCTTCAATTTACTTCAACTCCTCAATCCGCTGAGGCTGCGAGCGATGCACCTCAGTTGGGTTTTACCGATCATGAACAAGCTGACCGTATTGCTCAATTGTTAAAAACGACCGGTCTGAGTTACGGCTTGGCCCGTATTGTGTGTTTGATGGCGCATGGTTCGACAAGCCAGAATAATCCTCATGAGGCGGCTCATGATTGCGGCGCGTGCGGCGGACGAAGAGGCGGGCCTAATGCCCGTGTGTTTGCGGCGATGGCCAATCGCCCTGAGGTCAGGCGTCTGCTGCCTGAACGCGGTATTTCCATTCCGGATGACACCTGGTTTGTGGGCGCCCAACACGATACCTGTAACGATGTTATTACCTGGTATGACCTGGAGCGGATGCCGGTCACTGCTAAGGCTGATTTCGAAATATTTGAATTACAGTTGATGAAGGCCAAGGAAAGAGCCGTGACAGAACGCTGCCGCCGGTTTTTCAACGCGCAAGATAAAAGCGGTGCAGCTGCAGTGAGACATGTCGAAGCCCGGTCTTATGATCTCAGTCAGGTTCGGCCCGAGTTCGGTCATGCCACCAATGCCTCGGCCTATATCGGCAGACGTTCTGCGACACAAGGTTTGTTTCTGGACCGGCGGATGTTTCTGATTTCCTATGATCCGGCTCAGGATCCGGATGGAACTGTCCTGGAGTCGATTTTATTGACTGCAGGCCCCGTCGGTGCGGGAATCAATCTCGAATACTATTTTTCAAGCGTTAATAACGAGCGTTTCGGTTGCGGGACAAAAATTCCTCATAATGTGACCGGTTTGTTCGGTGTCATGGAAGGCGCATCTAGCGATTTAAGAACAGGGCTGCCTTTGCAGATGGTCGAAATTCATGAAGCGATGCGTTTGCAGATTGTGACTGAGGCGTCTCCCGGCATTCTCGAGAAAATTTATCATCGCCAGGCCGGTTTACGGGAGCTGATTGATGGCGGTTGGGTGCATCTGAGTACACAAGATCCTGATACCGGGCAGCTTTTTATATTTGAGCGGGGTGCTGGTTTTATTGCCTGGGAATCCGCGATACAAAAATTACCGCTAAGGGAAAGTTCGGAAGATTGTTATCGCACGGAAACAGAGGCGGTTCCCCCCATGCTGATTAAACAGCCCTTAATTTCAAACGGAGTGTGATTATGGCAAATTGGGCTTGTTTGATTCCGTTGTTTCCTTTGATAGCCGCTGTGATGATAGGACTGGGCTATTTTTCCGGCTTATTGCCGTCACTGGCTTCAGAGCGCATCACGGCAAAACTGGCGGTCTGGAGCTTATCGCTCAGTTGCTTGCTGGCGTTAGGGCTCTTGATGGCATTTTTGTCGGGTTATCAAACCGATGAGCATGTCCAGTTCGTGTGGCTGCAAAGTGGTGATTTACAATTGCCGCTGCGAGTGACTTTTAATTCATTAAATCTGGCTCTGGCCGGATTGTTTTCTATCATTTTTGTCATCGTTGCCCGGTTTTCAGTCAATTACATGCATAAGGAGCGGGGATTTCACCGCTTTTTTTCTATTTTGTGTCTGTTTGCGGCAGCGATGTTTTTGCTGGTTCTTTCCGGTTCAGCATTAAGCGCATTTATGGGTTGGGAAATCGCCGGAATATGTTCATTCCTGTTGATTGCCTATGCTTACGACCGGCCGGTGGCCGCCAATAATGCGGCAAGAGCGTTTATTACTAACCGGGTAGGGGATGCCGGGTTTTTGATGGGTATTGGTTTGAGCCTGCATTGGATAGGCTCTGCCAACTGGCAGGATATTAATGAGGGTGCGGCCGATTTGTTAGGAAATGATGCGGTCATTCTAGCGCTCTGTTTTTCAGTAGCCGCGTTTGCCAAGTCCGCTCAAATTCCATTTTCACCCTGGCTGGCAAGAGCGATGGAAGGACCAACGCCATCGAGCGCGGTTTTCTATGGCGCCATTATGATCCATGCCGGTGTCATTGTAATTCTTACCTTACAACCTTTGTTTGAAGTAGCCCCGTTGGCTATGGGCGTGATTGCCGTGGTTGGGCTGTTAACCGCATTTTATGGCTGGTTTGCCGGATTAACGCAGACGGATATCAAAAGTTCGCTGGTTTTTTCGGTCCAGGCTCAAATCGGTCTGATGTTTTTGGAATGCGGGTTGGGATTCTGGCAGTTGGCAGTCTGGCACTTGGGCGCGCATACGTTGGTGAGAAGTTATCAGTTTTTGACAGCCCCTTCTATTTTACATAATGCCCACGATAATCCCGTACGCAGTGTCCCTTCCTTTTTGGCTGCCAGGCCGGGGCTATTTGCCGCTGCGCAGCAACGCTTATGGCTGGAGCCCGCCATCGAATGGATGGTTGTGAAACCGGTCCGCCGGCTTGCAAGAGATCTGAGTTTTTTTGAAATACGCTTTGTGGACCCCTTGCTGGGATCGCCCGCGCCGGCCATTCGTGCTATTTCAACACTGACTCAAATCGAGGAAAGAAAAATCGGCGCTCGTCTGGATAATGATGAGGACCGTTTCGCCACAGGCAGCGGTTTAGCGGGTAAGTTGACCGAATGGTCGGCGGGTCTGGTGAACTGGTTTGAATATCATTTTGTATTGAGAGGTGTGGGTAAAGAATCAATCAAATACGGTAGAAAACTCGGTAAATCTGCAAATAAACTTGAGCAGATTTTACAGATGCCCCGATATCTGGTGATTTTTGTGCTCATCAGCCTGCTGATCGCTTCCTGAGGGCATATGGCTATTCAATTATTTTCATGGTCTGAAACTGCGGTATTTCCGGTGTTGAGTGTCATGACATTTATTCCTTTGCTGGCAGTCATAATCATCAGCGGGTTCAAGTCCGAGACGCTTACTATAAAAGTCAGTTTTACTGCGACAATCGTTAACGTGCTGCTCGGTATTTATTTGCTGATCATCTTCGATTCCGAAACAGCGGGAATCCATTTGTCTGAAAGGGTCGAGCTGCTGAGCATGACCTACCGCGTCGGTGTCGACGGCACGAATATCCTGTTTATACCTTTGACAGCAGTCGTGTCGCTTTTGGCGCTGACTTATACCCGTATTACCCGCCATGCTCACGATACGTTGCTAATTTCCTGTTTGCTGGGATATGAAGGCATTCTGATTGGTGCCTTTTCGGCGTTGAATTCACTGCAATTCTGGTTGTGGAGTGCACTGGAATTGTTGCCGGTGACTTTTTTAACGATTTATGCGGGCACAGGTCTTAATCGTCGCAGGATTATTTTCAGAATTTTGCAGTTCTGGATTTTCGGTCTTGCTATGACCTTGACCGGTTTTTTGCTCTTATCTTTCGGACTGGAAAAAAACGGCATGCCATTGACTTTCGATTGGCTGGCATTGAAGCAGCATAACGTTTCGCTGGATAACGAAGCGTTGATATTTATGCTGTTGTTTTACGGCTTTTCAGTCAGGATGCCGTTATTCCCGTTTCATGGCTGGTTGCCGATGATTGCCGAACAAGGCACGGTCGCCAGTGCGGCGATTTTTCTGGTGGGGTTAAAGCTGGGTATTTATGCGGTGATCCGCTTCATATTGCCGCTGGTTCCCGGCGCGGCTGAGCAATGGGCGGGATTTGTCGTCAATTTGGGGTTGATCGGTATTTTTTACGGTGCGCTGCTGGCGTTGATGCAGATCAACATTCGACGGCTTATGGCTTTTGCAGTCATCAGTCATACCGGCATGCTGGTTATCGGCATATTTTCGTTCAACGATTACGCCCTGGAAGGCGTCCTTCTTTTGTCTGTTGCTTACGGGCTTGCGACGGCCGGGATGCTGTTCAGTGTCGGCTTGATTTATGAAAGGAGCCGAACCGCATTTTTGCCGAGGCTGGGCGGTTTGTTTGAAACCAATTCAACCATAGCCATTTTATTTCTGATTTCTTCGCTCAGTACCATGGTCATGCCGGGAACGCCGGGATTCGATGCGGCTCACTTGTTGATTGAAGGCACGATAGAAGAGCACGGCTGGTTTGTCGCCGTCGCAATTTTGGTCGGTAACGTGCTGGCCGCCGGTTTTCTTTTACGGGCTTTTCAACGGATATTTATTGCCAATCCCAAGCGTGCGCATCAACCTTTCAGTACGTCTCATCACCCCGTCGTCATTGAGCGTATTATCACCGTGGTGATTTGTTTGCTGTTGATCGGAACCGGCTTTTATACAACGCCCTGGTTAAAGTACATCGACCAGGACGCATCGGCTATTGGTGAGCATTATCCCGAACACGGATCGCATCATGCTAATGAACCGATCCCCGAATCCATTGACAACCCAGGAGACCAGCCGTGATTGCCGCCGGTTTTCCATTGCTTAGCTGTCTTATTCTTTTGCCTTTGCTGGGTGCTCTTGTTACAGGATTGTGTAAAGAGCTGAATTCGGCCAAACGAGTGGCCTTAGGGTTTGCCGTCATTGAGCTGATGATTGCGCTCTTTCTGGTGAGCGCATTTGATATCAATCAAGGCAGCCGTTTTCAGTGGGTTGAGCATTACGCATGGATACCCAGTCTCAACATTGATTTTATTGTGGGCGTAGATGGTATTTCTTTACTGTTTTTGCCTTTATCCGCCTTATTGACGGTATTAACGATTTTAGCTTCCTGGAATTCTGTCACGACACTGACTCGCTTTCATTTTGCGCTGCTGCTTGTTCTGGAAGGCATTACGCTAGGCGTTTTTAGCGCGTTGGATATGATGTTGTTTTTCCTGTTCTGGGAATTAACCCTGCCGCCGATTTTCTTTTTGATCGGCTTATGGGGCATGGGGCCGCATCGGCGCGCCGCCGCTCTTAAATACACGCTGTACATGCTTTTCGGTGGTGTCCCATTATTATTCGCCATTATCATGCTGGGCATGAATCATGCTGTTCATGCAGGCGGGCACATTCCTGAAGATTTGTCATTCAGCTTTCCCATTTTGCTGAGCACGCCGCTTCCTGAAAATTTACAGCCAGTCATTCTGCTGCTGCTTTTATTAGGTTTTGGCGTCAAAGCGCCATTGATTCCGTTTCATACCTGGCTACCTACGACAGCAATGGAAGCCCCGACGCAAATGACGGCATTATTGACAGGTTTAAAATTGGGTGTTTTCGGTATTCTCCGGTTTGCCTTGCCTTTGGCGCCTTCTGCGGCAATCGAATACAGCTGGATAATTGGAATACTCGGCGTCACCACGCTGATTTACGGCAGTCTGATTGCGATTAAGCAGACCAATTTAAGAAGTATTTTAGCTTATGCGAGTTTGAGTCATGTCGGCTTGGTCATCGTGGGTATTGCCGCTTTTAATATGCAGGGTATACAGGGCGCCATTTTTCAATTATTGAATTTTACGTTGATTGCCAGTTGTCTGATGCTGATGGCCGGTTTTATTCAGCACCGTATTGGCAGCACGGAAATCATTCATCTTGGCGGTTTGGCCAAAACCATGCCCCGATTGGCAACGCTGTTCTTTTTATTCGCTTTTGCCAGTATCGGTGTGCCCGGTACCAGCGGTTTTCCGGCCGAATTATTGTTGTTCATTGGCGTACTCGATACTTATCCCAGTCTTGCGATTACGGCAATGCTGGGAGCCATTATCGGTGCAACCTATACCATTAACTTCATGAGGCGGGCCTTTTGGGGGCCTGTTGTCAATGCCGGTATAGTTGATGCGGATGATCTGAAAAGCCGTGAGCTGGCGATACTGTGCATTCCTGCCGTGCTCGTCTTGATCTTCGGGCTATTTCCAAATTTGATATTGAATATCCATTATCAAGCTGCCGAAAAATGGCTGCTTCAATTGAACAGTCCTGTTAAGGCCAAAATTATTGCACCCGATTCCCCGATTCGATCAAGTCAATAGCTTAAAGTTTTAAATTTTGGACCTTCTGGTACAGGAGTTTAAGGCCCCGAATTTTTTTATAAAGGGTGTGGGCTTTTTTCTTGCCGGTGAAAGCGGATATAATGGGCTTTGTTGCATTTAAATCAAAAATGATGTTTTATTTCCACTAATTCTTGATTAAAATAGTCAGGAATTATCTTCCTGGCTAATGGTCTTATTTTCGTCATTACACCGCTTATGGGCTTTTCTATAAGTCAGGCAAAGTTAAACGCAGTTCAGAATAGACGGAAGCATTCCACAGTCCTTCCGAATCCAGAGATGAGGTTAAAACATGAAAGACTATTTAATTATTTTGGTAAGTACCATCCTGGTTAATAATTTTGTACTGGTCAAATTTTTAGGATTATGTCCCTTTATGGGGGTTTCCAGAAAGCTTGAGACGGCTCTGGGTATGGGCTTTGCCACTACGTTTGTACTGACCCTGTCTTCAGTATGCAGCTATCTGGCGAATGAGTATTTGTTGATTCCTTTGGAATTGCAGTATTTAAGAACCATTACCTTCATTGTCGTCATCGCGTTTGTCGTTCAATTTACCGAACTGGTTGTCCACAAAACCAGTCCCATGCTCTATCAGGTGTTAGGTATCTATTTGCCCCTGATTACCACAAATTGCGCAGTACTTGGCGTAGCCCTGCTTAACGTGCAGGCACAAAATGGATTTCTTCAATCGGCATTGTATGGCTTTGGCGCTGCGGTAGGGTTTTCAATGGTGTTGACGCTGTTTTCAACAATTCGTGAAAAAATTGAGGTGGCCGATGTGCCGGTTCCGTTTAAAGGTAATGCCATTTCGCTCATTACGGCTGGATTGATGTCTATGGCGTTTATGGGCTTTTCCGGTCTGGTCAGAGTCTAGTTTTTCAGGAAAGCAATAAAAAAAGGATTGCACGGGTCTAATCCGAAGTTTTAAAGATGCCAGCGCGGTCTGGGTAGTTTGCAACCGATCATTTAGAACACAATAAAATGATACTTATAATTTGCGCGACATTTGCAGTTTTTGGTGTGGTGCTGGGTTTCTCGGCAGTTTATTTCAAGGTTCAAGGAAATCCTATTGTCGATAAAATTGAGGCGATATTGCCCCAAACACAATGCGGGCAATGCAGTTATCCAGGATGCAGACCTTATGCCGAAGCCATCGCGTTGGGAGAGGCGGATATCAATCAATGTCCGCCCGGTGGTCAGGACGGCATCAATGCTCTGGCTGATTTGCTGGGCCTGGAAGCCAAGACTTTGAACGATGAATTTGGCGCAGTCAAGCCAAAAAGTGTCGCCGTGATTATCGAAAAGGACTGTATTGGCTGCACAAAATGTATTCAGGCTTGTCCTGTGGACGCCATTTTGGGATCCGCGAAAATGATGCATACCGTTATTGCCAATGAATGTACCGGCTGTGAGCTTTGTGTGGCGCCTTGCCCGGTAGACTGCATTGTCATGGAGCCGATTGAACAAACTATCAG